>CALYTI010000019.1 GCA_945487035.1 uncultured Bacteroidales bacterium
TCGGCAACCCCCGCCGTGCAAAAATCAGGGCAAAAATTGCTTTTCCGCCCTCCGGCAACCCCCGACGTGCAAAAATCAGGGCAAAAATTGCTTTTCCGCCCTTCGGCAACCCCCGCCGTGCAAAAATCAGGGCAAAAATTGCTTTTCCGCCCTCCGGACGCCCGAAAGCGCAAAAACACCCCACCGTTTTTGCGCTTTGCGCGGCCCTGCCGAGCCACAAGTCACCATTGCCGCGACGCAAGCAAACCCTGCCGGGCCGTATTGCCCGCAGTTGGCCCCGCTATGACACGAGGCCGTTTTCGTTTCGGTTGATGAGACTCGTTATCGCGTGAAAGTGAGGAGGGTTATGGTCAAGGAATCTGATGAATATGAAGATTCCGAAAAATTCAGAGATTGTAGGCATACTCAATCAATCTTGTTTACAAATATAGTGAAATCTTATGTATTCCGGACGATACCCGTTCACTAAACACCAGCTACCCACCATGCACCGCATCCTATTCATCTGTAGCGGCAATATGTACCGCAGTGCCGGGGCGGAGTTCATCCTCCGCAAGAAGCTCGCCGACCCGAGCGGCAAGATGTGGATGATGGATCCGCTTCTTGATGATTTGCGAGCAAAACTGCCAATGTTCGGGCGACTCTTCAAGAACTTTATCCCGTCCGGCTTTTATTCGATTTGCAATGTGTATTTCACATTCGGACTGCTGGAGACATTGACAGCCTTGTGTGCAATTTATAGGCAAACCAAACCGTGTAGGAAATTATGAAAGTAACGATAAGAAGATGGAACAGGGAAGATGCGGCAGATCTTGCCGAGTCTCTTTCAAACCCTAAGGTTCAGGCCAATCTGAGGGATGGGTTGCCTTATCCATACTCTGAAAAGGATGCGCTCGAGTATATTGATGCTATGCTCGCCGCCGACCCTCAGAAAACCTTCGCCTTCGCAATAGATGTCGATGGAAAGGCCGTCGGGAGTATTGGTGCGTTCAGGCAGGGCAATATACACAACAGAACTGCGGAAGTCGGGTATTATGTCGGCGAGCCATATTGGGGAAAGGGCATTATGACGCAGGCCCTGATGCAGCTGTGTGATTATATCTTTGCCAATACGGACATACTCAGGCTTTATGCTGAACCTTTTGCCTATAACAAAGGATCAAGGCGCGTGCTTGAAAAATCCGGATTCCAGATTGAAGGGACCCTCAGGAGCAATGCAGTGAAAGACGGGAGGGTTCTGGATATGGTAATGTATTCAAGGATAAAGGAATAGAAAGATGGAAAAATCCTTCTCTCTTGACCCTATCATTCCATTGAGCACCCAAAGCAAATAAAACCGCAGTTCGAATATAATCAGTACATCCGGGACTTCTTTGCCGACAACAAGGGAGCAACCCTCAAGGATGCCATCAGCTGCTGGCACTGGAAGAAGTTTCAGCCGGGAACTCATAGATATGAAAAGTCAGACCTTGACGCAGTGAAGGAGTTAGTACTCAACGAAGATTAGATGAAAGCATACACTCCCGTGATAGATTCCGCCCGCTTTCCCGCTCTATAAGGAAAAAAGAAGATATCAACCATGAAGATTAACCTGAAATCCATCCTCAATGCCACCTGGAAGGTGGGCGTGGGGCTGTTTGGCGCAGGATTCGCATTGCTCTGCGTCCTTTATGCAATAGCTTTCTGTCAAAGACACTACGGAAGAGCAGAATGGTTTGACCGTACCCTGTCTCCCGATGTGGTAATGCGCGTTTACCGCAACAACACCGTGCGCCTCTGGGACAAGGCAAACGGGAGATACACCACGGAAAAGCTGCGCTGGGTGTCCGGAGAGCCTTGTGCGGGCGACAGCCTGACCGTCTTCTGCGATTTGGAAGGCTGGCGCGGCTTTGTCAATGTCAGGACCGGTGAAATCGTAATCCCGGCCCAGTACCGCAAAGCCTGGAACTTCTCCGAAGGAGTAGCCGCCGTGCTTGGCGAAGACAACAAAGTCGGCTTCATCGACAAGGCCAATCAGCTGGTCATCGACTACATCATCCCTTATCAGAGTGGTGAGGACTATGTCTTCAAAGGTGGATATTGCAGAGCAATGCACAGCGAAGATCAGCACGACCGCTGTGCCCTGTACCGGAAAGACGGTAGCCTGGCACTTGAATGTAATTACATCGATATTGAGGATACAGAATGCGGATACCGGATTGTGAGAGACAGCACGGGATGCTGGCTTCTGGACCCCGAACTCCGCAAGGTATTCCCTCAGGCCTATGATACGATGAAATTCTCAGGGCACAATTCGGTATATGCAACGAAGAATCATATCAAGCAGCTTATCGCTTATGACGGAACGGTTATTGAGCCTTTCGTAATCGATGGCTGCACATCCACCTACTACTGCATCGATGATTTTGAAGGGGATGGATTTACCATAGAGGAAGAAAAGGAGATTATGGTTTATTTTATGGATAAGCGGGTGGGGCTTATGGATGCCATTACCGGAAAGATTATAACTCCTGCGCGCTATCTGAGCATCAGACAAATCAGCCCGGAACTATTCCTTGCAAAAATCGGTGATCTTGATGGCGAGAGTGTCCTTCTGGACAAGAAAGGCAGGGTTGTGGGGTCGGAAAAGACAAAGATGGAGGAGTTGCTCCGTTCGCATCTTGGCGAGGATGTTGAGGCTGCTTGTCTTGTGCTGAAGGATGTGAAAACCGGAGATATCCGGGCATGTGTGGATTTGGTGCGCGCGGAGAATGGAAATTTCGTTGAAGTTCCCGGAGCTGTATCTTCACTTGAATATGAGGCAGGACGTGTGGCAGAGCCTTTTGCTCCCGCCTATGGTTCAAAGGTGACTCCAATGCAGTTGCTGGATTTCTATAATACCGCAGCACAAACGGGAACTCTTGAGGATAGTCGTGAAGGTCTGTTGGTAGGGAAGAACGGGACTGCCCATCTCTGGCTGGAAGACAGCAAATCTTATACTGCGAAAGGGAAACTCCACAAATATGTCTCTACCTTCGCCGGATACTTCCCGGCAGGCGCTCCGAAATACTCGGCAGTCTGTGTGGTGGTGTCAAAACTCAGTTCAGTCTATCCTAAGTGTATGGCCGTGCCGCAAAAGGTGGTGAAGGAACTTGCGGAAAAGTGAGTCACGAGCAATTAGTAGCTTTTGAGAAAGTAAATCGCATTTTTTATCGTTTAGGTAAACTTTTTTCAGGACGACACAGTTGTTCAAAGTGCCAAATTGGCACTTTGGATGGCACTTTGAATGAAACTTCCGGTGCAATGTGAAAATTGCTTTTTCGGAAAAAGCAGTTTGTGCTTTGAAAAATGCATATCTTTGCATTACTAAACAGGCAGCAATATGTTATTCAGGAAATTGGATAAGTTCTTGATCTACTATGTTATGTTTTTCCAGAACACATCCAATGTGGTGGAAGAATTTCCAGATTGACAGAAGAGAAGACCGAAGTTGACCTTCTCCCGTCTGCAGCATAGTTTTGTACAGTTAATCAAGAATATCTTGTTTTTCTATTCAAAATTTTACTAGATTGCGGAATGAAGGATGTTTTACATTATCTAGTCCTGATATAGGTTTGCCGAGTGTGGGGAGGGTGAAATTATAACCACTTGACAAATAGGGTGTTATCTTTTTCGTATGGGTGGAAATACCCCATACGAAAAATTTAAGTAGTTGATAAACAATTGTTTATAATTTCACCCACCCATCTCGCGCCGGTGTGAAGAGGTGATTAGCGCCTGACGGCGCTCGTCACTTACCTCCGCGGGTCGGTGTGATTAGCGCCTGACGGCGCTCGTCACTTACCTCCGCGGGTCGGTGTGATTAGCGCCTGACGGCGCTCGTCACTTACCTCCGCGGGTCGCGGAGCAAAGCGTGGGGTGGGTAAGCGGCACAAACGGCAGCGCTGGCGCGCTGTTTTTGTCTGGGGCGGTGGTTGCTCGAAAGCTAGCTTTCGGACGCCACCGCCCCAGACAAAAAGCGGGCGACCTTCAGGTCACCCGCCGTTTGTGCTGCTTACTTGTTTCCAGCTTTGCTGCTGGTTTGTGATTCCGACGCGATTCGAACGCGTGACCCACAGCTTAGAAGGCTGTTGCTCTATCCAGCTGAGCTACGGAACCATCACATATGGAGTGCAAATATACACGAAATTATTCAAAAATGAAGTATATTTGGCCCCGATATGTACACAATCCTTAAAAAAGAGATGCTTACACCAACCATCTGCAGGATGGTGGTGCGGGCTCCGAGGCTTGCCGCAGCGGCTTTGCCCGGTCAGTTCCTGATAGTCAGAACAGATGAAACAGGGGAGAGAATTCCACTCACAATCAGCGACTACGACCGTGATAACGGCACAGTCACCATTGTCACACAGATAATCGGTGCTTCCAGCGCCCGTATTGTCGCTATGGAGGTCGGCGATGCTTTTGCCGATGTTGTAGGCCCTCTGGGCAAGGCATCGGAATTTGTCGGGCTCCCGGACGAAGAACTCGCAAAGAAAAGTTATGTGTTCATAGCCGGCGGCGTCGGAACTGCACCTGTCTATCCTCAGGCCAAATGGCTCCACGAGCACGGAGCACACGTTGAGGTGATCATTGGCGCACGCAACGAAAGCCTTCTTATCTATACCCGGGAAATGGCTTCCGTCTGCAGCGAGCTTCATATCTGCACGGATGATGGCTCTAAAGGCTTCAAAGGCGTGGGAACCGCTATGCTCGAAAAGCTTGTCTCCGAAGGCCGTCATTTCGACCAGGCAGTTGCCATCGGCCCTATGATAATGATGAAATTCAGCACCCTTGCGTGCCGCAAGCTGGGCATCCCTGTCACCGTCTCCCTCAACACCCTGATGGTGGACGGCACCGGAATGTGCGGAGCCTGCCGCGTGAGCGTTGGCGGAAAGACTATGTTCGCCTGCGTGGACGGTCCTGAGTTCGACGGCTATCTCGTGGATTTCGACGAGGCTATGCGCCGCCAGGGACAGTACAAAACCGAAGAAACCAAAGCAAAGGAGGAAATGCTATGACAAGGGCACCGCGTACAAAAGTCAGGGAGCAGGATCCGAAGGTAAGGGCCTGCAATTTCGATGAGGTAAGCCTCGGCTTCAATCTGGAAGAGGCACAGCAGGAGGCCGCAAGATGCCTTCACTGCAAGAACCCGCGCTGCGTTGCCGCCTGCCCTGTAAACATCAGCATTTCTGAATTCATAGAAAAAATTAAGGAGGGTGATATACTCGGCGCCGCTACAATCATTGCTGCCGATTCCTCACTTCCTGCAGTCTGCGGCCGCGTATGTCCGCAGGAGACCCAGTGCGAGGGCAGCTGCATACTCGGTTTCAAGGGCGAGAGTGTGGCCATAGGCAACCTCGAGCGTTTCGCAGCCGACTGGTGCCGCGAGAACGGAGTGGCTCCGAAGGCCGAACTCGAAAAGGTCGGAAACGGACAGAAGGTAGCCGTAGTGGGCTCCGGCCCTGCCGGTCTTGCCTGCGCGAGCGACCTCGCGAAATGGGGCTTCGACGTGACCATATTCGAGGCTCTTCACAAAGTGGGCGGCGTGCTGGTTTACGGCATCCCTGAGTTCCGTCTTCCTAAGGATACAGTGCTTGCGCACGAAATAGAGGAAGTACGCCGGCTCGGAGTGAAAATAGAGACTGACGTCATAATAGGCCGCACCCTCACCATTGACGATCTCTTCGACAAGGAAGGCTTCAAGGCCGTATTCGTAGGGTCAGGAGCCGGTCTTCCGAAGTTTATGGGCATACCGGGAGAGAACTGCAACGGAGTATTCTCCGCCAACGAGTTCCTTACCCGCAACAACCTGATGAAGGCCTACAGGGACGATTACCTGACTCCTATCCACGCCGGCCGCAAGGTATGCGTAGTGGGCGGAGGCAATGTGGCAATGGACGCGGCGCGCACGGCTCTGAGGCTCGGCGCCGAAGTGCACATCGTTTACCGCCGCACCGAGAACGAGCTGCCGGCGCGCCGCGAAGAAGTGCACCACGCCAAGGCCGAAGGCATTATCTTCGATATGCTCACCAACCCTGTTGAGGTAATAGGGGACGAAAACGGCTGGGTCAAGGCCCTGCGCTGCGTGCGCATGGAGCTCGGAGAGCCGGACGAGTCCGGACGCCGCTCCCCGGTCGTAATCCCGGGTTCCGAGTTCGAAATAGAGACCGAGACCGTCATAATGGCCCTCGGCACCTCACCTAACCCGCTGATTGCCAATACTACCGAAGGGCTGCAGACCACCCGCAGGGGAGGTATCGTAGCAGACGAGACCGGCGCCACCACCCGCGAGGGAGTATTTGCCGGAGGCGATGCGGTAACAGGCGCCGCCACCGTCATCCTCGCGATGGGTGCGGGACGCAAGGCGGCTGCCGCCATCAGGGAATATCTCACAAAGTAGCTTAAGCTGATTCCCCGGCGACCATAATCGGGGACAGTCTCAATTGGGAGCCGCAGTTTGAGGCTCCCTTTATTTTGTCCAGCAGGATTTTCACCGCGAGCTTCGCCATATCCTCCACAGGCTGGCTGATGCGCGTGATGGACGGCGTCATATAGTCCATATACAGATTGTTATCGAAGGAGATGAGCGCAACGTCCTCAGGGATGCGCAACCCAGCTTCGCGAATGGCCTTCAGCGCCCCCAGCATAATGGTGTTGCTCAGGGCAAATATTGCCGTGGGCCTCTGGGCACGGCTCATCAGAAGCTTGGTCTCAAGGTAGCCGTTCTGCACGGAAAACTCATTGCCTATGATATCTATATCCTGCGCAAGTCCCTCATCTTCCATAGCTTTCACATAGCCGCGCACCCTTTCCTTGTTGGGCATAGAGCTCTGCACCCCCTGGATGCAGCTGATCCGGGTGTGGCCGCGTGAGAGCAGGTGCCTTGTGGCATCGAGCCCTCCCTGGTAGTTGTTGGTGGTAACATAGGGTAGGGAAGTATCTTCATAATACCTGTCTATCAGCACAACCGGAATCTGGGCGCTGAGCATCTCCAGATCCATTCCTTTCTCCCCGCAAGGGACTGCGAGGATTCCGTCCACCTGTCGGGAAATAAGAGACCTTGCGCTCTCGGATAGCCTCTGCTCGCTTTCCATAGTGTCCACCACTATGGTGGTATATCCCGCGCTGTTCAGCTCCGTAATGATAACGCTCGCCATATCGGCAAAATACGGGTTTGCTACGGAAGGCAGCAGCAGTCCTATTGTGTTGGACCGGCGGGTGCGCAAACTTTGCGCAGCTACGCTGGGAGAGTAGTTGCAGCGGCGGGCTTCACGCAGCACGGCGTTGACTGTATCGGGACTTATGCGGTATTTTTCCGCTTTTCCGCTCAAAACTCTTGAAATCGTTGTCGCAGAATAGCCAAGCCTTTCTGCCATAGTGGATAAGGTCTCTTTCATAGGAGTGTTATCTTGTGGTATTTGCGCAACAAAATTAAATTATTGCGCAGACATAAACAATATTTTTATAAAATTAAGTCCGATACTTAAATCTGTTTATGTGGTTTTATCGCTACTTTAGCGAAGAAAAAAGATAGCGCAATCGTTATCGCACTAAAACTAAATTATTCAATTTATAATGGGAAATACTAAAGTTGTAGTAATCGGCAGCAGCAACACCGATATGACTATAAAAGCGGAACGCCTGCCGAAGCCGGGTGAGACCATACTTGGAGGAATCTTTGTAATGGGTCCCGGAGGCAAGGGCGCCAATCAGGCCGTAGCGGCACGCCGGCTCGGGGCTGACGTGAGCTTTATCTGCAAAGTAGGAAAGGATATTTTCGGAGACAATGCAATTGAGGGCTACAGGAAGGAAGGTATCGACACCTCCCGCATCCTGCGTTCCGACAAGGCTTCGGGTACAGCCCTGATTCTGGTGGATGCCAAGGCCGAGAACTGCATTTCTGTGGCTCCGGGAGCCAACGGCGACCTGTCTCCCGAAGACATAGACAGCGTTGCTGATGTCATCCGCAGTGCGGGCTATCTCATCCTTCAGCTCGAAATCCCGGTGGAAAGCGTGCTTCGCGCAGCCAGGATTGCCCACGAGGCGGGGGTATATGTCATCCTCAACCCGGCTCCGGCCTGCCCTCTGCCAAGGGAGCTGTTCAGCTATGTATCTCTTATTACTCCGAACCAGACCGAATCCGCCCTGCTCACAGGAATCGAGGACAATCTTGATGCGGCCGTGGACAAACTGCTGGAAATGGGCGTAAAGGATGTGGTCGTTACTCTCGGAAGCAAGGGCTCTATGGTTGTTTCCGGAGGAGAACGCACATTCGTTCCTTCCCAAAAGGTCAATGCGGTTGACACCACCGCTGCCGGAGATACCTTCTGCGGTGCCCTCTGCGTTGCGCTCAGCGAAGGCTGCAGCCTCGTGCAGGCAGCACAGTTCGCAACCAAGGCATCGGCTCTCACGGTTCAGAAGATGGGTGCCCAGGACAGCATCCCTTACAGGTCAGATATCAAATAATCAAACACTAATACGTTATGGTAATCGTTAACAGTTATCCGCTCGCAGTAATTCTCTGCTTCGTCATTATGCTCTGCTGGGGCTCCTGGGGAAATACCCAGAAGGCCGCAGCCAAGAGTTGGAGATACGAACTCTTCTACTGGGACTATGTGCTCGGAATGGTTGTCTTCTCCCTGCTTCTTGCGCTCACACTCGGCAGCTTCGGCCCTGAGGGACGCAGTTTCTTCCAGGATATCGCACAGGCTGATATTGCCAATATAGGATGGATAGTGCTCGGAGGCTTCATATTCAATGCTTCCAACATCCTTCTCAGCGCTTCCACCTCCATCGCCGGTATGTCCGTGGCCTTCCCTTTGGGATGCGGCCTCGCCCTGGTGCTCGGAGTGTTCAACAACCTTCGCGTGGAGATGGCTCAGGGAGCCCTCAAGAGCAATGTGCCTCTTCTCGCACTCGGAGTTGCGCTTGTGGTTATCGCAGTCATTCTCAACGGAGTAGCTTCCGGCAAGAAGGGCGGCGCCAACCAAATCAGCAAGCAGGACCAGCGCAAGGGCGTTATCCTTGCCCTCGTGGCAGGCATTGTGATGTCCTTCTTCTCATCTTTCGTGATGAGGGCTATGGACCTCAAGGATTTCGCCAATATGGAGGCTGGCAAGGTTGGACCTTACACCGCTATCGTAGTCTTCTCTCTTGCAGTGCTCGTCAGCCATTTCATCTTCGGACCTCTGGTTATGAAGAAGCCTTTCGTGGGAGAGCCTGTTTCGATGAAGGCGTACTTCAAGGGTGATGCGAAGACTCATATCGTGGGTATGCTCGGAGGTATGATTTGGTGCCTCGGTACCGCCCTCAGCTACATTGCCGCAGGCAAGGCCGGCGCATCCGTATCCTACGCTCTCGGACAGGGAGCGCCTATGGTTGCCGCCATCTGGGGTATCTTTATCTGGAAGGAGTTCAAGGGATCAAGCAGGAAGGTCTATGGCCTTCTCGGTGCGATGTTCCTCTTCTTCATCATCGGTCTCGGCCTCATTGTGGTATCCGGTAATTAACGGAAAATGAAAAGATTAAGTTCGACAATAGCGCTTCTGGCCCTCAGCCTCTGTGCAGGGCTCACCGCCTCAGCCCAGACCCGTACCGTTTCCGGTTCGGTCAAGGGTTCTGACGGGGAGATACTTGCTGGCGCAACAATTCTGGATAAAGCAAACAATGCGTATGCTATTGCTGATATCGACGGTACTTTTTCTTTGCAATCATCAGAGGGAGATGTGCTTGTTGTATCTTGTCTCGGGTATGATGACGCATCAGTCACTGTTGGGACCCTTGCATACTATGAAATTGTTCTGAATGTATCCAAGGCTACTATGCTCGACGAAACGGTCGTCATCGGCTATGGTCATACGACAAAGAAGGAGATTACCGGTTCAGTTGCCAACATAAGAGCCGAAGATTTGGATCTCGGAACTTATACCTCCGCAGCCGGAATGCTTCAGGGTAAGGTAGCAGGCCTTTCGGTGGTTAATCCGGATGGAGGGGATCCCAACGGCTCTTTCGAGATTCTTCTTCGTGGAACCAATACTCTGAAAGCAGGCCAGGGCCCTCTCGTTATCATTGACGGTGTTGCCGGTGCGGATATCAGGAATATCAATTTCCAGGAAGTTGAGAGCATAGATGTTCTCAAGGACGGCTCAGCAGCTGCAATCTATGGTACACGGGGAACAAATGGTGTTCTTATTATAACTACCAAAAGGGCCAAGTCAGGAACGGCATCTGTTGAGTATGACGGCCAGGTCTCAGTCCAGACCGTACGCTCAAGGGCTATCCCGATGACTGCTGAGCAGTTCAAGTATTCCATAGAGAATTATTCTCCCGCCAATTCAAGTTCATTGTATGGTAGTGATACCGATTGGTTTGATGAGATTACCCGAACTCCAATCAGCCATAAGCATAGTTTCGCGGTCTCCGGCGGAAGTGAGAACTTTTCCCACAGAACGGTTATCAATGTTGAACAGAATCAGGGTGTGCAGCTGAATAATCAGTCGCAGAAATATCTTTTCAAGACCAATATTTCACAAAAAGCAATTGAAGGATGGCTGAATCTTGACTACAACTTCAGTTATGTAAAGAGAATAGCCGATTATGCAAACTATGATGCATTCCGTCAGGCATTTTTCCATAATCCTACCGAACCGGTTTATGACGAAACGAATGATGTGTCCGGTGGATATTACCGCATTGTAGGTATGGATTACTACAATCCTGTGGCAATGGTTATGGAGAGATCTGACACCGGTTTTACCAATAATCTTGGAGCCAATGTCAGAGCAACCCTGAATATTCTTCCGATTAAAGGTCTCAAGTGGGACAATTTTGTCAGCTACAATACAGAAGTTTTCGAAAACCGTTCATATCGTACCCATTTCTATCCAAGTCTCATCGGAAAGGAGGGGAAAGCGGAGATTTCCAATTCTTCGTATGTTGACCTTCAGTATGAGAGCACTCTCCAATATTCCAATCTGTTCGGGAAACATAGTGTTCAGGCAGTTCTTGGATATTCTTGGCAGCGCGGCGAAAGCCGGAGCAGTTCAATGGAGAATTTCGGATATGACAGTGACGTATTCCAAACTGATAACATTGGAAAGGGCTCGGCTCTGGCATTGGGACTTGCCGGAATGTCTTCATATAGGGAAGCAAACAAATACATCGCATTCTTCGGACGTGTGATGTACAACTATGATGAGAAATACCTCTTGTCTGCATCTCTGCGACGTGACGGTTCCAGCCGTTTTGGAGCCAATAACAAATGGGGATGGTTCCCGGCTGTCAGCCTTGGCTGGCGCATCAACAAGGAAGACTGGATGGAGAGCTTGACCTGGGTGTATGACCTTAAGCTTCGCGCCGGATACGGTGTTACAGGGAATCAGGATTTTGCAAATTACAAATCCCTGCTTCTTATGGAGCCAAAGGGCTATTTCTATTACAACGGGGCTTGGATTAATTCTTACTCGCCTGTCAGCAATGCCAATCCTGATTTGGCCTGGGAAAAAAAGAAAGAGTTCAACATAGGTCTCGATTACGGATTCCTTGACGGCAGAATAGGAGGCTGTATCGATTACTACTACAGGTTGACAACAGACCTTCTTTATGAGTATAATGTGCCTGTCCCTCCATATGACTATCGCACTATGTTTACAAATGTAGGGTCAATAAGCAACACCGGAATAGAATTCACTCTCTATGCCACTCCAATCAAAAACGGTGTTGTTACCTGGAGCACCTCATTTACTGCCGCTCACAATAAGAACAAGCTCATCAGTTTTACGGATGAGACATACTCTGATACCTCATATCGTATCGGTTGGCTCAATACTCCGATAGGGGAGTACTGTCAGAGGCTGGTTGAGGGAGAGAGTCTTGGCTCTTTTTATGGTCCAAAGTTCAAATATGTGGATCCGGATACGGGAAAGGACAAACTCGAAAACTCAATTGCAGGCTCTGTAGCTGAGGGCGATTGGGAAAATCTCGGCACGGCTTATCCTGTTGCTACTTTGGGATGGAACAATAATTTGAAAGTGGGCAATTTCGGAATCAGTCTTTCTCTCCGTTCCGGAATCGGAGGCAAAGTGTTTAATACTATGCGTGCGGAATTTGAGAATATCAATGCCATAGGATTAAAAAATATTATGGCATCTTGGTTGGACCAGCCATATTTTACCGGACAGGTGACATATTCTTCCAAGTATCTTGAAGATGCAACATATCTTAAAGTGGATAATCTGACTTTCACATATGATATCCCTGTCAGGTCCGGATTGGTTAAGGGAATAACTCTATCTCTTACAGGACAAGACCTGCTGTGCCTTACCGCATATTCCGGAGTCGATCCCGAAGTAAATCTTGGTGGCCTTACTCCGGGTATTGAGGGGCAGAGCTATTATCCGAGAACAAGAACATTTACGTTTGGCGCTAAACTCAGATTCTAAGGTATGAAGAAATATATAGGAATTATCGCTTTGATTGCTCTTGCAACAACAGCCTGTACCAATTTGGATGAGGAAATATATTCGTCCATACCGAAGGACAATTTCTTCTCGTCCAAAGAACAACTGATAGTGTATTCGGCTCGTGCCTACACTAAACTTCAGGCCTGGGGCTCGGAACAGAGTATATGGACTCTGAACCTTCAGCTGGGGAACGAGATTGCAGCGCCGAAAAACAGCGTGAATGACTGGGTTGATCCACGGTATTACGAGCTTCAGACTCATAATGTCCCGGCTTCCAACAAGTTGAATCGGATGGGGTGGGACTATTGCTTTGACGGCATCGCTGCTTGTAATGATGTCCTTTATGAGGTGATGAATTCAAGCGTCGAGTTTGATGGGAAAGAAATGATAATTTCCGAAATGCGGGTATTGAGGGCATTCTTTTATTTTCTTGCCGTTGATAATTGGGCGAATGTTCCGTTTTCCATTGACAAAGGAGACAAGTCCACCCCGCCACAAAAAGGACGCGATTTCCTGGTCCCTTTCATAGAAGAGGAAATTATAGAGAGTCTTCCATATCTGATGGATTCCAATGATTTGAAGAGTTATGGAAGAGTAACCAAAGGAATGGCCAATACTCTTTTGGCAAAGCTCTACCTCAATTGGGAAGTATGGTGCGGGACGAGCAGATGGGCAGATGCTGAAGCCGCCTGCAAGGCAGTGATGGATAGTAAGCTGTACACTCTGGCTTCCGCATACGAGGATAACTTTAAGGTAAAGAATGAAGGCTCTACGGAACAGATTTTTGCAATCCCGTACAGTACTGTTTATACAGAATCGGATCACAATGATTTTGTAATTTTCATAATGACTCTTCCAGTTACGCTCTGTAAAAAATACAATATTCCAGCAGCCGGATGGGACGGGTTCATTTGTCAGCCTGATTATTTCAAAACTTATTCTGAAGGGGATGTAAGAAAAGACAAGACCTGGATATTCGGGCAGCAGGCTGATGCTTCAGGCGCTCCGATAGATGGATACATCATAGATCCCGATTATCCGGCGGAAAATTACAGCCTCGGACGTCCGGAGCTCAATGGCGCCAGAATCGGTAAATGGGAGTATCAGACAGATGGCCTTCTCACGAGTGACCAGACAAGTATGGATAATGATTTCTTTATCTTCAGGTATGCCGATGTCGTGCTGATGTATGTAGAGGCGCTAGTCCGTCAGGGAAGGGTTGCAGAAGCCGCTGCTTTGCCGGAGTTTATTGCTATCCGAAAACGGGCTGGACTTTCACCGATAGCCTCCGACGATTTGAACCTGGACTCTTTATTTATCGAGCGTTCTCACGAGTTGTGTCTTGAGGGATGGCAGCGTCAGGATCTTATCCGTTTCGGGAAATACCAGGACGCTTGGTGGTGCAAGCCTAGAACATCAGATGAACATGTGATTCTACCTATACCTAAGGAAAGGATTGGAACCGGTAATTTGACTCAAAACACAGGATATTGATAATGAAAAGAATACTTTACACGGCCGCAGCAGCGCTTCTGGCACTTTCCTGCACAGGCAAGCCGCAGACAGCCGAGATAAGCTATATTCAGCTCCGCGACAAGATTGCCGGGGCGTGGCTCGGGCAGATGGTCGGAAACATCTACGGACTCGAGTATGAAAACAAATTCATTGAGGAGCCGGGTGAACCTCCTTTCGTGTTCAACAAGGCAGTCAGGAAGATGACAGCAGTGGACGGAGCCTTCTCCGACGACGACACGGATGTGGAGTATCTCTACCTCCTTATGATGGAGAAGTACAGAGTCCATCCTACCTATGCCCAGATCCGGGAGGGCTGGATGTACCATATCCGCGACCGCGTGTGGCTCGCCAACCGTGCCACCCTCGGCAATATGCACTACGGACTCACGCCTCCGTTCACCGGAGACAAGCGCTACAACCCGCACTGGTTCCAGATTGACCCCCAGCTCATCAATGAGATTTGGGCCTATACCGCACCGGGTATGCCGGCCTACGCTGCGGGCATCTCCGAATGGGCAGCCCGCATAACCTCCGACGACTGGGCAACATCGCCTACCGTGGTCTATGGAGCAATGTACTCCGAAGCCTTCTTCGAAAGCGACATCGAGACTCTCGTAAAGCATTCCAAGGAATATCTCCCGAAGGGCGACCGCTTCCGCCACACCATTGACCAGTGCCTTGAACTCTACCATACTTATCCCGAGGACTGGAAGAAAGCCCGAGAGGTTATCAAGCAGGAATACTGGACCGATGAGCCGGAGCAGACCAAGACCATCTGGAACGCTGACCTTAACGGAGCGATGGGCATTCTCGCCCTGCTCTACGGTCAGGGAGATATAGAGAAGACCCTGCTTATAGGCTGCGCCCTCGGTTTCGATGCGGACAACCAGACAGCAACCATCTGCGGCCTTCTGGGAGTTATCAACGGAGGCTCAAGTGTCCCGTCCACATGGTCGATGCCTGAGCAGTTCCCTCATTGGACCAAGCCTTTCAATGACCGTTACATCAATGTGACCCGCTACGATATGCCTGACGCTTCCATTGAGGACCTTATCAACAGGACCACCGAACTGGCAGCCAAGGTCATAGTCGAGAACGGCGGACAGGAGTTCCTGCGCGACGGCCAGCGCTGGTTCAGAGTCAACACCTCCGCAAAGTTTGCCGCCCCGCTCGAGTTCTGCGTAGGACCTAATCCGCGCATCGTGGCAGGGGAGAAGGTGGATTATGATTTTGCCTGCGTGACCAACCGCGACTACAGCTGGAAAATGACCGGAGGACAGCTCCCGAAGGGCCTCAAATTCAAGGGCGGACGTCTCACTGGAATCGCCACAGAGCCGGGAGACTACGACATCACCCTCAGCCTGAGCGACGGCCGTAAGACCATTTCCAAGGACTTCCACCTTGTAGTAAGGGGAGAAAATATTGCACCGAAGGCATCATCCATAGTGTCCCTAGCAAAGGAAACCAATTTCGAGGTGCTCGACAGCTGCTGGACAACCGTGTCCCACGCTTTCTATGCCAAGGATGTGTCGGTCATCAATGACGGAATTCTCGATGGCCCAGGCTCAGCCTTCTACTCACTAACTGAGAAGTCCCTCGGACCTAAGCAGGACTACTTCGGATACACCTGGGATGAGCCTCAGACCATAGATATGGTAGCCTTCCATTACGGATGCCTCGAGGAGTTCGGAGGATGGTACTCCAATATGAGGATTCAGGTGCTCGACTGCTGCGGACAGTGGAAAGATGTCCACAGTACCGTCAGTCCTGCCCTTCCTGAAAGCGATGCCGTATTTATCCAGCCGCACAACGGGGAATTCCTCTTCCGCTTCGCCCCTGTCAAGACCAAGGGTGTACGCATCATAGGCGATGACGCGCTTCTCGTGCATTGGCACAAATACACCAAAAATGTTTCTTCCTTCATCTCCATTTCCGAACTGGAAGTTTACAAGGCAACTCCTGTGGAATGCGTTACCATGTCCAGGGAAGTCCTTATGGACAAGATTCAGGGCGGATGGGCAGGACAGACCATTGGCGTGGTTTTCGGTGCTCCTACCGAGTTCAAGCATCAGGGTACCCTTATCCCCGATTCCCAGCCCATCGGTTGGGGAGAGGATTATGTGGAGTATTGGTGGAAGGTCAAACCCGGCCTTTTTGATGATGTTTACAACGACCTCACTTTCGCCCAGGCTTTCGAGACACTAGGTCTTGATGCCACCGCAGAGCAGCTTGCAATCACTTTTGCCACAGCGGATTATCATCTTGCGCACGCAAACCAGGCCGGCCGCTACAATATCCGTCAGGGCATTATGCCTCCCGCCTCGGGCAATTGGCTCAACAACCCTCACGCAGATGACCTGGATTTCCAGATTGAAGCGGACTTCGTAGGTCTTATGTCTCCGGGTATGGTGCCTCAGGCCCTTGAGATTGCAGACAAGGTTGGACATATTATGAACAGCGGAGACGGCTTCTACGGAGGAGCTTTCGTTTCCGGACTCTACTCCGCAGCCTTCATCTGTGACGACCCTGCAGAGATTGTGGATATTGCCCTTGCCGGTATTCCTAAGGAGAGCACCTTCTATCAGTGCATTGACGATGTGCGCAAATTCCACAGTCAGTATCCTGACGACTGGAAGCAGTGCTGGTTCGAGATTCTCAAGAAATGGGGCGCCGACACAGGCTGCCCGAAGGGAGTGTTCCTCAGTTTCAATATCGACGCGAAAATCAATTCCGCCTATGTGGCAATCGGCCTGCTCTACGGTGGAGGGGACTTCGGAAAGTCAATGGAAATAGCTACCCGTTGCGGACAGGATTCCGACTGCAACCCGGCTACTGTGGGCGGAGTGCTCGGCGTGATGTATGGCAAGAGCGGCATTCCGGAGTTCTGGAGCAAGCCTCTGGAGCCGGTGTGGGACTGCAATTTCGAGGGAACTGACGTTTCGCTTGCAAAGGGTTCGGATTATTCTTTCAATCAGGCCCTCCAGCTCATTGCCAGGGCTGCAGGCACCGTGGACGGGGACAAGGTCAGCATACCTCAGTACCCGATTCACGTACTTCCTCTTGAGCAGAACTTTGTCAACACCTATCCTGTCTTCCGCGACCAGAAGGATGCCTGGATGGAGAAGCAGTACGAGTTCGATTTCAGCGGAAACGGTTTCTGCATCTGGGGTAATCTGGTATGCCTTCGCGGCATCTCCAGGGACTACGCCAACCGCGTTGCCAAAAAGCACGTCGGTTCGGAAGTCTTTGCCCTCGCCGAGCAGGATGACGATTATGTGGCTGAAATCGAAGTCTGGATTGACGGGCAACTCGACCAGGTTTCACTCCTTCCTATGAGAGGGACTTCCCGCAAGCTGGAACCTGCGTGGAAATACTGCCTTCCTGAGGGACGCCACCACGTGAAGATGGTTTGGCGCAACCCTAACCCTAAGGTTTACCTGCTCAGAATCAATGCAATACAGTATTACTCGGAACATCCGGTGACAAATCCATATTACACGAATTAAAATGAAAAAATCCCTTTACATAGCATTTGCCCTTACCCTTGTGCTCGCATCCTGCTCCGAAGGCATCGAGTACGGCAAGACCGTGACCATTTCAGAAGATGTCCTGATGGACAAAATCCGCGGCGGATGGTTCGCCCAGACCATAGGATGCACCTACGGTGGTCCGACGGAATTCAAGTACAAAGGCGGCCTCATTCCGGACGCTCAGCCTATGATATGGTATGACAACTATATCTATGACACCTTCATCGCCGATCCGGGCCTGTTTGATGATGTCTATATGGACCTCACTTTCCTTGAAGTGATGTGCGATATGGGAATTGATGCGCCTGTGGAGGAATATGCAAACCGTTTCGCCAATGCCGACTACTATCTCTGGCACGCCAATCAGGCTGCGCGCTACAACATACTCAACGGTCGCCCTGCTCCGGAGTCCGGATATTGGAAGTACAATCCTCACGCCGATGATATTGACTTCCAGATTGAAGCCGACTTCATCGGAATGCTCTGCCCGGGACAGCCGGTCAAGGCTGCGGCTCTTGCCGACAGGATAGGTCACATAATGAACTACGGCGACGGCTGGTATGGAGGCGTCTTTGTCAGCGCCCTTTATGCCTATGCCTATGTGTGTGACGATATTCCTACCATCGTGCGCGAGGCTGCCAAAATGATTCCTGAAGGCACGCGGTTCCGCAGATGTGTGGACGATGTGCTGCGTCTGTGGAAAAAGTATCCGAATGACTGGAAGCAGTGCTGGTTCGAGCTGGAGAAACTCTATTCCCACGAGATAGGCTGCCCGGAAGGTGTCTGGAATTGCTTCAATATCGAAGCCGTCACCAATTCGGCCTATGTGCTTATCGGGCTGCTTTACGGTGAAGGGGATTTCGAAAAGACTATGGAAATCTCCACCCGCTGCGGTCAGGATTCCGACTGCAACCCAGCCTCAGCTGCTGGCGTGCTTGGAGTGATTTACGGCTACGATGCAATACCTGAGAAATACCGCAAGGGTGCGGAAATGATTGCGGACCTCCCGTTCCCGTTCACCAGCCTCAGCCTCAACGAGGTATGCCTCAAAAACCTTGAACTTATGGGCGTTCAGGACGGTCAGCTCAGTTTCACCGTCGAGGCTCCTCAGCCGGTCCGCTGGGAGCAGAGTTTCGAGGGTCTGAAGCCGGTGGCCAAGACCGTGCTCAAAAAGCGTTTCAGCGACAGTCTCACTCTTGAGTTCGACGGCAATTCCGTTGTAGTTGAGGGAAGCGTGGTCAAGACCGGTCACGATGAGTCGGACTACACCGCCCGTCTCCGCGCTTATCTTGACGGAGAACTTGTCGAGGAGTGGCTGATGCCTGTGGATTATGTGACCAGAAAGTACGAGCTTTTCTCGCGCTATTGCTTCGGCAGCGGCCACCACACCCTGCGTTTCGAATGGTTGAACCCACATCCGGACTATGTTATCAATGCTCAGACAATGCTTGTCTATGACAATGAAAACTAAATTTGCATTACTTACAGTGCTTGCGCTTGTCAGCGCCTGCGCCTGCGGAAGGAAAACCCCTGACCTGCCACCTGTTGATGCGGATAAGTTCATCAGGTATGCAAGCGGACTCAGTATGGAAAGCAAACTGCTGGATAAAGTTGTCAATTTTGATATCCTTCTACCAGCTGATTACCTTTCTGACCCTCAGAAAAGGTATCCTGTGGTATATATGTGCCACGGCCTCGGAGATGACAATACATCCTGGAACGATAAGTGGCTCAGAATAGAGCAAAAAGTAATTGATCTTGAGTCACAGGGACTTGAACCGATGATATACGTTTTCCCAAATGCCTCCAGAACATACTATTGCAACAAATACAATGGTAAATATCCTTACATGGATATGTTTGCAACGGAATTGGTACCTTTTATTGACAAAACGTACCGCACAATTGCAGACCGGCAGCACCGTGCGACGGTAGGTTACTCTATGGGAGGCTTTGGAGCATATATTCTTGCCGCCAAACATCCCGAACTGTTTTCCATTTCCGTTCCGTTGAGTATGTCCTTCCGTACTGATGAACAATATATGAGTGAGTCTCAGGACGGGTGGAATTATCAGTGGGGCAGCATATTCGGTGGAGAGAATGAAAGTGGAGAAGGAAGGTTGACGGAGTATTACAAACAACACTGCCCATTCTATGTATTTGACAAGGATAATCGGAGCGGATTGGATTCTGTCCATTGGTTTCTCCATTGCGGCGATGATGAAGAACAACTGCTTATAGCAAATGATGATCTCCACGTATTGATGATGGATAATGGATACAGGCACGAATACAGGGTGGCTGACGGAGCCCACACGTCGGGGTATTGGAGAAAAGCGCTGGAAGAGGTTCTTCCTTATATTCAGTCTGTAATGGCTGGAAATGATGAATGGAACTACAGTTGGGCCTCTCCAAGACCTGTTGATATTGAAGTCGATGATAATGGAGTGTTTTGCTCCGAAAAGTATCTGGAGAATGCCGAAGAAACGGGATTTGCCTTTTATGTTGCATACAAAAGCTTGGATTCCGAGCTGGTCCGTTCCCTCATTTCCATAATGCAACGTACTACATACAAGAGTTTTGCAATTTTGCCGTGCAATCTTGATGAAGAGACTCTCGCCAGCTTTGTTGAAAGAATGGAAGCTCAGTATCATATCGGTGGTTCTTCTGAGAAGAGGGCTGTCCTGGCTATCGGAGATGCTGGAGTTGATGTGTTCAATGCAAGGGAGCTGTTCGGCAGATTCTATCTTGAGGATATTTCTCTTCCTGATGATTTTGATGAGAGTATGCTTGAGCAGGGCAAGTTCTATTATATCGGACAGTCTGATGAGTCAGCACATTATTCGGAGATGAACAAAATGTACAAGTTATGCAAGAATACCGGCGCTCATTATGAGTACAGATGTCGCAATCATAATGCAGACCATGCTGTTTCTCTCCAGAGTGCGGTTGAGATAATGAAAGAATATTTACCATTATAACACATTTATTAACACTTAATTCTTTTGTTTTATGAAAAAGTATTTTGCAATTGCTGCAGCCGTTTGCGCAGCTCTGGTGACTATGTCATGCCAGAAGAATGACGACGGAAAGGGAGATGAGGCAAAGGTCTCAAAGAGAGTTGCCACTTTCTCACTGGTCGGTGACGGCTGGGCTGATGTCTATCAGTTCACCTATGATAACGACAAGGTTGTCAAGGTTTTCCGTGAGGAAGGAAAGGAGTGGAGCCTGACTTATTCTGATAAGAAAGTAAAGATTGTAGGCAAGGATGTGAATTATGATTGTGCTCTCAATGATATGGGCTTTGTCTCAACGCTTACAGATGAGTGGGGAGATACTTTTGCATTCACCTATGACAAGGAAGGCCGAATCACCAAGATTGACAAGGGTGAAAAGAATATCACTACTGTAACCATCGAGGATGGATGCATCGTTACCTGGACGAGGATAAACGACGGTGAGACACAGACAAAGAATCATAAGTACATCTCCACCAAGAATGTAGGCGACATCCACAACATTTATCCTGAGGTGTATCCTATCGCAGGCCGCTGGATGATGGAGACCGGACTCTTCGGACATGGAACTGCTTATCTTTGCGGTGAGAACCAGTGGGCTCACTCTGAGGCAAAGGGAGTGCTGACTTATGATACTGATGCAGACGGATTTGTAACAGCAGAGCATAAGGATTATCCTGATTGGCCGGAAGAGTTTGCTTACACTTGGGAGGTTGTGAAATAAACTTTCTTTATTATCTACGAAAGAGGTCGGCGTTGCCGACCTTTTTCATTATTTTTGTATTTAAAGAAATTACAATAATGTATATGAAAAAATTGTCAAATACCCTCCTGAAAGCAATAGCCGTAGGGCTTGTCGCCCTGGTTTGGACCTCGTGTGTATCAGATATGGATTCGGATGGCACATACCGTCTTCACTCTATGTCTGACAACTATGGCAATGAGTATGTTTTCAGCTACGATGCGCAGGGCCGCGTTGCATCCGTAGTAAGTCCGGATGACAACCGCGTGTTCAATTATGAAGGCAATAAGCTCACCATTATGAACGGAGACGCTGTCGAGTATGAGATGACTCTCAACGCAGACGGCTTTGCTACCGAGGTCAAGAATGCCGAGCACACCTGGACTATCACCTACGACAAGAACGGCTATATGGTTGAAGGCAAGAAGGATGGCGTGAAGTGCACCGGCCAGTCAATTGAGTACGGCAATATTCTTTACTGGGAGCGTTACGATGCAGCCAACGATTTCTGGCGCAGAAAGGAAGCCACCTATCTGGACAAGATTAACTTCGGCAATATTCAGACCCATTATGCCGAAGATCTCGGATTCTCACGCTGGGCCTGGGAGGCACATCTTTTCGGCAACACTTCAGTAAATGTTCTGGAAAGCAGCGTGTGGATAAACTACGGAGAACAGAAATCCTCTTCTGCTGCTGTTTACAAATATCAATATAACGCCAGCGGTTTCATCACCAGCGAACTCAAGTACTACGGTGAGTGGAACGGCACCGACCTCACCGGTATGCATCAGGATGCCGAAACCACCTTCACTTGGGAGAGAATCAAATAAATATTTTTACACTCCCAAATCACATGTCCTCAAGCGACAGGCAACCGGTACTGATTTCAGATTGCCCAAATGCGGAGCTTTGCATATCGCAGACCTTAGCCCTCAGAAGCGCCTCGGAGTATTTTTTCCGGTTTCGTTTTACCTCAAAAGCAGATACTCTTCCTTCCAGGTCAACTGCAACGAGGTCAATCTCGTTTTCTGTCTCTTTCCACGAACTGCCCCTTCGTGGGTGCCACCAGGATCCAATCTCCATATATTGTTGAGATTCCATTAGTTTTTGACGAAACCATCTTTCGAGTATGCGACCGGAGTATGTCGTATAATCATTGCGTATGATGGAGGCCAGTGCAGAGTAGTTTTTTATCTCAATCAGGTTCCTGTATCTGTAGAAATATCTGAACCAGAAACGCAGGAAGACATCGTTTATCTCGTAGCGTACGCTTTTGGAACTGTCCTTAGCCCTTATAGGTCTTTTCTTTTTTATTAATCGATATTCTTCTTCAAGTATTTTCATCTGCCCACCTATGCTCTTCTCTCCCAACCTTCCCTCAATCTGCGGGAGAGTAACATCTCCGGATGCAATCAGACCCAGTATTGAAAAATAGGTTGAATATTGCTTGCCAAACTCCTGAATCAGCATATTCTTCCCTTCATCAAAAAACAATGAATCCGGTCTGGTAAGATAATCGACCATACTGTCCATATCAGTACATCCGTTGTCCATAAATAGTTCTACATATTTGGGAACTCCACCTGTGAAGGAGTAAAGAGCAAGCAAATCCTCATTTGCGTAGTTATTCTTGTGGTCCTCCATTATCTCTTTGAGAACATCAGTCCGAAATGCCTCAAGTGTAAGCGACAGGTCCGCACGTCCGAATAGAGCTTGTTTCTCATCCTTGAAAATCTTCTCCATCAGGGTGAATACTGAACCGCTGACGACAAAGTTGATTTTTGAGTTTCTGCGTTCGCGGTCCCAAACGTCCTGAATGTCGGCGTATATTGTTGGATTTATATACAGAAACTCCTGAAATTCATCAATGAATAAGTTGAAATGTCGGTTTTTCCCTATGTTCATCAGGATTGTAAAGATGTCTTTGAACCGTGTAATCCCCTGAGGTACATATTCATTCAGGGATTGCCGTATTGACTCGGCATATTCTGCACACAGATATGCTTCTGGTTTGCGGGAGACAAACAGGTACACCGTGTCGGTTCCTTCCATAGAAAGAATGCCGAGAGTGGTTTTGCCGATTCTGCGCCTTCCTTTAAGAACGGTCATTTTTGAAAATTCGTCAAATGACTTTTTCTGGATGGTCTTCAATAGGTTTAGTTCACTGACTCTGTCGTAGTATTTCATATTTAATCTTTATGACGGTAAACTTTATGGCCATAAACTTTCGCAAATATAAAGCTTTTATCCGTTTTCCCAAAACTGTAGTGCAATCACCTTGACTTCTTTTTCCCGTCGACCTGCGAGCTGACGGAAGATATTCCGCCGAGCACCAGAAGCAGCAGGGCGCGGGACTCGTGGTTGAGGGTGGCGAAAAGGATGCCGGTCTCCCAGCTTGCACCGTAGATGGTCGAAATCGCCAGTGCAACCAGGTAGTGGTAAGCACCGAATCCGCCGGGCACCGGGACCAGGGAGGATAGGCTTCCCACTGAAGAAATGAAGAGGGCATCGGCGAAATTGAGATGCTCCAGAGCCGGAACCGCCTCGAACACGCACCAGCACATTGCCGCATAAGTGAGCCATACCATCACGCTGTAGAACACGAACCTGCCTTTGTAGCGCACATCTTTGAAACTCTTGAATCCCACCAGTGTGCCGTCTATCCAGCTTGCCAGCTTGTCCATCAGGGGCCACTGCTTGCGGAAGTGATATATGAACCATATTCCGCCGGCGGCAAGCGCAATCAGGGCCAGCAGCACCAGGCATACTACCAGATTCATCCTTCCGGCAAACGGAACGGCAACCTTGTCGATAAGGAAGCGCGCAATATCTCCCGAATTGGCCAGCACCGCGCTGATGATAAGCAGCAGCACCATAAGCATATCCCAGGTCCTCTCCATAAGTATGGTTCCGAGGGTCTTGTCATAGCTCGCGCCATTGCCTTTCACTGCTCCCGTGCGTACCAGCAGCCCCGCCCAGGGTACGGCTACGCTTACCGCATTGCCGATGTTGAGGCTGTCCCAAAGCCTGCGCCTGCTGGCATTGGGGTCAATGGGCAGCATAAGGTCGCGCCACCGCTCCGCGCGAAAGATATTGGAACACAAGGCGCATCCTACGCTCAGCACCACAAAGCCCCAGCGGGTCTGTTTCAGCCCCTCCAGAAAGACATTCCAGTCAATGCCCCTGAGTGCCATCCAAAGCAGGACGGCAGCCAGAGCGATGGCAACAGTATATTTGACAACTTTCTTAAGTTTCTTGGCCATAAATACAAAGATATGGATAAATCGCGATAAATTGTTAATTTTGTAGGCTTGACATCTTTTTTGAAATGAAATCAATCCTTGGAATCGGTAATGCCCTCACGGACATTCTTGCAGTCCTTCCGGACGACACACTTCTGAAGACATACCATCTGCCGAAGGGCAGTATGCAGCACGTCGATATGGAGACAGGCGACAAAATCTGGGCCGCTTTGAAGCCTCTCGGCGTAAAATATGTCGCTGGCGGCAGCGCTGCCAACACTATTACCTGCACGGCAATATTCGGAATGCCGTCCAGTTTCATAGGCAAAATCGGAGACGACGAACTCGGACTTCTGTTCAAAAGCGACCAGGAGCAGTACGGTGTGCACACCCATCTTCTGAAGAGCGAACACTCCAGCGGGCGTTCTATGGTTTTCGTCAGCGGAGGAAATGCCGAGAGGACCTTCGCCGTCTATCTCGGCGCCGCCCTCGACCTTGTGCCGCAGGACCTGAAGCCTGAGTATTTCGAAGGTCACGACTATTTCCATATCGAAGGATATCTCGTTCAGAACCAAGCTCTTATCCGCCGCGCTGTGGAAATGGCCCACGCTGCGGGGTGTATTATTTCCCTCGATATGGCTTCCTACAATGTGGTAGAAAGCAACGAAGCCTTCCTGCACGACATAGTGGAACGCTATGTGGATATAGTCTTCGCCAACGAGACCGAGGCACGCGCATTCACTAAAATTGAAGATCCTCACGAGGCGCTTCAGGAGATTGCCCGCCATTGCAGAATTGCTGTGGTCAAGACCGGAAAGACCGGAAGCTGGGTCAAGTCCGGGGACGAGGAATATCAGATTGAGGCATGGCCTGCAGACCCTGTGGATGCTACCGGTGCAGGAGATACCTATGCGGCAGGCTTCCTTTATGCCCATTCCCTCGGGATGCCTCTGAAGGTATGCGGAGAGGTGGGCTCCATCATTGCAGCCAAAGTTGTGGAAGTGGTGGGTACCAAAATCGACATCCCGCGCTGGAAGGCTGCCAAGAAGGAAATACGCGAACTCATTGCCCAATATTCCAAGTGATGAAGAATCCCTTAGTCAGTGCGGTTCGCGCTCTCGCAGTCCGCAGGAACGCTTCCAAAAGCAAAACGGCTTTCGTGCCGCTGGCAAAGCTGCATTCGGTCTGCGTCATTGTGGATGCTGACCATCCGGACTCTCAGAACTGCGCTGATTTCGTGACTGCCTTCTTTTCCAAATGCGGAATAGCCCTCAGCCTCTATGCCATTACCCTGGCGAAAGAGCCTGTGAGCATCAAAGGCGCCACAATGATTACATCGCGGGATATCTCCATTTTCGGGCTTCCGCGCAAGGGCCGCAAGCATCCTCAAGTAAATCTCTCTACCGACCTTTTCATCAACCTTACCGCGGGGACCGTCTTTGCTGCGGATTACTGCGCAATCTGTTCTGCCGCCAGAATGAAGGTTGGACGGGTCAATCCCCGAAGGGGAACCTATGACCTGCTTATACTGAATTCAGAAACATACACCCAGAGCGAAGTCTTCAAAGAGATGAGCTCCATAATGCTCAGAATCAGATAATGGCAATCAAGAATCATATCTTCACAGCCCTGAAGGGCTTCGGAATGGGCGCAGCCAATGTGGTTCCGGGAGTGTCCGGAGGAACCATAGCGCTCATTACAGGCATTTATTCCCAAATAGTCAATGCCATCAGTGCCTTTGCAACCCCATCTGTCTGGAAGGCCCTTTTCAAAGGCCGTTTCAAGGAATTCTGGCAGCGCATAGACGGCAGTTTCCTGCTTGCACTCGGCATCGGTATAGTAGTCAGCATACTGTCGCTCGCAAAGCTCGTAACCTGGGCACTCGCCGAGTATCCGGTGCTTACCTGGGCCTTTTTCTTCGGCCTTATCATTGCCTCCGCGGTTTATATGCTGATTCCGGTCAAGAAGTGGAAAGCCATTGATTTTCTGATGGTTGCCGCAGGCCTCGCGATTGGCCTCGCCTTCTGTCTGCTCACCCCTACCCGGACCCCGCAGACCTGGTGGTTCTATTTCATCACAGGTGCTGTGGCTATATGCACTATGATACTCCCGGGCGTATCCGGCAGCTTCATTATGCAGATTTTCGGGAATTACGACATAGTGCTGAAGTCCCTGGACCCTTCCGCCTTTGATTTTTCCGTGCTGGTGCCTCTTGCCGCAGGTGCAATCGTAGGCATCCTTGCTTTCGCCAAATTCCTCAAGTGGCTGCTCAGCCGCTGGGAGCGCCAGACTATGCTGGTGCTCGTAGGCTTTGTGCTCGGCACTCTGCTTAAGGTTTGGCCTTGGGCGGATATGGCTGCGGTTGAGGCTGCGGGTCACGGCCTGCAGATACCGGGAGCCGTGGTTGCCTGCCTGCTCGGCGGCGCCCTGGTAGTGCTTATCCAAAAGCTGTCGGTAAAGCGATGAAAACTTCCAAAGGACTGCTTGCACTCAGCCCTCTGGTGCTTTTTATGCTGATTTATCTCCTGTCATCCATAGTGGCGGGGGATTTCTATAAGGTGCCTGTCAGCGCGGTATTTGTGCTCTGCACTTTCTATTCCTTCTTCATCACCAAGGGCAGCATCAAGGAGAAAATCGCCGTATTCTCGTCAGGTGCGGGAAACAGCAATATCCTTCTTATGATATGGATATTCGTGCTTGCAGGAGCCTTCGCAGGCACGGCTAAGGATATCGGCGCGGTTGAGGCTACTGTGCACGCCACCCTTTCCGTGGTGCCGGCTTCAATGCTCTATGCCGGACTATTTCTCACTGCCTGTTTCATCTCGATGGCTGTGGGAACATCCGTCGGAACCATAGTGGCACTGGCTCCGATTGCCACCGGCCTTGCGGCTGAGTGCGGCTCAAGCGTACCCTTTATGGTGGCTATAGTCGTGGGCGGCGCCTTCTTCGGAGACAATCTTTCCTTCATATCCGACACCACCATAGCTGCTACCCAGGCAGCCGGCTGCGAAATGAAGGACAAGTTCCGTACGAACATCATCATAATTGCCCCGGCGGTAGTTGTCGTTACGCTGATATATCTCCTCCTCGGCTCGGAAGTGGCTTCGGTCCCTGAGGCTCAGGAGGTTAACATAGTCAAACTTTTGCCATATCTGCTGGTCATCCTGCTGGCGCTCACCGGGCGCAATGTCCTGCTTATCCTTTCCATAGGAATTGCACTCAATGCCCTGATAGGCTTTATATGCGGGGATTTCACCTGGTCGGGCTGGCTGGTTTCCATAGGTAACGGCATAGCCGGGATGAGCGACCTTATCATCGTTACCCTGCTCGCAGGAGGCTTGCTCGCAATGATCCGCAATGCCGGAGGGCTTGAATTTCTGATGACAAAGCTTACTGCCCGGGTGAGTGGCAGAAGGGGAGCACAGGCGTCAATGGCACTTCTTGTCTGCCTTGCGAACTTCTGTACCGCCAACAATACCATTGCAATCATTACAACAGGTCCAATCGTCAAGGACATATCTGACAAGTTCGGCATTGCACCGCGCAAGACGGCCAGTATTCTGGATACTTTTTCCTGCCTGATTCAGGGACTTCTGCCTTACGGAGCACAGCTTCTGATGGCATCAAGTCTTGCCGGAATAAGCTCTTCGTCAATCATTCCTTTTCTTTATTATCCTTTTATTATGGGAGCCTGCGCAATTCTCGCAATTGTGGTTGATTATCCGAAAAAATAGCTTATCTTGCAGGCGCTTCGGCAGAGTGCCGGGCACTTAAACTCATATATTATGTCACTTAACAAAGTAATGTTGATCGGTAACGTTGGCAGAGATCCGGAAGTACGTTACCTCGAAGGAAATGTGAAGGTTGCCACCTTTACGCTTGCAACCTCCGAAAGATTCAAGGACCGCAGCGGTGAACTCAGGGAGAACACCGAATGGCACAACATCGTCGCTTGGAGGGCAAACGCCGATGTGGCTGAGAGGTTTATCCACAAGGGAACCCAGATTTATGTCGAGGGCCGTCTTCGCACCCGCAGCTATCAGGACCAGAGCGGTGTGAAGAAATACACCACCGAGATTCAGGCTGACACTATCCAGCTCCTCGGCCGCAGGCCTGATGCTGACGGCGCGCCGCAGCAGGGAGGCTATCCTTCCCAGGGAGGCTATCAGCAGCGCCCTGTCCAGCAGCAGAGCTATGGTGCCCCTCAGCAACCTGCATACACCGCTCCGCAGCAGCCTGCCTACCAGGCTCCTCAGCCTCAGTACAGCGCTCCTCAGCAGCCTGCCTACTCCGAACCTGTAGAGGACGCCCCTGGAGACGATCTTCCATTCTGATAAAAAAGCCTGCTTCGCAGCAGGCTTTTTTGTTATTTCTGAATGTTCGGAAGCTCAAGTCCGTATCCTTTCTTTTTGTCTTCTTTCTTCAGGAGAATGCTGAAGATGAAGGCAAGGACTCCGAAGCTTGCGAATACTATCATAGGAACCAGATATCCTCCTGTCGCCTGGCGCAGGTTGCCGATGAGCACCGGCACAAGGCAGAGCCCTATGTTCTGCACCCAGAAGATGAGGCAGTAGGCACTGCCGAGAATCTTCTCGTCAATAATCTTCGGCACTGAAGGCCAGAGGGCTGCAGGCACAAGGGAGAAGCTCACGCCCAGAATCACAATCAGCAGGGTGGCGAACCATTTGTATGGAAGCACAGGCAGCAGGAAGGCGAAACTCAGGTGGCATACTATCATCACGCAGGCACCGGCCATAAGCATGGAAGCTCCCTTTCCGACCCTGTCGAGGAACATTCCGAGCAGCGGAGTGAGCAACATTGCAAGCACAGGGAAGAAACTGAACAGGTGGGCCGCCTCGTCGTTAGGAATGCACAGCGTTTCCTCGATGAAGTTGGTAGCATATCTCTGGAACGGGAAGATAGCGCTGTAGTAGAGCACGCAGAGCAGGGCCACAATCCAGAACATCTTGCTCTTGAAGATTGCACCGAGGTCGCTGATGTGGAATTCATCCTCCGGAGACTTCTCTTCGGTTGCAAGGCCGGCCTGCACGAGCTGGGAGTCGAACTTGCGGTCCATAATGCCGAAGATGATGAAGTTGATAAGTCCGATTACCAGCAGGGCGGCGCAGAATCCTACAGGAGCCATAATGGAAGCACCGAACTTGTTGGAAATGGCAGGGGCAATCCACATTGCACCGAACACTCCGAGGCGGGCAATTGCCATCTCAAGTCCCATAGCGAGGGCCATCTCCTTGCCTTTGAACCACTTGGCGAGAATCTTGGAAACATTGGTTCCCTCCATTTCGCAGCCGCAGCCGAAAATCATGAATCCGAGGGAAGCCATCTTTGCGCTTGCAGGCATCTCCACCCACCAGCTTCCGAGCCACTGCGCGAACTGGGTAGTCTGGAACCAGTCGCTCACACCTACGAATTTGATGGCTGCACCCAGGACCATAAGGCCTGCGGAAAGGATTCCGGAGAAGCGTACTCCGAGTTTGTCGAGAATTACGCCCGCAATAATGAGAAAGCCGCAGACATTGAGTATGTATTCAGATGCGGCATAGGTTCCGAAAACACCGCTATCCCAGCCCAGAGACCCTTCAACGAGGGATTTGAGCGGGGACATCACGTCCACGAACATGTAGGCGAAGAACATCATCAACGCCACAAGAATAAGAACTGACCACCTTGCAACAGGGTAGTCGTTCATCAGTTTCTGTACTTTTTCTGACATATTGATTTTCTTAAAGGACCGCTAATATAAGCCCTTTTGACCTAAATTCAAAAAATAGTGTTAACTTAGCACTCTTGATGGAAAAGCTGCTCGACAATATCAATACGCCCGAAGATCTGAGGAAACTCCAGGTCTCCCAGCTCCCGCAGCTCTGCAGTGAGCTCCGTTCGTATATGATAGAGGTGTGCTCGGAACACCCGGGGCATCTCGGGTCCAGTCTCGGCGCAGTGGAGCTGATTACGGCGCTGCATTATGTCTATGACACTCCGAAGGACAAGCTCGTCTTCGATGTGGGCCATCAGGCCTATGCCCATAAGATTCTGACCGGCCGGCGCGAAGCATTCAAGACCCTGCGCAGCGGCGGGGGACTGAGCGGTTTCCCGAAAATGAGCGAAAGCGAATATGACGCCTTCGGCGTAGGACACTCCTCTACCTCGATAAGTGCAGCCCTGGGTTATGCCGAAGCTGCCAGAATCCGGGGGCTCGACAGCAAGAGCATAGCGGTGATCGGTGACGGCGCCCTTACCGGCGGTCTCGCCTATGAGGCTCTGAACAATGCCGGCGGAAGCAAGGCCGACCTTCTCATCATTCTCAACGACAACAACCAGTCCATAGACCACGCAATAGGCGGACTGCACCAGCATCTGCTTCGCATCACAACCAGCCGCCGCTATAACCGTTTCAAGAATGCTGTATGGAACAGGCTGGGAGACAAGAAGTCCCGACAGCATATGCAGATGATGATACGCAACCTCAAGTCCAGACTCGTAATGGATCACGGAGGAGATGTGTTCGAGTCCCTCGGCATCCGCTATTTCGGTCCGGTGGACGGCAATGATGTGTGCGAACTGGTGGAGGCTTTGCGCAGGCTCAAGGATATCAAGGGTCCGCGTGTGCTGCATTGCCTGACCCAAAAGGGCTGCGGCTATGCCCCTGCCCTTGAGGACCCTGTGGTATGGCACGCCCCGGGACGCTTCAATCCCGAAACCGGTGAGCGTATTGTTGCTCCGCACAGGGACCGCTATCAGGATGTGTTCGGTGAAGTTCTCTGCCGCCTTGCCCGTGAGGACAAGCGGGTCGTGGGCATCACTCCTGCGATGGCCTCAGGCTGCGGTATGGTTCCGTTCTCCCGCGAGTTCCCCGAGCGTTTCTACGATGTGGGCATAGAAGAAGAGCACGCCGTGACCTTCTCTGCAGGACTTGCGGCAGCCGGGCTCAAGCCTTTCTGCAACATTTATTCATCCTTCTCCCAGAGGGCCTATGACCAGATAATTCACGATGTGGCTCTTCAGAAGCTGCCGGTTGTGCTTTGCTTTGACCGCTCCGGTGTCGTTGGCGAGGACGGTGCCACCCACCACGGCGCCTTCGACCTTGCGGCCTACCGCGTGATTCCGGACTGCATCGTAAGCGCCCCGGCCGACGAAGCGGAGCTTCGCGACCTTATGTACACCGCCCTGCGCCACGACACCGGCCCGTTTATAATAAGGTACCCGCGCGGGGAAGGCGAGGGAGTGCAGTGGAGGGATTCTCAGCCGAAAGTTCTTCCTGTCGGCAAGGCCTCGGAGCTTTTGCAGGGAAGCAGCATCGCCGTAGTAGCCATCGGACCTTCCGTTGCAAGGGCACTTGAGGCTGCCGCGGAGTTCCCGGGACAGGTGGGTGTCTATAACTTCCGCTTCCTCAAACCTTTGGATACGGAAATGCTGGACAGGATATGCGCTTCCTACCGGACAATCATTACCGTCGAGGACGGTTCTCTTGCCGGAGGACTCTACGGAGCGGTGTGCGAATATGTCCAGAAACTGGGCAGCAAAGTGCGGGTTTCGGGCCTCGGCCTTCCTGATGCGTTCATCCAGCACGACAGACAATCCGCCCAGAGAGCGGCCGCAGGCATAGATAAGGCGGGGATATGCGCAAAAATCAAAGAATTTTTGTAAAATATTTTGCAGATTCAGATTTCTTATCTATATTTGCAATCCCTTTCCGAAAGGTCGGGTTTTGAAATAGTTGCCGATGTAGCTCAGTTGGCCAGAGCACGTGATTTGTAATCTCGGGGTCGAGGGTTCGAATCCCCCCATCGGCTCGCTTCTGCCGGAGAGCTTAAGACCGGCATTGAAATACAAGGGTAAGTACCAGAGTGGCCAAATGGGGCAGACTGTAAATCTGCTGGTTTTCACCTTCGGTGGTTCGAATCCATCCTTACCCACCCGTTGCGGGGTTCGTATAATGGCTATTATGCCAGCCTTCCAAGCTGGAAATGGGAGTTCGATTCTCCTACCCCGCTCCAAAAGTTTGCCGATGTAGCTCAGGGGTAGAGCGCATCCTTGGTAAGGATGAGGTCATGAGTTCAATTCCCATCATCGGCTCTTTTTTTTGTAATATAGCTAACAACTTTACACATAATATTATGGCAAAAGAAGTATTTAAGAGGGATAAACCCCATGTTAACATTGGTACAATTGGCCATGTTGACCACGGTAAGACAACTCTTACCGCTGCAATCACCACAGTTCTCGCAAAGGCTGGTCTGTCAGAGGTAAAGTCTTTCGATCAGATCGATAACGCCCCAGAAGAGAAAGAGCGTGGTATCACCATCAACACCGCTCACGTTGAGTATCAGACCAAGAACCGTCACTATGCACACGTAGACTGCCCAGGCCACGCAGATTACGTTAAGAACATGGTTACCGGTGCTGCTCAGATGGACGGCGCTATTCTCGTTGTTGCCGCTACCGACGGTCCGATGCCTCAGACCAACGAGCACGTGCTTCTCGCAAAGCAGGTGAACGTTCCTAAGATGGTAGTGTTCCTCAACAAGGTTGACCTCGTTGACGATGAGGAAATGCTTGAGCTCGTAGAGATGGAGGTTCGCGACCTTCTCAACAAGTATGACTTCGACGGTGACAACGCTCCTGTAATCCGCGGTTCCGCTCTTGGAGCTCTTAACGGAGAGCCTCAGTGGGAAGCTAAGGTTATGGAGCTTATGGATGCTGTTGACGAGTACATTCCGCTTCCAGTACGTGAGAACGAGAAGCCATTCCTTATGCCTATCGAGGACATCTTCTCAATCACCGGTCGTGGAACCGTTGTTACCGGACGTATCGAGACCGGTACCATCCACGTCAACGATCCAGCTGAAATCGTAGGATTCCGCGACAAGCCTCTCAGCACTGTCGTTACCGGTGTCGAGATGTTCCGCAAGCTCCTCGATCAGGGTGAGGCCGGAGACAATGTAGGTCTTCTCCTCCGTGGTGTTGACAAGAAGGAGGTTAAGCGCGGCGAGGTTATCGCTAAGCCTGGCACCATCACTCCTCACACACACTTCCTCGGACAGATTTACGTCCTCAAGAAGGAAGAGGGTGGCCGTCACACTCCATTCCACAACAAGTATCGTCCTCAGTTCTTCATCCGTACACTCGATGTTACCGGAGAGATTACTCTTCCAGAGGGTGTAGAGATGGTTATGCCTGGTGACAATGTTGAGATCAACGTTACCCTTATCACTCCTGTAGCTCTTAACGAAGGTCTTCGTTTCGCAGTTCGTGAGGGTGGCCGCACCGTAGGTGCAGGACAGGTTACCAAGATCCTCGCATAAATTTCTTAAGGTGGGCCGCCTTCCGGGCCGCCCGCCTGTTTTAGGGGAATAGAACAATGGTAGTTCAGCGGTCTCCAAAACCGTCCATGTGGGTTCGATTCCTGCTTCCCCTGCAAATATCAAAGGTTACGCTTTGATTATTGTTTAACAGACGTGGCAATCCGCTTCCAATCCGCCACGTCCTTTAAATGTAAAGATGGGTAAGTTTACAAACAATGTTAAAGAGTCTTTTGTAGAGCTCACGAAGAAGACCGCTTGGCCGAGCTGGGATAAACTCCAGAGCTCAGCTATCCTTGTGATGGTGACCACTGTTCTTCTCGCTGTTGTGCTCTGGCTTATAGACCTTGCTTTCCAATCTCTGATGTCTCTAATCTACACATTGTAATCCTCGTATGGGCGATATGAAATGGTATGTTCTGCGGACAGCAGGCGGAAAAGAGAAGAAGGCTGCAGAATATCTCCAAAAAGAGATCGAACGAAGCGGCCTTGTCGATCAGGTAGCTCAGGTACTGGTACCGGTAAAGAAGGAAATAGTTACCAAGAATGGTAAGAGGACAGTAGCCGACAGGCTGCTTTATCCTGGTTATGTCCTTATCGAATGCCAGCTCAGCGCTACTCTTGAGAACATCATCCGCAATCTTGTTCCGGGAATGTCAGGTTTCCTTACGGAGAAAAAGGCCGTAAGCGGAACCCAGTTCGAGCGTATTCCTGTGCCGATTCGTGATGAAGAAGCTCAGAGAATACTCGGAATCCAGGATGAGAATGCTGACAATGCAGCCCAGACTGTAGTCAACTACGAAGTCGGTGAGTCCGTAAAGATTACCGACGGTCCATTCAGCGGATTTACAGGTACTATTGACGAGATACTCGATGACCGCAGCAAGGTGAAGGTGATTGTTGTCATCTTCGGCAGAAAGACGGGGCTCGAGCTCAGCTTTACACAAGTAACAAAAGAATAACAAAGTATTATGGCAAAAGAAATTACCGGATACATTAAGCTTCAGATCAAAGGCGGAGCTGCAAACCCGGCTCCTCCGGTAGGACCGGCTCTCGGTTCCAAAGGCCTTAACATTATGGAGTTCTGCAAGGCTTTCAATGCAGCTACGCAGGCTCAGGCAGGCAAGATCCTTCCTGTAGTTATCACTGTTTACAGTGACAAGTCATACTCCTTCGAGGTTAAGCAGCCGCCTGTAGCAGTATCCATCAAGGAGGCAGCAAAAATCCAGACTGCATCTGGAGAGCCGAACCGCAAGAAGGTCGCTTCCATTACCTGGGACCAGGTGAAGGAAATCGCTGAGCAGAAAATGCCCGACCTCAACTGCTTCACTCTCAAGTCAGCTATGAAGATGGTTGCCGGAACAGCACGCAGTATGGGTGTAACCGTATCGGGAGAATTCCCAGAGAACCTTTAATTGAAACACAGGCAATATGAAACTGACAAAGAATCAAAAAGCAGCCAAGGCGCTTATCGAGCCGAAGGCATACTCACTTTCTGAGGCTTGTGAACTTCTCAAGAAGGTGACTTACACAAAGTTCGACTCAACCGTCGAGATTGCCGTCAAGCTTGGCGTGGATCCACGCAAGGCTAACCAGATGATTCGTGGCGTCGTTACTCTTCCTGCTGGTACAGGCAAGAGCGTACGAGTTCTCGTACTCTGTACTCCGGACAAGGTCGCTGAGGCCGAGGCTGCCGGTGCAGACTATGTAGGACTTGACGAGTACTGCGAAAAAATCAAGAACGGCTGGACTGATGTTGACGTTATCATCTGTACCCCAAGCGTAATGGCAAAGGTCGGTGTTCTCGGTCGTATCCTCGGTCCTCGCGGACTTATGCCGAACCCTAAGACCGGTACCGTTACTATGGACATCGCCAACGCTGTCAAGGAGGTAAAGGCCGGTAAGATTGACTTCAAGGTTGACAAGACCGGTATTATTCACACCGGAATCGGCAAGGCATCCTTCACTCCGGAGCAGATTTATGCAAATGCTTCAGAGGTTATCAACGCAATCGCAAAACTCAAGCCTCAGGCTCTTAAGGGAACCTATATGCTCGGTGCACACCTCTGCACCACTATGAGCCCGGGTATCAAGATTGATCTTAAAGCATTCCTCAACGGAGCTGAGTAAAAATTCAATATTATGAAGAAAGAACTTAAGAATCAGATTATTGAAAGCATCTCAGCACAGCTTGGCGAGTATCCGGACTTCTATATCACCGATATCGCAGGCCTGAATGCCGCTCAGACAAGCGCACTCCGCAGAGCATGCTTCGAGCAGGGTGTAAAGCTCGTAGTAGTAAAGAACACCCTTTTCAACCACGTCATCTCCGCAAGCGAGAACGAAGAGGTCCGTTCACTTGGTGTTTGCCTCAAGGGCAATACCGCAATTATGTACACAACCGTTCCTTCAGCTCCAGGAAAACTCATCAAGAAGTTCCAGAAGGAGAAGGCTTCCCAGAAGCCTGTAGTGAAGGGCGCATTCGTACAGGGTTGCGCTTACATCGGTGAGGACAAACTCGACCAGCTCGCAGCTATCAAGACCAAGGATGAGCTCATCGCAGACATCGTCGCTCTCCTCCAGTCACCTATGCGCAACGTTGTTTCTGCTCTGCAGAACGCAGCAGAGGGCAAGGCTGATGACGAAAAGATTAACGGATAATATTAACAAAACAAAAAAAATTATAGAATTATGGCAGATGTAAAAGCCCTTGCAGAAGAGTTGGTAAACCTTTCTGTAAAAGACGTTCAGGAACTCGC
>CALYTI010000020.1 GCA_945487035.1 uncultured Bacteroidales bacterium
GACCTACAATCCAACTTCTTTCCGAATCATTTGGAAAATCCATAAGAATAGATAGTGAAGAATTTGAAAAAATCAACCGGTAGGTTAATTCTTTTGGTTTATTTACACTTCAGAATCAACCCTGTCTCTTTTTTTCAGATTATCGCGTGTCCTCCTTGAAAGATGGTTCTTTCATCAAAATAGGTCTTGTCTAACTGAAATATTAGTCAACCCATCATCACCAGCAGTCCCAAGTCTGGAGGATGTTTGTCTCCACCCTGAAATCCCTTTACTGATATGGTCAGGTTGTGTTTCATCAAGTGTGTCCAACTGAGCACCGAAATCCGTACGGGAATAGGCCCTATTTCCGTACAGATGAGCCTACAACTTCAATCGGTACGGATTCACCCGGGGTTTTCCGTACGGATTGCCGACAGACTGGGAGCAATCGGCAGATTGTTTGTTCTGCCGGTGCGGGAGAGAAGAAGCCGGCAACTTTTGCCCGGGGCTTTGTAAACCGTGCGCAAAAAGGTAGGTGTTTGCGCACGGACTGAACAAAAATTGCATTCGGTGCGCAGATAAGGCGTTTTTGCGCACGGACTACCGATGGATTTACAAAAGAGAGAATTGGTAAATACTATTTCGCAAGAATTATTGTAAATTTGCATCAATCGGACAATTCGATTGAAGGAATGGAAGAGTTGCGTCAATTATCCAAAGACCAGGTTATTATGGGGTTTGTGGCTTCCTGCATAGAGGATGTCGCCAATCGGCTAGGTGAGGATTATTTCGAAATATACAAGAGAATGAACAAAGTTGGTATGATTGACCAATACCTCATTCCTTTTTACAACACTCTCCATACTGAAAGCCGCGAAAACTTAACCGACAGCTTAATAGAATCACTCGAAAGATGGGAGGCGCAACGATGACAGAGATTGAGCGAAAAAAGGCCGTGAGGCAAATTCTTCTGTGGCAGCAGATAGGCTGTATTGTTGTGGCTCTATCTGAGATACTGCAAGTGACACCCAGAAAAGCCCTGGACATCTTTTACGCAAGTGATACTTGCCGAAGGCTCCACGATGAACGCACAGGGCTATATCTTATGAGCGACCGCTATATCGCAGACGAGGTTACCCGGGAACAATAGAATAACTTTGGCCCGTGGCTTTGTAATCCGTGCGCAGGAAGGCTGTTGTTTCGCACGGACTCCTGCCAGAAGTAAGCATCCGACGAACCATGTGTGAAACCAAATAACAGCGAAGTGGCAACAACTATTGCGAAGTTGCTGCCACTTTCGTCAAGTGACACGTAACTGACAGTCATTCACCCTTCTTTGCCGTCACTTCGTTGGGTATGTCACACACGCACTTTGTTATTTGCATCATATTGCGAAGCCGAGGTGGAAGCCCAGACAGTGGGTTCCTAGGCTTGGTCCGATGAAAATCTGGTGGTTGTTGAAGAAGCGGTAGCGGATACCGGGTTCAAGCTTTGCTGTGAAAACTGAAGAAGGGTTTCCACTGTTGTCCTTCAGGAAGTCTGCTCCGATGTATCCGTCAATATAAAATGCCCATTTGTCCTTCGCTCCCATATGGAAATAGCGTCTGCCATAAAGACTGGCACCGAAACCGGTTCTGTCAAAGCGCTGTTCTGTCGACTCTGTTCCTGCACCGATTCTGTATTTCGGGTCGCTGATGGAAATGCCGGCAGTCCAGTTGTCGTCAATTCTGTAGCCCAGGGTAATCTCGTGGCCGTTTCTGTCATTGCTGAATGAGTACCTTACCCCTATTTCCTTTCGCGGAAGCCAGTAATCTGCATTTTCAATCCCGTTTTCCTGAGCCTTAAGCTCAACTGAGCATACCCCCATTGCCACAGCAGCTACGCAAAATGTTTTGATAAACTGTTTCATATTTAGTCTCTCAGTGATTAACATTAATGTTTAACAGGGTTGTTAATGCAAATTTCCAGCCAATCCGTATTGGCAATCGGCAGGAGCTGCCGGTGTACAAACCGGTATTCTATATTCCGATGTTGGTTTTTGCGACCTCGTTGGTCAGGAATGGGGCAAGTTTCGGGCAATCAGATTTGGCGTCGCAGTAAGCGCAGGTTTCATAGCCTTTGGCGGAGCAGCATTTGCGCACCTCACAGAGGCAGGAGCAGAAATAGGTTTTCGCTCCTTCTACCCTGCAGCCCAGACAGTTGATGTGTTCCGGCTTGATTTCGTCAGTGTTGTTCCACTCACACCAAAGCTTCGCAGTCTTTTCGCGAAGGGCGTTATCGTCATTGATAGTGGCGATGCGGGCATCACACTGTTCGCAATCAAGGCCGCAATAGCCGATAAGGTCTTTTTTCATAATTCAAAAATATTAGTCAATAAGCAGTTGCGGATACAATTCGTCAAATAGGGCGCGGAGTGACCGTCGATCTTTGATGAGAGACTGAAGTTGTTTCAGACTGGCAGCGTTGGGTGATTCTGGAATCCACAGGCGGAGGTAGCCTCCTTCTGCATATTTTTCAAGAAGGTGATTCAGTGTTCTTTGCCATTGCTCTTCACGGTCGAGCTCGGGATAGTGCGAAAGGCCGTACTGGATTGTGCGCCGCATTATGGTCTGCACATCTATTTGCCTGTCAGCTTCGGCGACAATCTTGCCGTAGATACTTCGGGGTTCGTGGTCGCTCGAAGCTCTGTGGTCTTCGACGGCCTGCGCCATAACTTCAATCTGTTCAGGGGTGAACCATCGGCGGAGCATAGAATCCTGACGCACTATACGCCCTGACTCAAGGTGGTGTGTCTTTCTGTCGACCGCCAGACCGGTGTCGTGGTAAGCCGCAATCGCATAAACCATAGATTCATCCACATCATAGTGTCGTGCAAGTTCCAAACTCGCTGTTATCACATAATTGACGTGGTCGCGACGATGCGCAGCATCAAACGAGTCGTAACGAGGTATTATGTGCTCTTCAATATAGGTTCTCAAATTTGCCATCATCGCAAAGTTAGTGTATTTCCGCTTCAATCGAAACGGAAAGTGTTACGCACCAGAAAAAACCATCAAACCGTACAAGAGAATGGCCTGTGGTATACAAACACGATGAAAACTGGCAGTTCGTACAGGAGAAGGGCCTCTGATGTACATTATATTTGAAATATTCTATTGGTGAGATTGGATGGTAAGGAAAAGTTGGCTACATTTGTAGAAATACTATGAAAAGTGAAACCATTTATTACTTGTTACTATGAATCCCAAAGAAAAAGAAAGGCAATGCGAGAAGGCGTTTGATAGGGTGCAGCATTATTGGCACGCGTACACCTCCGGAAAAGAAACTCCCGTTCTATTCGTTAATGATGAGGACTTTGCGTTCGTGATGAATGTTGTTGCTTATGCAGCATATGAGAGACTTAAAAGTGTCAGGATTATTGCTTTTCAGATTATGGGAAATCACTTTCACTTTATCCTGATGGGGAATCAGGGTGAAGTAGAGGCTTTCTATGCCATCATCAAAAGAAAACTTTCCAGAACTTTCCCCGAGATGAAGAATGTAAAACTGTCATTGAAGACTATTTGCGACCTAGCTGCATTGAGAAACAACATTGTCTATGTCAATCGCAACGGATATGTTGCACATCCTGATTATACTCCGTTCAGTTACCCTTGGGGAACGAGCCAATATTACTTCAACAGGTATCACTTCAATGGAGAGCTAAAGGATTTGTATAGCAGCACTCTTCGCATAATGTTCAGAGGACGTGACCCGCAATTGCCCGAAGAATGGAAAACTGTAGATAACAAGTACATCATTCCTGCTTCATATTGTGCAATCAAATTCGGGATGTCATTGTTTAGAGATGCTCACCATTACTTTTCAATGGTGAGTAAAAATGTTGAAGCTTACAGCGGTGTTGCCACTGATATTGATGAGGATGATTTCCTTACGGATGGCGAATTGTTTTCAAAAATAATTACAATAATCAAAGAACAGTACAATACCGGAATGTTGAGAGACCTTTCAAAAGCCCAGATTCTTGAACTTGCCCGAAAATTGCATTATGATTTCCGCTCATCAAATGCTCAGATACGCCGTTTGCTCAAACTGACTCAATACGAAGTGGATACTCTCTTCCCATTATCCGTAAAGTATTAGCAGTCAGTTCGTACAGGAGAAGGGCTTCTGGTGTACAAACCGGGGGAAAATCGGCAGTTCGTACAGGAGAAGGGCTTCTGGTGTACAAACAAGGAGAAAACCGGCAATCCGTACAGGAGAAGGGCCTCTGGTGTACGAACCGGGGGAAAATCGGCAGTTCGTACAGGAGAAGGCCCTGTGGTGTACGAACCGGCTGGAGGGAAGGAGAGGGAGGGAGGCAGGATGGCAGGCAGGGAGGCTGGTAGGGAGGGAGGCTGGCAGGCAGGTAGGCTGTACCCTCCAGGACCCATGGCCGCCCATGGCCATGTGAATGGGTGGCGCGTAGCGCCGGGATGGAGCGAAGCGGAAGGTCTCTGGAGGGCAGCAGCCTACCTGCCAATTCCGTACAGGAGAAGGGCTTCTGGTGTACAAACAAGGAGAAAACCGGCAATCCGTACAGGAGAAGGGCCTCTGGTGTACGAACCGGGGGAAAATCGGCAGTTCGTACAGGAGAAGGCCCTGTGGTGTACGAACCGGCTGGAGGGAAGGAGAGGGAGGGAGGCAGGATGGCAGGCAGGGAGGCTGGTAGGGAGGGAGGCTGGCAGGCAGGTAGGCTGTACCCTCCAGGACCCATGGCCGCCCATGGCCATGTGAATGGGTGGCGCGTAGCGCCGGGATGGAGCGAAGCGGAAGGTCTCTGGAGGGCAGCAGCCTCCCTGCCTGCGGCGGCACACCGGCGGCGGCACACCGGCTGCGACACACCAGCAGCCTGCCTGCGACGGCACACCTGCAGCCTCCCTGCCCCCCCCGCGAAAACTAGATCGTAAACGCGTCGAAGCCGCCGTCGACGACGCAGACGGTGCCGGTGACAGCTTTGGAGGCATCGCTGGCAAGGTAGTGCAGGGTGCCGAGGATTTCGTCAGGCTCCAGGAAGCGTCCGAAAGGAGTATGCCCGAGAATCGAATGCGACCTGTCTGTAAGCGAACCGTCAGGATTGGTCAGAAGCGCGCGGTTCTGATTTGTCAGAAGGAAACCCGGAGCAATAGCATTCACCCTGATTCCCTCACCGAACTTCATCGCCATCTCAGCACACAGATACTTCGTCCAATTCACCACCGCGGCCTTCGCCACACCATAGCCCGCCACCCTCGTAAGCGGCCTCAGCGCAGACTCCGAAGCAAAATTGATAATCGAACCCTCTCCCCTCTCGGCCATAGACCTTGCAAAAACCATAGTAGGGATAATAGTTCCGAAAAGATTCAGGTCCGCCACCTTGCGCACAGCATCGATATCCAAATCGAAAACAGTCTTGTCCGGCGGCACGGTAGCGGCAGGCATATTGCCTCCGGCAGCATTCAGCAGCACATCCACCCGGCCATACAGCCGGATCACCTCCTCGTAATTCTTCTCCAGCAGAGCCTTATCCATCACATCGGAAAGCAGAAAAACCGCCTCTCTGCCCTGAGCCTTTACCGACTCCACCAAAGCCGCCCCCTTCTCTGCCGAACTCTGCCTTCCCAGGAGCACCACCTTAGCCCCCTGCTGCGCAAAATACTCAACCGCAGCACTTCCCAGAACGCCGCAGGCACCGGTGATAACTATCACCTTATCCTTGATATCAAACAGCTTTGTCATATTCCATAGATTTGATAATCCCTTCCTGCAGTCCGCGGAGCTCCGCCAGACTGCGCATACGCCCGTAGCAGGAATATCCCGGGTTCGACTTGCGCTTCAGGTCATCGCACATCTGATGCCCGTGGTCCGGACGCACCGGGATGCTCACACCGCGCCTTTGCTCCACTTCCAGCAGAGCCTTCATCATAGCATACATATCCACATCACCCTCCAGCAGATTGGCCTCATAGAAGTCCCCTTCCGGGCTGCGCCTGGTGGTGCGAAGATGCACAAAACCCACCCTGTCGCCGAACTCCCGAAGCATTGCAGGGCAGTCATTGTCCGCCCTCACACCGAAGGAACCCGTACACAGGCAAAGCCCGTTGGAAGGGTTGGGCACAGCCTCAATCAGGGACCTGAAATCCTCAGCCGTCGAGAGCACGCGCGGAAGACCGAGCAGAGGATAAGGCGGGTCGTCCGGATGTATAACCATAACGCTCCCGCACTCGTCCGCAACGGGACATATTTCCCGAAGGAAAAAGATAAGATTGGAGCGGAGCTGCTCAGCGCTCACCCCGCGATAGCGCTCGAGGGCCTGGCGGAACTGCGAAAGGGTAAAACTCTCCTCGCTGCCCGGAAGGCCCGCAATCATATTCCTTACTATCAAGGCCTTCTCGTCCTCGTCCATAGCCTCGTAGCGCTGCCGGGCCCTCTCTATCTCCTGCGGAGAATATTCATCGAAAGCCTCGGGCCTTCCGAGTATGAAGAGGTCGAAAGCCATGAAGGCCGCCTTTTCGAAGCACAGGGCCCTGGAGCCGTCCGGCATAGTGTACTGCAGGTCGGTCCTGGTCCAGTCAATCACCGGCATAAAGTTGTAGGTGATGCAGTGGATACCGCAGGCAGCAAGGTTGCGTATGGTCTGCTTGTAGTTCTCTATGTAGCGCAGATACTCCCCTTCCGCCGTCTTGATATGCTCGTGCACAGGCACGCTCTCCACCACCGACCATCGAAGGCCGTGGGCAGCAACCTCCTGCTGCCTCTTCTTTATCTCTTCAACTGGCCATATTTCCCCATTGGGGATATGGTGCAGCGCGGTGACTATGTCCGTTACGCCCGCCTGCCGGATATAATCCAGGCTCACCGGATCGGAAGGACCGTACCAGCGCCAGCTTTCAGTCATTCTGTACATCAGGCGCCTACAATTCTATTCCCCAGCCGGGTTCGTATTCCCTGCCCCAGTACTTCATAGCCTCGGCATCGTCGAGAATGCGGCCGCTTACAGGCTCTATGCGCAGGGACCTTCCCACTGTCTGGGCTATATTGCCGAGCTGCACGAGCTGGGTGCTGATGCAGGCCTCCTGGATGTCAGAATTGAGCTTCTCGCCCTTGCGTATGGCATCGAACCAGTTCTGGAAATGGAAAGCATCCAGCTGCTCGCTCGGGTTCAGCAGGTTGCCGGTTTCGAACTTCAGTTCGCTCTTGACATCCTTCACAACCTTGCCTGAGAGGTCCACAATCTTGTATTCGTTGCCCCCGTTCAGATAGAGGGTGCCGGTCTCGCCATAGAAAGCCACTCCCACGCCGTTGCCGTCCACAGGGGAATTGTTGCAGCTGCGGCCTTCCCAGGAGCCTGAAGCCTTGTCCCCGAACTGATAGGTAATCAGCTGGGTATCAGGGAACTGCCAATCATCCTGATAGCGGTATCTGCCACCGATGGAGCTCACCAGGGTAGGATATTCCACATCCAGTCCCCAACGCAGAAGGTCAACGAAGTGGGTGCCGTTGTTCAGGGCCTCGCCTGTGCCCCAGTTGCGGAACCAGTGCCAGTTGTAATGCACAATGTTGTCCCTGTACTCTTCCCTCGGTGCAGGACCCTGCCAGAGATTCCAGTCCAGATTCTCCGGGACAGGAACCACCTTACCTGTGCCTATGCTAGGCCTGTTGTTGACATACCAGGACTTGCCATACTGCACGCGGCCTATGTTGCCAGCCTTGATTTCGGCAATGGCAGCCTGGATATTGGGCCAGGAGCGCCTCTGGTTGCCCACCTGCACGACCTTGCCGTATTTGAGCGCAGCTCTTACGAGAAGCTCGTTCTCTGCCGGGTTGTGGCTGGTAGGTTTTTCCAGATACACGTGCTTTCCAGCCTTCATAGCCATAATGGCAGCCTTGGCGTGCCAATGGTCCGGCATAGCGATTACCGCAGCATCGAAATCCTTGTGCTCCAGGAGTTTGCGTATATCGGTCTCAGCCTTAGGCCTCTTGCCTGTAATGGCCTTAACCTGCTCGCAGCACCTCTGAAGCGCATTGCGGTCGCAATCGCACACATACACCACCTCGCAGCCCGGCATCTTGGCGAAGCTCTGGGCAAGGGCGCTGCCGCGGGAGTTTACTCCTATCACACCCAGACGGATGCGGTCATTGGCTCCCAGTATCGACCCTTTGGAGGAAACGGCAAAACTCGGGATAGCGCCGGCCAGCGACAAAGAAGCCGTAGCAAAGGCGGCAGTCTTTAGAAATTCTCTTCTGGAACTCATACTCTTTTTATTATTTTCTTGATTATCAAATACAAAACCCGCAGCACCAGCAATACAATCCAGATTGCAAGCGCGATTATGCACACATAGCCTATTTGGGTAAAAAGCTCATACCAGGGCTTGGCATAGGCTATTACCGCACCCGCATTGACGGCAAAGGAGGTCAGGAAGCAGCCCAGTGCCACCCACAGTTCCCGCCTGATTCGGGAGGCCTTGATTACTATATCTTTCATCTCAGAACTTCATATAAGGAATCTTGTAATACTCAGGGAACAGAATCGTTCTCTGTTCCTCCATAGCCTTGTTGCCCAAAAGGCAGAGCACAGTGGCACAATAGGCCTCCTCCACCACATTCACGGCCTTTTCGCCCGTGATGCAGGCTGAGCAGAAGGCGGAAAGGATGACATCGGACCCGTCATTGTCCACACCTATCATATTCTGGCCTCCGTTGACGCTGATTTTCCCTTCGACAATGTTGTGCGGGATATATTGCCCCTTGACCTCGGGCCTCCAGCTCGGACCTGCGAGCGGCACCGAAGTCAGGACCTTTTCCTTCATACTGTCGATAAGGCATTCTATGCCTGAGCGGGAATTGTCCTCCTCCAGATAATACACGCCCTTGGCCAGTTCCATAGTACCCTTCTTCCCGAGTATCTGGTCTTCCATACCGTTGAACTTGTTGGAAATCAGGGACTCGTAGTTGATTTTGCGCCCGTCGGCATAACGGTAAATCACATTGACCGAATCATAGACCTCGCGTCCGTCCTTCCAATAGACTATGTCTCCCATACCGCTGATGCTCTGCGGGATACGGCCGACAGCGAGGTTGCAGACCTCAATCTGGTGGCAGGCAAGCTCGGTCATCAGGCCGCCCGAATGCTCTTTGTAGAGCCTCCAGTTGATCTGCCTTTCCAGCTCGGGCGAAGGCACTTCCCTTCTCCAGTCGGCATTCCTGAACCAGTGGCAGCGCATCCCGACTATCTCCCCTATAAGGCCATCGTGCAGGAGCTTCATTCCCCGAAGATACTTCTCGTCGAACATCCTCTGCATACAGAAATACAGCACCTTGTCGGACTTCCGGTAGGCGTCATATACGGCCTTGCACTCGTCCAGGGTACGGGCCATTGCCTTCTCGCAGAAAACGTGCTTCCCCGCGCTCAGGGCATCGAGGGTAATGGCGGCGTGGGAGCCGAGGGGTGTGGAGATGATAACTCCGTCTATATCCTTGTCTTCCAGCAGCTTGCGGTAGTCCCGGTAGAGCTTTGCACCCGGGCACAGCGCGGCCGCTGCCTGGAGGTTTGGTTCGTAGCAGTCGCAAAGGGCAACAATGCGGGCGTGAGGGATGAGCAGCAGATTATGGATATGATACTGCCCCCTGGAGCCTGTGCCTATAAGGGCAATGCGGGCCTTCTCCCCGCTTATTTCCCTGATTCTTTCCGGAGTGCAGGAACTCAGCCAGGGTGCGCCTGCAAGCAGCGCCGCCCCGCCGGCTACACAACCCAGCTGCTTCAAAAATTCTCTTCTGTCTTCCATCTATACTTCGTAGCTTTTTATCACAGTATCATCAATTTCGAGCTTCCCGCCGCAGACCATAGCCGCAGTGCTCAACACCTCCGCATCGAGAGGGTCAGCGCATTGCACGCTGCAAAGCCTTCTGCTTCTGACGGGCTCCCCGCTTCGTGGATCGACTATGTGAGCACTGTAGGAAGGACTGTTGCCGGATATGGACAAGGCCCCGTCCTGCAGGCAGAAAACATCGAGCAGAGTCCCGTCATAGGGGGACCGCAACTCCACCTGCCAGGGCGCCCCTGCCGGGTGCTGTCCCATAGCATATATGCTGCTCATACCGAAATCCAGAAAGGCGCTGACCACGCCTTCCCTCCGGAGCAGTCCGACAATGCGCCCGAGGGTCCAGCCTTTGGCAAATCCGCCGAAATCCAGCTCCGTACCCGTATCGCTGCAGCTCAGGCAATGGTCTTCGAGCTTGAGGGCGGAGAAATCCCTTCGGGTGATATCGAAAAGGCCCCCCGTGAGCTCCTTATAGCGCCCGCTCTGCACGAGAGCCTGCTCCAGTTCTTCGCTCAGGCGCACCGGCGTGCCGGCTTCAAGCGCCTTGTTTACGGCAAATACTTCACTTTCAGGGGAATACCTGTCGAAGACAGCCTCGTCCCCACGCACCAAAGCGCAGATTTCATCCCAAATTCGGGAGGATACGCTTTCCGAAAGTCCCCTTACCAGGGCGTCAAACTTTGTTCCCATAGCCCGTCCTGTCGAGCCGTGGAAAAAAACCTGTCCCGGGTAATATGTAAACTGTGGGTTCGTCATTGTCCGTTTGCCAGAGTCACTGCAGAAGTGGTGAGGTAGTATTTGCTCAAAGTATTGACTGCTTCCCAGTCCGGGAATCGGGCGCCCCTGAGGTAGTCGAAAAATTGGCCGGCCACAAGATTGAAATGGTCCTCGTGGCTTATCCTCAGGCTCTGCGGTATCACAATGTGCCACTCGTCCTTGCCGGATTGCTCCACGCTAAGGCCCTCGTAGGCACTGCAGACTGCCTGAAGTGCACAAAGGTCAACATTTCCCCGCAGATAGAGTTCCTTGCGGGAATCGCCAGGATTCTGCCTTACAATCAAATCGCAGCCTGTGCCTTTGTACAGGGCCTCGAAGGAATCCCCACGGCCCTTCTTGGGCTCCCAGTTCCAGAGCACCTCGATACGGGCTGGGATGCCTGCAAGCGAAAAGTCTATGCTTCCGTTGGACATCACCTGAAGGTCCCTCCTGTCTATAGGGCAGACACAGGTAGATTCGACATACTGGTCATACGTCACCTTGGTAGGATAATGCTCCGCTGCCACAAGGGTCACGTCGCTGCAGCCAAGGCTCTTCCCCGGGAAACACTGCCACATCAGCAGGTCCACAAGGTGGGTGGTGACATCGGCAATTCCCTCGCCCTGCACGGAGGTGTCGTAGTACCAGACAGGGCGGTGAAGAGTCTTGCCGTCAACCTTTTTGAAGAAATGATGCACGCTGCGCATCTTCACCGCAGGGCCGTCGCTGCTGTCGAACTCTCCGAAAAGAGCCTTGTCGGCAAGTATGTCACGGCTCAGGATGTTGACTATATCGTACCTTTCGGTCATCATATCCATTATCACCAGCCCCTTCTGCTGCGCAAGGGCGTAGGCCTTCTCAAGGGTGTGCAGGCCCTCTTCATCTATTGCCATAGGCTTGTCTGAGAGCACATTGTAGCCTTTCTCGACTGCCGCGAGTATATACTCGGCCTTACGGTTGTTCCTTCCGGACAGAATCACTGCCTCCAGACCCGAAGCCTGGGGCAGGCTGTCCAGATAATCACGCGATACTACTTCCTGCAGCTGCCAGCTGCAAGGGTTGTCGGATCTGCCGTTATAGTCGCCAATCGCAATCTTGAAGTCCAACAAGTCAGTGACATCGACCGGAGAATAAACCTTCACCACGGGGTCTATGCCCTTCTGCATATTCTTGAAAACCAGGGAGGCGTGGAAATGCCCCGGGTCCACCACGGACAGCTTCACGGGGAGATATTCCTTGAGAATCTGCGCCGCATCCTTGCGTCCCAGCTCCATTGCCTCCTCTATGCTGACAGCAGCCCCTCCCCTTTCGAGGCTCATATTGGATGCTTTCATAAAGGCGAAAATCTCTATGGTTTCCTTCGGGTCTATAGGAGCCTGCCCGGTAAGGAAATAATCCAGTATCTTGTCAAGCAGAACCTTATAGCCCATATAGCCGCCTGCCGCAACGGTTCCGGTTTCGGTAATGGCCGTACCTCCGTAGATGTTAGGTCCCTTGCTTACAGCCCTGAAGGTGCCGAGCCTGCCGTCTTCCCATACGCCGGACACTATGTCTCCATAGTCCGAATGCACCCTGCTTACGCTCTTGCATCCCGGCCCCATAACGGTGTAGAGGGTCTCGACTCCGTGGATGCCGTAGAAGCCGAAGTCCGGATGGGTAGGCTCCGGGTGGTGGGGTGAATAGCAATCAGCCCCGAGCACCTTGCCGTAAGCGCCTTCGCGAAGCTTCACATTTTCGGTCGAATAGCGCAGCGCGGAAGATGAGAATATCTGAATGCCGTACTCCTGCGCGAGGCGGTAAAGGGCTATGGTCTCCCCGAGGGTTGCCCCCGCAGGCTTGTCCACATAGCAGAGCTTGCCCGCCTTGAAGACTTCGACGGCCTGCGCCACGTGAAGCCTTCCGTCATTGGTTTCGAGCAGCACGCAGTCCACCAGGTCCAGCATCTCGGAAATTGAAGAGCAGATGCGCACTCCGTATTTCTTTACCTCCTCGATATAGGCCGGAATCCTCCTGTAGCTGGATTCTATGGTCGTGGAGCCGTAAGGATAGGCTGCCACCACCTCGAAGCGCTGCACATAAGGGTCGTCACCCGGGGTATTGAGAAGTTGGGTGAATGCGGTGGAATGTGAAGTATCCAATCCTATGATACCCAGCCTGATAACATCTTCCTGAGCATAGGAAGCGAAGGCAGTGCACAAAAGGGCAAACAGTAGTGTCAGTGGTCTTTTCATTATGCAATCGTCAATAAAGAAGCGCTATCGTTATTCAAATATAAGCAAGAATTCCGTTTATTGCGCAGAATACTTGCAGGACAAGCTTCACAAATTTCTTCTTCGAGCATACGGCGCACCGCCTCGGCCTTATTGGTGAAAGGCACAATGCAGAACATCCAGTCGGCTCTGAGCAGGGCCGGAATCGTAAGGGTAATGGCCTCGCGCGGCACTTCGTCCTGAGTATCGAAGCATTTTTCCCTTACCTGCTGTCCCCTGCATACTGGGTCCAGTTCCACCACCTTGACCAGTTTCGGGTCGTTGAAATCGGCAAAGGCTGGGTCGTTGAAGGCAATATGGCCGTTCTCCCCCACCCCAAGGCAGACTATGTCCACAGGATGCTCTTCCAGAAGACGGGCATACCTGCTGCATTCCTGCTGAACTTCAGGGGCAACTCCGTTGATATAGTTCACGCTCCTGAAAGGCAGCAGCGAGAAAATCGAACGGCTCAGGAAATTGGCAAAGCTTTGCGGCCTGGAGGCATCCACACCTATGTATTCGTCCATATGGAACACATTGATGCGGGTCCAGTCTATGTCCTTCTTCTCAATGAGACTTTGAAGAAATGCACTCTGGGAAGGAGCTGCGGCAAAAATCATATTGATTTCTTCCTTTTCCTTCAACAGAAGTTTGATGCGCTCTGCAAGCTCGTCTGCTGCGCATTGTCCCATTTGAGCGGTGGTGTCTAACACCTTAACTTTCAGAGAATCTTTTTCAAATGTTTTCATTTCAGGCTTGTCGGTTAGATTGATAAATAGTTTTAGCTGCAATTATGGTGTACAATACATTGATATCCTTGTCGAAAATGACCAGATCGGCATTCTTGCCCGCTTCAAGGGAGCCCATCTGCGAGTCGAGATGCATAATGCGGGCAGGAGTGAGGGTCATCATCTTGACTGCATCCTCAAGCGGAACGCCTGCCATACTGACCATAGTGCGCACAAGCCGGTCTGCAGTAGCTACGCTGCCCGCAAAGGCGCTGCGGTCCGGGAGTTTGGCAACTCCGTCCTCCACGATTACCATCTGTCCCTTCTCCAGGCTTCCGAGCAGATACTGCCCGTCCGGCATTCCGGCCGCCCTCATTGAGTCGGTGCAAAGGGCTATCTTGTCAGGGCCTTTGAATCTATAGACGAATTGGAGCAGCGGAGCCGGGAGATGCACTCCGTCAGCAATGATTTCCACCGTAGTATCGTCCAGAAGATAGGCTGCCTCCACCGCCCCTGCCCTTCTGAAAGCATTTCTGCGTGTTACAGAAGACATTGCGCAATACAGATGCGTGAAATGGCTGTAGCCGTGCCGGGAAGCCTCAACGACCTGCTCATAGACGGCATCGGTATGGGCAACGGAAGCGAGTATCCCCCGCTTTGCGAGTTCGTCCCCGAATTCGAGAGCGCCCTCAAGCTCCGGAGCCACGCTCCAGCGCAATATGTCCTGCGAAGCATCAAGTATGGGAAGATAGGACTCCGGCGCCGGCTTTTTCAGGTAGGAAGGATCCTGCGCACCGCTCTGGGCAGGCGAAAAATAGGGCCCTTCCAGATGCAGGCCGAGCAGCCTTGCTCCATCTGCATTATTTGCCTTGGCTTTGCGGAATACTTCGAAGGTACGCAGCAGCTCCTCATCCGTGCAGGTGAGGGTGGTCGGCACCATAGCGGTAGTGCCGTGGGTGGCGTGTATGCGCGCCGCGCCAAGGAAGGCATCCTGCGTGCCGTCCATAAAGTCGTGTCCGCCGCCTCCGTGCAGATGTATATCTATAAATCCCGCACTCAGATAGGCTCCTCCCGCATCCAGCACTTCATCGCCTTCCTGAACCTGCGCTACCGGGCAAATTTGCACTATCTTGCCGCTGACTTTGTCGCATACGAGGTCAAGCCCCTCGCATATTCCCTTTTCGAAGATAAGCTTTGCGCCTTTGATTATCAGTCTGTCCATAGCTAAGCCTGTTTATGCCAATAATTGATTTTGTGTCCTTTCAAAGCAAAGAAGATAAGGTAGAGGAAGCAAGGAATCAGCACCCAATACCCTGCCCTGAGGCTGCAGTTCTGGGCAATGAGTCCGTAAATTTGAGGCATAATGGCGTTGCCGCACAGTCCCATTATGAGCAGCGAAGAGCCGATTTTGGTGAATTTGCCCAGATTGTGAATTGACAGCGGCCAGATGGAGGCGTATATGAGTGAGTTCGGGAAGCCGAGTGCGCAGAGGAAAAGCAGCGAGAGGTTGATATGATGGCCCATAAATACCACAGGGCAGTCAACCAGCACTGCACAAAGTGAGAGCACGAGTCCCAGGAAAGAGCAGATGATGAGCGCCTGCTTCTGGGATATTACCTTTGGAATCAGGAAGATGCCTATGATATATCCTATCATCGTGCAGGCCAGGGTGTAGGACGGGAAGACCTTGGCTTCAAGCATATCCACGCCCATAGATCCGGCATAGTTGATGACAGTATCGATAGCTACCACCTGACTGCCGACGTGGAAGAAGATGGCAAGAGCTCCGAGCACCAGATAAGGATAGGAGAATACGCTCTTGCGGCTCGCTTCCCCGCTCAGCTCCTCAGAAGCATTCTCGGATTCGGTATCGATTTCCGGAAGGGAGGATTTCTTTACAATAAGCGAGAAAACCACAAGTGCGGCACCCAGAATGGAATAAGGCACGATTACCCTTCTGATAAGGTCGTCGAGAATAAGACTCTTCTCCATATCACCAAGAGTACCGGACTCGATGAGGGCAAAGAGTTCGCTGTCGCCCGGGTCGAGAATCACTGCGGCAAACACCAGAGGCGAGATGATTCCGGCGATTTTGTTGCATATTCCCATAATGCTCATCCTCCTGGCGGCACTCTCGATAGGGCCGATGATGGTGACATAAGGATTGGCTGCAGTCTGGAGTATGGCAAGGCCGGTTCCTATCATAAAGAGGCCGAGAAGAAACAGCCCGAATTCCCTTACAAGTGCGGCAGGAACGAAGACAAACATACCTGCGGCCATTATCAGGAAGCCTATCATTATGCCGTTCTTGAATCCCGTCTTTTTGAGCAGTATGCTGGACGGTATCGCCATCACGAAATACGCAATGTAGAAGGCAAAGGTTACGAAATAGGACTGGAAATGAGTCAATTCGCAGGAGATTCTGAAATACGGAATCAGAATGGAATTCACCCAGGACACAAAGCCGAAGATGAAAAACATTATGGCGAGAATAATCATCGCCCCTATATTGGTTTTATTCCTGTTCATCGCGTGTTCTGTAAGGTCTGCTTGTTACAAAATCGAAAAACTCGTGGTAAAGTGCCCGGTCCTCACGGCTTTCCGGCACGCTGTCGCTGAAGAAATAGTTCGGCTTTAGGCAGGCAAGCAATATGTTTATTATCTTATTTGTCATTTCGGAAGATTTACTCTCTGTGCAGAATAAGCTTTGACGGTAAGGGTCTGTCCGTCAGGAAGTTCCACAATGTGGTCCTCGGCGCTCATATTGACCAGCATATAGGCTCTGCGTCCCTTAACGCTCACCCATTCGGCACCCATTACCACATTGGTCTTCTGGTAGTTAGGGATGTCAACAACCGGATTGTCCCCTGCCGGAGCGAACTCCCTTATGAACCTGCCGCCAAGCACCAGGTCGTGCTGACCCTTGCGGAACTCGGCGAGGGTTTTGAGGAACTCCTGCTCCACCCTGTTCTCGTCGCGCATAAGCAGTTCAGGACTGACCCAACCGAGCTGTGAGCCCCAAAGCAGGCTCTTCATCGTTATGTAATTGAAGGAGCCGTCATTGAGTTTCCAAGGCACATAGGTAAAGCCGCTGTAGATGCACCTGTCGGAGTAAAGCACAGGGAAGAGAGGCACCATCTTTATGCCCGGGCTGTGAGGGGAATTGACCACCAGCATCATATCGAAAAGGTCTATGTAGCACTCCACGCACTCCTCGGTTGTCATAATGTGCTTGCTGTCATAGAGTTCGGTCCTAATCTTGGTGAGCATCTCCCTGTAGGCTTCCGGCCACCAGGAGCCGCCTCCCTTAGGGTGGCTGTGATGCTCCGCGTAGCAAGGTTCGCTGGCTGCGCAGCCGATTTGGTCAATATAGATACCGTCAGTTCCCAGTTCGGAGAGTATCCTGCGGTTGAGGTCATATTGCACATCCTGCCATATAGGTGAAGACGGACAGGTCACGGTATTGATAACCTTGGAGCTGTAAACCTCAGTGTAGAGGCTGCCGTCAGGCTTGCGGCAGGATGCTTCCTTGCCGTTAAGCTCTTCGTAAGTATGGTTTGCCGGGTCCCAGAGCCTTCCGTTGATATAAGGGGTCACATAGGCTCCCATCTTCTGGGCCTTCTTCACCGCCTCTTCGAAACCTGGTTTTGCCGGGAGATAGTCCGGATAGTTGGTGTCATAAGGCAGATGCTGCCAGAAATACCAGTGAAGTCCCACACCCTTGCCGTAATAGTCAAGTGCCTTGTAAAGGGCACCGGTCATCTTTTCGTCCACATCTATAGGCCTGAGCCAGAGGTCGGCATTTTTTACCCAGGAGGCAATCTTCCTGTCCTTCAGAGGGGTGCTTGCCCACTTGCTCTGCTCAATGAAAGGCCTGTACACCATACGGGCGGTCTCTTCCCAGCACTGGGGCTCGTAGTAGAGCTGAGCCGACCACGGAAGTGAGAAATGACCTTCATCGCTCCAGGCATAGGAAGTAGTAACAGACTGATAAAATACCACGCTCTGGCCTTCGCCCTTCATTCCGAGGTTTTTGTTGCAGCCGTTCTTGTCGGTGGTGGTGAGGGCTACAGTCTGTTTGCCGTTGTGCATCATCACAAGCTGGAGCACACCGGTGCAGGAAGGGTAGCGCATCTGCAGCTGACCTCCCGTCGGCATATTGTACTCAGCACCGTAGCCGAAAGGCAATATGCCCTTGACATCCCCTTCGAGACGCTTTACACTGATGCGTGGATAGTCAGCCTTGGTGACAACCCAGCCTTCAGGAAGGCTTGCTTCGATATTCCAGTTCGGAGTCTTGTCCTGAGGGCCTAAGCTTACGCTTATGGTAAGAGGCCACTCTCCCGCTTCGATTACAAGGTTCCAGGTGAATCTGACCGTCTGCACTCCGTCCTTCTCTTCGTACTTTCCTCCCTGATAATAAGTGTATCGGGGCTGGAGAGTAGGATTCTCACCGCGGGGTCCGAGCAGGGTGATTTCCCAAGGATGGGTATTGCTCCCGCTGGACGGGAGTATATTGACCCCGTCAAAATAGAAATACCTGAAAAAGTAATTCTTGTCGGAGCCTCCGAAACGGAGTTCCACCTTGTCGTTCTTAAGTACAAAATCGTCTTCCAGATGCTGCGCAGAGCCCAGGAGCGGACTCAGCACTGCCAAAGCTATAAGCAATAATCTCTTCTTCATTGTCTGTTCAGTTTATCGTGTTCCTTAACCGTTTTCCTTGTTATTTTCTTTCCTCCCTTAAGAGGGTCCCAGGAGATCACATAATTCTTCCCGTCCTTTATGAACGCAAAGGCGCGGTGGGTTCTGTCGCCTTCCGGTGTTATCATTATGCATTCATAGAAGCGCGGAGTGCCGTCCTTGTCTTTGAGCAGCAGGAATTCCCTGTCCGGGTCCCTGAGAAGGGCTTTCTGCTCTTCGGAGAAAACTTCATTCCTTTTGGCCTCCTCCCACGCCCTTACCACTGCAAGGTTGTCTTTGCGGAGCGGATGTCTTTTGAGCACCTCCAGATTGCCCATCAGGGAGATTGGCGAATCGTAGGCAAGAGCCTTGCTGCAGATGTATTCGAGCATATCCGGCTGCATACCTATGGTGGTACTGTCGCTGTCCACATAGTTTACCCAACCGAAATCTATCGAGCTGAAGTCCTTTGAAATCCTCTCTGCGCAAGGAAGCACATAGCGCTTCATTGCCTTCCTGGTATCCTCAGGCTTGAAGTAGTCGAAGGCGTTGCCTCTGGTGAGTATATGCCAGCCGTAATGCGACTTGAGCGCGCCTTCGGAGTATATGGGTTTTTCAGGCAGAGCCTCATATACCCTCTGTTGGGCGAGCGAGACATTGTACCAATAAGGCTCAGGCACATCTTCCGCCCCGTCGAAATACAGGAATTCGAAGCCGGCTTCGCTGTAAATGGCTGCCAGGTTGCGTGCTATTTCATCCTGAATGTCCGTAGTCTGGTCCAGACGGATAAATCGCGGCCAGGTATCCACGTCCATAAGCCTTACAAGAGCATTGCGGCTGTGGGAGACCGCCTTGGAGCTATGCAGCCCCCTGCGGCAGCCTTTCAGCACATTGTCTTCCACATAAGCATACTCCACAAGCTCGTCGTCTATTCTCACTATCCTGCGTCCGGCCTCCTGCACGAGCCTGTGAACCTGTCCCGCTACGGGGATATCCACCTGGTCGGGACCGATTTCCTCAGTCAAAATAAGTTCCAGCACAGTATTGAGCCTGCTGTCGGGCACTCCGCCGCAGACATAAGGGTCGTCTATGGAAGCCTTTGAATAATGTATGTGGAAGCCGGCCTTCATTCCGGCAGCCCTGATTTTGCCCGTAATGAGCTTAAGGTCTTCGATTCCGTTCGGGTAGTATCTGTTCCAAAGAAAATGGCCGCAGGTATAGGCGAAATCGGGATAATACACTACCATATTCTTCATCCCTGCCTCCTTGGCAAAAGCTATGTGCTCGTCAATATTGGCAGGAGTAACATTTCTAAGCTCATAATAGGACCAACTGTAGTCCTCCCTTCTTCGGCTCTGCACTCCAAGAGGCAGGCCGTAAGCTCTTTCCAGATGGTCAATCTCGTCCAGCAGCTGCTCCTTCTCACCCACCGTCAGAGCAGCACTTACACCCGTCAGCGCAACATTTTCCTGGGCTCCTGCCCAAAGCACCAGACCGGCGCGGTCCCTGAAGGAATCGATACGGGTACGCGGGTCAAGGCCCATAAGGCATACTCCACCGCGCTCGTCCCAGCTCACATTGAGCCACTCGCCGAAATTCCCAAGCTCCTTTACCGGCAGCTGCAAAAAGCGCAGCTCGTCGATTTCCGTACGCCTTTTGACTCCCATCTTCTCCAGCCTGTAGTCAATCCGTTCAAGGGTAAAGACAATGTTTCTTGGGGAAATATTGCAGTCTAACACGAAGATGTCCGCAGTCCGGTCGAAGGACACATAGAGTTTCCCTCCTTCATAAGCAATTCTGTTTGAGGAGAATACTATAGGCTTGGCGGGGTACATCAGGAAATTCTCGTTGTCGTAGGGCCGGTTCTGGGTAATGGTGCATAGCGGCAAGCTACCCGCCTGCGTATCCAGACACTCCCTTCCCGCGGCCTTGTCATAGAGACTGACGGCATAGCCATCCTCGCTGAGCACAAGGGTACAGGCTTCGTTTTCCAACACTATCTGTGCGCAGAGACTGCGGCAAACAAACAGAAGGGCGAGTACTATGGAGCTTTTGAACTTCATACTCAGCGTTTGATTATGACAGGTCCTGCAGGTTCGCTGTGGGCGGAAGGCTCGCGGGCATCGAAATAATATATGCCGAGCTTGTCCATAAGCCCGTAATACGGATCAAGCCTTCGGGCAAAGCTACCGTAATCTTTGTTTCCGGCTTCGGTCCAGGCTGCCTCCGCGAGGGCAAACAGGCGAGGATAAATCATAAAATACAGCCTGTCGGTATTGTGCACCAGCTCGGTCCAGAGATTGGACTGTATGCCGAGTACGGTGTCCATATCGTCCTCTTCAAGGCCCCAGCCTTCGTACCAGGCATCCGGGAAAGCATAGACATCCTCCAGAGGGCAGAATCCGTCCCAGGTACGCCCGCAGCTGTGCGAAGAGTGCTGTATGAAATCATAATACATAGGCTTTCTCGGGCAGAGTATGGTCCTGTACTCCTTGTCAAGGCTCTGCACCAGGGTCTGAGGCCTGTCGTGCCTCCACCAGCAGATAACGCTCTGAGCGCGGTCAGGTTCGAACCCCAGCACATCATCCCAGGCTATCATCTGCTTGCCCATAGTCTTGAGGGTATCGCAGATGCGGTGGATGAAATAGCCTTCTGCGGCCTTGATGTCAGGGAGTCCTTCCCTGCGCATAAGTGCCTTTACATCAGGGTCTTTCTTCCAGGCTTCGGAGCCATAGAACACCTCATCCCCGCCAATGTGTATGTACTGTGAAGGGAAAAGGGAGGCCACTTCCTTCAAGATTGTAGTGAGGTAGGCGTATGTTCCTTCCTTGCCCACATTGAAGGTGAAGTCAGGGAACTGTCCGCTGCCGCCGCCATTGAATTCGGGGTAAGCCCTGTTGGCAGCACTTGCGTGACCCGGCATATCAATTTCAGGGATGACTTCTATATGTCTTGCAGCGGCGTATGCCACGATTTCGCGGATTTCGTCCTGAGTGTAGTACTGCGCCTCGGTATAAGGGTCGCTGTGGGTGCCTATGCCTCCTGTAAGGGCAAGCTCAGGATATGCCTTGATTTCTATTCTCCAGCCCTGGGCGTCGGTCAGATGCCAATGGAACTTGTTGAGCTTGAGATATGCCATCATATCCAGAAGTTTCATCACCTCCTGCTTTCCGAAGAAATGCCTTGCCTCATCGAGCATAAAGCCGCGCCAGCCGTACCTCGGCCCGTCTTCAATGTCTCCAAGACGGACTTGTCCGCTTGTATACACTTGTTGGAGCAGGGTCTGGCAGCCGTAGAAGACGCCTGGAGCATCACCTCGGATTTCTATGCTGTTCGCTTTGACGAGAAGTTCATAGGACTCCGCATCGGACTCCGGGTCATATACAAGTTTCACAGCTTTTCCCCGGCCTTTGCCGAGTTCAAGCTCATAGCCCATACGCGAAAGGCTTTCCTGCAGAAGCTGAGCTTCGGCCAGCAGCTGCGCATCGGCTACGATTCTGCCGAAGCGGTCAAAACTTACGGAGCCTTCCTTGATCTCGATGCCGTTAGGCTGAGGTATGACACCGGGAGTCTGAGGAATTTCCGCTGCCTTCGGAGCGCAGCATACGAAGAGCCCGGCAACAAGGGTTATCAATAGTGTTTTTCTCATATTTGTTCAATTTATGTGGACCATAAGGGAGTATCACCTCCCTTATGGCAAAGATAAGGATTAGAATTTACAGAAAGGAATGTTGTATGCATCCGTTACGATGAGCGCCCTCTCGTCATCACAGCAGAACACCGCAGTGCGTGGAGGCAGTGCTTTGAGCCATTCATAGAGGCTCTGCATATCTTTCTTTCCCGACTCTTTGATGTCATAGCGCTGCAAAGTGCCGCCCAGACGACTGACTTCCCCTCTGAATCCCGAATAGCGTTCATCTGACCAGAGCACACCCGCGATGCCGACAAAGGCAAAAGAGGAGAAATGCCGCTCATAAAAATATCTTGCTGCCATCACTCCCGTGCCTATGTAGTCGCCGGTAATGTTGGAGTGGACGGTCGAACGCTTCCTGTAATTGAGCAGTACGATGGGGATATGGAGGTCCTCAATGCTTTTGAGGTCTTCGTCCGACCAGCGTCCAATGATAGCATCCGCCTTCCACTCCCTGGCGATTTGGGCAAGTTCCTTGAGGTTCTCTTCACCGCTGCGGTATTCGCCGGGCAGGCGATAGAAGGACCAGGGGCCGTATTTCTTGGAATACCGCATTATCCCGCGAAGCAGACTTCTGTCATATTCGCTGGAATAGTCGGTCATCAGGATTACCTTAATCATTTCCTGTAGAATCCCAAAGTGGAGAGCACCGCGCGGTTGCCGCCGCTGCTGGTGTCATTGAGATGCTCTCCCGCAACGACCATTCCGGTTGAACCGCCGCCGTCGAAATTCACCGCTCCCACGCAGCCAAGGCCCTTCATTATCCGGGCCAGTTCCACGAGGTTAGCTCCCCTGCTCGCCTCGATGCGGCCGTCTATCACGAAGAGAATGATTTTGCCGTCGGCAGTATAGCCAGCCGCAGTGCGGTCCGGGATCACATCGGCGCCATATATATCATAAGGCATTATCTCATAGTTGCTTATGAAATAGTCCGCCCCGAGCTCACCGGTTTCGAAATCGAACGGGCACTTGCCGTCCTTGAGCAGCAGCGGACCTGCGCTTTGGGCGTATCTGAAATTGACTTTCAGGTCTTCGCAAGGATTGATGCTGCTCGGCACGGCATACTTCGCCTCGCCCTTGACTGAAGGCAGAGGCCTGTCGAAGAAGAGAGGCTCTCCCGATGCGTTGCTGGAAGCCCAGAGGGCACGCGGAGTCCCCTTGTCGTCAACGCCGAATATGCCGCGGGTGATATTGTACATCTCGTTGTACTCCGCATCCTCGGTCTTGAGCGAGCCCCTGACTGCGGAAATGGAACCGGACAGAGACGAATTGACATAGGCAATGCCGAGATTCCTGCCGTTGTAGAAATAGCCTCCGTTCACCATCACAAGGCAGTCTCCCGCGCTCTTGAACTGGTCGTCTACGGTGGTTGCGGAGGACGGAACCTTTACTCTGAATTCCACATCCCCTTTGGAAATGTCGGCAATGGCATACCACGCGCGACAGGTCCTGCCGTTCATAGTGCCGTCATAGCTATAGACTTCTACGCTGGAAGGGAGGCCGGAATATGAGAGCTTCTTCCAATCGAGCTCAATCGCTTCGATATCATTGCCGAGGGCGCATTCCACAGTTTCGCTGTAATACACTTTCTTACCCTGGCTTGCGTAAGCCCTGAATTTATATGTCTTTCCGTAATCGAGAAGGGCGTTGGAAACGGTGACGGTGCGTGCAGTCTTGTCCATATTTGTCAAAGGAGCCGCATCCTGACGGGTATCCTCGATGGTCGGTGTCCCGTCTTCCGACCAGCATACTCCGCAGACTGCGGAAGTGCTTACATTCTCCATTGAGACCCTGGCCCTTACGCAGACATCGTGGGATTCGGCCGCGAGGCTTAGTTTGGGAGCATTCGGATCCTCCCTTTCAGCCATAGTGAAGAGGACTTTCGTGATGGAGGAGTCATATTTTGAGTCATCCGCTGAGGCCTGCACACCTATATAATATGATTTGGAAGGCTCCAGAGTCCTGTCGGTAAGCTCATAGGAAGTGCAGTCTGCTTCCACCTTCGCCTTGAGCACAGGATGGTCTATGTCGGAAGGCAGGATGAGATATACTTTGAAGCAGCTTTCGCCTTCACTGGCATCTGTCCAGTCCAACTTCAGGGTGTAATCACCTACCTGCTCCACTTTCAAATCGCGTGGAGCAGAGAGAGTTTTGTTGGAGTTGTCATTCGCAGGCTCTTTTTGCGCACAGGCAACAAAAAGGAAGAGAGCCAGCATTGAGATTTTGGAGCAAGTGGTCATCTGTAGTGATATTTTTCACAAAGATAACCACTTGTTTGTCAAAGTCAATTATCCTGCACTACCAAATCTTTGAATTTGGCGTGGCGTCCTTCGTCGAGCAGCAGGAGGGTGAGCTTGAACTGGCCGTCGCGTGCGCCCTCGTCTATGCACCTCTGCTTGAAGGTCTCGAAGGAATCCTTGACGAGGCGGTAGGTGGCTGGGTCCTTGATGCGCAGGCTGTCGCGCTTGGCGCCGTATTCGCAGTTGATTGTCTTCAGCTTTTCATCCACCTTGCGGGTGAACTCTTCGGCCTGGGCCTGGGTGGTGCTCCTGTCGCTGAATTCCCAATAGAAATCATAGGAAGAGCGTTCCTGGTCCGCAAAGCCTACGAAGAAACGGGTCATCATTCCGCTTTCCTGCTCCACCTGATGAACTGCATCGCAGAACTGCTTCTCATAGAGTTTCTCTCCTGTCATGGAGACTATTCCCTTGGTTTTCTGGATAAGGTGCACGGTCGGCGAGTTCTTGTACTTCGGGCCGACTTCGAGCAGATCGGTCATATTGTAGCGGTAGAGACCTGCCCAGGTGGTGATGAACGGGCAGTAGCGCTTGCCTTCCTCGAGCTGTGAGAGCTGCAGGAACTCCGGATTCTCCTTGTCGAGGTCTTCTTCGCGCACGAATTCGTAATAGTGGAAGTGAGGGAAGAGGACGGTATTGAGTGTGTCGTCCATCACGAGGCCGAAGCGGCATTCGGAGGCGAAGTAGCCGAACTCCATATGGAGCGTATGCTCCGGCAGGGACCCTTGGAACTTCTCTATATATTTGTCGGTGTTGCCGCATTTCCAGGTATTGAGTATCTGGAGGTTTGGCCAATAGTGCTTGGGCAGGACGGTGCCGTAGCGCGCTTTCAGTTCACGAAGTTCCTGAGCCCTCTTGGGATTCGGGTGGACGCAGGCTTCGAGTTCGGCGCGGATTTCCGGGGCTATGTCGAGCTTTTGGGATATGGTGCCGTTCTCGATGTCGGTGACATATTCGTCAAAATACTCGTTCACATTGTTCTGGAGCTCGACAATGGTTGAAGGGTTGGCGGTGATGATGATGGTGATGTCCTGCTCTATGCCCATACGCATCAGTACGTAGTACCTTGAGTTGTAGTCAGTTATGGAATATACGCACTGAGGGTTGCTGTAGAGCACTTTCATGAAGTTCGGGCAATCCCTCTGGGTTACTCCGGATACGGAGCCGTGCACGGTGCCGTCGGGTGCATAGCCTTCGACTACCTTTCCCACTATGCTGAGAGCTTTGCCGGAATAGACTTTCGGGCGGTTGCGAATGAAGTTGTAGAGCCAGAGGTGGGTCATTTTGCTGTACACCATCTTCATATATTCCTGAGTCATCGGTATCCATTTCGGCTCTGCGGTGGACCCGGAGGTGGTGGCGTACATTACAGGTTTGCCCGGGAAGAGTACGTCGGACTCGCCGTTTTTGTGCCTTTCGACATAGGGACGGAGGTCTTCATATTCGTTGACGGGCACATTCTGCTGCCAGCGTCTGTAGAGTTCTTCGTCGGTCTTGGCTTCAAGGATTTGAGCGAAGTTATGCTCTTTGCCGTATGCGGTATCTTTGGCGTAAGTGATTATGTTTCTGAGTGTTTTGGCGGCAGCGGCCTGCGGATTGCGGCTTGCCTGATTGAGTTTTGCGAGCTGGATGCTGCCTGCACACGATAGCAGGAAATTGGCTACCAGCATGTTTTTGGTTCCCATTGGCTTGTTGGTCTCAGTTTTAAATTACACATTATTTCGGGTTACAAATGTAACACTTTTCTGAATAACTTGCAAAACCGCCCACCCGCAAGCAGGCAGCTGCCTGCTTTTGCCCGTATATTCGGATAATAGCGATAAATTTGCGATATTTGTAATAATATGAGTGAAACAGTCTACGATATTACCATCCGTGATGCGCGCGAAGAGGACGCAGAGTTCCTCGGGAAGGTCATTCTCGCCGCCGCGCATCTGACAAATATGTCCATAGACACCCCAGGTACCGGCACCGGCATTTCTGATAGGGCTGGCGGGAGCCGCGAGGCGGCCTTGACGGACATATGCCGCCGCAGCGACACCCTCTACTCCTGGCGTAACGCCCGGATTGCCTTCGTGAACGGCAAAAGGGCAGGAGCGATGGTCAGCTACAGCGGCGAAAGCTACGCGGCAGCCCGAAGCATAACCTTTCCTCTGTTCCCCGGTGTAACCCGGGCCGAACTTGACGCCACCGACATCGAAACCTTCCCCGGCGAATGGTACCTCGACTCGCTTGCAGTGCTGCCTGAGTTCCGCAAGGGCGGCATAGGCAAGTGTTTGGTAATGGATGCAATAGAGCGCGGCCGCAAGGCCGGCTACACCCGATTCTCCCTGCTTGCCGAAAAGAGTAGCACCCATCTCGTGCAATACTATACCCGCCTGGGCTTTGCCGTCGAAAGCAGCAAACTCTACTTCGGAGACGAATACTGGCGTATGGTACGCAATTAGCAGCAGCTCCCAAAACAAAATCGGAATGTGCGCCGAAAAATTTCGGCAAAAGCATACGCAGAAAAAGAAATATTCGTACATTTACAAAAGTTTAATTACTAAAACTTCAGTATTATGAACCAGACAAAGAAAGCAAAAGGCTATGTGGTGGAGGTATTCCACGCACATCAGAACACACTCGACTCCCACGTATATCAAACAGTTGCAGATGCTCTCCAGGTTCTGGGTTCAGATCCCCAGGCCGGCAAAGTTTACGAAATTCACAGCAAGCACAGCAGTTCGGTTGACGGATATGCAGTGCTTTGGGCAGACGGCAACCTCTCTCCTCTGGTATATAAGGAGGAAATCGACGCCGACGAAGCCCGCACAGCATACCTCTACGCACATCCGAACCTCAAAGACCCGGGCAAAGTGGTCGCATTGATGGCTGTTGAATGCTAGCGGATATTCTCAATAGGATTAATGATCCTATGGCTACAATACTGGTGGTGCTGCTCAGCATCACCGGTTTGTATTTTACCATAAGGACGAAGGGTGCCCAATTCACAATGGTGGGCGAAATGTTCCGCCTGCTCGGGAAGCCGAAAACCAGCCGGGAAACCGCAGCCCACAAAAAAGTCTCCAGCCTTCAGGCCTTCTTCGTCTCGCTCGCCTCGCGAGTGGGCACAGGCAACCTCGCCGGAGTGGCCACCGCAATCGTCATCGGCGGGCCGGGAGCCATATTCTGGATGTGGGTAATGGCCCTGATAGGCTCCATCAACACCTTCATCGAATGCACCCTCGCCCAGCTCTTCAAAATCAGGGGCAAGGACTCATACATCGGAGGCCCGGCGTACTATATCACCAAAGGCCTGCACAAACGCTGGTTCGCCGTCATATTCGCGATAGCCATAATCTGCCAGTTCGGCCTCACCAACAATATGGTCCAGGCCAACACCATCTCCGCAGCCTTCACTGACGCCTTCAGCATACCTCCTATGGCAATGGCGGTAGCCCTGACCGTACTCAGTCTCGTAGTGGTCTTCGGCGGCATCACCCGCATCGCCCGCGTATGCTCCGTCATCGTGCCGTTTATGGCCCTGGGCTACCTCGGAATCGCTCTCTACGTGCTTGTTGCCAACATCGGCAGCATCCCGGCCGTACTCTCGCTCATTGTCAAAAGCGCCTTCGGCTTCGAGCAGGCAGCGGGCGGAATGGTCGGCACCGCGATACTTATGGGCTTCAAACGCGGCATATTCTCCAACGAAGCCGGTGAAGGAAGCGCGCCCAACGCAGCCGCCACCGCGGAGGTCAGCCACCCCGTAAAGCAGGGCCTCATCCAGACGCTCGGCGTATTTACCGACACCCTCGTCGTTTGCACCTGCACTGCCATAATCATCTTGTGCTCAGGCCTTTATGACGGCGGCGCCAACGGCATCGAGCTCACCCAGCTCGCCCTCTCGCACCACATAGGGCCGGCGGGGCGCAGCATTATTGCGATAGCAATTCTCTTCTTCGCCTTCTCCAGCATCATAGGCAACTACTATTACGGCGAATGCAACCTCGCCTTCCTGACCCGAGGAGGGCGCTGGACCAAGCCGGTGATGCTCGGCTACAGGCTGGTGCTCGGAGTGCTCATCTTCCTCGGCTCGCTGATGACCGTTGACCTGGTTTGGGCCCTGGTGGACTTCTTTATGGTAATAATGACCGTCTGCAACCTCATAGCCATACTGCTGCTGGGCAAATGGGCCCTGCGCCTGCTTGAGGACTACCGCGCTCAGCGCAAGGCTGGGCTGGACCCTGTCTATAAAGCAGCGACCTGCCCGGAGATAGCGGACGAGACAGAGTGCTGGAAATAGCAAATAATCAGATATTTTTCCTACATTTGGCAAATGAAAACCATCAGACTAACCATCCGCATCGCAGCACTGCTGCTCGCGACGCTTTCGCTAAACAGCTGTTTTGTCGGCAAATATATGTGCAACTATGCACTCAAACCCGAACCCAAGTCCATCGAGAGGGCAAGGGAACTCAATGCCGAAAGATATCCCGGCCTCCAGGAGTGGTATGACGAACTGCACGAAGCAGGAGTATTCAAAGACACCAGCTTCGTTTCCAGAGGCAACAAAATGCACGCGGTCTATGCTCCCGCAGCCGACCCTCAGAACGCCAGGGGCACAGCGATTGTCATCCACGGCTGGACCGACAACCACCTCAGCTTTATGTGTCTTGCGAGGATGTACCGCGACTCGCTCAACTACAATGTCTTCGTGCCCGACCTCTTCTACCACGGCCTGAGCGAAGGTGACCACACCCAGATGGGATGGTTTGACAGGCTCGATGTGGAAAATATGATACCTATGGCGCACGACATCTTCGGAGGCGACTTTATGGTAATTCACGGAGTATCGATGGGTGCGGCCACCACAATGATGGTTTCCGGCGATTCTACCCCGGACTATGTCAAGGCATTCGTCGAGGACTGCGGCTACTCATCCGTCTGGAACCAGTTTGCAAACAACCTCAAGACGGACTTCCATCTGCCGACATTCCCTGTGCTCAACAGCGCCAGCTATGTCTGCGGCAAGAAATACGGCTGGGACTTCAAGCAGGCTTCATCCGTGGATCAGCTCAAGAAGAACACCAAGCCTATGCTCTTCATCCACGGCGAGAACGACGACTTCGTGCCTACCGCGCATGTGTATTCCAACTACGAAGCTACCCAGGGCTACAAGGAGCTCTGGATAGCACCGGGCTCTGCTCACGCCCGTTCATATCTCGACCACCCGGCCGAGTACACCGCCCACGTAAGGGCCTTCCTCAACAAGGTACAAAACCAACAGTAATATGAAAAAACCTATCATTATCGCCGCCCTAGCGGCCCTCTGCTGCGCATTCAATGCCTCCGCAGATGACAACGGACAAATCGTGAAGACCGGCTACAGCTACGGCCCGCTTCCTGCCATTTCCTTCGATTCCGACAAGGGATTCCAGTACGGAGCCCTCCTGCAGCTGTACAACTATGGTGACGGCAGCTCTTATCCTATGTACAAATCCAAGTGGTACTTCGAGATTTCAGCCTTCACCAAGGGCTCCCAGATGTACACGATTATGTACGACAAAATCGAGCTCTTCCCGGGAGTGCGTTTCTGCGCCACGGCCAAGTATATGAAGGATTCGGCCTATGATTTCTACGGCTTCAACGGCTACAACTCAAATGTGGACCGCACGGGGGCGTTCTACTGGCCTACCGGAGCAATCAGCAATCCTGAAATCCTGGGTATGGGCTTCAGTTCCGAGAACCTTCCGTATTTCTCCCCGTTCTACAAGCTCAAGAGGGATATGTTCTTCACCAGAGCCGACTTCATCGGAGAAATCACCCCTCACCTGCATTGGATGGCGGGCTATCACCTGCACTTCTTCAAGCAGGGCACCGTTGATTTCGACAACCTCAACAAGGGCAAGAAGGATGAGTCCAAGTATTACTACACCAAGACCCTGCTCGACTACTACACCGACTGGGGCATCATTCCGGAAGATGAGAAGAACGGCGGCGTTTACAGCTGCCTTCGCGCCGGTATAGAGTACGACACCCGCGACAAGGAAGGCGCGCCTACGCGCGGAATATGGGCCGATGCCCACGTCAATATTGCACCTAAGTGGCTCGGCAGCTCTTCCGACAGCTACCGCTACTCCCTCACCTGGAGGCAGTATTTCCCGCTTATCGGCAATGATGTGCTGACCTTCGCCTACCGCCTCAACTGGGAAGGAACCTTCGGAAACCACGTTCCTTACTACATTCTCCCTTACCTTACCGTTGTCGGATGCGACAATGATGTGGACGGAATGGGCGGCTCCAAGACCTGCCGCGGTATCGTTCGCGGACGCGTGCTCGGACTCGACACCGGACTCTACACCGCCGAGCTGCGCTGGCGCTTCTTCCAGAAGCAGATGTTCAACCAGAACATTGCCCTCGGCCTGAACCTCTTCAGCGACGGTGCAATGGCATTCAGGGGCGTGAACACGGCTTATAATCCTGTCAATGCAGAAGGCATTGCAAGCAAGCCTCTCTACGATAAGCTTGTGCTCAACAAGAAGGACACCCCTCATATCTCAGTGGGTGCAGGTTTCCGCTTCATTATGAACGAGAACTTCATCATCGCCCTCGACTACGGTATGCCTGTCAGCAAGTTCTACAAGGAAGGCAACCCTCTCAAGGGTCAGGACGGCGACGGAGGTATGTATATAGGACTGGGATATCTCTTCTAGTATGACATTAAGTATCAATAAATTACTGACTGCGGTGCTATGTGGCATCGCAGTCTCGCTTTTCGATTGCAGCGCTGCCGGGGCTTCGTGCAGCGCCGCCGCTCCACAGACCATACGCATAGGCACCAGCTCCACCGAACTGATTCTGTCGGTGGAGGGCGGGCGCCTCTACCAGAACTGGCTGGGCCCGAAGCTCTGTGATGAGCAGGACCTCCCTTATGTGCAGAGACCCGGCTACCGCTCCCGCAACGGCACCTACCTCAAGCGTTCGCGCGAGGTGGCGGCCTGCTCCGGAAGCGAGGATTATTTCGAGCCTGCCTGGGGCATAGTGCATCCCGACGGCAACCGTACGACTTATTTTTATTTTCAGAAGATAGAACGCCGCCCTCTTCTTGATGCGCAGGGACGCCGCTGCGGCGAGCAGGTCGATATTCTGCTGGCAGACAAGGTCTATCCTGTCGAGCTCACCCTGCACTACCAATGCTGGGAGGAGGAAGATGTGTTCAAGCTATGGTCCGAGCTGCGCAACGGGGCGCAGGAGCCCATAGTGCTGACCGCCTTCAACTCCACTATGCTGTATTTCGACGCGGCGAAATATTATCTCACCCAGTTCTCAAGCGACTGGGCGGCCGAGGCGAGGATGAGCACTACCGAGCTGAGCTACGGCAAGAAGGTCGTTGACACCAAGCTCGGGTCGCGCGCCAACCTCTTCCGCGAGCCGTTCTTCGAAATAGGCTTCGACCGCGAGCCTTGCGAGGATGCAGGCACGGTGCTGCTGGGCGAAATCAGCTGGCCGGGCAACTGGCGCTATACCCTCGAAGTGGACAACAACAATGTGCTCTGCGTGCTGCCGGGCATCAACCCTGCCGCTTCCGACTATACTCTTGCGCCGGGGCAGGTCTTTGCAACGCCTGAATTCGTCTTCACCCTTTCCTACGAGGGCGTGGGCGAAGGCTCGCGCAAGCTCCACCGCTGGGCGCGGGACTATGAGATAAAGGACGGGCACGGGGCGCGGCTGAGCCTGCTCAACAACTGGGAGAATACCTATTTCAACTTCGACCAGAATAAGCTCGCGCAGTGCATGCGTGAAGCCAGGGACCTCGGCGTTGACCTCTTCCTGCTGGACGACGGATGGTTCGGCAACGGCAAGGACGCGCGCAGCTCCGACAAGGCGGGCCTCGGGGATTGGGAAGTGAACCGCAAGAAGCTCCCGAATGGCATCCCGGGCCTTTGCGCAGAGGCACAGACGGCAGGCGTGAAGTTCGGAATATGGATAGAGCCGGAGATGGTAAACCCTCAGTCCAAGCTCTTCCGCGAACACCCTGACTGGGTCATAATGCAGCCGGACCGCGAGCCTTACTACTACCGCAACCAGCTGGTTCTGGACCTTGCGAACCCGCAGGTGCAGGACTATGTCTATGGGGTGGTGAAGGGCATTATGGACGAGAACCCGTCGATAGCCTTCTTCAAATGGGACTGCAACTCCCCTATTACCAATATCTATTCCCCATACGAGGGGCCGCTGCAGGGCAATATGTACATAGACCACGCGCGCGGAGTGCTTTCCGTAATGCGGCGTTGCGCCGAGTCCTGGCCGTCAGTGCCTATGATGCTCTGCTCGGGCGGAGGAGGGCGTTGCGACTACGCTTCGCTCCAATATTTCACCGAGTTCTGGTGCTCGGACAATACCGACCCGCTCGAAAGGCTCTACATCCAATGGGGCTTCTCCCAGTTCTTCCCGGCAAAGGCTATGTGCGCGCACGTAACTTCCTGGAACCGCGCCACTTCCGTCAAATTCCGCACGGATGTGGCTTCGATGTGCAAGTTGGGCTTCGACATAGGGCTTGCCGACCTGAGCGAGGACGAGCTGCAATATTGCCGCGAGGCTGTTGCCAACTGGAAAAGGCTTGCTCCGGCCATTCTCGACGGAGACCAATACAGGCTGGTGTCCCCTTATGAGAGCAACCATATGGCGGTGAACTATGTCAGTGCCGACGGCGCTTCGGCGGTGCTGTTTGCCTATGACCTGCACCCGCGCTACAGCGAGCCGCTTCTGCGTGTGAAACTGCGCGGCCTCGACCCTCAGGCGCGTTATCTGGTGAAGGAAATCAATCTGATGCCGGGCAGCCGCTCCGGACTTGCCGAGGACGGCCTGGTGCTTTCGGGGGACTATCTGATGAAAGTCGGCCTCGGGGCCTTCACCGGTGCGCAGTGCCACTCACGGGTGATTGAACTTGAGTGCGTGAGATGAAACAGCCTTCCGTTTGGGCCTCGCTGGCTCCGATAGTATTCCTGATTGTGGAACTGTTCTTCGTGGTGCGCTTCTTCGGCGCTGACGCGATGGACGGAGCCAGCCAGCTTGCGCTTATTCTTGCCGCAGGGCTGGGCATTGCGGTGTCTATGCTCGTATGCAAAAACTCCTGGCACAATCTTGAAACGGCCATACTTGACAACATCCGTTCCATAGGAAGCGCGGTGCTGATTCTCCTGCTGATTGGAATGATTTCGGGAAGCTGGATGATCAGCGGGATAGTGCCGATGATGATTAGCGGCGGACTCAAGGTGTTGACTCCCAAGCTGTTCCTTCTTGCAGTATGCGTTATCTGCGCACTCGTTTCAGTGATGACAGGAAGCAGCTGGACCACCATTGCAACCATAGGAGTCGCCTTTGTGGGAATCGGAATGGCGCTCGGCTATTCGCCCGGATGGACCGCAGGAGCCATTATCTCCGGGGCATATTTCGGAGACAAGGTCTCCCCGCTCTCGGACACCACGGTGCTCGCTTCTTCGACCGCCGGGGCATCGCTGTTCAGCCACATACGCTATATGCTGATTACCACAGTTCCTTCCTTCGTGGTAGCCTGCATCATATTCACGATAGTTAGCCTGCTGCATACAGACACGGGAGTGGCTGAGTCCCAGCACATTTTGGATGCGCTTCACAATACTTTCAATTTCAGCCCCTGGCTTGTGCTGGTCCCGGTCCTTACCGTTGTGATGATACTCCTGCGCCTGCCTGCCATCATCACCCTGCTCTGCTCCGCCCTGCTTGCAGGCATTGCTGCGCTGATTTTCCAGCCGGAGCTTGTAGCCGGGATGTCGGGATTGTCAGGTTTTTCTTTCAAGAGCGGGTTTATGGGCCTGGCGCGATGCTACTACGACGGGACCGCCATCACCACAGGGCTGCCTGAACTGGATGCCTTGCTGGAAACGGGAGGAATGAACGGGATGGTGTCCACCATAATCCTGGTGTTCGCAGCTGCCAGCTTCGGCGGGGTGATGGCAGGAAGCGGAATGATACGCACTCTGACAGAAGTACTTATACGCAGGGTAAAGACCCGTTTCGGAAGTGTGGCAGCCACTGTGGTCAGCGGCATTTTCTGCAATATGATGACCGGAGACCAATATCTCTCCATCATCCTGACCGGGAGTCTCTACAAAGACCTTTACCGCAAAAACGGACTGGAGCCCCGGCTGCTTAGCCGAAGTACTGAGGACTCCGCCACGGTCACATCGGTTCTTATCCCTTGGAATTCCTGCGGTATGACCCAGTCCACAGTGCTGAAAATCCCTACCATAGACTACCTCCCGTACTGCTTTTTCAATCTGATTTCACCGCTGATGTCAATCATCATCGCACTCATAGGTTTCAAAATACCACAAGCAAAAAAATCACCTGCAGATGGAGAATAAACCGGAGTTTCAAGGAAGGGCTCTTGATTTTGAGGAGCAGATTGCCCTGCTGCGGAGCCAGGGGCTGATTATTGAAGATGAGAAGAAGGCGCTGCACATACTCAACAATGTCAGCTATTCCCGTCTGAAGACCTACCTCGTTCCTCTGATGGAGGACCGCAAGGCGCACCGTTTCCGTGAGGGGGCCAGTTTCGAGGACGCTTATGCCCTGTACGGCTTTGACCGCCGACTTCGCGAGCTGGTTTTCCACGAGATGGAGAAGGTGGAAATCAGTGTGCGTACCAGAATCGCCTATGCTTCATCGGGGTCCGAGAACGGATACTGGTTTTTGAACCCGGACTGGTTCCGGGACCCGAGGGAGCACAGGGACATCATCCGCCGTCTTGAAAGTGAGGTGGAGCGCGCTGACAACGATGCCATCAAGCGTTTCCGCCTGAAGTACTCCAATCCCCTGCCGCCTTGCTGGCTCACTCTGGAGGCTTCCTCGATGGGAACCCTTTCGACTATTTACAATGAGATGCGCTACAGTCCGCTGAAAAAGCGCATTGCCGACTACTACGGCCTCAGTGTCGAGGATTTCAGTTCCTGGCTTGAGCATCTGGTTTATGTGCGCAACCGCTGCGCCCATCACAACAGATTGTGGAACAAGACCTTGACCACAGAGGCATCAGTGCCGTACCGTCCTGCTTTCCGTTTCCCTGCTCAGACCGAGTTCTCGAAAAGTCACGTCTATATGACACTTTGTGTGCTGAAGTATCTGCAGAACACCGTCAAACCGGAAAATACCTTCGCCGAGCGCCTGCGCACCCTCATCGACAACTACCCTATTGTAGATATCTCGCTTATGGGTTTCCCTCCCGACTGGAAAGACGACCCGTTCTGGGGTGTGCCTGCGACCGTCGCTGAGTGACCGTGGGTGCGACCCGGGTATGTGGCCTGGTTTGCCCTGGTTTGCTATGTGGTTTCCCGATGTACCTTGGTGAGCCACAGTGTACCTTGGTGAGCCACAGTGTACCATGGTATGCCCCGGTGTATCTTGGTGAGCCACAGTGTACCATGGTATGCCCCGATGTACCTTGGTGAGCCATAGTGTACCTTGGTGAGCCACAGTGTACCTTGGTGAGCCCCGATGTACCTTGGTGAGCCACAGTGTCCTTGGTAAGCCCCGGTGTACCTTGTGGCGCCATGTGTACCTTGGTAAGCCCCGGTGTACCTTGGTGAGCCCCGATGTACCTTGGTGAGCCTCAGTGTACCTTGGTGAGCCACAGTGTACCATGGTATGCCCCGGTGTATCTTGGTGAGCCCCGATGTACCTTGGTGAGCCTCAGTGTACCTTGGTGAGCCACAG
>CALYTI010000021.1 GCA_945487035.1 uncultured Bacteroidales bacterium
CCCAAAATTGAAACAAAATGTTGGATATAAATAACTTTAGCCTATGAGTATTCAAGGTAGTTGTTGCTCTCGTAAAAGGCAAATGTGCTTAAGATATTGCTCGCAGATCTCATCAAAATAAGGCCGGCCAGTCCCAAGAAATAATCAATAGCAGCAAAGAAGTACATACCAATACAATTATCAAAAATATTTTCGTAAATTGTGCAAATTTATTTGGATTTGTGAAGATTGTCCGATATCTTTGCAGTGTAATAGTGAACTAATACAGTAAAAATAAACAATGGAAAAGAAACTTTACAGAAAAACTGCGGGCAAGATGATAGGTGGAGTGTGCGCCGGTCTTGCTGACTACCTGAACGTAGACGTTACTATTGTAAGACTTGTTGCAGCCATACTCATCCTTTGCGCGGGTTGCGGCTTGCTGGCTTACCTGATTGCATGGATTATTATGCCTAGCGATGTGTTTATAGCAAACTAATCTTAATGAAAAATATGAAGAGAATCCTTATTGCAGCCGCAGCGCTGCTTGCAGGCGTGGTAGCATCCGCACAGCAGATGCCGCCTATGCCTGTCGACCAGGCTGTCCGTATCGGACATCTTGAAAACGGCCTTACCTATTATGTAAGGCACAATGCCGAGCCGGAGGGCCAGGCTAATTTCTACATTGCCCAGAAGGTCGGTTCAGTCCTTGAGAATGATGACCAGAGGGGCCTTGCACATTTTCTTGAGCATATGTGCTTCAACGGAACCGAACATTTCCCTGGAAATGGTGTTGTGAAGTATTGCGAGAGCATCGGAGTGAAGTTCGGTGCTGATTTGAACGCCTATACTTCAATTGATGAGACCGTTTACAACATCGACAATGTTCCTGTAGGCAAAATCCCTTCAGCTATCGATTCCTGTCTGCTGATTCTTCACGACTGGGCAGGCGGACTTCTGCTTGAGGATGAGGATATCGACAAGGAGAGGGGAGTAATCCACGAGGAATGGCGCCAGAGCAGCAATGCAACTTCAAGAATGTACGAGATCATACTTCCGAAGATTTATCCCGGCAACAAGTATGGCGAGCGCCTTCCTATCGGAACAATGGAAGTTGTGGACAATTTCCCATACGAGGCTCTGCGCTCATACTACAGGACCTGGTATCGACCTGACCAGCAGGCTATTATCGTAGTGGGTGATATCGATGTGGATGAGATTGAAGCCAAGATTCAGTCCATCTTCGGCACACTTCCTGCTGCTCCGGCAGATGCTCCTGAGCGTGTTTATACTCCGGTGGAGGATAACGAAGCACCTATTTTTGCAATTGCCCAGGACAAAGAGCAGCCATATCCTATCGTCTATATTATGGCCAAGCACGAGCCTGTGCTCCCGGAGGAGAAGAATACCCTTGATTATCTCATTTACCAGTATGCCGATGCTGTTGCCGACATTATGATGAGCCAGCGTCTTCGTGAAATGACCGAGGCAGCAGATCCTGATTTTGTGCAGGCTGCAATTTCTGACGATGATTTCTTCGTTTCAAAGACGAAGGCTTCATATTTCGGATACTGCGTATGCGATGAGACTCAGGTGCTTCGCGGTGCTACTTCAGTTTACCGCGAGATGCTTCGTGCCGTGCGCAACGGTTTTACCGCTTCCGAGTATGACCGTGCACGCAACGAGCTGATTTCCAGCATTGAAACCCAGTACAACCAGAGGGAGAAGACAAAGAGTGCTTCTTACTGCCGTGAGTATGTCCGTCATTTCATTGACAATGAGCCTATCCCGGGAATCGAGACCGAATTCGCTCTGATTCAGCAGCTTGCACCTAACATTCCGGTAGAGCTTGTCAATGAGGTGGTTAAGTCCCATATGACTGAGGGACGCAACCTTGTTGTCGCTTGTATGCTTCCTCAGAAAGAGGGCCTTGTATATCCTACAGAGGAGGAGTTTGCAGCTGCATTCGCTGCTGTCCAGGCAGAGACCATTGCTCCTTATGAGGACAAGGTTTCCGACCAGCCGCTGATTTCCAAGATCCGCAAGCCTGGCAAAATCAAGAAGGTAAGCGAGGATGCTTTCGGTTACACCAAGATGGTTCTTTCCAACGGAGCTACCGTTTATCTCAAGACTACAGACTACAACAAGGATGAGATTCTTCTCCAGGGTTTCAGCTGGGGTGGTACCTCTCTCTATCCTGTAACTCCTACCCTTAAGGTTGTAGATGAACTTCCTGGTATAGGAGGTGTCGGCGAGTTCAGCAAAACCGAGCTTTCCAAGGCTCTTGCAGGCAAGCAGTGCAGCCTCAATACTACCATCAATTTGGCTTCCGAGGGTGTTGTAGGAATGTCAACCCCTAAGGATTTCGAGACTATGATGCAGCTTCTGTATCTGGGCTTTACCGCACCTCGCCAGGATGCTGACGCTTTCAAGAGCTGGAAGACCAAGACTGCCGCTATGCTTCTGAATGCCGAGGCTGAGCCTATGACTGCATTTATGGATACTATGAGAGCAAGTATTGCTGTATATCCGGAGCGTTTGGCCGATCTCAAGCTTGCCGAGCTTGACCAGGTTGATTACGACTATGCTATGCAGATTTACAAGGAGAGGTTCGCTAATGCGGGTGACTTTACCTTTGTGATTACCGGTGCGATTGACTTTGAGACTGCAAAGCCTATGATTGAAAAGTATATTGCTTCGCTTCCTGGCAACGGCAAGAAGAAGGAGAATTTCGTTTACAATTTCGGTTATGCTGACGGAGTGAAGGATGTTGCCTTTACCCGTGCTATGGAGACTCCTATGGCTACCAACTTCTTCTTCTATACCGGAGATCTTGAGACCAACCTTGACAACAAGCTTGAACTCAATGTTGCCTGCGAGACTCTGAGCATTGTGCTCCTTGAGGAAATTCGTGAGAAGGAAGGCGGTACCTACGGTATTAGCGCTTACGGCGGACTTGAGTCTGTAGGAGAGTCAACCGGTTATATGCAGATTGTTTACCAGTGCTCACCAGACAAGTATGAGTATCTGAATTCCCGCGTGAAGGATATTGTGGCCGAGTTCCTTGAGAAGGGACCTGTGGAGGAAAATCTTGCAAAGACCAAGGAGTATCTTGCCAAGAAGTACAATCAGAATCAGACTGAGAACAGCTATTGGCAGAATGTTATGACCAGCTGGCTGCAGTACGGTGCGGATTTCCATACCGGTTATCTTGAGGCTGTCGAGGCTCTCAATGCCGATACTGTCAAGACCTGCCTGAAGTCAGTTGTTGACCAGAACAATGTCAAGACCGTTGTGATGGTCGGAACACAGAAGTAGTTCCACTACCGTAGTTTTCGAACTCGCACAGCAGTTTTTGAGCTTGCACAGCATTTTTCGAACTCGCACAGCAGTTTTTGAGCTTGCACAGCAGTTCCCGAACATATTACACAAATCCAGCCGCCCTCCCGGACGGCTGGTTTTTTACAAGTAGCTTCGACGGCAAGCAGCTGTCCTCCAGAACCGCCTCGCTTCGCTCGACAGGCTGCGCCTGTCGCAAGACTTCTCAACCCCAGTCAGCTGACGCTGACAGCCCCTTTCAGGGGCACACGGCCTTCGTTACACTCTGGCCGGTGGCTCCGCTGCTTCGGTTTTCTACGAAAACCTCGCTGACGCTCCACCACGACCGCTGACGCGGTCCCATCGCGCCTCAGCGCGACGGCGGAGGCCGGGATGTAGCGAAGCGGAATCGGTAGGCCGGGAGCCGCAGAGGATGGTGCGGAGGCGGAGCCTCTGCCAAAAGTGCCGAGGGCGGCACAGGTTCTCGGAGGGCAGCTGCCTGCCGGCTCGTTCTGACAGCTCCAACGTGCAAAAAACAGGGCAAAAATTGCTTTTCGGGCAGAAAAACAGGCCTGCGTGCAAAAAACAGGGCAAAAATTGCTTTTGGAGCGAAAAAACCGTGTCAAAAGCAAAAATCAGGGAAAAAATTGCACCGCAAGCCTCCCGGATGGCCCAAAGCGCAAAAATCAAAGCAAAAATTGCACCGCGCGGCTGTCAGGGATTCTGGGAAGGAGCTTCTGCGGAGTGTTCTGCCAGGTAGTCGATGCAGAAGGCTGGAGCTTGCTCCCGGTATTTGTTGATGTTGGAGGATGAGAGCCAGGTGGTATATCCCCCGGTAAGACCTGCGTCAAACAGACCGCGGATTTCTTTTTCGATATTCTCCGCATTGTAGTCTATACCGTTCGGGTCAACATGACGCATAACATGGTAAGCCTGCACCCAGGTACGCACCTTGGCTGGAGTCGGAGTGGCCTTCTGACGGGCCTGAACCCTCTGTCCCCACGCATAGAGAATATCGTAAGGGTGATTCCACGGTTTCTTGATTCCATAGAATCCGTCCGGGAAATGGTCCGGATACGGCATTCCGCACATCACATCGGCAATGTTGGAAAGTGCAGGCCAATATTGGCCGTAGGCTGTAGTGTAGCCCGGATTTGCGCATTCACCGAATACATCTATGGATACATAGGCTCCCAGTTCGTGAATCTCGTCGCAGGCATACTGCACAAAGCGCTGGATAGCCTGCACCTTTGTTTCCCCGTAGGTATTGTGGTAGTCGATTTTGTCCTCGATTTTCGTCATCCTGTCCGGGAAACGCACATAGTCGAAATTGATTTCATTGAAGCCGAATTTGGTGATGGCCTCTTTTGCCAGCTCAACATTGAACTCCCACACCTTGCGGTTGAAGGCGGAAGGCCAGTAGCTCTTGTTGTGCTTGAAAGGATCTCCGGTTTCAATTTCCGTGATTGCACACTGCGGATTATCTTTCACAAAATAGGAATCCTTGAAACAGGTGATGCGGCCCACTACATAGAAACCCTCCTCGTGAAGGCGGCTTACTGCTCTCCTGTAGAGTTTTTCTCCGTTCTTGGTCGAGCGGTTGTAGTTGGTAGGAGAATACTTCAGCATTGCCTCGGAGCGGAAGCCCGGGCACTCGTTATCCTTGATATCAATGACAAAAGTGTTGATTCTGGTCTGCTTAGCCAGCTCGATGTATTCATCGATTTTTGATAGGTTCGCAGGAGCGAAATTTATGTACAGCGAATAGCAGGACTCAGGCATTTTGTTACCCTCGAACTCCGGCTTCGGTCTTGGGAAGAAATCGCAGTCTATTGCCTTGCCTGCACCGAAACGGTTCTTGATGGCAAGATGCAGGGAGTCGTATTTCTCCGGCATATAGCGGCTAAGGGCCTCCTCCTGGGTAGCGACGAGGTATTTGCCGTATATATATCCATTTCCGCCTTCGGCTGCCACCTTATATCGGTGCACGCTGCCGTCGGGGTTGAGCCTGTCATAGCCCTCGATGGTCACCTGAGCCCCCTTGTCGGCCTGCCCGGCGATAACACTGCTCAGCGTGTCAAGGAGTATGGACGCAGGCGTTCGCACATACAACTGCTTCTCCTGAACGAGAGCAAGGCTGTCGGTACTGAGATTGCCTTGCATTGCGTAGAGCCTCGGCCCCTTCTTCGAATACAGGGCCATATAGACGTGCTTGTTGCTCTTGAGCTTGTCGTTTACAACCACCTCCACCTTGCTTCCGCGCACCAGAGAGTCGGCAATATTGACATATCCTGTCTCTTTGTCAATGGAATACAGAGTGGCATAAGGCTTGTCCGATGCAATATATCGTGACTCAATGATGTCAGTCTTGTCCTGCTTGCAGGATGCAAGCATCAGGGAGACAAGAAGAATTGGGTAGATGTAACGTGTCTTCATAAGGAGGGACAAAGTTAACAATTTATACCGGAAGTTAATTATATTTGCACACTCAAAAATATGAATGCTATGAAACAGATTCCAGTGCTTCTGCTTACAGGTTATCTGGGAAGCGGAAAGACCACACTCCTCAACAGGATACTCAACAACAGGCGCGGCATCAAGTTCGCCGTGATAGTCAACGACATAGGCGAAGTCAACATAGATGCCGACCTGATTCAGAAAGGCGGAATAGTAGGTCAGAAAGACGATAGCCTAGTGGCTCTGCAGAACGGCTGCATCTGCTGCACGCTGAAGATGGACCTCGTGGAGCAGCTCCACGAAATTGCGGCTATGCACAAGTTTGACTATATCGTTATCGAGGCCAGCGGAATATGCGAGCCGGAGCCAATCGCACAGACAATATGCTCAATGCCTCAGATGGGAGTAGAGTATGTGGTTGACGGAGTGCCTCGTCTCGACTGCATAGTTTCAGTTGTGGATGCACTGCGTATGAAAGATGAGTTCTCTTGCGGCAAAAACCTCACCGAGCGCAATTTCGATGAGGAAGATATTGAGAATCTTGTGATTCAGCAGATAGAATTCTGCAATATCATTCTGCTCAACAAGGCCTCCGAAGTCAGCAAGGAGGAACTCCACAGAGTGGAGGAAGTGATTCGCGCCCTGCAGCCTAAGGCCCAGATTATCGAATGTGACTACGCCGATGTTGACCTTGACCTGCTGCTTAACACCGGACTCTTCGATTTCGAGAAGGCCGCTACTTCAGCCTCCTGGATTAGTCTGGTTGAAGGACCCGCTCCGGAAGAACACGAAGATGACGATGAGCACGGGGAACACCACCATCATCACGACGACGATGAAGAGGAACACGAGGAACACCACCATCATCACGACGAAGATGATGAGGAACACGAGGAACACCACCATCATCACCACCACGACCACGAAGGAGGTGAAGTGGAGGAATACGGCATCGGCACCTATGTCTATTATCGCAGACAGCCGTTCGATATCAACAAATTCGACCATTTCGTTGCCCGCAAATGGCCTAAGAGCGTAATCCGCGCGAAGGGTCTGTGCTATTTCACCAACGACACCGACCTCTGCTACCTCTTCGAGCAGGCCGGCAAGCAGGTTTCACTCAAAAATGCCGGACAATGGTACGCCACAATGCCTGAGCACCAGCTCCAGCGTATGCTTGACACCGACCCGGTTCTCCAGAGGGATTGGGACGAGAATTATGGTGACAGGATGCAGAAAATCGTTTTCATCGGACAGCATCTCGACAAAAAAGAAATCGCAGACGCTCTTGACGCCTGTCTCGTGGACGAAGTCCTGCTGTAGTCAGCAGTGCCGCCAGCCTTCTGCCTCGACTACCTGGCAGAACACTTCGCAGAAGCTCCTTCCCAGAATCCCTGACAGCCGCGCGGTGCAATTTTTGCCCTGTTTTTTGCTTTTGACACGGTTTTTTTGCTCCAAAAGCAATTTTTGCCTTGATTTTTGCACGCAGGCCTGTTTTTCTGCCCGAGAAGCAATTTTTGCCCTGTTTTTTGCACATTGGAGCTGCCTGCCGGCGAAGCTACTTATAACAAAACCAGCCGTCCGGGAGGGCGGCTGGTTTTTTATGTGAAGGGTGTACCGAATTATCCCAGGAAGGAAATCAGCACTCCGGCGGCGACGGCGGAGCCGATGACGCCTGCGATGTTGGAAGACATACAGTAATTTAGTACGTGATTCTTCGGGTCGTATTTGGTACTGATGCCATTGCAGACGCGGCTGGCCATAGGAACGGCTGAAAGTCCGGTTGCTCCAACGAGAGGATTGACTTTCTTCTTTGCAAAGAGATTCCAAATCTTCACCATACAGATTCCGCTAGCAATGCTCAGGGCAAAAGCCAGGAAGCCGCCTGCGATGATGCCGAGGGTCTGAAGGTTCAGGAATGACTCCGCAGTCATAGTCGCTCCCACACAGAGTCCGAGGAATACTGTAGCGGTATTCATCAGTCCATTGCTGATGGTCGTGAACAGACGGGAAGTGTCTGCACCTATTTCCTTGATAAGGTTTCCGAACATAAGCATACCCACAAGCGAAACTGCTGTCGGAACGAAAATAGCGACAATCACAGTCACGGCGATAGGGAAGACTATCTTCGCAACGCGCATATTCTTGATCTGCATCTTGTCCGGATAAAGCCTGTCCTGCTCCTTCATATTGATCATAAGCTCCTTCTTTGTGCATAGCAGCTTCACGACGAGCGGGATAATTACCGGAACAAGAGCCATATAGCTGTAGGCCGCAATCGCAATAGGTCCGAGCAGGTGCGGAGCCAGCTTGATGGTGGTAAATATGGCGGTAGGACCGTCGGCACCACCGATGATTCCAAGGGAACCTGCCTCTTGCGGGGTGAAGCCCAGCGCGAGACTCGCGAGCAGTACGGCAAAGATACCGAACTGGGCTGCAGCTCCGAAAATCGCAAGCTTGAGGTTGCGCAGCATAGGTCCGAAATCTGTCATCGCACCCACACCCATAAAGATGATAGGCGGCAGGAGTCCGGACTTGATAAGAGCGTAGTAGAGATAGTTCATAATGCCGAACTCGTGGGCAATCTCGTGGAGCGGCATCTTCCATATATCCACCATGGTGCCGTCTGCAAGCGGGACAAGTCCCTCTGCATTAGCCTGAATGACACCCATTTCACCGCCCGGGAAGTTGGCTATGAGCACTCCGAAGCCTATAGGAATCAGAAGCAGCGGCTCATATTTCTTTACTATTCCCAGGTACAACAGTACAAAGGCGAGCAGGTACATCAGAAGATATGACGGGTCGGCAATCAGGTCGCTGAGCGCCGTCATATGGTACAGTCTGTCGAGAATTTCTCCCATAGCTCCTAGCTGTTACGTGCGATTTTGAGAATAACGTCATCCTCATCCACGGAATCTCCGTTCTTGCAGCAGATTTCGGTGATGACGCCGTCAAAGTCGGCACAAATTGCATTGTAGGTCTTCATAGCCTCGATATAGCAGAGAGTATCGCCCCTCTTGACGCTGTCTCCGACCTTCTTCGGGCTCTCCGAATTGCCGTTGGTGAGGAAGAACTTTCCGCTGATAGGTGCCGGAATATCCTCCCCGGCGCCGGCCGGAGCGGGAGCTGCGGCAGCAGCGGAGCCGGTGGCCGGCGCCGTATCTCCATAAGCCACTTCCAGCCTGTAGGTCTGTCCGCCGAGGCTGACGGTAATGGTCGAAGGCATTGCTGCAGCAGCTGGTGCGTTCTTCTCGGCTTTGCGCTTTGCGAGGTCGGCCTCGAAGTCCGCCTTGGCCTTTCCGCTCTTATATGCCTCATACTGAGACGGATGCATCGCATACTCGAAGAGCTCTTCGTCATCCTGGCCGAGTTCCCAGCCGTTCTCCTTCATCTTGGCCCTGAACTCATCCAGGCAGTCCGGATAATTGGCCTGAGGGTCAGTGGTAAGGAACTCGCGTCCCTGGGACTTGGCAAGTGCAACCAATTCCGGGTCCACAGGTCCCGGGAGCTGTCCGGCCTTGCCGAGTATCATATCCCAAATGGTGTCCGCAATCATTGACCAGCGCTCCTTGCCCTTTTCCATCTGAATCACATTCATCAGGGCCAGGTTCTTCACATACTGCGAGAAAGGAGTCACGAGGCAAGGGTAGCCGACCTTAGGCCATACATAGGCCACTTCGTCGAAGAGCTTCACGAGAAGCTGGTCGGTAGTGAGAGGCTCCTGGCCGTTCTTTGCCTTCCATTTGTTGAGACTTGCGAGATTGTCTTCCAGGTCTGTCATCAGGGAGCCCATCATTCCTCCCGGAAGGCCCGGCTTGACCAGCAGGGAATTGTCGATTCTGTTGAGTGAAGGACAATAGTAGCCGAGGAAGTCGTCCATCATCTCCTGAATCATAGTACGGGCCTCCATATAGGCTTCCATATTGATTTCCTTAACCTTGAAGCCTGCGTCCTTTAGCATCTCCTGGACCGCAATCACATCGGCGTGTCCGGTTCCCCAGGAAAGAGGGGACATGGCCACATCCACATAGTCGCAGCCGTTCTTGCAGACCTCGAGAATCGAGGCAACAGAGAAGCCCGGACCGGAGTGGGAGTGGTATTCCACCACAATGTCAGGCTTTATTGCCTTGATTCCGGCCACAATCTGGCCGAGGGTGACAGGGCGTCCTATGCCTGCCATGTCCTTGAGGCAGATTTCGTCAGCGCCTGCATCGATGAACTGCTTTGCTAGATTAACGTAGTACTCTACAGTATGCAGGGGCGAGTGGGTGATGCAAAGGGCCGCCTGGGCAATCATTCCCGCTTCCTTGGCGTAGCCGATGGACGGAATCACATTGCGCGGGTCGTTAAGACCGCAGAAGATGCGGGTAATATCCGTTCCCTGAGCCTTTTTGACCTTATAGAATAGCTGGCGCAGGTCCTTCGCGCAAGGACTCATACGAAGTCCGTTCAGGGCCCTGTCCAGCATATGGGTCTGGATGCCCGCCTCGTGGAAAGGCTTGGTCCATTCCCTTACGGAAATATTTGGGTTCTCTCCGTAGAGGAGATTTACCTGTTCGAAGCCGCCGCCGTTGGTCTCAACGCGGTCGAAGCATCCCATTTTGATGATAACAGGTGCAATGCGCACCAACTGGTCCACGCGCGGCTGGTATTTGCCGGCGCTCTGCCACATGTCCCTGAAGACAAGGCTGAATTTGATTTCCCTTCCCACTATCAGCTGATTTTAGTGATTTTGATAATATGACCTTTGCCGCCGGTAAGCTGGGCGACAGCAGCATCCAGAACCGGCTTTACCGCAGCAGTATCGTCCGCGGCAGCGGCCTTTTGGGGTTTGCTCTCTTCCGGAGCAATCCTGTTGATGATTGTAATGAGGAGACGGCTGCCGAAAATGACGATAAGAAGAATCACGAAGACCGTGACCATTCCTATGCCCATCAGTTCCAGTCCAAGACCCATATTTTCCATACAGTATGTGTATTTATAGCCTACAAATTTACCAAAATTTAAGGATTATTCCTATCTCACGAACAGCAAAGAAATGAAGCCGACTGCCATACCCAGAAGGCAGGTGGCCAATTTCGTGATGACGAAGGCCCTGCGGTTTTCGGCCAGCAGCGGGAGAGAGGCGTGGCCGTTCTGGGAGATGCAGCTTGCCAGAAGAACCGGCAGGGTGATGGTGCCTGAGGCAAATAGGGTAACGAAAATAAGATGCGGTCCGGACTGCGGAATAAGCCCTACCAGTGCTGCGATTACTATCATAAGCGCAGTATTGCCGCCTATCCAGCTCTCTATGTCGATATAATGCTGAAGCAGCCCCATTACAAACAGCACTCCGAAAGTCCATGCAAAAATCTTTGGAATATGGTGCATCAGCACGTGGTGAAGCACATTTTCCTTCAGGAATTGCCTGAAACTGCGCTTCCCGGTGTTTTCCTCAACTTCGAGGGCGTGGCAATGCTCGGTTGTGCCGGCTCTTTTCCGGGAAAGGGCATCGGCAATAAGTCCGGATACAAAGCCCAAAGCGCAAAGCCCGAAGATTATGGGAATGGTGGTTTTGGGGAAAAGAGAAAGCATCACCATCGTTTCGTCACCGAAGGTGGCAATCATCATTGCGAGCAGGGCTCCTGTACTCAGCATTCCGTGATTGTAGAGCGAACTGACGGCAAAACCGCCCACACAGCCCGGGATGGACCCGAGCAGGGAAGCTACTCCGACCTGTCCGGCTCCGCTGTTTCCCATCTTTTTGAATATGCGCCCCCGCGATTCGATGTTGAGAGCCTCAATTATTATCATCATTACGGCTACATAGAGCGAAACCTCTACCGCGCCTTCAAGAGCTTCAAGAAATATTTCCCAAATCATAAATTAAAAATTGAATCCGAAACTGAAATAGAAACCGGCTCCGCGTGTCAGGCTGGACCAGTGAACCTCCGCACTGAGCGGCCCCAGCATACTGTTGTATGAGGCGCGTATGCCTGCCCCGAGAATGTCCTTCTTCTTGTCGAAACTGTGACACCAGTTGCTGATGAGTGTCAGATACCACTCTCCCATAGGGTTCCATCTGAGGTCGGTTCTGAATATGCCTATCGTATTGCCTACCTTTTCTATGCGGTTAAGTCCTATGAACGGCAGCTGCTGTTCGATTATCTGGGACTGAATCGGGCCTCCTATGTAGTTGCAGTAACGCCGGTTGATGTCGCTGTCGTCTCCGATAATGGCCCTTCCGTAGAATTGAGGTATGAAGGTAATATTGTCCCTCAGAGGACAGTAGTATTCGATGCCGAACTGAGTGCTGCCCCAGACGGCCTTGTTGTCGAATGCGTTCCAGCGGGCGTCCACAGTCCAGTTTGCCCGTATTCCCCTGGTGGCAAACCAGGCGTCGTCAAGGTTGTCATACTTTGACCTGGAGAACACTCCGAGGGCCTGCCCGTTGAGCATTTCAGCGGTGATATAGCTTTCCTGCTCGTTGGAAGAGCGTATCAGGTCGTGGGTTTTGAAGCCGTCAACCCGCAGTCCCGTTTCCCAGAGAAAATTCCGGCTATGATTGTGTGAGCCGTAGGCTTCTACCGCATAATCAGTAAATGTAACATAAGTGTTTCGGTGTCCTTCTTCAGCTACAGTGGTGCGCATGCGGTTGGCTCGAAGCGCTATGTTGCCGGCAAAGTACTTTCTCTTGTCCAGAGTGCCGGTCAATTTGACTTTATTGTTGTTGCCGAAGCTGCCTTCGAGTATCAGCCGGTCTCCGGATATCCTGTTTTCGTTGATGCCGAGACGGCAGTACAGGGATGCCGCTGTCTGGGAATCGAAATGACAGCTCAGTCCGAAATTGTGAGGCTCTGCCGGAACAAAGTCCATAACCAGCGAGTACATCTGCTTGCCGTCCACTATGCTTCCTTCGAGTTTGTAGGTGATGGACTTGAAAGCACCTGTTCCGTAGCAGATGGAAACCAGACGCCGTATGTCTTCTCCGGTGACTTCGCTGGCCTTGTCCAGTCCGGATTCGTGGAGCAGCCATTCGAAATCATTGGAAGACAAACCGTTCATTGCAAGATTTGAAAGCAGAATTTTCTCGTCGGAGAACGGGGTGAGGTTTTTGGCCTTGGGTGCCTGGTATTGGGTGCGTTTCGGGTAGCCCAGTTCATCCAGCATCCTGCGCAGTTCCATAAATTCGGCCCGGTGGCGGGAAGCTGCCCTGTAGCCCCTCTCTATGAGGGTGTCTATGCTCTCATTGTCGAAACTCAGGGAAGAATAGCCTTCAACATCCGGATGGATGAAGATGCGGCAGAGTTCGCGGTTCTCCCCGGCTTTGTTCTGAGTGACGAGCACGGTCAGCATTTCAACCATCTGGGGCAGGGAATTGACCTCGTCGGCAGGTTTGTATTTGTTGCTTACCGTTACGCCAATGACTATGTCTGCGCCCATTTCCCTGCATACGTCAACCGGGAAATTGTCCTGCATTCCTCCGTCAATCAGCACTTTGTCGCCTATTCTGACCGGAGCGAAAACTCCCGGAATGGCCATTGATGCACGTATGCACTGCGGAAGCACTCCGTGGCGGAAATTGACCTGCTCCCCGGTAACGATATCGGTTGCGACACAGGCGAAAGGAATCGGCAACTTGTCGAAGTCCATCTCGTCATTGTATCCTACGCAAAGGCTGTTGAGCAAATTGAGAATATTGTTGCCGCTGATAAAGCCGCCGGGAAGGGTGTTGCGGATTTTGATGTTCTTTGCACTGTTGAAAGGAATCTCAGTCCAGAGTGAAGTTGCCTTCATTTTCATTTCGAAGGACATTGAAGAACGGTCAATGTAGTCCGAGATATATTCGTCCCAATTGATAGCCCTGATAATCTGCTCCATTTCGTCTGGAGAATAGCCCAGGGCGTACATACCGCCGATTATGGAACCCATACTGGTCCCGGCTATGCAGTCTATTGGAATGCCGACTTCCTCCATCACTTTGAGCACTCCGATGTGTGCAGCGCCCTTGGCCCCACCACCGGAAAGGGTAAGGCCGATTTTCGGGGTGAAATTGGCTCGCGCCGTAAGGCAGAATGCGAGCAGGCAGGCTGCTATACTAAATATTTTTTTCATTTTTTTTGCGAAGTGATACAAAGATAATCGTATATTTGAAAAAAATTGTATCGGATATGGCAAACTTTGATTTGTGGTGGTCTTCTTTGACCATTGCCCAGAAAGAAAGAATAGCAACAAAGGCCAACAAGAGGCCCGTACATTACCCCGAGTGCACAAGTTGGTGGAACTCCATAGATGAGGATCAGAAATGCAGGATTCACGATCACTGCGTGGATGCTCACGGCTATTTCCTCAGGGATTGGGAGGACGGAACCCCGCTAACATAAAAGCGAAACAGGCTGCGACTCACGTCGTGGCCTGTTCCATAATAATCCTAACCAATATTAATCAATGAAAAACCATTTGACTCGTTCTATTGCAATGTCTGTGCCAAATGCAAGTATTTTTTGTTATTTTTGTGAACCGAAACCTTTTACCTTAATAAAAAATGAATTTACCTTATTGGCTAATCAATATAGGCGTATGGGCCAAGGGCGCTCCCGAAAGGGCTAAACTCGAGTGGGCCAGCCGAAATCCCAAACGCAGCAGCGCGAGGACTCTTCGAAGAATACTCAAAGCAAACAAGGATACTGTTTACGGGCGCGAGCATCACTTCCGTCTTATTCTGAAGGCAAAAGACCCTGACCGTCTTTTCCGTCTTTACGAGAAATGCGTCAATGCCGACCAGTATGAGGCCTTCAGGCCTTATGTGGACAGGCATAAGAAGGGCGAGCCGAATGTGCTTATCAAAGGCAAGCCGCTGATGTATGCGACTACCTCGGGAACTACTTCCCAGCCGAAATGGATTCCTATTTCCGTGCCTTATATGAATAAGGTATATAACGCAATGTCCCATGTGTGGTTGGACAATTTCAGGCGCAATGCCCCGAAGTTTCTTTCCGGCGGGCTTATGGTATCGGTGGGCAGGGTAGTGGAAGGCTATGCCGAGGACGGGACGATTTTCGGCTCGGTTTCCGGCGTGACCGCAAAGCAGCTGCCTTCCTTCATCAGGGAGCGCTTCGTGACTCCGCCTTGTGTCTATGAAATCAAGGACTATACGGCGCGCTACTACACCATAATGAGGCTTGCGATTGCGCACGATGTGTCATATTTCGTAGCTCCTAACCCTTCCACCGTGTTGGAGCTTGTGCACAACTGCGATGAGTATTTTGACGAATACATCACCGATATCGAGAACGGCACCCTTTCCGACAAGTTCGATGTGGCCGATGAGATTCGCAAGGAACTTGAGCCTATGCTCAAGGCTGACCCGAAGAGGGCGGCGTTCCTGCGCAGCCTGAAGGAGAAATACGAACATCCTCAGATCAAGCATTTCTGGCCTAATCTTGCGATGATTTCATCCTGGAAGTGCGGAAATACCGCTCTTGCTGCCGAAAAGGTGCAGGCCAATCTGCCTGAAAGTACCTTCTACCAGGAGCTGGGCTACTTCGCTTCAGAGTGCCGTTTCGGTCTGGTGCTTGACCACAGCATCAATACCGTGCTTTTCCCTAATTTCCACTACTATGAGTTCGTGGAGCAGAGCGAACTTGAGAAGGAGAATCCGCGGTTCCTGCGTCTGCATGAACTTGAAGAAGGCAATCGATACTGCATCTATGTGACTACAATGTCAGGTCTGTACCGTTACAATATGAATGACCTTGTGGAGGCCGGACCTAAGTTCAAGGGTACTCCTACGATTCATATGGTGCAGAAGGTGAACGGCATAGTTTCCATTACCGGCGAGAAGCTCTATGAGAAGCAGTTTGTGGATGCGGTCCATATGGCAGAGGCGGAGACCGGAATGAAGGTGAATTTCTTCATCGGCTTTGCCAATCCTGAGGAGTCCAACTATGATTTCTATTATGAGTTCGAGGATAAGGTGCGCAGAAGAAAGGCTGCAGAGTTTACGGAGATTGTGGATAAGCATTTGAAGGAAATCAATATAGAGTACGAGTCCAAGCGTGATTCCCTGCGTCTGCATATGCCAGCTACTCACGTGCTCAGGCGCAATGCCTATGACCTTTTCAAGAAGATGAATCTTGAGAAGGGTGCCAAGGACGGACAGTTCAAGCTCGTGCTCCTGCTCCAGGACAAAGTCCGCCAGAAGATGATTCAGAAACTCATCAGCGAGGACTAAACTCTATCTGCTATTTGTAAATCTGTCCCTTGGCTGGACGACATAGATTGGCCGTGTGGAAGTTCCCGCGGCCATTTTTGTGTTAGCCTTATCAACGAGTGCCGCTATATTGCCTGAGCGTTTGCAGTCGAAAACCAATCCTACGGACAAGTCATCGAAAGCGGTCAGCATGGCGTAATCACCATTGCTGTCACCGGCCACAAGAGACGGAGCCCTTCCACCGTGATACGGGGCAATGAGTTTATTTATGCAGGCAGTTTTCCCTTCCATAAAGGTCTGGTCATAACCCTCTTCCTCGAGTCTGATTCCGAACACCTTGTCCGGAGTCAGGCCGAGTCCATACTGCGGAGCGCAGGCCATCGCCTCCACAACAGACTCCAGTGAAGCAGAGCAGACATAGATGTCAAAGCCGTTGTCTTTCAGGGTTTTGTACAAATGTATGCTCTCCATTGGCAAGATAAGGCCCTTGCTTATTTCAACTGCTACTATGCCATCAGGACTTTCCCACAGTTCTTTGGAAATCCCATCCTGGGCCATCCAATGATCCACAGACTCACGGGTCAGATTCTGAAGCTCTTCACAGGACATCCCTGAAAAGAGGGATGGCTGCCACAAGCACAATGTTGCATAATCAAAGGTGTTCTCTACACCTTCGTTCAGAGCTTCAAGCTTGGCCCGGAAATCAAGGTATTCCTCCGTGGAGTGTATCTGCTCCAGTTCCATTCCCTGTTTGAGCATTCCGTTAAGTGCTTTGTAGTCAGCTGCTATGTCTTCCCCTAACTTACGGGCGCTCAGGCCAGGTCCGTCCAGCACTTTGTCAAGGTCCGGAATGGCGGCTGTGAAGGCTTCGAAAGCATTTTCCGGCGGGAAAGCGTAGCGGAGATTCTCTATCTGATATATCATCAGTGTCAGTGTTATATCATTGATAATGGTCGTATTATCATAATCAAACACTGCATAGGGACGGCATTGTGGGTCGTAGTTCCCGGACTGAATGCCTTCACGGGCAATCATATCCGTCAAGGCCTCATATACGGCCGGTTCCCAATTGTCTTCAGGTAAAGTCGAAGCAGTTTTGCAGGATACAATCGCCGCCAGTACTGCGGCAGAAACTATCAAAGCTTTAAATTTCATATCTATGTCGTTTGGAAAACTACGAAATAGGCAGACCTTTTGGTCTGCCTTGTCTGGTACTGGGTAGGAGAATCGAACTCCTATTACAAGATTGAGAATCTTGGGTACTAACCGTTATACGAACCCAGCGTGTTTCCCGTTTGGGAATACAAAGGTAAGAATAAAATTTGATTCCGCAATAGGGAAGACTGCATTTTGCTGATATTTTTCCGAAATTTTCAGAAAATATTATCAGAAGCTGATCTTAAGGACCATAAAGAAAAGCACTCCTGCAACGGCAAGTTTGAGCACTGTCGTAATGATGAAGCCCAGGAAAGTGCCGATGGAAGCCTTGAATGAGGCCCATACACCACGGTTTTCCACCAGAAACTCTCCAAGGAATGCTCCGATAAGGCTCCCTCCAATCATACCAATAGGAGCAAGGAACATACCTGCAAACAGACCGATGGTTGCGCCCACCGATGCTGCCTTGTGGCCGCCCATACGGCTCGTCATCTTCGGGGGCAGTATGTAGTCAACCACGCTCACCAGAATCACTATGACAGCTGTAATTACAAGGGTAGTCACGCTGACAGGGTCAGCTTTGTCGGAAAAACGCAGAAGCAGCAGGGCAAGCCAACTGAAAGGTGGTCCCGCAAGTCCCGGGACCACACTTCCAATTATACCGATAAGTGCGAGAATAATCGCTGCAATGATAAATCCGTCCATCGCGGCAGACTTATTTCTCTATAGTCTCCATAAGAGCGAGCACCTTGGCGCGGTTCTGCTCGATGGTAGGCTCCTCAGCCTGAACTTCGTGGTACTTGCCCTGAGCCTTGTAGTACTCGATCAGAGGCTCGGTCTGAGTGTGATAGGTCTTGATACGGTTGTTGATAGTCTCCTCCGAGGCATCGTCGGCACGGCCTTCGATGGCAGCCCTGTGGGCAATCCTCTGCTTGACGGTCTCGTCGGAAATCATCAGTGAAATCACTGCGGTAACCTCTTCGCCTCTTTTGGCGAGAATGGCGTCAAGGTCCCTGGCCTGTCCGAGGGTGCGCGGGAATCCGTCAAGAAGGAAACCGGCAACCCCTTTCACCTCATTGAACTGATTCTCAATCATTCCTTCAACTACGGAATCCGGGACAAGACTTCCCTTGTCGATAAGAGATTTTGCGTGAAGTCCAAGCTCTGATCCCTTGGCTATTTCAGCTCTTAGAAGCTCGCCTGTAGAAAGGTGGCAGAGATTGTATTTTTCACGAACAGCGGCAGCGTGTGTGCCTTTTCCGGCTCCCGGAGGGCCGAACATGATGTAATATTTCATAATTATTCCAATATGTAGATATCGTTGAGATTTCTTCCAAGCTGGTCATAATCCAGACCGAAGCCCACTATGAAACGGTTTTCGATTTCCATTCCCACGTAGTCAAGAGCAAGTGGCTGTTTATAGACTTCGGGTTTAAGCAGCATAGTGCAGATTTCCACGCTCGCAGCTCCTTCCTTGAGCAGAAGCTCGTGAAGGAAGACCATTGTTTTTCCTGTGTCCACTATATCTTCACAGATGATGACATTGCGCCCTTTCAGTTCCGAACTGAGCGCGCCTATCATTCTGACGGGGCCGACGGAGTCTGTGCCGCTGTAGGAGGCGAGTCTGACTGTATGGAGTTCTACAGGGAAGTCGATGAGCTTGAGAAGCTCTGCGGTGAAGGGCAAAGCACCGTTCAGGACGCACAGAAGAACTGGCGGCTGAGGGTCATCTTTGTGACGGGCAGAAATCTGCTCAGCAACATTGGCAATTGCCTTCATCAATTCTTCGTTTTTGATGTAAGGAACGAAGGTTTTGTCGTGAAGTTTGACGCTGCACATATTTTTGGAAATAATAATTCCCAAAGTTAGGAAAAATAACTGTGCTTTGCTAAATTAGCGGAAAAATTTTTGGACTATGATGCTTCGCCTTCTGACAATCGCTATTTTAAGCCTGACTCCCGCACAGATTAATGATGATTCCTTCCAGCAGGCAGTGCTGCGCCTGAGCGGAGCCTCCACCCTGGAGGAACTCTCCGAAAGCGAACTCGAACGCTACCAGAGCCTTTCGGACCATCCTCTGGACCTCAACAGCGCGAGCCGCTCCCAACTCAGCTCCACAGGCTTCTTCACCCCGTTCCAGGTAGCCTCCATCCTCGATTACATCCGCAGCGACGGGGATATATGCTCCGTAGCGGAGCTCGCAGCCGTCCCCGGAATAGGCCTTCAGCTGGCAAAGGACCTGGAGTATTTCTTTACCTTCAGGCCCTCCGGAGTGCTCGGAGCAGCGAACAAGGGGAGCCTCTATGCGGACGCCCGTATGCGCCAAAGCGTCAAAAACGGGCGCTGGACCTCCGCCTTCAAAGCCTCCTCCAGCCTTGATTCAAGATATGGCGCAGCGCTGGCCATCAAGGATGGGGCACTGACAAGCGGGAGCCTCAGCTACAGTGGTCGGGTGCTCAGCCGCGTGGTAGCGGGCAATTTCAGCGCCCGTTTCGGTCAGGGCCTGCTGCTGTGGAGCGGCTTCAGCCTTTCGGGCTTTTCGGGAGTATCGGCCTTTACCCGTAATGCAAGCGGGCTTGCCCCCTGCAGCACTTTCAGCCCCGAGTCTTCTTTCTGCGGAGCTGCCGCATCTGTGGAGCTGGGGCATACCAGCCTAAGCCTTGCTGCTGATTTTCAAGGCGTTCAGCTGGTCAATATGAATCATCTGTGGAAGAATACCACGGCCGGTGTGAGCGCAGTGCACAGCCCCGAAGGCTACTGGATTTCAGGAGATTTCCGTTCAAGCATAGGCAAGGTGACTTTTTCTGGCGAGGGCGCCCTTGATTTCGCTTCAGGGGGCTCTGCGGCCCTGCTTGCCGGGGTGTGGAATATTGCCTACGGCAAAAAGGCCGCTCTGCTTGCGAGGGCCTATTCTCCTTCCTACTCTTCGCCCTGGGCGGGAGCGGCACGCTCTGCAAGCAAAACTTCGGACGAATGGGGCGCTGCGGCCGGACTTCAACTGCCCTGGCTTATGGTGAGTCTGGATGCGGCCTGGCATCCTTCCAAAGAGGAAGCCCAGTTCAAGGGCATAGTCAACCTTCAGAAAAGTTTCGGGGCCTTTACGCCTTCGCTGAAACTGAGCTCACGCTACAGGCCCCAGGCGGCAAAGGAGGCTCTGCGCAATGACATCCGCTTTGATCTGGATGCCGCCTGGGGCCGCCTGCAGGCACATATCCGCCTTAATGCCGTGGGCTGCACCGGATGGGGGTGGCTTGGCTATATGGAAGCCGGCTGGAAGGGCGAGGCCGCGCTGTGGGTGCGCGCTACCGTATTCGGCATAGACAGCTGGGCAGACAGGATTTATGTCTATGAAAGGGATGTGCCCGGCAGTTTCAGCGTGCCTGCCTATTACGGAAGGGGCTATGCGCTCTCGCTCTATGCCGGCTGGAAAGAGCTGAAGCTCAGGCTCTCAACTACACGGTATCCGGGCAGCGATAAATCGCCGTCCTGGGAAGTGAAACTGATGATAGGTATGAAATCTCAGAATTTGAGGCCTATGCTGAGCCCTATGGCAGGGGAGTAGCCCGGAGACATATTGGATACAGGGGCCATTGCATAGTCGGTATTCGGGGCTATGATGGTAGGACTGATGTCCAGTGTAAGGTCCTCGGTAACCTCAAAATTGTGCATATAGGCAAAGACATTGGCGTCAATTGCCTGAAGGAAATAGCCCGCGAAGACCACCAGCAGGGCATAGTCGCGGTAGCGGCGGTAGAGGTTCTTGTAGTACTTGGAAGTCTCAAGAGGGAAGTAGGTGGTATCCTGATTGTTGTAGATGGTGCGGAACCTTTCGAAGTTCTTTTTGAACATGAAATAGTAGTCCAGCCCGCCAATCATTATGCCGTAATAGATAGGGAGTTTCCAGATTTCGTGGTTGTAAATCTGCCCGAGTCCCGGCAGCAGCAGCGAATAGAGAGGCGCCTTGCCCGGCTGTGGCCAGTCATCCGGGATGAAGTTGATGACTCCGTCCATAAGCGTGCCCCAGTACACCAGACCGGCTCCGGCAAAGCACCAGGCTGCCGTGTCGTGTTTGCCTTGGGTGTTGAACCATATGCCGCTGCCTACACCGGCCGCTATCCCTCCATAGACTACAGGCAGCTTCCAATAGTCCTTGTTGTAGATCTGCATTCCTCCGACCAGCACGGTGGAGCCGCAGAAGGCCGTAGTCACATCCATAGTGTTTTTGTGCCCGAGAGCTCCCCAGTATTTCTTCAATGAGAAAATGGAGTTCTTGTCCGTGGTATCCTTCTGGTTAGCCTGGTCATCGTTGAACTTCTGGGAAAAGGCTTCCTCCTTGAACTGCGCCCGGCAGTCAAGCAGGCTTACCGCGAAAATGGCAAATGCTGCGGCAAGGAGGCGTCTTTTACTTTTTGAGAGCATCCAGAAGTGCGCTTATTTCCTTGTCGGAATTGAAGTGAATGGTCATTGTACCCTTGCCGGAGTTGCTTCTCTTGAGGCTGATTTCGCCCTTGCAGTAGCGGGCTACCTCCTTGCAGAGGTCCTTGTGCTCCTGCGGAATCTCGTGAACGCGCTCCTGACGTTTTGCTCCCGGGGACGGTTTTCCGCTCTCCATCAGGGATTTGACCTTCTGTTCGAGCTGGCGTACATTCATTCCTGTGCGGATAACCAGGTCGCAGAGCTTAACCTGAACGTCAGGGTCGTCTATGCTCAGAAGAACCTTGGCGTGTCCCACGCTGATCTGGCCGACTTTGAGGTCGTGCTGCACTTTGACAGGCAGATTCAGAAGGCGTATCTGGTTGGCCACCGAAGAACGGTTGCGTCCCAGCCTTTCCGCCATCACCTCCTGGGTGAGCTGGCATTCGTCCATAAGCCTGCGGTAGCTGAGCGCAATCTCTATTGGGTCGAGGTTGGACCTCTGGATATTCTCCACAATGGCCATCTCCAGCATTCCCTGGTCGTCGGCATCGCGCACATAGGCAGGGACTTCCGTTAGGCCGGCCATCTGGCAGGCGCGGTAACGCCTTTCACCGCTGATGATCTGGTATCTGCCGTCAGCGCGGCGGCGGACCGTAATCGGAGTGATGAGCCCGAGGGTGCGGATGGAAGCTGCGAGGCCTTCGAGTTCCTCCATATCAAAGGACAGGCGCGGCTGGAACGGGTTGGGCTCGATGAGGTTCACAGGAATGCGTACCACATCGGCAGTCGCTCCGGCAGCTGTATTCTCTCCGGCTGCAGGTTTGGAACTGTATGCTACTGGGCTGCGCAGGTCATCGGCGCTCTGTATGTTGCCGAGAATGGCGCTCAGGCCTTTCCCAAGGCCTCTTGGTGGCTGGCTCATATGCTTTGGTTGTTACGCTCGAGAACCTCTCTTGCAAGATTGAGGTAGTTCATTGTTCCTGTGCTTGTCACTTCATAGAGGACTATAGGCTTTCCGTAAGACGGAGCTTCGGAAAGGCGTATGTTCCTTTGGATGATGGTGTTGAAAACCATTTCCTTGAAATACTCCTTGAGCTGGGCCACTACCTGCGCGTGCACCTTGGTGCGGCCGTCGAACATGGTTACGACGAAGCCTTCGATGTCGAGGCCCGGATTGCTTCCGCTCTGGACAAGACGGATGGTCTGAAGCAGTTTCCCGAGACCTTCGAGAGCGAAGAACTCAGGCTGGACCGGAATAATCACCGAATCGGCTGCCGAAAGGCAGTTGACGGTGGTGAGCCCGAGCGACGGGGCACAGTCCAGGATGATGAAATCGTAATCGTTCTTTACCGGAGCGAGGGCATCCCTGAGGATGTGGTCGCGGTTCGGAAGGTCTATTATTTCGATTTCTGCTGCTACAAGATTGATGTGGGAAGGGATGATCTTCAGGTTCTCCATCTCCGTAGGGAGTATGGTTTCGGCTGCGCTCACCTTTCCTATCATTATTTCGTATAAAGTCTTGCCATCGGTGGAATCAGGAGAACAGTTGAGTCCCGAGGTTGAATTTGCCTGAGGGTCCGCATCAATGATGAGAACCTTCTTCTCGAGAATTGAGAGGGATGCGGCAAGATTGATTGCCGTGGTGGTTTTGCCCACTCCGCCCTTCTGGTTTGCGATTGCTATTATCTTTCCCATAGACCGCGAATTTAGCAAATTTTCCTTATATTTGTATTCTTTGAAACCATAAAACTTGAGATGGCAACGATAAAAGAAGAATGGTATATAATAGTCAATCCGCACGCAGGCTCAGGCAAGACAATGAAATACTGGGTCCCTGCAGAGCGCTTGCTTAAAGAGTACAATATTCCTTTTTATACTGTCTATACTACACACAAGCATCACGCTACACAGCTTGCAGCGGTTGCTGCCAGAAGAGGGTACCGCAAGATAATGGCGGTGGGCGGAGACGGCTCGATACACGAAGTCTTCGACGGAGTCCTGAGCTGGTGCGAGACCTCGGGAGTCAACCCTTCGGAGTTCTATCTGGCCGTGGCCCCGATAGGTTCCGGAAACGACTGGATCAAGTCTTTCGGCATCCCCCGCGATGTGGAGAAGGTGATTGGCCTTCTTGCCAAGGGCAAGTTCGTGCAGGAGGATGTGGTGAAACTTACGGCTGATGACGGCAAGGTCTCATATATGGCCAATATCGGCGGTTTCGGTTTCGATTCTCACGTGTGCCAAAGGGTCAATGCCCAGAAGGAAAGGGGACTGCGCAGCTCAAGGATATACCTTACTTCCTTGATTTACAACATTTTCCATATTCCAGTCCAGAATGTTGCCATCTATTGCGATGACCAGCTGGTTTACAGCGGGAGAGTCTATGATATGGCACTCGGCAACGGTTCATACTGCGGCGGCGGTATGCAGCAGTGCAGCATTGCGGATCCGACGGACGGCATATTGGACGCTATGGTGGTTCCTGTGGTTACTCTGGGAAGGCTTATTGCCGAACTTCCGAGGATTTACAATCATACGGTTCACGAATCCAAATACATACTCTATCTGCGCGGAAAGAAAATCCGCATCGAAGCCCTTGACGACAAGTCCAGGGACATAGTTGAACTGGACGGCGAGATTGTAGCAAATCTTCCTGTTACCGTGGAAGTTACAGGCCAGCACGTCAACGTCCTTACTGCAGAAGGCTGATTTCTCTCAAAAAGCTGCAAAGCCTTTCCCTGCGCTCCCTGTTGGACCGCAGAGCGCTGCCGTCTGCCCCTTTGCTGACGCTGAGCCCTCCGCATATATCCATACCCAGCACCTTCCGGCTTCCGGCAATGGCTCCAAGAATGGTTTCGAGTTCTTCCGTTGTCATAGTGCCCTGGTCCCAGTTGGTGATGAATTCTTCCTCCCGGAGCACATCCAGGTCGAGACTGATGAATACGGGAAGGGGGGAGGGGGAAGCAGGGTCGTAGTCCCGGATTCCCCGGATGAGGCTTACCCTGCATCCGCTTTGCTCCTGAAGGGCCGTAACCCAGTTGCCGCAGGACAGAATCCCGCACAGGTCGAAGTCGTCGCTGTGATTGTCGAGCAGAATCAATTCGAAATCCTGTTTTATCCTTTTTGCCCGGAAATAGCTCAGGTAATGGTAGTCTCCGCTGTCGATCCAGGCTATGCCTTCCGGCTCTTTCAGGGCCTTGCTGAAGATTTCAGCGGCTTCTTCGCTGCAATAGCAGCAGGTGCCTTCCAGCTCCCTGAAGTCCAGTCCGGTTGCTCCCGAGGGGTGAAATCCCTCCGCTTCGAACATTCCGCTGACGCTGACCAGAAATTGATTCATGCACCAAAGGTACAAATAAAAGATTTTTTTGCTAAATTTGTGGAGATAATTCGACCTTGCAGAAAAGAAAACCAATGGAAGATCAGCCAAACGTAGCGCCTTTGGATCCGGAGAAGCTCTATTACTCTTGCGACGAGCTGACTCTGGACACCGAACAAGGCCCGCAGACACTGAAAATGGGTGTGTGGATTTGCGTGGATCCGGTAAGGATTCACAAGATGATTATTCGTGAAAAGACCCTGCATGTTGATGAAATAGAGGTCTTCAATCCGCTTGAGAGCAAACTTCGCAGAGCGGATCCCGATTACTACAAGCGCTATATGGGCCTGAAGCTCACCATAGATTATCCGGGCTACGGTACCGGAATAATTGCCCGCATCCCTTTCCAGACCGACCCTGTAGGCTTTTACAAATGGTGGAGGAAAAACAAGCACGAGGACAAGGTCTATCTGAGCCTTCCCAACCAGATAATATTGTTCCAGAAGGTTGCTCTGATGGATAAGAAGATACTCCTCAAAAAGGATCTGGAACTTCTCAACAGATAGTTACATACTGACACATAATGGATAAACTGACCTGCCTACACGATTCTCACGTCGCCATCGGGGCCGTGATGAGTCCCTTCGCCGGATTTGATATGCCTATCCGCTATCCGGCCGGTATTATTGCGGAGCACAATGCCGTACGCACCAAAGTCGGAGTGTTCGATGTCTCCCACATGGGAGAGATTTTTATCGACGGTCCGGACGCAACGCGTTTTGTGAACCATATTTTCACCAATGACATTACCAAGGCCGCTGCCGGAGAGATACTTTACGGAATGATGCTCTACCCTGACGGGGGAGTTGTAGATGACCTTCTGGTTTACAAGGGTTTCACGGCGGAACACTATCTTCTCGTGGTGAATGCTTCCAATATTGACAAGGACTACGAGTGGATGCTGAGCAATGCCGAAGGCTACGATGTGAAGATTGACAACCAGTCGGAGCAGTGGGGGCAAATTGCTGTCCAGGGCCCTGAGAGCGAAGATGTACTTGTGCGTATTCTTGGCCTTCCGCAGGCCTCGGCGCTCACATTCTACACCTATTGCGAGCTTCCCGGACTGATACTCAGCCGTACCGGCTATACCGGAGAGGACGGTTTTGAGATTTATGCTTCATCAGAAAAGACCAAAGAATTCTGGCAGACCCTGCTGGAGGCCGGTATTCAGCCTTGCGGACTGGGATGCCGTGACACCCTGCGTTTCGAAGCCGGACTTCCGCTTTATGGGGACGAACTCAGTCCGGAGATATCTCCGGTGATGGCAGGACTCTCCATTTTCTGCAAACTCGATAAGGAAGAGTTTATCGGTAAGGAAGCTCTGGTGGAGCAGAAAGCCCACGGAACTGCACGCAAGCTCGTCGGGCTTGAGGTGAAAGACAGGGCAATCCCGCGTGCGGGCTATAGCGTGGAAACCCCTGAAGGAGAGGTGGTTGGTGTTGTCACTACGGGCTACCATTCAATCACTTTGGACCGCAGTCTTGCCTTTGCGCTTGTGGATTCGGCCTATGGTGCTCTCGGCACTCAGCTGCAGGTGCGCATACGCAGCAAGGTTTTCCCTGCAGAGGTCATCAAGAAAAGATTTTATCAAACTAACTATAAGAAATAATGAGCAAGATCATTGAAGGACTCCTTTACAGCGAGTCACACGAGTGGGTAAAAATCGACGGCAACGTTGCAATCATCGGAGTATCTGATTTCGCCCAGAGCGAGCTTGGAGACATCACCTATGTCGATATGCCGTCCGACGGGGATGAAATTGAAAAGGGAAGCGAGTTCGGAGCTCTCGAGAGCGTGAAGACTGCGGCTGACCTTTACAGCCCGGTATCGGGTACTGTTGTTGCTACCAACAGGGCTGTCGAGGACGATCCTTCCCTTATCAATGCAGATCCTTACACTAACTGGATTATCAAAATAGAAATGAGCGACAAGGGGGAGTGCAACAGTCTGCTCGATGCTGCCGCTTACGCCAAAATTGCAGAGTAAAATGGCAGGAAAGTTCGCGTATTTTCCACATACTGAGGAAGATATCCGGACAATGCTTCAGAGGATTGGTGTCAGCTCTCTTGACGAGCTGTACTCTGATGTGCCGTCGGATTTCATCTTCAAAGGGGAATATGACCTGCCCGACGCTATGAGCGAGCAGGAGGTCAGGGCCTTTTTCGAGGGCCTGGCTGCCAAAACTCCGCGCAAGACAGTGTTTGTCGGAGCCGGAGCTTATGACCATTACACTCCTGCGGTAATCCCTCAGATTACCTCCCGCAGCGAGTTCCTTACCGCTTATACCCCTTATCAGTGCGAGATTTCGCAGGGAACGCTGAGGTATATCTTCGAATATCAGTCAATGATATGCAAGCTTACCGGTATGGACGTTTCCAATGCTTCAATGTATGACGGACCATCGGCTGCTGCCGAGGCTGTGCGCTTCTGCCTTGCTTCCACCAGGAAGAAGAGCAAGGTGCTGCTGAGCTCCACCCTTCTGCCCAATGTCATCCGCACTGTGCAGTGCTATGCCAAATGGGCCGGTACCGTGATTGAACTCATCCCGTCAAAGGATGGCCAGACTTCGTTGGAGGCTCTGCAGGCTGCTCTTGCCGATGCTTCGGTAGGAGGCGTAATAGTGCCGGGCGTCAACCGCTACGGAATCGTGGAGGACCACGAGGGCTTTGCAGAGGCTGCCCATAAGGCGGGAGCCCTGCTGGTGGAATATTGCGACCCTAGCACTCTTGCGGTGGTGAAGAGCCCAGCCGAGTGGGGCGCCGACCTGGCAGTGGGTGACGGCCAGCCTCTCGGTATTCCGCTTTGCTACGGAGGTCCTTATGTTGGCTTTATGGCCTGCAAGTCCGAGTATATGCGAAAGCTGCCGGGAAGAATCGTCGGCCAGACCACAGATGCGCAGGGACGCAGGTGCTTTGTGCTTACTCTTCAGGCACGCGAGCAGCATATACGCCGCGAGAAGGCGACATCCAATATATGCTCCAACCAGTCGCTTATGGCCCTTTGGGTAACGGTATATCTTTCGCTTATGGGGCCTCAGGGCCTGCGGCAGGTCAATGACCTTTGCTACGAAGGCTCCCACCGCCTGCGCGAAGGGCTTCTCGCTACAGGCAAGTTCGAGCCCCTCTTCGAGGGTAAGCCTTTTATCAAAGAGTTTGTACTCAAGCCTTTGTGCGATGTAAAGGCACTCCAGCAGGCCCTTTCTGACGCCGGCTTCTTTGCTGCCCTCGAAACGGAGGAAGGCTATGTTTCATTCTGTGTAACCGAGAAGCGTACCCGCGGGGAAATCGACGCTCTCATAGAGGTAGTCAAGGGCTTATGAAATATTACGACAAACTGATATTCGAACTCTCGAAAGAAGGGCGCACCGGCTATTCGCTCCGTGAGCCTCAGGCCCGGGTATGCCTTCCGGAGAAGCTCGCAAGAAAGGAAGCTCCTGAGCTTCCTCAGGTCAGCGAGGTTGATGTCGTAAGGCATTATACCAACCTCAGCCAGATGAATTTCGGCGTGGATACCGGATTCTATCCTCTCGGAAGCTGTACTATGAAGTACAATCCTAAGATTAACGAGGAAATCGCTGCTATGCCGGCCTTTGCCGGTGTACATCCGCTACAGGAGGATGTACAGGGTGTGAAGGAAGTTTATGAAGGTCTTGACAAGGCCCTTGCCGCCATCACGGGTATGGCTCATTTCACCTTCCTTCCTTGTGCCGGTGCTCACGGAGAGCTTACCGGACTTATGCTTATGCGTGCATATCACGAAAGCAGGGGCGACCACGCGCGCAAGAAGGTGATAGTTCCGGACAGTGCCCACGGCACCAACCCTGCAAGTGCGGCTGTCTGCGGACTTGAGGTGGTAGTTGTGAAATCAAAGGCTGACGGTCTTGTTGATGTGGAGGATTTGAAGCCTCTTCTCGGTGATGACATTGCCGGCATAATGATGACCAATCCCAATACACTCGGACTCTTCGAAAGGGACATCAAGGAGATTGCAAAGCTGGTTCACGGGTGCGGAGGACTGCTTTACTATGACGGAGCCAATATGAATCCGCTGCTCGGCGTTGTAAGGCCGGGAGATATGGGCTTCGACATAATGCATCTCAACCTGCACAAGACTTTCTCCACCCCTCACGGTGGCGGAGGCCCGGGAAGCGGCCCTGTGGGAGTATGCAACAAACTTGTTTCACTGCTTGACAGTGTGCATACTTCAGGCTTCCACGGGAATTTCGGCGTGATGCTCAGAGCTTATACTTACATTCTTATGCTCGGAAAGCAGAACCTGCGTCTTGCAGGCAAACTTGCCACTTTGAATGCAAATTATATCAAGGAATCCCTCAAGGATGCCTACAAACTTCCTATCGCTTCCGTATGCAAACACGAGTTTGTGTTCGACGGACTGATTGATGACGGAGCGAAAGAGGGCGTGCAGGGGGCAACTACCCTGGATGTTGCAAAGCGTCTGCTTGACTACGGTTTCCACGCTCCTACCATCTATTTCCCTATGCTCTTCCATCAGTCCTTGATGATTGAGCCTACTGAAACGGAGTCAAAGGAAACTCTTGACGGGTTTATAGAGGTAATGCACAAGATTGCAGCTGAAGCAGCGCAGGATCCGGACATACTTCACCAGGCTCCTCACAACACCCCTATCGGGCGTCCTGACGAGACTCTGGCCGCAAGGCAGCCTGTGCTCAAGTGGGAGGCTTAGTCCAGCGAATCAACATAGGCGGCTGCGTCCGCCACGTGAAATCTGATATTATGGCCTGAGAAAGTCAGGCCATATTTTTTGTCCGGGTCGTCCGCATATTGCGGCCTCGGGTCCTGCGAGAGTATGCCGCAAAGGGCTTTGAGTCCGTCTTCTCCAAGAGTGCGGGTCAGCTTTTCCTTTACTTCGGCGGAGCTGAATTCAACCTTGAGCTCCTTCCATCTGTTGCTGTCCACAAAGCCGCTGACCGCATCGGGGTGGGAATCGCAGTAGCGCACATAGGGCTTGATGTCATAAATCGGTGTGCCGTCCGCGAGGTCCGCACCGCTGACACTGATTTCACAACGCCCGAAGTCTATGCTTTCTATGCGCACGGAAGATATCCCGAGGGGATTGGGACGGAAAGGGGAGCGGCTGGCAAAGACGCCCACCCTTTCATTGCCTCCGAGCCGCGGAGGGCGTACGGTAAGCGCCTCGCTTGCCCCGTTGCAGCTGAACCCCCAGATGAGCCAGATGTGGGAGAAGCCTTCAAGGCCGCGTATCGCGTCCGGGTTGCGGTACTTGGGCTCGAAAACGATATGTCCTTTCAGGGAATCCACTATCCCGCTCTGGCGGGGAAGACCGAACTTCCCGCCGACAGGGCAGTGGAATCTGGCTACAGGCTTAATTTCCATTGTCTATCATCTGCAGATACATTGCGCAGAGAGAATCCAGCTGAGGCTTGTACTGCTTCGGCAGCGGGTCGGCAGCCGGGGATTTCATCTTCAGAGGGTCAATAGGATTGCCGTTCTGCCATACGCGGAAGTCAAGGTGCGGGCCTGTGCTGGTACCGGTGGAGCCTACATAACCTATTACCTGGCCCTGCTTGACTTTAGCCCCTTTCTTTATGCCTTTTGCAAAGCCTTTGAGGTGCATATAGCCGGTGGTATAGACGCTGTTGTGGCGGATTTTGATGACATTGCCGCCGCCGGTTGTGGTCCAGCCTGCGGAGATGACCTGACCGTCACCGAGTGCGACCACAGGTGTTCCCATAGGTGCTGCGTAGTCAACTCCAGTATGAGGTCTTACCTTTCCGGTCACAGGATGCTTGCGGGCGTAGGAGAACTTTGAGCTGACCCTTTTGAAGTTCAGAGGCGCCTTGAGGAAGGCTTTGCGCAGGTTGTCCCCCTTCTGGTTGAAATATTTGTCTGAATTGCCCTGGATATCCATCCTGATGGCTATTACTTCATCTCTGGTGTCTCTGGTATAGCGGCAGAAGTCCACGTGGTCCACATAGAGCACTTCGCCTTCACATACTGTCTGGGTATAGACGGTCTGGAAGCGGTCTCCCTTCTGAAGGCCGAAGAAATTGACCGTCCAGGCGTATATGTCCGAGAGTTCTCCAACTATGTCAACCGGTGCTCCCGCATTTACGGTATCGTTCCAAAGGGATGATTCTATGACTATATCGCTATAGACGGTCTGCTTTTCGGTAGGCCGGACATAGTTCCACAGATAGAGGCTGTCCGCACATTTGAAGACGGTGAGCCTTGTTTTGGTATTGTGGTAAACGGCATATTCGAGCTTGCGCTGAAGCGAATCTCCGCTGAAATACATATCCACCAGGGCTCCGGCTTTCATCTTTCTCGGAGAGAAGATGGTATCAAGGCGGGAGGTCATCGTGGCAGCGTCCTCAGCGCTGAGTCCGATGCGGCGCATAAGTGCCGGGAAGGTTTCACCGCTTTTGACTTTGGTGGATTCGTGAATGTAATCGGATGCTCTGAATCCGATAGGAGGGATAGGTTCCGGTTCTTGGTTTTTTGATTTGTTGCCCCCGCAGGATGCGATTAGCAGAGAGCTGACAAAAATCAACAGTATCTTGGCTTTCATATATGCAAAAATAATGAATTTTTGTGCTAAATTTGCACTTTCTTGAAAGATATGCACTGTAAACTCGCAATTCTGCTCGCTTTCAGCCTCCTGCTTGGTTCTTGCAAGGATACTCTTGCTTTGACCTTAGAGGAGATGTCCGTCCGGGACAAGGTGGCGCAGTTGATGGTGCCCCAGCATTACGACTCCGATATCGATTCCCTTGTTGCCCGCGACCACGTCGGCGGGGTAATAGTTATGGTCAGCACCAAGGCGGAGGTGGACTCACTTCTACCAAGGCTCAAGGCAAGTGCGCAGATTCCGCTTTTTGTCTGCATTGACGCCGAATGGGGAGCCGCAATGCGCCTGAAACAGGATTACAGAAGACTTCCGAAGGCAGCATATATCAAATCCGATGAACAGGCTTACGAAGTGGGCCTTGCAATCGGAGCCCAGCTGCAGGAGCTGGGAATACACGCCAATCTTGCCCCCGATGCCGATGTCAATACCAATCCGGACAATCCGGTTATCGGCACCCGTTCCTTCGGAGCTGACCCCCAGCTGGTGGCGGAGCGTGCCTCGGCTTACGCAAGAGGGCAGCGCGAAGCGGGAATAGCATCCTGCGCCAAGCATTTCCCGGGCCACGGAGATACATCAGTTGACAGCCATCTTGCCCTTCCTGTACTTGAGCACAGCCGGGAAAGGCTGGACAGCGTGGAATTGCTTCCTTTCCGCCGGCTTATAGGCGAAGGCATTGAGATGGTGATGACCGGACATCTCAGCGTGCCTGCAATTGACCCTGACGGTATGCCGGCAAGCATTTCCCGCCCCATCAACCGCTTCCTTCGTGATTCCCTTGGTTTCCGGGGGGTTATTGTCACTGACGGGATGGGTATGAAGGGCGTAACCGATATTTTTGGCGGCGACCAGGTTGCCGCGTGCGTGGCCGCCTACAGCGCCGGTGCCGACCTCATTCTGGCCCTCAAGCAGACCGTAGAGGTGATAGATGCCATCACGGCAAAGGTCGAGAGCGGGGAATTCCCTATGGAAGAACTGGACGCGAAGGTGTATCGCGTTCTGAGATTGAAGCAGAGTTTAGGATTGTTACAGTAGAAATACCTTTAAGACAGATGATTACCGTTTATTGCAAGAACACAGGGAGCTACAAGGAGTTCGTGGAAGGTACCACGCTCCTGGAAATGCTCCCTGAATTTGAATTTGACAGACCTTACCCCATCGTTTCCGCCAAGGTCAACAATGTCTCCCAGGGACTCAAATTCAGGGTTTACAACAACAGGGAAATAGAGTTTCTGGATGCTACAGACCCGAGCGGTATGAGGGTGTATCAGCGCTCCCTGTTCTTCCTGCTCTGCAAGGCATCCCACGAGGTGTTCAAGGGCTGCAGGGTCTATATCGAGCATCCTCTTTCAGGCGGCTTCTATGTGAATTTCAAAAAGAAGGACGACAGCCCGCTCAGCGATGAGGATGTAGAGAAAATCAAGTCGCGTATGCTTGAGATGGTGGAAGATAATGTGCTTTTCCACAGAAGGGAAGTGCAGATCGGGGAGGCCATCAAGCTCTTCAGGGAACTTGGGTATATAGATAAGGTAAGACTGCTGGAGACCAGCGAGGATGTATATACCGATTACTATCTGCTCGGAGACAGCCCGGACTATTATTACGGAAGGCTGCTCCCGTCAGCTGCCTATCTGAAGGTATGGGATATACAGAAGTGCTATGACGGTCTTCTGCTCAGAGTGCCTGACCACAGGGACCCGACGAGGCTTGTGCCTTATGTGCCGCAGCCTAAGACCTACGAGATGTTCTCCGAGAATCTGCGCTGGAACATTATTACCAAACTCAACAATGCCGGTGATGTGAACCACCAGCTGCGCAAAGGTCACGGAAGCGAGCTGATACAGGTCGCAGAGGCCCTTCAGGAGAAGAAAATCGTCAAGATTGCCGAGGAAATAGAGGCGCGCTACTATGGTGAGAACAAGGTGAGGCTGGTGCTGGTGACCGGCCCTTCAAGCTCCGGCAAGACCACCTTCTCCAAGAGGCTGAGCGTGCAGCTCAAGGCCTGCGGTCTCCAGCCGGTGGTTTTCTCCACGGATGATTATTTCGTCAACAGGGTGGATACCCCTCTGCTTCCCAACGGCCAGTACGATTTCGACAATTTCGATACAGTGGATCACGATGCTCTCCAGCAGGACCTTCTGAAACTGCTTGCAGGTGAAGAGGTTGAGATTCCGTCATACAATTTCACTACCGGAATGCGCGAGTACAACGGCAAGAAAAAGCGCCTGCGCGAAGGAAGCGTGCTGATTGTAGAGGGAATACACGCCCTCAATCCGAGGCTTACTGACAAAATCGAAGACAGCTGCAAGTTCAGGATTTTCATTTCCACGCTCACCAGCATCAGTCTGGATAACCACAACTGCATTCCTACCAGCGACAACCGTCTGCTGAGGCGTATTGTCAGGGATTACAACAAGGGGGCATTTACCGCCCGCCAGACCATTCAGCAGTGGCCTAATGTGCTTGAAGCTGAAGAAAAGTGGATCAATCCATATCAGGAGAATGCGGATGTGATGTTCAACTCCGCCTATCTTGTGGAATTTGCGGTTATGCGAAATCACGCAGATCCGATACTGAGAACAATACCAAAGAATTGCCCCGAGTATGCGGAGGCTCACCGTCTGCTGAAATTCATACATTATTTCACAGCCGTCCCTGACAATGAGATTCCGCCTACCTCATTGCTGAGAGAGTTCCTCGGGGGAAGCAGTTTTTCAAATTAAGCACTATGAAGCGTTTTGTTTTGTCCCTTGCGCTGGCAGCAGCGATGGTTTGCTCCTGCGCCAATGATTCCGAGCCCCTGTACAAGGATGCATCTGCTCCTATTGAGAAGAGGCTCAATGACCTTCTCGACAGGATGACTGTCGATGAGATGATAGCCCAGACCAACCTGATTCCGCACTGGATGAGCGTCGACTCGTCTGTAAGGGCGGCAATCGCACGGGACAAGGTCGGTGCTGTTCTGAAAGCAAGCGGGACAGAACTGACGAGGTCCCTTCAGGAGGAAGCACTCAAGAGCAGCCGGCTCGGGATTCCGCTTATGTTTCACGAGGATGTCATCCACGGGTTCAGGACGATTTTCCCTATCCCACTGGCGGAGGCCTGCTGTTTCGACCGCGGGGCGGTCGAACGCAACTCCGTTGCGATAGCCCGCGAAGCGGCTTCAGCAGGCCTTCAGCTCACCTATGCGCCTATGGTGGACATCAGCGTTGACGGCAGATGGGGCAGAGTGATGGAGACCAGCGGGGAAGACCCGTATCTTTGTGCTGAACTCGCTGCGGCTAGGGTGCGCGGCTTCCAGGGCAAGGACCTTTCCCACCCTGCTACCATTATGGCCTGCGCAAAGCATTTTGCAGGCTATGCCGCTGTCCAGGCAGGACGCGACTACAACAATACCGAATTCTCCCACAGGGAGCTCGAAGAGATTTATCTTCCGCCGTACAGGGCCTGCATTGAGGCCGGGGTCGGTTCCGTGATGGAGTCCTATCTTACCTACGACGGACTTCCTGTCACTTTCAGCAGGTATCTGCTCAGCGATGTGCTGCGTGACGAGCTCGGCTTTGAAGGGCTTCTGATGACGGACTGGAAGACAATGTGGTATGCCTACAAGGAGGGCGCGGTGGAGGATCAGAAGACCTCCGCCTACCGTGCAATCAGTGCAGGCATCGATATGGATATGTCTTCCGAGCATTTTGTCCGTCATCTGCGCAGCCTCTATGACGAGGGCAAGGTGAGCAAGAAACAGCTGCGTACCGCAGCCTACAACTGCCTGAAGCCTAAGTTCGAGATGGGACTCTTCGACGATCCGTTCAGATATTGCGACCCTCAGAGGGAGGCTGAAGAGCTTCTCAGCAGCGAAATCCGCCGCACTGCCCGCGAGGCTGCCTGCGGCTCGATGGTGCTTCTTCAGAACAATGATGGTCTGCTTCCTCTGAGCAAGGGAACGGAAGTGCTTGTTGACGGTCCTTTTGCTTCGCAGGGCGGGGACTATCTCGGGGCCTGGTCCTGCAAGGGACGCGCTGAAGAGGTGGTTACCGTCAGTGAGGCGCTTGAAGAAATATTCCGCATCAAAGCGGGTGCACCGGTTGCGATAGTCTGCATAGGTGAGCCTAAGGGCATTATAGGAGAAGGAGTCAGCACCGGCAAACTGGAAATTGAACAAAAACAGATAGAAATCCTGAAAAAATACCGCAAAATGGGCAAGAAGGTGGTGGCAGTGCTTTTCAACGGCCGTCCGCTCTGCCTTTCTGAAGTCCTGGAAAACAGCGATGCAGTGCTTGAGGCCTGGTACCCGGGGACGGAAGGCGGACACGCCGTTGCGGACATACTTTGCGGGGATTACAATCCGAGCGGGCGTCTGTGCCAGACTTTCCCGCGTCACGTAGGCCAGGTCCCTATACGCTACAACAA
>CALYTI010000022.1 GCA_945487035.1 uncultured Bacteroidales bacterium
AGGAGCGGGAGAAGGATTGGGAAGAGAAAGAACGGCAGAAGGAGCGGGAGAAGGACTGGAAAGAGAAAGAACGGCAGAAGGAGCGGGAGAAGGATTGGGAAGAGAAAGAACGGCAGAAGGAGCGGGAGAAGGACTGGAAAGAGAAAGAACGGCAGAAGGAGCGGGAGAAGGACTGGGAAGAGAGAAAGCGGCAGAAGAAACAGGGAAAGGACGGGAGAGAGACTGAGTGGAAGAAACAGGGGAGGAGGAGCTGGGAGGAGGAAATGGGGAGATGGGAAAGGGATATGAGAGACTGAGAGGGAGAAACGGGAAAGTCTCGCTATGTTCTTTGCTGTTGCGGTATGCCTGAGCTGGCATAACAGGAGGAATACCGGGTGATTACGGGACTACAAAGCGGGCGGTGGAGCAGCCGTAGCCGGCGAAGTAGCCTACGGCACCGAGCAGGTTGCTGGCGGGGTTGGACTTGGCAGGGAAAAACGGAGTGCGGCCATAGAAAAGATTATTGTCGAAATCCTGCCAGTACTTGTACATAGGCTCAGTCATAGTGCAGAGCTTCACCTCAACGGTCTCCCCGGAAATGAAATTCGACACATAGTCCCGCATATCAAGATCGTACCCCCGACGCAAAAGCACCTTGTCAGGTTCATCCTCTGCTGAAGAATAAACAAAATTCCCGAAAAGGGAAGGCACCCAGAAAGTATCATTCAACCTCACAAAAAAGCGGCAGAATGCAGCCTCCTCCACCTTCTCAAGTACAACATAAGCACTGTAGAGCGAACCCCTCTCGTGCTTGAGCATCACATCAACAATGGGAACAGACTCCGGGATAGTGGTAGAAGCCGTCGCCGTCACATTGCCGTATTCCACCTGAAGGTCATAATTCCTGCCGGCCTCACCGCGCATCTCGGAAGTAGTATAGACATAAGGCGGAAAATACTTGTCTGTAGGCACTCCGGTCAGATTCACCGTCTTGCTCCCGTCGCTCATCCACACTTTGGCCCAGCGCACAATATGCCCTGCGAGCGCCTCCTCATCAGCTGGCAGCTCATCATAAGTCACGCTGGTAGTCACTATAACCACAGGGTTCTTTCCCTCCTCAATCCAGGCCTCGACAACGAGTTCAGGCTCCCGGCTGACATTCAGAGAAGCCTCGCAGCCGCAAGCAAGCAGAAGCGGCAGCAGCAGATGGGATATGGCAACAAAAGGTCTCATCGGAATCTGTAGAATATTGAAAGGGACGGCATAAACTTGAGGGAAAAGGACAGAGGTCTGTAAACGAAGCTGTCATCCGCGATGTCCGGCCTGTAGGACAGCACATTATCGTGACACAAAGCATTATAGACCGAAACATTGGCTCCGAAAGTCCTGCCCGAATCCCGCAGGAAATACCAGTTGAAGGACAAATCCAGACGGGAATAGGCCGGAAGCCTGCTGGAATTGATTTCCCCATAGTTGGAAACCAGCATACCGGACGCTATGAAAAATCCCCTCGGTGCAGTGAACGGAGTCCCGCCCGCCAGCACGAAAGACGCTCCGCAATCCCATTTGCCGCCCTCGTAATTGAGCACAAGATTGAGTTCGTGGATACGCTCGTGCGAAGACGGTATCGAACCCGAGCGCAGGGCCCTTCCGAAAGAATAAGCCGCCCAGCCGGTCAGTTTGCCGGAATTGCGGGTCAGAAGCATAGTCAGACCGTAATTCAGGCCATCGGTGAAAACCATATGGTCGAATGGCCAGAAGTCTTCGCTGAAATAGTCGAACAGGGACCCTGTAAACACAGGCTGGCCTTCGAGTCTCTTGAGATAAGCCTGGGTCGAGAAAGAATAGCGTCCGGCGCCAAAATCAGCTTTGTAGTCCAGAGTCACATAGTCGGCATACTGAGACGGGAGAGCGGAGTTTGAACACATAAAGAACTCCGTTGGGAAGCCGATTTCGCTGACTCCCGTACGGGTGATATGCTGCACTTTGCGGCCCGCATTCAGGGCAAGCCTGCCGAAACGGTGGAAGTCATAACTGATGCCGAGCACCGGAGACACATCCAAACAGGCGTCGCGGAAATAATAATAAAGCGTCTCCGACAGCTTCACATCGAGAGTAAAATCACCCCAATGACGGTTCCAGGACTGGAAAAGGCTTGCCTCCAAAGACGGCATACGGATATCCTCCCCTATAGGGACAAACTGATGGAATGCCCCTTCGAAGCCCAGCACGGCCCTGCCTCTTTCACTTCTGAAGGCATTGACCTGAGCCCTGTAGCCGATGGTGCGCAGAAGGTGATCGACAGGATGGAACCCGCCCCCATCTCCCGGATTGACCGTAGCGTCATATTGGCTGAAATACAGAGCCTGTTCTCCAAAACGGGTGTTGATGAAACGCTGGGAAAGGGCCATATTGCGCCATCCGAAAGAAAGGGGGATGCCGTAGCCCTGAGCATCAATCGCAGCCTTGTCGGAGCCGAAGTAGACATCCGTCTTCCGGATACGGTATTTGTCCTTCCTGAAAGTCCAGGTCAGGTTCACGTCCCCGAAGCCGTAGCTCAGATCTTCGCCGCCTATCTTCAAATAATTGCCATACAAGGCATTGAGATAGCTCGCGCGGCCAGAAAGCCTGAGGGACGAACGCCGCGTCAGCGGCATATCCACGGTGCCCTGGGAGAAAAACAGCCCCGCATCGGCACTCAGCCAAGGCCGTCCTGTGCGGACCGTGTCCGGGGTATCCAAAAACACTTCCCCGCCAAGGCGGTTTCGCAAAGGAGCCTCCGTCGATATCTCCATTGTGGAAAAATGACTCGGTATGAAAGGAGAAAAGAGGCCGAACAGGTGGTTGCTTCCGTAAATGGGCGCAGCTCCTATCCTCACTATGTTGTGCTGGGACTCGCAGCCAAGGATATGTATTCCTCCGTCAATTTCGGAATTGGTGCTCACTCCCGGCAGGCTCTGGGCAATCCTCAACGGGTCGGAAGAACCGAATAGACGGGGAACCGCCTCAAGACGGTCAAGTTCCAGCCTGGTGGAAGCAGCCGAAGTCCCGACAATTGCTCCCGTCCGCTTTTCGGCAGTAAGCACCGTACCCTCCAAATCCAGATACACAGAATCTGCAGGTTGCACGGACAAACCCGAACGAACGGAATCTGCCGGTTGAGCGTATAAAGCCAAACCGGCAGAAACCAGCCCCTGAATCAGAGCTATAAGCCTAATATATCGTAATTGCTTCAAACTGGGCTACGAGCTGCTGGATGCGTTCGCTGATGCGCTCAAGCATTTCCCCGTTGAAATAATCTTCGAGGGCATAGCTGGTTCCGTCGTTGAATACAATCACAGGAAGCACTGCCATAGCATCGTCAAGCACGAAAAGACGAAGCTCGAGATGTCCCTGAACTGCAGCTGTATTGTCGAAATGGAGTTCAAGCTTATAGGCAGCATTGAAGCGGTCAAGATAGGCCTGAATATCCTCTTCGCTTTCGCCCTGAACTCCTTCGGCAAGAATCCTTGCAAACTCGTCCATCTTCGGCACTTCGCAATAGAGCTGCACCTCGCCGAGCACATTCCACTTGGCCTCGAACTTTCCTCCCTCGAAACCGATTTCCTCATTGAGATTGAGGTTGAAATCGCTCACGGCCACCTTCTCGGAGAAGATTATCTGCTCACCCTTCGAGATAGCGGAAGTTATTTCCAGAGTGTGCACATCAAGGAAAGCCTTCTTGAGCTCGAACTTGTAGCCGGCTACCTCAAATACGGCATTGCCGTCGAAGTAAAGCTTGTCAAGATCAGCCTCATCCGAAACCTGGGCAATATTGGTCTTGAACTCGTAGGCAGCCTTCATCAGCTCGGTGCCATCTTCCTTTACAACATAGTTAAACTCTTCAGGGAGATTTACCTTTACGCTATTGGTCACCTCGAATTCGTAATGGTCATATTCGGGAATGCCGTCGCTATTCTCGTCATAATCAATAAAGGAGAAGTATTCGTAAGAACTGTAAACCTCCACATAGCCAAGCTCCCCCTTGCCTGTGGCCTCAATCACGCAAGGTCTGCCATCACGGTCCTTGAAGTTGATGGTCAGCCTGTCGGAAGGCTCATAGGTCCACTTGGTGGAATTGGCTTCGATTTTGCCGCAAAGCTGTGAGAACTGGAGCATCAGTGTCTCGAAATAAGCAGCAGAGTATTGCTCCTTAGTATTGGAATACACCTGCTCGTCCACGGTAACAGCGTTCTCGATTTTCTGTCCGAGAGCCTCCTCGATTTCGGAGAAGTCAACATTCTCGTTGCAGTATTCTTCTACGAAATATACCGTAAGGTCGATGAGCTGGCGGAAGTCCTGAGGATTGACCGCATCGACAGCCGCGATGGCGGTATTCTCAAGCTTTTTCTGCTGCACGGTAGGTTCAAGTACAGTACCACCCTTGGTGAAGTCCCCTTCAGCAGGGTCAACAGGAGCCTTTTCCTGGCAGGACACGAAAAGGCCTGCAAGGGCAAGGGCTAAGATGTACAAAGTTTTTTTCATACCAAATAAATGTTAAAAGGTTTGTTATCGGGCAAAGGCATAGGAGAAGCCGGGCCTCTCCTGCCAGTGTCCGCGGGTAAAATCAGGAACCTCCACTGCGCGGCATCCGTGCTCCATCGAAATGGTACCGAGCTCGGAAAGGCAGCACCAGGAGGCAAGGTCATATACGTCCATATCCACAGGAAGGCCATAGTGCAGGCAATAGGCAAGGCGGTAGTCCATAATCCAGTCCATACCGCCGTGGCCTCCGACTTCCTTGGCCTTGGCCCTGAGTTCGTCGTTGAGAATAGGAATCTGCACCTTGGCGTACATCTGCTGTATCACATCTGCCGGAAGCGAGGCGTGGGCATCGGTGATGCTGTAGTCCACTCCGAGCGCATCCAGAACATCCTGACCCAAGGTCAGCTGTTCTACGGGATACTTGGCAGCGTAGCCCTTGGTGCCGACGAGCTGATACATCCTGTTGTAAGGACGCGGGGTCATCACATCGTGCTCGATAAGCACGGTCTTTTCCTTTTCGGTGCGAAGAAGGGTGCATACGAGGTCTCCGTTCTTGAATTCCGGGTTCTCGACACCGCGCCAGGTCCTCAGGATTTCCTTGCCGTTGACGGACTTGGTATCCATCGCGACGAGGGAGGTAAACCTGTCTCCGCGGTTGATGTCAAGCGCCTGGGCCACAGGTCCGAGTCCGTGGGTAGGATAGAGGTCTCCCCTGTGGGTGGCATTGAACTGAAGGCGCCAGTCCTCCCAATACTGGTTCCAATAGAAATCGAGATTGTGGTGATATGAGCCTTCAGCGTGCAGCACTTCTCCAAGCGCACCCTGCTGCGCAAGCTGCAGGGACATCATCTCGAAGAAATCATAGCAGCAGTTCTCCAGAATCACGCAGTGCCTGCGGGTACGCTCGGAGGTATTGACAAGGTCCCAGCATTCCTTGAGGGAATTGGCGGAAGGCACCTCGACGGCAACGTGTTTGCCGTGCTCCATAGCGCAGAGTGCAACCGGCACGTGGTGTGCCCAGTCGGTGCATACATAAACCAGGTCAATATCATCTCTGAGACACAGCTCCTTGTAGGCCTCCGGTCCGCTGTAAACCGCCGGAGCCGGATAGCCGTGGTCCACCAGCCACTTCGCACTGGCCTCCGCCCTGTCTGCCTCGGCATCGCACACGGCCACTGTCCTGGTCCAAGGCACCTGGGTATAGCGCTTGACCGCCCAGGAGCCTCTGTCCCCAAGGCCTACGATAGCCACGCGGACGGTGTCGATAGGGTCGTCGGCATAGCCGACCATAGTCTGCTGTCCTGCCGGCATTGCAGGAACCTTGGTCTTGAGCAAGGCGCTGCCGTTGCAGCATCCGCCAAATATTGCGAGCGACAGTAGGAGCGCCGCAGCTCCGCGTAAATTCTTGTTCATAAGCTATTTGGTAATTCCCAACCATCCGAGGTTGCCGGTGAAATAGAGTACGAGTCCGACGGCAACAAGGACAAGGAGGAATATGAATATGACGGCCGGCCAAGGAGACTTCTTCTTCACATAAGGGTCGGAGGTTCTGGCCAGCTTAGGATACTTGGCAAGGGTAGTAAGAGTTGAGCCGAACACTATGTTCACCAGCACGCGGGAGTTGATTGCCCAGCCGTTGGCATTGAGCACAGGTCCGAGATTGCGCTTGCGCAGCTTGGTCCAGGCGATGAACATCGAAGGTCCGGAAATGACTACAACCAGCACCACAAGCACGATGAAAGGAGTGTACCAAGGATGAATGAGCTTCGCGAGTGCGGAGCCGATGAAGCCTACAGCCATACCCAAGGCGGCAAAGATACCGGCAAACTTGGCGATATCGAAGCTCTGCTTCGGTGCGGCCTGGGCAGCGGCAGCTTCTTCTTTGGCTTTGGCGACATCGAAATTGTTGGCCTTGTCCGTGAGGGCTGCGGTAACCTTGGCGTCCTTCTCCGCAGCACTCTTGTTGATGCGGTCGGAAATCGTGCGTGCAAGCTTGCGGTAAGGCGCCCAGAAGGCCTGGCGTACACTGACCGGATTGTCCACCAGCTTGGTGATGACAGCGTCGTAGTCGAGGCCGTCGCGGTCATAGTAAACGCAGTTCATACCTACGCGCAGGTTATCTACATCCCCGTCGGTCAGAACTGCAGCGATGGTAGCGGTCTTGCCCGTCTTCTTGGAGACGCAGTTGCAGTAGATGATATACATTCCGCTAAGCGATGCCATATCTGCGTGCTTGCCCATATCGGCAACATTGATGCAAAGCTCAAGGCAGCGCTGGTCTATGTAGAGCTTGCCCGCTTCGAATACGGACTTGCGGTTCTTGTCATAAAACGCTCCGAAGATGACGTAGTTGTCCAGAAACTCGTAGAAATAGCGGAACAGGTGCATCAGTTTGTCCACCTCATCGATGGAATTGGCCTCCTGAGCCACAGCGAGGTCCGCATCTATGAGCGCGAGGATATCAGCCTTTTTGTCAGCAGCGAGCAGCTCGTCTATCTTGGCATCGCCAAGGCTCTCCACGCTGCTTCCGGCTTTGGCTGCAAGCCAGCTTCTGTAAGGGCCGAAGCTTGCAACTATGCTCTTCCACTGCTCCTCGGTGAGGACATTCTTCTGAGGGAAGGATTTGTCGAATACCTCAGTCCTGAAGGCGGCAATAGCAGCTTCCCAGGCAGGATTGACGGCATCCAGAGGCAGCTCAAGCTCTGCTCTCGGATGTGCGAGAGGGCAGCTTGCGATTTCGGCGGTCTTGCCATTGAGGTCTTGTGAGCCAAAGGCTTCGATGGTTGCGGCTGATGAATCGAGGGCGGCAGCGCAATTGCCATTGAAGGCAATCAGGCGGCAGCGTATGAAATAATCCTCCACCTTTGAGGCAATGGCCTCAACCGCAGCGAGGGCTGCAGGGGTGGACTCGCCGTAAGGGAGGATTTCAGGGGTGCGGGCAGCCTTCCAGGCCTTGTGGGCGGCAAGCTCAGCGTAGAACTGCTCCACCAGGGCGGCGTCCACTCCCTGCGCCCCGCTGCGGTCAGTCTTCGAACCGACGGTTGCAACGGCAGCCTCGATGGCCTGACGCACCTGAGGGTCCTGACCGGCGTCAGCGCAGATGATGCCGTCACCGTTTGCGGTGGTCTTTTCGAAAATCTTTACGCTGTCGGAGGTATCTGCAAGGGAAATCTCGTTCTTGTTGAGACCCAGATTGGAGAGAATCTGCCTGGCGCTCCGTGCAAGTCTTTCACCTGTAGGGTTTTCCGTATTGATGCTGTCCAGAGGAAGGGAATCGCTTCCATTGAGAATAAGGTCCTTGTCCTTGACTACTGAGGTGAGCCACTCGGCTGCGGCCACAACTTCACCTACACGGATTCTGCCGTCCTTGTCGGAATCGAGAATCTCAAGGGTCTTACGGTCAAAAATAAGTCCGTCAACAGGACAACTGAGAACAGTCCAGAGTTTCTGGTCGAGCTCGCCGAGATGGGCGATATCCTCGCCAGTGCTGAGTTTTACACGGGTTACTCCTCCAAGAGAACAGTAACGCCAAGGGTATTTGGTCTCCATATATCTGTGTTTGTTTGTAAGTCTCCAAAGATACCAACAATTTTGTATATTTGTGCACACATAACACGATATGATATGAAATTGGATGTCGCAAAAATAGCTAAGCAGTTCAAAGAACTTGTCAATATGTCCGAGCACATCGACAGGGGTGCGGCCAGCACGGCCATTCGGGGCAGCGTCCCGTTCCGCGGACCTAATGTCTTCATCCTCGCCTGCGCGATTATCATCGCTTCCGTAGGATTGAACCTCAACTCGATTCCTGTCATCATCGGCGCGATGCTCATTTCCCCTCTGATGGGACCTATCCTGGGTTTCGGTCTGGGCCTCGGCACCAACGACACCGAGCTCATCAAACTGGCCCTTAAGAACTTCGCGGTAATGGTAATCATCTCCATACTCGCGTCCACCCTGTATTTCATCATTTCCCCTCTGCAGCTCACCCAGCAGACGGAGCTGCTCGCGCGCACGAATCCTACGATTTATGATGTGCTTATCGCGACCTTCGGCGGTGTAGCGGGAATGCTCGAGAACTCCCGCAAGGAGAAGGGCACCGTGCTCTCAGGAGTTGCCATCGCCACTGCCCTTATGCCGCCTCTGTGTACCGTAGGCTTCGGTATCGCAACCCTCAACTGGCATTTCATCAGCGGAGCGCTGTATCTGTTCATAATCAACAGCATATTCATTGCGCTGGCCACCTTCATCGTGGTCAAGTACCTGCGCTTCCCGAGCATTATGGCAGATGCCGACGAGGCGAAGGTCAAGAGGACCAACCGGGCAATAGGCATTATAATGACCATAATCATAGTGCCGAGCATCATCTCCGCCGTCAACATAGTGAAGCAGAGCAACTTCGACCGCAGCGTGCAGACCCTCGTGGAGCGCAACAAGGTCATAGGCCGCAGCTATATCTTCAACTACCAGACTGACCACGAAGGCAAGACCCCTACGGTTGAGCTGTATGTTGCCGGAGAAGCCCTGGGCACCTCGGAGCGCGAGCGTATCTATGCGGACGCAGAGAACCTGGGCATCGCGCGCAATCAGATCTACATCCAGGAGGATGCGGCAGTGAAGGGAGGCTACGGTATGGATGCCGACCTGATGAAGGGCATATATCAAAACAATACCAAGACCATCGAAGCCCTCAACCAGACCATTGCAAAGATGGATACCACCATACGCAGGTACAAGGAAAAGGAGCTGCCGTCCGAGCTTATCGCAATGGAAATATGCTCCCAGTACGAAAAGGTGGCTGCCGTGGTGCTGACCAGAGGGCAGAGCGTGGACTCCAAAAGCGGAGGCAAGCAGGATGCGATTGTAGCCCTGATGCAATGCACCGAGCCTCTGAGCGATACGGAAATCGAAAAAATGCAGAACTGGCTGCGCATCCGTCTGTCTTCAGACAGCGTAGTTGTGCTGCAGACCCCATACAACAAGACAACACAAAAGCAGGAAGAATAATATGAAAACTCTACGAAGCATATTGAGCATTGCGCTGGCGCTGACCGTATGCGCAGGTGCAAGTGCACAGAGCCTGACCGTGAAGGATTTCGCTCTGCTGAAAAAGGACAAGACCGCTTCAGCCAAAGCTACAGCAAGAAAGGATGTCAAGGGTCGCAAATATGCAGTAATCAAACTGTCCATCGAAGGGCAGCAGGCTTCCTGCCTTACCGATGCAGCTGAGGTTGCGGTTCAACCTGTTATCTGCTATGTGAGGGCATACCAGAAATCAATGAAGGTCACCGACCCTGCAACGGGCGCCGAGCTGGAATACACCTTCCCTGTCAAGATAAAATCCGGGAAAACCTACAGGCTCACCCTGATTTCCGAGCCGGCCCCTGTCGTGGAAGAGGAAGTAATTGAAACCAAGGAATATACACTTCCCGAGCAACAGTTCGTACTCTTCAGCGTAGAGCCTCAGAATGCAGTGGTTGAGCTGGACAACGAGACTCTTGTCACCCGCGGAGGAGAGGCCCAGAAGCTGACCACCGTAGGTATGCACGAATACAAAGTGTCCGCAAAAGGCTACTACCCTGCCACAGGCAAGGTGCTGGTAGGCAGCGGGAGCAAGTCCGATGTCAGCATTTTCCTCAGAGCTGCCAACGGTTGGATGCAGGTATCGGATATGGGCAACGATGACCTCAACGGAGCCGATATCTATGTGGACGGAGAGCATCAGGGCAAGGCCCCTGTGACCATAGGACCTCTTACCAGCGGAATGCACAAGCTGCTCGTAGCAAAAGACAGTTTTGACAATTACTCAGCCGAAGTGCTTGTAGTGGATAATGATACAGTCAGGGTATCCCCTTGCCTCAATCCCAATTTCGCTGTAGTAACGGTACGCACCGAAGACACTAACGCCCAGCTTTGGGCAAACGGCAGGATGCTCGGCACCGGAGAGTGGACTGGCAAACTCGTAAGCGGAATCTACTCTTTCGAGAGCCGCGAATTGGGCTACACTTCCGCAGCCGTTACCGTTGAGGTTAAGCCTCAGGTGGAGATAATGTGCATTGATGTGCCTTCACCTTCGCCGGTGTTCGGCAACATCATCATTACCAGCTACCCGGCCAAGGCTACGGTGATGCTGGACGGCAAGGTAATCGGAGAGACTCCTATGATTGTCCCGAAAGTGCTTTACGGAGAGTATGTCGTGGAGATTTTCAAGGAGGGCTTTGTGCCGTTCCATCAGAGCGTTTCGATGAATGAGTCGATGCAGGTTAGCGTGATAGCTGAGCTGCAGCGCTGCGCCCCAGTGGTCGAAGCCAGCTATGAAGACATCCCGGAGGTGGAAGAAGTTTGCGAGCCGGAACCTGCAGACGAGCCTATAGCAGAGCCCGAGCCCGCAGAAGAACCGGCAGCAGAAGAACCCGAACCCGCGGCGGAACCTGAGCCGGTTGTCATTGCCGAATCGGTTGCCGAGCCTGAGCCGGAACCGACAGCAGAGCCTGAGCCTGAACCGGTAGCGGAGCCGGTAGCAGAGCCGGAACCTGCGGCTGAGCCTGAAGAGCTTTCAGCCTTGTCGGCACTTGCAGCCGAGATTGCTGCGATTGAAGCGGTGATAGCAGGTATCGACAACGAGATTGCCGCGATTGAAGTGGAAAAGGCAATCATCGAAGCCAAAGCCGCTATGGAAGCCGCGGGAGCAGCAATCAAGGCAGCGGAGTCTGCCGTAAATGAAGTGGAGCTGACGGAGGAGGAAGAGGTGGAAGTGCCGGACGCCCTGGCCGAAATGACCGTAGCCGTCCCTGCCGAGACAGCTCCCGCAGAAATAGCTCCGGTGGAAGCAGTGCAGGCAGAGACAGCCCCTGCGGAGACTGAACACCCGGTGAAGTGCGGCAAATCCCACTCCGACAAATGCAAGAAGTGCATCCAGGGAGTTGACTGTCACGAAAAGGGTACAGCCAAAGCCGACAAAAAATGCAAAAAGTGCAAGAAATAGCCTAGAACAAAGCCTTCTTGGAAACGGTAGCAATGAATTCCTTGAGGTAGAAAGGCTCGAAATACGCCACATCCTCCGTGGCACCCGCACGCAGTTTCTTCTCTGCCGGCCCCGCCATCGCGGAAGCCTTCGGGCAGCACTGCACAAAGGCCGCATCGCCGCCACCTGCGAGGATGACGTCCCTGCATTTGAGGGCTCCGTCCCCGATGAACAGCACCTTTCCTTCTTCCAGAAGTCCCCTGTAAGTATCCCCGTCAACAACCACGGGAGCGACAGGAGTCACTCGCTGGAGGCTTTCACATTCATATACACACGAATATACCTCCATCCTCCGGGCATCAATCATAGGCACGATGTAGCGGCATCCGTCAGGCACCAGACCTTCGGCATAAGCCTGGGCCACAAGTATTTCCATAGTATCCACGCTGAGCAGGGGAATGCCCGCACCGAAGCAGAGTCCCTTGGCTGTCGATACACCTACACGCAGACCCGTGTAGGAACCCGGTCCCGAACTTACGCAGACCGCGCTGCAGTCCGCGACTGTGATTCCGCATTCATCCAAAACATCCTTGACATAAGGGGCTGTCATTGCCGCGTGAGCCCTCGGTTCGGACGACTCCCGGTAAGCGAGAACGCGCCCGTCTTCTGCAAGTGCCGCTGAGCACAACGAAGTGGAGGTTTCTATAAGAAGTATTCTAGATTTCTGCTGCTGCATTGCTGATAGTGGAGAAAAGATTTTCAAGGAAAGGGAAAATGGCATCGGTCAGCTTCTTTATCCAGCCGTAAAGCAGGGACTCGTCCATCCAGGAGGTCTGCAGATGAAGGGTATTGGTGTTGAAATCGGTAAAAATCCTCAGCACCAGACCGATTATGACCGCTGCATTGAAAATGGCGAACACAAGACCGAGTCCGCTGTTCAGCCAGCCGAGCGAAATGGTCTTCACAAGATTGGAAAGCAGCTTCGCGCAGAGATTGAAAAGCAGCACGGTAATCACTATGACTATCACGAAAGACAATATGTAGAGCACCGAAGGGGCTACGGTAATGTACTGCGAGAGCCAGTCCCCGACATTGTCGGCAAACAGATATGCCAGATAAGCGCTCACAAAAAGGGAAGCAAAAGCTACCACCTGCTCGATAAGACCCTTCTGGATTCCTCTCACGATTGCCGGAACCATCAGAATCAGGATAACTATGTCCAGTGTGTTCATCGTTTGTAATTGGCGATTGAATTCGTTATATTTGCGGTTCAAAAATAGTGAAAAATAATGACTTTTAAAGAGTATAAGGGACTGGATCTGGTAAGTGTCGGAAACGAAGTCCTCGAGAAGTGGAAAAAGAATCAGGCTTTTGAGAAATCTCTGGAGCTGCGCGAAGGCGCTCCCGAGTTCATATTCTTCGAAGGACCTCCGAGCGCCAACGGAATGCCGGGCATCCACCACGTGATGGCCCGTTCCATCAAGGACGCCATCTGCCGCTACAAAACACAGAGCGGCTACAAGGTGCGCCGCCGTGCCGGCTGGGATACCCACGGCCTGCCGGTCGAGCTGGGAGTAGAGAAAAAGCTCGGCATCACCAAGGAAGACATCGGTACCAAAATAAGTGTAGAAGAATACAACGCTACCTGCCGTAGCGAGGTTATGAAATATACCGCCGAGTGGCGCAACCTCACCGAGCGCATCGGCTACTGGGTGGATATGGACGACCCGTACATCACCTATGACAACCGCTACATAGAGACTCTGTGGTACCTGCTCAAGGACATCTACGGCAAGGGCTACCTCTACAAAGGCAAGTCCATCCAGCCGTATAGCCCTGCCGCAGGCACGGGACTCAGCTCCCACGAGCTCAACCAGCCGGGCTGCTACCGTGATGTCAAGGACACCACCTGCTGCGCCCAGTTCAAGGTAGTGGGAGAAGAGGAGCTGTATTTCCTTGCATGGACCACAACTCCTTGGACCCTGCCGAGCAACACCGCCCTCTGCGTAGGTCCGGGCATTGATTATGTAAAGGTAAGGAGCACCAACCCATATACCGGAGCTCCGGCGACATATATCCTCGCACAGGCCCTCGTAGGCTCCTGGTTCAACGACAAAATCCCTTACGAAGTGCTTCCGGGCAGCTTCAAGGGTACCGAGCTCGAAGGAATGCGCTACGAGCAGCTCATCCCTTGGTTCAACCCGGGCGAAGGCGCCTTCCGCGTCATCCTGGGCGACTATGTGACCACTGAGGACGGTACGGGTATAGTCCATATTGCACCGACCTTCGGTGCTGACGATGCCAAGGTTGCAAAGGCTGCCGGCGTGCCGGGACTCTATGTGACTGATGCGAACGGGGATCCTCAGGCTCAGGTTGACCCTCAGGGACGCTTCTACCGCCTCGAAGACCTCGACAAGGCCTATGTGCAGGCCAATGTCAACGAAGAGCTCTACCGCGAGTGGGCGGGACGCTATGTCAAGAACGCCTACGATGCGAGCCTTGCCCCTGACGCCCCTACCCTTGATGTGGATATATGCGTAATGCTCAAGGGCCAGAACAAGGCCTTCAGGATAGAAAAGCACGTGCACACCTATCCGCACTGCTGGAGAACCGACAAGCCGGTGCTCTATTACCCTCTCAACAGCTGGTTCATCAAGGCTTCGGCCGTGAGGGAGCAGATGATGGAGCTCAATACCCATATCACCTGGAAGCCTGAAGCTACCGGCACCGGACGCTTCGGCAAGTGGCTGGAAAACATTCAGGACTGGAACCTGAGCCGCAGCCGCTACTGGGGTACTCCGCTCCCGATTTGGCGTACCGAAGACGGGAAGGAGGAAATCTGCATAGGCTCCGCCAAAGAGCTGTACAGCGAGATAGAGAAGGCTGTAGCTGCCGGATTCATGAGTTCCAACCCTCTGAAGGACAAGGGCTTCGACCCTGAGGATATGTCCAAGGAGAACTATGACCGCATAGACCTGCACCGTCCTTATGTTGACAACATCTTCCTCGTAAGCCCGAGCGGGCGGAAGATGAAACGCGAAACCGACCTCATTGATGTCTGGTTCGATTCCGGAGCAATGCCTTACGCACAGACCGGACTTCGCGGGCTCGGCACTCCTGATTTCGGCAATACCGCTGATTTCATTGCCGAAGGCGTTGACCAGACCCGCGGATGGTTCTACACCCTGCACGCAATCCATACTATGGTCAGCGGCACCCCTGCCTTCAAGCGGGTGATTTCCAACGGCCTGGTGCTTGACAAGAAGGGCGAGAAGATGTCCAAGCGCCTGGGCAACGCGGTTGACCCGTTCAAGGCCCTGGATACCTACGGAGCCGACGCGCTTCGCTGGTATATGCTTACCAATGCCCAGCCTTGGGACAACCTCAAGTTTGACGAGGCCGGTGTGGACGAGGTGCGCCGCAAGTTCTTCGGCACCCTGTACAACTGCTACTCGGTATTTGCGCTGTATGCCAACATCGACAACTTCGACCCTGAGGCTCCGGCCGTTCCTTATGCCGAAAGGCCTATGTTCGACCGCTGGATTATCAGCCGCCTCAACACCCTTGCAAAGAATGTAATCGCCGCATACGAGGACTACGACATCACTCTCGCAGGACGCCTGATTCAGGATTTCGTCTGCGATGACCTGAGCAACTGGTACATACGCCTCAACAAGAAGCGCCTCTGGGGCTCCGGAATGGGCGAAGACAAGCTCTCCGCCTACCAGACCTTCTGGGAAGCGCTCAAGGACATTGCCCTGATGGCCGCCCCTATAGCTCCGTTCTTTATGGACCGCCTCTGGTCAGACCTTGTTCCGGGCGCAGACTCAGTGCACTACGAGAAGATGCCTCAGGCAGACGAAAGCCTTATCGACACAGCTCTGGAAGAGAGTATGGCCTTTGCCCAGAAAGCTTCCTCTATGGTTCTGGCACTGCGCAAGAAGGTAGGCATCAATGTGCGCAAGCCTCTGGCGAAGGTGCTCGTGCCGGTGCTCGACGATGAGGTGAAAGCCCACGTGGAGAAAGTCAAGGACATCTTCCTCGCGGAAGTCAATGTCAAGGAGCTGGAGTTCCTGCACGACACCACAGGCATCATCACCAAGAAGATCAAGCCTAACTTCAAGACTCTGGGCAAGCTCTACGGCAAGCAGATGAAGGAAATCGCAGCCGCCTTCGGCACTCTCTCGCAAGAGCAAATCGGTGAGATAGAACGCGCCGAGAACGGTTATACCCTCAACCTGCCTTCAGGAGACGTGACCCTGGGCAAGGGCGACTATGAAATCAGTTCGGAAGATATGCCGGGCTGGCTTGTGGCTACCGAAGGACAGCTGACCGTTGCTCTGGACATCATCCAGACTCCTGAACTCATACGCGAAGGCAATGCCCGCGAGCTCATACACCCGATTCAGACCCTGCGCAAGGAAAGCGGATTCGAGGTGACAGACAGAATCGAGACCGTCATCTATGCCGACGGCGACAATTATAACACTATCGGGGACGCACTCTCCCTCTACGGAGACTATGTGGCTTCCCAAACCCTTTCCCTCAGCCTCAAACTTGAGGACAAGGCTCTCGCTCCTTCGGATGGCAGCGAAATCGAGTGGGACAAGGGCACAATAATAATCAGTTTGAAAAGAAAGTAATTATGGCAGAGGAAAAAACACGCTACAGTGATGAGGAACTCCTTGAATTCAAGGCCATCATCGAAGACATGCTCGCAAAGGCAAAAGAAGAGTACAACACTCTTCGGGAAGTTGCCAGAAGCGGCGGCGCCAACGATATCGACGACACATCCCCATCCTTCAAGACAGTTGAAGATGACGGTATGACTATGCGCTCCAAGGAGGAGGCAAGCCAGCTGGCACAGCGCCAGTACAAGTTCATCCAGAACCTGGAGGCAGCCCTTGTGCGCATCGAAAACAAGAGCTACGGCATCTGCCGTGTGACAGGCAAGCTCATCCCTAAGGAGAGGCTCCGTCTGGTGCCGCACGCAACCCTTACCGTAGAGGCCAAGGAGATGCTCGCCAAACAGGGAAAGAAGTAGCCTTATGAAAGTATCAAAGGGCTGTAAACTCATAGTTCTGGGAGTCCTTCTTGTCGTGATTGACCAGATTGTCAAGGTTCTGGTCAAGACCAATATGACTCTTGGCGAAGTCATCCCCGTGTTCGGGGACTGGTTCCGCCTGTGCTTTGTGGAGAATGAGGGTATGGCTTTCGGAATGAAATTCGGAGGAGCGGTGGGCAAATACATACTCACCACTTTCCGCATTGTCCTTTCCGTAGCAATCATCTGGTGGCTCAGCAAGCTGGTCCGGAAGCCTGATACTCCTGCCGGCGTGCTTATCGGCCTCACGGCCATTGCTGCCGGTGCGGTGGGCAATCTTGTGGACTGTCTTTTCTACGGTCTGATCTGGGACTATGCTCCGCTTATGCAGGGCCGCGTGGTGGATATGTTTTCCGCCACCTTCTTCCCTCCTGTCTTCAATTTTGCCGACAGCTGCGTCACGGTAGGAGCCTTCTACCTGATTCTCTTCCAATGGAAATACTTCTCTTCAGAAGAAAAGAAAAACACTGAAACAAAATAATGGAGTTATGAAAAAGAACATCGCTATCATCTCCTCAGCCCTGATGATGCTGTCCACAGCAGCATTCGCACAGAAGGCCGAGGGACTCGGTGCAACCCCTCAGATGGGATGGAGCACCTGGAACAAATTCGGATGCAATATCGAGGAAGGCATTCTTCGCGAGACTGCAGACAAGATGGTCGAACTGGGCCTTGTGGATGCCGGTTATGTATATCTCAACATTGACGATTGCTGGCACGGACAGCGCGACAGTCTCGGATTTATCCACGAAGACCTTGGCAAGTTCCCTTCAGGAATGAAAGCGATGGCAGATTATGTGCACGAGCGCGGAATGAAACTCGGTATCTACAGCGATGCAGGAAGCAAGACCTGCGCCTGCTTTGCAGGAAGCCAGGGCCACGAGTACCAGGATGCGTTCGTCTATGCACAGTGGGGCATCGATTATCTGAAATATGATTGGTGCTATACCGAGGATGTCAATCCGAAGAGCGCGTACAGGGTAATGAGAGACGCCCTTGCCGCTACCGGAAGACCTATCTTCTTCAGCATGTGCGAATGGGGACACTCCAAGCCTTGGGAATGGGCTGCCGACATTGCCCACTCCTGGCGCACCACGGGCGATATATGGCCATATTTCGAAACCATACCTGAGGAGTTCAACGGGCAGTGGCACGGGGAACCTGTGCTTACTCTTGTTGACATCAACGAGCCTCTGCGCGCCTATGCAGGCCCGGGACACTGGAACGACCCGGATATGCTTGAAGTCGGAAACGGCAATCTCACCGAGGCCGAAAACCGCGCACACTTCACCCTCTGGTGTATGATGGCTGCGCCTCTGATTCTCGGCAACGACCTTACCACCATGACTCAGGAGACCCTGGACATCATTCTCAACAAGGATGTTATCGCCATCGACCAGGACCCTCTCGGAGTGCAGGGACTGAGGCTGCGCCGCGACGGTGATGTGGAATACTGGTTCAAGCCTCTTGAGGGCGGGGACTGGGCATTCTGCGCGTTCAACAGGGGCAAGGAAGATGTGACCGTCACTCTCGACTGGGATTCCTTCAAGTTCACTGACGAGGTGAGCGGCTGCACTTTCGACCCGCAAGGATGCAAGGTCCGCAATCTGTGGGATGCAAAGGAGAAGGTCCGCAAAATCCAGAAGGTCAAAAACCTTAAAATCGCCTCTCACGACGTAGTATTGTACAGAATCAGTCGATGAAAGAATCTTTACGTGTACTTAAATTCGTATTGTTCTCGATTAGTGCGGGAGTAATACAAATCCTGTCCTTTACCTTATTCAACGAATTACTGCACTGGAGCTACTGGTTTTGCTACCTTGTAGCTCTGGTGCTTTCAGTTCTGTGGAACTTTACCCTGAACCGCAAGTTCACCTTCCGCTCTGCCGCCAATGTGACGAAGGCTATGACACTGGTATTCTGCTATTACCTTGTCTTCACCCCGCTTACTACCTGGATTGAGCACATCCTTACGGGAAATCTCTGGTGGAACGAGTACATAGCTACCATACTCAATATGGTGCTGAACCTCGTCACCGAGTTCCTGTTCCAGCGCTATGTGGTCTATGGCAAAAGCCTGGACAGCGCGGTAAGCGCCGCCTAGCGCACTTCCAGATTGGTGGCAGCTAACCCCTGCCTTCCTCATCTAAGGCAACAATCGTGTATATGTCAGAATCTGAAGAATGCTTCGAACCAGAGCTCGTTGTAGTACGGGTCCGCAAGCAGTTTGTTCTCGTGGTAGCGGTAGCTGAGCTGCAGCTGGAGATTCTTGTGAGGGCGAAAGTTGGCCGCAATGGAGTAGAGGCTGTGGCGGGTCTGCTCATTGCCCTGATCCCTGTACTGGTCGTAGGCAATTGCCATCTTGAGCCAAGACTTCACAGGCACACCGCAAGTCACATAGAAGGCATCTGCGATGCCGGTTCCGGACCAGCTGCCGGTCTCGGTGTTGTATTCGCTTAGCTTGTGACCGTAGGACTTGATATATTCTGCACGTGCACTCCAGCCCTCCCTGTCGTACTTGGTGCCGACAGACCAGCGGTTGCGCTCCACAGTGATACCGTCTTTTGTCCAATTGCCAAGCCATCCGAAAGCGCCGATTGACCAGCCTTTGAGAGGCTGAAGCTGGAGAGTTCCGATAAGGTCCTTGTCGGCGTTGTTGTCTGCGGCATTGATGCCGTTGCCGTTGAACACACCTATCTGGTAATGCAGCAGACGGTGGCCATCCGAGCCAAGCGGAAGCAGGTCTCCCTGGATTTGGACTCCCTGGTCACGTCCTCCGGCAGTAGGGGCACCGCAACGGTCAACGGCTATGGCAGCAAGGCTGCGCACACCCAGAGAATAGTCTCCATTGCCGAGGTCCCAAGGGTTGAAAGGGTTTTCGTAGGTGAAAGGGCGCTTGAACTGTCCTACCTTCACTCTGAACTGAGGGAATTTCACCCACTCGAAATAGTAGTCCCTCATATGCGGCGTGCCGTTGAGCTGAGCCTGGAACTTGTAGTCCACATTTTCCAGAATCTTTCCGCTCACATAGAAACGCACGAGACGCACACTGAAGCCTTCGCCTCCGCCCGCACCTTCTGCATCACTTGCCTTGAAGGTGGTGATGGCGTAGCCTCCTATTTTCGGCGCGGTCTGCGCTCCCGCAATGTGGGAAGCGCAGACCAGAACTGCCGAAAGCAATATGGTAAGAGTCCTTTTCATCAGAAGCCGATTAAGATAAGGACTGCGTAGCCGAGCACGAGTCCGACCAGACCCATTATCACGCCCATCTTGGCCATATCCTTGGTCTCAACCAATCCTGTAGAGGATGCAATGGCATTCGGAGGGGTAGAAATAGGAAGTATCATCGCAACTGAGGTAGAGATGGCAAGACCGATGAGCAGGGCTGCGGAGCCGCCGAATGCGCTGAGGTCAACTGCAGTTGCAACAGTAGCGAGAATCGGAAGGAGAAGGTTCGCTGCGGAAGTGTGTGAGAGGAAGTTTGCGATGGCGTATCCCACGATTCCGGAAACGATGATGACAACAAGTGCTGGCATAGAAGCGAATGGGATGGTGTCCACGAGAACCTGTGCAAGACCTGTCTTCATCAGGGCAGTACCGAGAGCAAGACCGCCGGCAACCATCCAGAGCACATCCCAGTTGATTTCCTTGAAGTCATTCTTGGAGAAGACTCCGGTAGCTACGAAGATTGCGAAAGGAATGAGGGCAACCTCGTTGGAGTTGAGTCCGGTAATCTTCTCAGGGATGAGCCAGAGCACAATGGTAATCACGAAAGTGGCAGCAACCACCCAGAAGTGGAAATCCTTCTTGCGGTCGGCATTGATTTCGAGCTTGATTTCCTTGGCCTTGAAAGGGAAGAACAAAAGCAGGAAGAACCAGGCGATAAGCAGCATCACTATCACGAAAGGCACCATTCTGAGGCACCATTCGCCGAAACCGATTTCGATTCCGAGGTTCTCCTTCAGGTAACCGAGAGCGATGACATTTGGAGGTGTTCCGATTGGGGTTCCGATACCGCCGATGTTCGCTCCGATAGGGATTGCGAGTGCGAGGCCGATGCGTCCCTTGCCGTCAGCAGGCAGGTTCTTGAGAACCGGTGCGAGGAAGGCGAGCATCATTGCGGCGGTGGCCGTGTTGCTCATAAACATTGAGAATACCGCAACTACCAGCAGGATGCCGAGGAGCACAGTTTTGGGATTCTTTCCGAAAGGGGCGAGGAGCACCTTTGCCAGAACCACGTCGAGGCCCACCTTGGTGGCAGCGATAGCAAGCACGAAGCCGCCCATAAAGAGCATAATGGTAGGGCTTGCGAACTGAGCCATAAAATCCTTGTAGCTTACGAGCGTACCGAGGTTCTCACCCGTACGCAGGAAAGCGAACTGGCCGTTGGATACGGTGAAGATGAGGAGTACCATCGTAATGATGGACGTAGCCCAGGCAGGTACAACCTCGAGTATCCACATAAATGCGGCGAAGACGAAAAGCGCAATGGTCCTTTGCTGGACAACTGTCAGTCCTTCGATTCCGAACCACTCGGTAGGCATCGCGAAAAGCACGATGGATACCAGCAGAAGAAGCGGCAGGAGCACGCAGTGTTTTACGCTGAACTTAGAATTTTTCATTATAGGTAGAATTAATACTAAAAAATTTGCGTCGCTGAAAAGCGGCGCAAATTTACGAATTCTATTGAAGATAAGCAAAGCCTAGATGATGCCCTGCTCCAGCATTGCGGTGGCAACTTTCATAAAGCCTGCGATGTTGGCTCCCTTCACATAGTCCACGCTACCGTCAGGCTGGGTGCCGTATTTGACACACTGCTCGTGGATGGACTTCATTATGAAGTGCAGCTTCTGGTCCACTTCCTCGCCGCTCCAGCTGATGTGGGATGCGTTCTGGGTCATCTCCAGACCGGAGGTGGCAACTCCACCGGCGTTGACTGCCTTGCCCGGGGCAAAGAGAATGCCGTGGCTCTGGAAGTAGTGGATGGCACCAGGCTGGCAACCCATATTGGATACCTCGCAGCAGCACCAGCAGCCGTTATCCACAAGCTCCTTGGCATCAGCCTCGGAAAGCTCGTTCTGGAAGGCGCAAGGAAGGGCTATGTCGCACTTCACGCTCCATGCCTTCTTTCCTGCGGTGAAACGGGCCTTCTCAGGGAAACGGGTAGCCATATCCTCAACGCGGTCCCTGTTGGAAGCACGCATCACGAGCATATAGTCTATCATCTCCTGTGTAATTCCCTCAGGGATTTCGCATACTCCGTCAGGGCCTGAGATTGCGACGACCTTGGCACCGAGCTGGGTAGCTTTGATGGCGGCGCCCCAGGCCACATTGCCGAAGCCGGAAAGGGCTACGCGGCAGCCTTCGATGCTTTTGCCTGCGTGATGAAGCAGATTCTGGGTGAAATAGAGCGCGCCGAAGCCGGTTGCCTCAGGACGGAGAATGGAGCCGCCCCAGGTCGAGCCCTTGCCGGTAAGCACTCCGGTGTTGTACTCGCGGGCGAGTTTCTTGTACATTCCGTAGAGGTAGCCTATTTCGCGTCCGCCCACTCCCACATCGCCTGCAGGGATGTCCTGGTCAGGGCCTATGCACTGCCAGAGCTCGGTCATAAAGGCCTGGCAGAAGCGCATTATCTCCTCATCGCTCTTGCCCTTCGGGTCGAAGTCTGAACCTCCCTTGGCACCTCCCATAGGAAGGGTGGTGAGGGCGTTCTTGAAAGTCTGTTCGAAGCCGAGGAACTTCAGCATTGAAGGGGTCACAGCCCTGTGGAAGCGCAGGCCTCCCTTGTAAGGGCCGATGGCGCTGTTGAACTGAACGCGGTAGCCGGTGTTTGTCTGCACCTGTCCCTCATCGTCCACCCAGGTTACACGGAAGGTGAAGATGCGGTCAGGCTCAACCATCCTCTCGACGATTTTTGCACGCTCGAACTCCGGATGCTGGTTGTAAACTTCCTCAACTGATTCGAGTACCTCCTGCACTGCCTGAAGGTATTCGTTTTCTCCAGGATATTTGGCCTGAAGCTTTGAGATGATTTCCTGTGTTTTCATTTTGGTCGGTCAGTTAGTTATGTGATAGTTATTTTACTTCCCAAGTGCTTCCGCTGCGCAGCAGATCGTCCACGCAGTGGATTTTGGATTTGGACATTACATCCTTGAGCTGGTCCCTCACGCCGTCATCGTAGGTGATATCCTTGACATCGCGGATAACTCCCAATGCGACAGGGAAATCCGGGCCCTTCATATCCACCAGGGCCATCTGAAGGCCGATGTTGTCGGCGTGGGCATCGTGGACAAGTATGTCGTCGAGGGTAAATCCGCCCTCACCCACGTGCACTACGCGCAGCTTGTGGCCGTCGAAAATGAGGCCCTTCTCCTTGTTTTTGCCGAAGAGCATCTTCTCGCCCTGGCGCAGGACTATGGTTGCATCCGCGCGCAAGGCAGGGTCGCTCAGAGACTTGTGGGCACCGTCGTTAAAGATGACGCAGTTGGTGAGCATCTCCATCACGGAGCAGCCGTCGTGGAGCGCAGCTGCGGTCATAATCTCCTCATTGAGAGCCAGTTCCACATCCAGACTGCGGGCAAAGAAGGTACCCTTGGCGCCTAGCACCAGGGAGCCCGGGTTGAACGGATGCTCAACGGTACCGTAAGGGGAGGTCTTGGTGATGGCGCCGAACTTGGAGGTCGGCGAATACTGCCCCTTGGTGAGACCGTAAATCTGGTTGTTGAAGAGGATTACATTGATATCTATGTTGCGGCGGATGGCGTGGATGAAGTGATTGCCTCCGATAGCGAGAGCATCACCGTCTCCGCAGGCCTGCCATACGGTCAGGGTAGGGTTTGCTACCTTGATGCCGGTGCTGATTGCGGTAGCCCTGCCGTGTATGCTGTGGAAGCCGTAGGTATCCATATAGTATGGAAGGCGGGATGAGCATCCTATGCCGGATACTACCACATAGCGTTCCTTCTCATATCCCAGAGTCTGGCTTACCTTCGGAAGCGCTCTGGTCAGCGCGGCGAGCACTGCGTGGTCTCCGCATCCCGGGCACCAGCGTGCGAGCTGGTCGCTCTTGAAATCCTTTGCTGTAAGTACTGCCATAGCTAGAGATTGTTCTTTATTGCCTCAACCAGCTCAGACACGAGGAAAGGCTGGCCCTGGACTTTGTTGTACTTCTCATAACGGAACTCCGGAAGCTCGGCTCTCAGATAGCCTGCAAACTGGCCGGAATTCAGCTCGCATACGAGGATTTTCCCGTACCGGGCAAATACTTCGCGGGTATTTCGCGGAAGCGGTTTGATGAAATCGAAATGCGCAAAGGCCACTTCAGGCTCCCCGCACTGGCGGAAGGCACTCAGCACGTGGCCGTAGGTACCGCCCCAGCTGACAACGAGCAATTTCCCGCTTTCAGGGCCTTCAACCTGCAGTTCAGGAATGCAGTTTGCGATTCTTTCAACCTTCTCGGCACGCTCGCGGACCATGGTCTCGTGGTTCTGAGGGTCGGTGGACAGCACTCCGTCGTGATTCTTCTCAAGACCGCCGATTCTGTGTTCCAGGCCCTTCTGGCCCGGGATAGCCCAGCGGCGCACAAGAGTCTCGGGGTCCCTTTCATAAGGGCGGAACCTCTCACCGTCGTGAAGCGCTCCGTGGAAGAAAGGAGGCTTGATTTCCGGATAATCCGCCATAGCGGGGATTTTCCAAGGCTCGCTTCCGTTGCCGATGAAACCCTCGGAGAGAAGCATCACCGGAGTCATATGTTCAAGAGCAAGCTTGGCGGCTGTGAAAGCCGCATCGAAGCAGTGAGCCGGTGAATGGGCAGCAATCACGGGCATAGGGCATTCGCCGTTGCGTCCGAACAGAGCCTGGTCCAGGTCGGTCTGCTCTGTCTTGGTAGGCAGGCCGGTGGACGGTCCGCCTCTCTGCACATCCACAATGACGAGCGGCAGTTCGGTCATCACCGCAAGGCCGAGAGCTTCGCTCTTGAGCGAAAGGCCCGGGCCGGAAGTGGTGGTGACAGCGAGGTTGCCGGCGAAGGAAGCGCCTATGGCGGTGCATATGCCGGCTATCTCATCCTCTGCCTGCAAAGTCTTGCAGCCCAGGCTCTTGTGGAGCGCGAGCTCTTCGAGTATGGCCGTTGCCGGAGTAATCGGATATGAGCCGCAGAACAGCGGCAGGCCCGACTTCTCGGAGGCGGCGAGCAGGCCCCAGGCTGTTGCCTGGTTGCCTGTAATATTGCGGTACAGGCCCGGCTCCAGGTCTGCTGACTCTACCTTGTAGGTATTCGGCACCGCCTGAATGGCGGCAGCATAGTTGAAGCCGTCCTGAAGCACCTTCATATTGGGAAGAATCACTTCCGGATGTTTCTTGGCGAAGCGTTTCTCCAGATAGGTGTGGACATAGTCCAGAGGACGGGAATATATGTAACAAGCCATACCGAGTGTGAACATATTCTTGCACTTCAGTATGGCCTTCTGGTCCATTCCGCTGTCTTTCAAGGATTCCTGGGTAAGGGTGGTAATCGGGGCTGCGATAATGACCCTGTCCTCGACTCCGAGTTCTTCGAAAGGATTTCCGGTCTTGAAACCGGCCCTTTCCATACTCTTGTCGTCAAAGGCGTCGGCATCGACGAGTATCATCGCTTCCCGCTTGCACCATTTGGCATTGGCCTTCAGGGCAGCGGGGTTCATCGCGACAAGCATATCGCAGTAATCGCCAGGGGTGTTGACCTTCTCACTGCCTATGTGGACCTGAAAGCCGGAGACTCCGGAAATCGTCCCGTGAGGAGCCCTGATTTCGGCAGGATAGTCCGGGAATGTGGAGAGTCCGTTGCCGTAAATCGCGGACATATCTGCAAAAAGAGATCCGGTGAGCTGCATACCATCTCCCGAATCTCCTGCAAATCTGATTACAACATCACTGACATCTATGACCTTGTGTTGCATCGTATGTGGTTTGTTAGTTATGTTTTGGCTGTTTATTGCTGCTGCTGGCGTGCGGCCATCTCCTGCTGGAGAGTCTCGAGGGTGCGTCCCTCAGGGATTGAGAGAGCCTTGCGGGCTGCAGGGGTGAGGTCAGTGCTCTGGGCCTCGTCAATGTAGAGCATTGTGCTCTTGTCGAACACATAGATGTAGCCGCCTTCCTTGGCAAGGGCGTTGATGGTGTCCATAGCCTTCTTCTGGATAGGAGCCATCAGCATCTGCTGCATCTCGGAGAGCTCCTTCTGGATGCTCTGGTCGAAGTCCTGGATTCTCTGCTGGATTTCCATCAGCTCCTTCTCCTTGCTTTCACGGATTGCAGTGGTCCAGGTGGAAGCCTTCTGGGAATATGTGGTGTACTTTGCCTGATACTCCTCAACCATTGCCTGGAAAGTCTCCTGAGCCTCAAGACTGGAAGCCTCAAGCTTTGCACGGGCATCATCTGCCTCAGGCATCAGTTGGATGAGTTCAGAGAGACTTACGTGAGCAAACTTTGGCTGTGCCATTGCGGCAACACCGATAAGTGCGGTTGCGATAAATACTAATGCTTTTTTCATATTTCTTTACTTAATTATATTGATTCATTAGAATTGCTGTCCGATGATGAAGTGGAACTGGCTTCCGCCCTTAGAGCTGCTGTCGAAACCATAACCCCAGTCAACACCGATAAGACCTACCATAGGGAGGAATACCCTCACGCCGACACCGGCTGACCTGTAAATCTGGAACGGGTTGAATTTGCGTATATCCGACCAGCAGTTACCTCCTTCGAGGAAGCCGAGCACATAAATCGTTGACTGCGGCTGGAGTATTACAGGGTAACGCAGCTCGACGGTAAACTTGTCATATACGTTTCCGGCGTAGGCGTAACCGTTGGAATTGTAGGTGGTCGGCAGATAAGGAGTCAGGGCGTAATTCTCATAACCGCGGAGCGAAATCACATCCGAACCGTAGGTGCTGTAACCCGACATACCGTCACCTCCGACGAGGAAGCCTTCGAACGGAGAGTAACCCCAGTTTCTGTTGTAGTATCCGAGATATCCGAACTGGGCCTTGGCCATCAGCACGAGGTCTCCGACGAGCTTGATGTACTGGGAAGCGGAGAATTTCCACTTGTGGTACTCAATCCAGCGGTATCTGTTCTGGGATGACCAGTTGGAGTAGTCAACATCCTTGTAGCTCGGCACTGAGAACTTGTTGCCCTCGTCATCGTAGTCGTACTTTCTGAACACGGAGTACGGCGGAGTGAGCGATAGGGATGCGGAGAACTCTGAGCCGGAACGCGGATAAATCATCTGGTCGGTGGAGTTGCGGGACAGGTTGACCGTGTAGCTGAGGTTGTTGGCAAGACCGTCATCAAAGATGAAATAGCCTGAGTACCAGTTGGTAAGCTTATATGTCTGCCAGCTCAGACCGTTGTAGAGCACGAAGTAGCTGTCCGGCCACTTGAGGCGCTTTCCAAGGGATGCGGAGAAGCCGAATACCTCCATCTGGCGGTCGTGACTGAGTATGTTCAGAGCAAGATAGGAGTTGGTCTGACGGGTGTAGTAAGCCGAAAGGTTGAGTGAAGTAGGCTTCTTGCCGAAGAGCCAAGGCTCCGTGAAACTTGCCGTGAGGGCGGTGTAGTATGTACCGTTGGTCTGGAAGCGGAACGCGAGGTTCTGGGCATCTCCCAGGGGCACCGGTCTCCAGGCGTTCTTGTCGAAGAAGCGCTGGGTGGAGAAATTGTTGAAGCTGACTCCGACCGTGGCCACGAAAGTGTTTCCACCCCAACCTCCAGAGAGCTCCAGCTGGCTGGAAGGCTTCTCGGTGACATTGTAGATGAGGTCAACAGTGTTGTCCAGCTGGTTAGGGACGATACTGTAGCCGCCTTCGCTCATTATGGCTTCCGGGTCAAACTGCCCCAGGGAGGAAATCTCACGGATGGAACGTTCGAAGTCGGACTGGCTGAAAAGGTAGCCCGGACGGGTGTAAATCTGACGGCGCACCACCTTTTCGTTGGTAAGGTCATTGCCGTTGATTACGACATTGCCTATGGTTGCCTGCTTGCCCTCGCTGATGCGGATTTCAACGTCCACGGAGTCATTCTGGATATTGGTCTCCACCGGAGAGAGCTGGAAGAAGAGGTAACCGTTGTCGCGGTAAAGCTTGGAAACATCATAGTCGGTCTGCTTTCCGCCACCGTACAGGCGCTTCTGAAGGGATACCTTGTCATATACATCTCCCTTCTGGATTTTGAGCACCTCATTGAGAGTTTCTGCGGAATAAACGGAGTTTCCGGTCCAGGTCACATCCCTGAAGTAGTATTTGTTGCCCTCATCGAACTCCAGGTCAATGCAGATGCGCTTCTTGACCTTTCCGTTCTTGCTTACCACATCCACGAGATATACGCTGTCCCGCACGATGCGCGCGTCGCGGTATCCCGCCTCGTTGAAGGCACTGATGAGGTTCTTCTTGTCCTCGGGATATTCTTTTTCGTTGAACTTCTTGCTGTTGAAGAAGTTGTAGAACTTGTTGGACTTGGTTTTCTTCATCGACTTGGCGAGGGTGTAGTCGGACACGTGCTCGTTGCCTATGAAGTTGATGTCCTTGATGCGCACCTTAGGTCCCTTGTCGATATTGAAGTTGACCTGGATGGCGTGGCGCACCATAGAGTCTTTCTGAGTCTGGACATCCACATCGCAGAGCAGGTAGCCTTTCTCAGCGTAGTAGCGCTTGATGATGCCTATTGAGGATTCCTTGACATAATCGGAGAATTCACCGCCCCTTCGGAGGTTGAGCCTCTCCTGGAGGTCCTTTTTCTCGGAAGATTTGATACCTGTATAGGTGTATTTGGAAACGCGCGGGCGCTCCATTATCTTGATTGTAAGATAGACCGAATCCCTTGCAGGGCTGAAATGGTCCACATAGATTCCTACATCCTCGAAAAAGCCTCTTGTCGTGAGTTTTTTGATGGCGGATGTGATATCATCTCCCGGAATGGTCACCTCGCGGCCCTTGAGAAGGCCGGTCTGGCTGACAATCTGATTGGATGAGAAATAGGTATTGCCCTCAACCGCCACATCTCCCACTATATATTTACGGGGACGGGTATAGTCCACCTCAACCTGCGCAAAGGCCAGGCTTGTGGTCAGCGCAAGCAGAGCAATGGAGAAAAACCGTTTAGATTTCATACAAGCTTCTTAAAACTTACAAATATAGCCATATTATTTGACTTTTCCGAAGCGACGGTCCCGAGAAGAGTACTCGTCAATGGCTTCGAGGAGCTGTTCCTTTCTAAAATCAGGCCAAAGTGTGTCGGTAAAGACGAATTCGGAGTACGCCGTTTGCCACAACATATAGTTGCTTATGCGCTTTTCGCCGGAGGTACGGATGACCAGCTCCGGGTCCGGGATGCCGGCGGTGACGAGTGCCGCATCGATGTCCGAATAGTCCAGCTGCTCCGCCGGCTTTCCGCTTTCCATAAGTTTGCGGGCTGCCTGCAGTATGTCCCATTTGCCGCTGTAGCTGAGCATTATTATCATATCCATATTGGCGTTCCCGCTGGTGGCGTTCTCGAGATTGGTGATGGCTTCGAGAAGGATATCTGAGAGACGGGCGCGGTTGCCCAGCACGCGGAAGCGCACGCCGTTTCGCATCATCGTGTCATATTCGCCTTCTATGGATTTCATCATCAGGCCCATCAGGGCATTGACCTCCTCTGCCGGGCGGTTCCAGTTTTCTTCGGAGAAGGTGTAGAGCGAGAGATAGCGCACGCCCAGCTCTACGCAGGCGGTGGTTATGTCCCTTACTCTTTCTACGCCTTCGATGTGTCCGCACGCGCGCTGCTGTCCGCGGGCCTTAGCCCAACGGCCGTTACCGTCCATAATGATGGAAATGTGCTGGGGGATGATTCTTTCTGCCATATTCTAGTGGGTATTCCGGACATCCGCACCCCAAAGAAGTTTGGAGCGCAGGGCGCCGATGAAACTGGATTTGCCTGTTACTACTCTGAGCAGGGGGAAAGGGGCGCAACTGATGCGCACAGGCTCCCCTGCCGGGATTTCGAAGTCCATATTGTCTATGGAAAGCACTACATTGCGGTTCTTCCTGTCGTATGCAGACATTTCGACTACCGCTTCCTGAGGTACCACCAGAGGCCTGAGGTTGAGGTTGTGCGGAGCTATAGGAGTGATGATGAAGGCTTTGAGCTCAGGGGAGCAGATGGGGCCTCCGGCGCTAAGCGAATAGGCCGTACTGCCGGTGCTGGTGGAGACCAGAAGACCGTCCGCCCAATAGGTAGGAAGGATATCATTATCAACCCTTACATCAACGCCGAGGGTGCCTGAGGCTATACGGCGCAGGGCTACTTCATTGATGGCATAGAAGCGCTTTCCTGCGACATTGGTCTGAATCATAGTGCGGCTTTCCACCTTCCAGTCCCCTGAAACCAGAGCTTGCTCCACATCCGGGAGTTCGGCGTCCGACAGGAAACCCAGCCTGCCGAGATTTACGCCCAGCACGGGCACTCCGGCGCTGCATACCAGATGGGCGGCGCTGAGGAAGGTGCCGTCACCTCCGAAACTCAGAAGCAGGTCGGTGTTGTCGCGAAGACCTTCGTCTATGTTGTAAACCTCAATCCCGGCTATGGACAGACGGTTCACCAAACCAGTGATTTGCTCATCACAGGCAAGTTCTTTTTTCTTTATATAGTATGCTGCTCTCATACAACCCCCAAAAATAGAAAAAAAACAGTATATTTGTGACCTTTATGGCAAAACTCAGCGTTAATATCAACAAAATTGCCACCATCCGCAACGCCCGCGGAGGAAATGTTCCCGATGTGGAGAAGGCGGCAGTGGCAATCGAGAGTTTCGGTGCGGAGGGCATTACGGTGCATCCGCGTCCGGACGAGAGGCATATACGCTACAGTGATGTCAGGGCTCTCAAGCCCCTGTTGCACACGGAGTTCAACATTGAAGGCAATCCTGAAGAGCGCTTCCGGGAACTGGTGATGGAGGTGGTACCGGCACAGGTTACTCTCGTGCCTGACGCCCACGATGCGATTACTTCCAACGCCGGCTGGGATGTACCTGCCCACAAGGAGTTCCTGAGCTCAATGTGCACTCTGTTCCACTCCAAGGGAATAAGGGTTTCGATTTTTATAGACCCTGACCCGCGGATGGCCGAGGCCGCAAAGGCGTGCGGCGCGGACAGGGTCGAGCTCTACACCGCCGCGTATGCCGAAGGCTACGCCGCCGACAGGCGCAAGGCGGTGGAGCCGTACCTGCGCACGGCGCTGGCCGCACGCGACTGCGGCCTCGGCCTCAATGCAGGACACGACCTGAGCCTGGAGAACCTGCAGTATTTCATCGAAACAATCCCTTGGACAGACGAAGTCTCGATTGGCCACGCGCTGATAAGCGACGCACTGTATCTGGGACTTGAAGAGACTGTGGCAAGATATCTGCAACAGGCACACAGCAATTTGAAATCAACAAAATAACAATAGTACAATGAAAAAGAATCTTCCACTTATCCTGAGCATCTGCTCGCTGGTTGCTGCTATTGCAGCTCTCGTATGCGTATTCGTTCTCCCTGCAAAGACAGCCCCTGCTGCCGAGACCGGAGAGCCTGTCGAGACCGTAAGCACAGGTACCGTATATTTCAATCTCGACCAGGTGCTTGCACGCTACGATATGTCCATCAAGCTTCAGGCTGACTTCGAGAAGAAGGCAAAGAGCGTTGACCAGGAGGTGACACGCCGCCGCACCAAACTCGAGAACGAGGACAAGGATCTCGCAGACAAGCTCAACAAGGGACTTATGACCCGCTCTACCGCAGAGGTTAAGTACAACGAGCTTCAGAAGAAGGTTGCGGACTTCCAGCAGTATGCCCAGCAGAAGCAGGCAGAACTTGCTGAGGAGCAGCAGGTTATCCTCAACAATATCGCAAATGCGGTGATGGAGTATGTACAGAAGTACAATGCTCAGAAGGGCTACGACCTCGTGCTTGCAACCCAGGGCGCTCTCCTTTCAACTCCGGTTGTTACCGGCGACGCTGCTCTCGACATTACAGAGGACCTCATCAAGGGACTCAACGAGGAGTATAACTCAAGCAAATAATACTGAGATGAGAAAGTTGCTTGCCCTGCTGGCCTGCGTGCTGCTTGCTGCAGCTCCGCTTGATGCCCAGACCATCTACCGTCCTTCGGAAGTGACGGTGTCCGGCGATATAGTAACAATTGAAGGTAAGCAATATTTCTCCCACGTGGTCCGCAACAGGCAGACCCTTTATTCCATAGGGAAGGCGTATGGCGTGTCGAGTCTGGATATCATCGATGCCAACCCTTCCCTCAATCTTGACCGCAGGCCTATCAAGGCAGGTGACGTGCTGCTGATTCCGGCAACCGAAAAGGCTCTCGCAGCGATGCAGGAAGCTGCTGCTTCCGCAGGCACTCCTGCCGAGCCTTCGAAGGCACACGCACTTGCCGGCACTGTATCGCAGCGTGCCGACAGTCTTGTGGTCAGAACGGACAGCGTGGCCGGTGCTGACAGTTTGACCGCCACCACCTCCTCCAGCCTTGTTGCCGCCGACAGTTTGACCGCCACCTCCACCAGCCTTATTGCCGGTGCTGACAGTTTGTTGGTTGTTTCAGACAGCACGGCGGTTTACCCTGAAGAGGACGATGATTTCGTCTATGATATGCCTGAAGTCATCAAGGTGTGCCTGCTACTTCCTATGGATGCCGACACCACGGCAAATGTGCGCTATCTCAACTATTATTTCGGCGCACTGCTGGCTGCCAAGGACCTGAGCGACCAGGGTGTCAAGCTGGAGATTACTACCATAGATACTATGGCTCCCCACGCTTTCGCTCAGGCAGCCCGTGATTTCAAGGACAGCGACGTGATAATCGGCCCTGTGAGTGCGGGAGATATTTCCAAGGCTCTTCCTCTGCTACCGGAAGGCAAGATGCTGGTCTCCCCTATGGATGCCAAAACTGAGGAACTCACCGTCGATTCTCCTGTGATTCTTGCAGCCACCCCTGCCAGCAGGCAGGTGCTCGATGCCGTGGAGTGGATGAAGGAGGAGAAGGGTGAGGCCGATACCCTTATTGTTGTGAGGGAAGCCGGAGTCAGGCTCAGCCCTTCAATGAAGCTGCTCCGCAACAGCCTCAATCTCAAAGAAGAGGAGAATCTTCTCGAGGTGGATTACGCTATGGCTAACGGTCTGGAGATGAACGAATGGTTCGGAGTGCACACCCATCTGGGAGATACCGCCACAAGAGTTATGGCTCTTTCGGAGAGGGATGTGTTTGTGAAGGATGTTATCCGCAATGTGTATCTTCAGAATTCACTCCAGCACAATGTGACGATTTACGGTCCTGCCAAGACCCGTTCGAGCGATGTGGAGGAGATGTGCAATGCCTACCTCCACAACAGTGTGACCTATTATGTGGACTATGATACTCCGGAGGTGATACGCTTCGTGAGCAATTACAGGGCTCTTTTCCACGCCGAACCAGACAGTTTCGCTTTCCACGGTTACGACACTATGCGTTACTTCGTGAGCATTTGTGCCGCCTACGGCCGGGGCTGGCCAGCCAAACTGCATAAGTTCAGCCAAAGCGGACTGCAGACCCATTTCCGCTTCGAGCCTACTGAGAATGTCGGCAATGTGAACGCCGGCCTCCGCCGTGTGCTCTACACCCCGGGCTTCAACATCTACGTTCTGGACAAATAATCCCCGCGCTCCCGGCCGGCATTTGCATGCCGCAAACTTCTCAACCCCAGTCAGCTAACGCTGACAGCCCCTTTCAGGGGCACACGTCCTTCGTTTGCGGGGGCTCTGCCCCCGAATGACCCCCGCGGCTCCCGGCCTACCGATTCCGCTACGCTACATCCCGGCCTCCGCCGTCGCTGACAGCAGGTGTTCCAAATCGCTTTGGGATTCACGGGAGCTTGAGGTGGAATTATAACCTCTTGATACACAACGTGTTGAAAATTTCGTATGGGTGAAAACCACCCATACGAAAATTCTATATCATTGTATATCAGGCAATTGCGATTTCAATCCACCCGGACCCACTTTCAGTCAATATGAAGAATCCCTTTGAGATGAGCTGGGGTGACACCGGGAAGACCGCTCAAAACCCGAATCCACTCAAGAGTTTCGTCAGCACTCATAGCCCAAGGCCTGAAGGAATATAGAGGAGCTGATTTCTTTATCCGATTCAACATAGTGATGTATGGCTTGTGTGGCATCGACTCGTCATCGAGTTCATATTCCGCTCCTGTGTTGAAATCAGGAGCTTTGAGCATATCATCAGAAGAACGAAAATAGCTGGCCATTTTCCGGTAATCTATAACATTGTATCCGATGATAATCTTGTTGACAATAACCTGCCACTCTGCAGGAGACAATAGCGATTTGATATTAGCCAAATATTCCACACTTATGTGTGTATTGGATTGAATCATCAACTCTATCTGGTTTGAGATTAACTGGAATTGCAGGCTCGATTTGCGTTTGCTCAATGAGCATTCCGGTGCAGGCTGAGAAGGAGCATAGCGCAGAAAATTCCATCTGTAATCCAAGGCTCTGGCTACCAAGTGCTTCTCTACAGGGTTATTTACAATGTAATTGAAAGTGCTGACTACACTCTTTGAGCCTGATTTGAATGAAGCACCGAACCGTGGAGCAAAGTTGGCGCCTTCTTTACCCATATAAAGATTGTAATTGTGAGAGAAAACAGATGTTGCGAAACGCAAAAACTTCGTCATCTGCTCCCGGCTGATGAACTCCGCAAGGATATGGATATGATTCAGCATATAACATATCGCATAAATCTTTACACCGTACTTTCTGGCAGTGGTGCATAAGAGGGTAAAGTGCGACAAAATATGAATGTCATCATAGAAGATGACACCCCAGTCAGCGCTGTGCTGGTAGATGTGAACAGGTGTTCCGGTTTTGAAAAATCGTTGTTCCATATTTCATAATATTAAGTTCAGGAAAAATGCCGAAGCAAGCCTCACTCAAACTCTCGTCGCAAATTCATATTGCGGCGTAGTACATATTTGCCAAGTTCGTATTTTACCATAACCATCAGTTCCAAGATGAAGTGGCAATGTTCGCGTTCAGCCTGGAGATCACTACTCCTAGGCTTTGGCATAGCAAGAGCAAATTTAGATAAATTCCAGTAATAAACATCCTCTTGAACCTGTAAATAATAGAATACAGTCTATATTGTACCGGAAAAGACTGTGCCTTTGGAATTATCATAAGCAAAATGCAGAGGACTAGATATGACATAGTATATTCCAGTTCTATTGTTGGTAAACTCTTTTCAGGACTATACACACCTATTTTGGTGACTTATTTCAGGACGACACACTTATTTCTGGACGTCGCATACTATTTTGGTAAACTTATTTCAGGACGACACACTGGGTTGGGCGTGAATGAAATTGCAACAACCTGATACACAATGACTTAATTTTTTCGTATGGGGTAAAACCACCCATACGAAAATTCCAATATGCTCTGTATCAATATGTTACAATTTCACCCATTAAATAGTACTGGTGAGAGGGAGCAGCGGGAGGCACGGGGAGATGGGTGGGAAGGACGACTGAGGTGAGG
>CALYTI010000023.1 GCA_945487035.1 uncultured Bacteroidales bacterium
CCGTTATTTCCGGCTACGATTTCCGCACAACGAAACCGCTGAGCGAACTGCGCACAACAGAGCGACCAAGCGAAGCCGGCATAGCAGAGATGTCGGACGGAGCTGGCGCAATGGGCGAAATTGCCAGCACCGATGGCACAGAGGCAGCAGAAGGCCTACCCGCCAAGCCGTTTGTCATCGGCACCCTGGTCAGCCGGGAAGTGCGCAACGAGCGCATCGACAGGCGTCTGGATGCTCGCCTGCAGGAAGGGATGGTGGAAGAAATCAAGGGATTGCTGGATGCGGGAGTGCCGGCCGGGACTCTGATTTCATACGGCTTGGAATACAAATTCGTGACCCTGTACCTTCTGGGGCAGCTCAGCTATGAGCAGATGCGGCAGCAGCTGGCGATTGCCATCCACCAGTTTGCCAAGAGACAGATGACTTGGTTCCGCGGGATGGAACGCAGCGGCGTGCGCATCCACTGGGTGGAGGTGTAGAATCCGGTCAAACCAGCTCCAGGGCATCAGCCCAGCGGCGTACCTCCGTGGCCGAATGAGCGGCGGGGACCTTCGGCTTCGCGCCAGTACTTCTCATCGAAGGAGGTAGGGTGGACATAAGGGCCATCGTGGTCGATGCAGAATTTCATATAGGTAATAGGAAGGCCCATTCCCAGAAACATCTTCTCATAGAAAGTCTGCACCTCACGCACCACTCCATCCAAAGCCCCATCCGGCTCGGCATATACATCTTTCGAGCAAGCCTCAAGCCTCAGGCCGTTGGCCTCAACCACGGTGCAGGTATATTCGTGAAGGAAACGCGAATCTGTCTTGAGGTGCACTGCTCCTCCCGGACGCAGAATCTGCCGGTACCTCTCCAAGAACAGCGGAGAACTCAGACGCGAATTCTCGCTCTTCATCTGGGGGTCGGAGAAAGTGAGCCAAATCTCGGAAACCTCTCCCGGAGCAAAAAAAGCCGTAAGGAACTCCACACGGGTGCGCAGAAATGCCACATTGGGTAGTTTTTCCGCAGTTGCTGTCTTAGCCCCCTTCCACAGGCGCGCGCCCTTGATATCCACCCCGATAAAGCACTTCTCGGGATAGCGCCTGGCAAGGTCGAGGGTGTACTCCCCCTTGCCGCAACCAAGCTCAAGCACAATATCGGCACTCTCCCGTCCGAACATACGGGATGCCCAATTGCCCTTTATGGGATGGTCGGTCAGATTGAAAAAGCCATCTTTGAGCACCTCCTGCGAAGAAGGTTGGAGAAGGCAGGCAAAAGTCTCATTCTCCGCGAATTTACGCAACTTATCGTGTCCCATAGTAATAATTCCAAACCAGTCCCAAGCCCCGCAGGCCTTCAGTCTCGGGGGTAATGCCCACGGACAGGACCCACTGTCCGGACGAAGGGAACTGAACTCCAGTCCTGTATTTGCGCACAGTCCCGTCAACATATTCGGGCCTCATCCAGACAGTTTCCCTGAAAGTCGAGTCCGAAGGGTCTTTCCATACTATCGACAGGCACAGTGCTTCCCGGGGACCGAGAGCCTTTGCTCCGGCCTTGTCCACGCGGGTATAAAAAGAAAAATCATAATAGGCCAGGGTATCGGCCACATCCAGAGGGAAATCATAGGAGTTGCGGGGCCCGGGAAGAAACACCTCTCCACCCGTCGGCCTGCTGCAACTGCTCAGCAGGACAGCTCCAAGAAGCAGTGCAAGCAGCCTACGCATCCCCTACTGCTCCTTCTTGCGCTCGCGCCCCTTGTTACGGCGCTTCTTGCGCTTAGGCGAATCGAAACGGGAGATACTTCCCTCTCCTACCGCTGTCACGAATTCCGGTGTCCTATCGACCGGCTCAGGCAGAAGGGACTCAGGCTTGATGCCGTTGCGGTTCATCTTTATTATTTCCCTTACATCATCGGCCGCGAGCGGATAAAGATTGGCATCGGACCCCTTGTCGTAGGAGAAATACATAGTCTGCGAGAGAATATCCGTCTTGCGCAGGTAAACGAGGCCATCCTCGAACTCGAGAGGCTCGGTGACCTTAGGGATATGGCTCTGCGCATCCATATAGGTCGCAACCTCATAGTTGATGCAGCATTTCAGCTTGCCGCACTGGCCCGCAAGTTTCTGAGGGTTGAGCGAAAGGTCCTGGCAGCGCGCCGCAGCCGTGCTGATGCTCCTGAAATTGGTAATATAGTTCGCGCAGCACAGCTCGCGTCCGCATACTCCCAGCCCACCGATAAGCCCGGCCTCCTGACGCGCTCCGATCTGCTTCATTTCGATCCGGATGCGGAACTCCTCCGCATAGACCTTGATGAGCTGGCGGAAATCCACGCGTCCGTCCGCGATATAGTAGAAAATAGCCTTGGTGCCGTCTCCCTGGAACTCCACGTCTCCGATTTTCATCTCAAGACCGAGAGTTGCGGCAATCCTGCGCGCCTCAATCATAGTCTGATGCTCGCGGGAAGTCGCCTCCAGCCACTTCTCCACATCGCTCTGGCGCGCGCGGCGCTGGATTTTGCGATACTCATAGGAAGCGGGGTCAAGGCGTTTGCTGCGCATCTGGCGGGCAACAAGAGGCCCCTCGAGAGTCACAATTCCAAGGTCGTAGCCGGTCTGTGCCTCTACCACAACCATATCTCCCTGCCTGATACTCTGGCCCGAAGCATTGCGGTAGAAGCCCTTGCGGGTGTTCTTGAAACGCACTTCGAACACATCAGCATAGTCCACGGGAGCCACATTCTTGAGATAGTTGTGGTCTCCGAGCTTGCAGCAGCCCTCCCTGTATGCGGTTTCGATGCTTCCGTCCTCGCGTGCTACCTTGACGCAGCCGCGGAAACAGTCGTATTGTATGGATTCATTCATATAGCCAAAAACAATGAGCCTGCCAGCTCAGTAAACACAATCTTCACATTGACATTGCGCCCTATCATAGTCTGCGCACGGCTGAACGCCTCCGCTCCCTTGCGAGGGAAACTCTTGCGGCACTTCGAAGCCCAGAGCCTGAGCTCCTCCAGTTCATCTTCCGGAAGAGGGGCAAGCACATCCATCTGCTGCTGAAGCAGGAAGATATATCTCAGCCTGTCAGCTGCAAATTTACAAAAAGATTTCGCCTTCTCGCGGGATGGCAGGGAGCCTACAGCATCAGCCGCCTCCAAAGCTGCAAGCAGGTCTTTGGAAAGCAGGGCCTGCATAAGTCCCGACATCAACTCCCTTTCCTGCGCATCCGCAGCGGCAAGGCTGCGACGCGGTGGCAGCACCCTGATGAGCTGGCAACGCGAGCGTATGGTGGTCATCACATTTTCCGGAGCGTGGGTAATCAGCACGAACTGCGTCAGCTCAGGCGGCTCCTCGATGGCCTTCAACAGGCGGTTGGCCGCCTCCTTGTTCATCTTTTCAGGAAGATAAACCACTATGGAGCGGTAACCCCTTTCGAGCGCGCTGAGCGAAAGCATATCCAGAATTCCCTTGGATTCCTCCACCTTGATCATAGCGCTCTTCCCCTCGATTTCGAGCGCTTCTCCCAAGGCATTTTCCGTGAAATAAGGGTCGGAGAGCACAAGCTGGCGCCACTGGGCCAGATAGTCAAGGCTGGTGCCGGTGTTGACCGGGAAGACGAAACGCACATCAGGGTGAATCATCTTCCGCAGCTTGTTGCAGGTAGGGCAGACATCACAACTGTCCCCATCCGTATGATGATGGCAGTACAGGTACTGAAGGAAAGCAAGGGCGATGGGAATGGCCCCTCCACCGTCATCCTCATGAAGCATCAGAGCGTGGGGAATCCGCCCGGAATCAACCATCCCGGCAAGCGCCCTGCACACATCTGCATTTCCTGTAATGTCAGCAAATCTCATATAGTTCTGATGGAATTGTAACGGGCAAGCAGCGAGAGATACTCCTTCGCACGACTCTGCGGGAAAATCTCCAAAGCGGCAAGTGCCTTGTTTACATACTCTTCAAGCACGAGGGAAGCCTTGCGAACCCCATCCTGCCCGTCCACAAATTTACGAATTTGTTCGCAATACTGAGGATGCTGGGGGATATCCTTCACCATTTTGCGGATTTGAGCCTCCTGAGGGGAATCTTTCATAGCGCAAAGCAGGGGCAGGGTAATCTTCTGCTCCAGCAGGTCTATGCCCACAGGCTTGCCGAGGCTTCCGTCTCCATCGTAATCAAGGATGTCGTCCTTAATCTGGAAGGCGGTGCCCAGGGCGCTGGCATAGTCGATTGCAGCCTTCAACTGCTCCTGAGTGGCATCAGTTGCAATAGCGGCCGCCTCTGCCGATACCACAAAGAGCGAAGCGGTCTTGCAGTAGATAATGCGGAAATAGTCCTGCTCGTCCGTATCAGCATCCTGGGCCTTTTCCATCTGGAGCATCTCCCCTTCCGCAAGATCGGTCAAGGTTTTGGAAAATATCTTCACGACATCATTGCAATGGTCGGAATCCACCACAAGAGTCACAGCTCTTGACAGCCAGAAATCCCCCACCAGCACTGCGGCGGCCGGGCCGAGCTTCGAGCGGAGCGTAGGCTCGCCCCTGCGGGTGTCGCTCTCGTCCGCCACATCGTCGTGCAGCAAGGTGGCATTGTGGAGAAGCTCGGCGGCCGCAGCAAAACGCAGGGCGTCGTCAGGAACGACGCCCCCATTTATGAGGTCGGCCACCAGCAGGCTCACAATGGGACGCAGCATCTTCCCGCTATGGGAAAGAAGGCTGTCATTGACCGCCTGCAGGAGGGGGATGTCCGTTGAGAGGGCCTTGCTTATGTATGCGCAAGTAGCCTCCCAGGACTCTCCCAGGTATGAAATTACTTCGTCTCTAAGCATGCCTTGCTCCGGCAGAAGCCCAGATTAGAAGTAAAGGATGAGCGATGCTGAAATACCGCTGCACTTCTGGTTCTTGATGGCTCCACACATTGCAGCTGCCGCAGCACTTGCCTGATCCTTTACGGATGCCTCACCGTCCTCCTCAGTGAAGAAAGTGCCCATATCCCAAATATACTTTGCGGACACTGCAATCTTGTCGAAGAGCTCGAAACCTGCACCGAGTGCCACACCGTACTCAAGCCTGTTGCGGCCATTCCACTTGTCGGCATCGGAGTTGGAGGTGTTGAGCTTGATGCCTGCAGCATTGGCAGCAGCCTCGAGCAGAGCCTGCTCTGCGGTAGTCTTGGCCTCAGCCTTTGACTCGGTAGTAATTGCGTAGCCGGCATAAGGCTCTGCAAAGATGAAAGGCTCGAAGAAAGCGAGCTTGAGTCCCCAGGCAACGCGCACCGGCACCTGAAGATAACCGGTCTTCATATTGACATTGAGAGTGTACTGCTCCATATCTGCGAGCTGAGTCTCAAGAGCCTGGCCCTTCATATTGTAGAGAACACCCGGCTGGATTGAGAATCCGAGAGGAAGGTTGAGCTTGTAAACGATACCGGCGTGATAGGTGTCTATCTTCTGGTACTCTGCTATCGCTGACTCGATGTCGGTTGACATTGAGTTCACACCGCCGATAAGTCCGAGCTGTGCATTTGCGTTGATTGCAAATATTGCAGCAGCCAACGCGGTCAAAATGAGCTTTTTCATAAGAGATTGTTGATTTTGTTGATGATTTCACTCTTGGAAACCACACCGACAGTCCTGTCGGCAAGTTCTCCATTCTTGAAGAAGAGAAGGGTAGGGATGCTCCTGATTCCGTACTTGAGAGCCACTTCGTCAGCCTCATCCACATTGCACTTTGCGATAACGGCCTTGCCTTCCATCTCGGCAGCAACTTCCTCAACTACAGGCATAAGCATACGGCAAGGGCCGCACCAGGTTGCCCAGAAATCAACTACTACCACCGGGGAGCTTGCAAGCACCTCCGCAACATTGTGATTTTCAATTACCTTTTCCATTGGTCTTCTAAATAAACTGTTCAACATTCCAAACAAACGCCCTAAGGCCCAGCTCCGGATAGTCCGCATCCTTCTGCCGCAGGCCTGCAAGGACAGCATCCACATCAGCATCTTCGACCACCGTCAGGACGGCCTGATTCATCACCGGCCAGGCGTGGGAACCGAAATGCGGCTCTCCGTCAACCATTCCGCGGCCCTTGATATCATCCCATCTGGTGAAGCCCCTGTGGCCCAGCTCAGAGAGCAGTTCGACTATCTCGTCGTTATAGGCTTGGTTGTATGCGACAAATATAGCTTTCATTTTTTAATTTTCCTTTCTTGTCTGGTAGCAAATACACAATAAACTGCAGGAATAAGCACAAGAGTGACCAAAGTTGAGATTGAAAGACCCCAGCAAACGGTCATTCCGAGGCTTCTCCACATCTCGGCACCTTCGCCGCGACCAAGGGCCATAGGCAGCATACCGAGCACGGTGGTGAGGGTAGTCATAAGGATAGGCCTGAGTCGGCTGCGTGCCGCTTCGACGGAAGCGTCGATTGCATTCATTCCGCGCTCACGGCAGAGAATGGTGTAGTCAATCAGCACAATACCGTTCTTCACGACTATACCAAGCAGGATTATCACACCGATAATGGACATCACGCCGAGAGCAGTCCGGGTCACGGTCAGTCCGAGGATTACGCCCACGAGCGCAAACGGCACTGAGAACATAATCACGAACGGAGACATAAAGGACTCGAACTGTGCGGCCATCACCATATAGACGAGGATGATGATAAGGATAATGAGCATCAGCATATCGCCGAACATCTCCTGCTGGTCTTCGTAGTCACCGGCAATCACGGTGGTCAGCTCTGAAGGAATGTCAGTATCGTCTATTATCTTCTGGGCTGTTGCAACCGCATCACTGAGCACCGAGTTCTTGGAAACGATTGCGTTGATTTTGATGAGCCTCTCGCGGTCCTGTCTTTCAATTGTAGGAGGCACGCTTGTCTCGACAATTGTACCGAGCTCTTTCATCTTAACCGGCTTGCCGTAAGCATTCATCACCACAATATTCTCCATATCCTCTATGCTGCGGCGGAACTCAGGGGCATAACGCACGCGTATGTCATATTCGTCGCCATCCTCCCTGTAGAAGGATGCTACGGTTCCGGACATCGCAGCGCTGAAGGCGGCACCTGCGGTAGAGGAGGTCAGGCCGTTGAGCGCCAGTTTGGTACGGTCGAAATCCATCTGGAACTCAGGGGTATATTCATCGCGGGACAGGGTCACCTGCGAGAAGTCGTCGGAAGCAAGCATCTTCTCCTGCAGCTCCTTTGCAACGCGGTCGGTCTTCTCGAAATCGTAGCCGAATACCTGCACCTGAACGGAGGTGGCACCTCCCATCATTCCGCCACCCTCGCTTACAGTTGCCTTGCGGATCTGAGGATAATTTCTCAGTATGCCGCGCACTACATCTGCAATCTCGGCGGTACTGCGCTCACGCGTATCGATGGAGCCGAGGTTGATGTTCATCGAAATGATATGGGTACCGTTGCTCTGCATACTTGCAAAAGCATTGTCGGAATCAGCCTGACCGTACACCACATTGCATACCTGCATTTCAGGCACGGCCTCGACGAGGTCATCGTAAATGGAGGCAGTCACCTCTGCAGTAACCGACTGGGCGGTACCTACCGGCAGATTGATATCGATAGACAGACGACCGTCATCGCTGCGAGGGAAATACTCGGTCTTGATTCCCGGAGCCATAAAGACAAGGCTGATGACAAGCAGGCCGAAGAAGCCGAAAATCACCGTTTTGCGATGGGTTGTAGCCCAGCGGATAACGTGGGCGTAACCCCTTGAAATCCAGTCAAGGAAGCGGTTTATCGGACCGAAAATAGCCTGATGCAGCTTGCCGTGCTTAGGATTGGCCCTGAGCATCTTGGAGCAAAGCATAGGTACGAGGGTAAGGGCGGCGGTGGTGGAGACAATCATAATGATGCTCACAATCCATCCGAGCTGCTTGAACATAATTCCCATCATACCCTTCATCAGAGTAAGAGGCAGGAATACGCAGAGCATAGTCAGCGTTGATGCGATTACCGAAATCGCCACTTCACCAGTTGCGTGAACGGCAGCCTCCTTCGGCTTCTCTCCCCTCTCAATATGTGTCGTGATATTTTCGAGCACCACAATAGCATCATCCACCACCATACCAATCGCAATTGAGAGCGCAGACATCGAGATGATATTCAGCGTACTTCCCGTAGCGTAGAGATAAACCAGGGATGCGAGCAGGGCAATAGGAATGGAAAGCACGATGATGAAAGTGGCTCTCCAGCGTCCGAGGAAGAGGAATACAACCAGCATCACCACCAGGAAGGTAATGATAATGGTCTCCTTCAGGGTGTTGATGGTGTTGATGATATTGGTGGAGCTGTCCACCACGGTCTGTATATGAACATCCGCAGGAAGGGTCGGCTCGATTTTCTTGAGCGTTTTCTTCACATCGCGGATAACATTGACTGTATTGGCTCCATTCTGCTTCTGGATGACGATACGGGCAGAACGCTTGCCGTCAGTGTAGGACTCCTGTTCGCGCTCTTCGCTGCCGTCACGCAGTGTAGCGACATCGCGAAGGTAAACCACCTTGTTTCCGGAGGTGCTGACCACAAGGTCGAGCAGTTCCATAGGCTCGCCGACTTCCTTCTCGATTCGCAGCGTGTAGGTCTCGGTACCGATATCAATATTTCCCGAAGGGAGGTTGCGGTTCTCAGCGCTGATAACCTGCGCGATTGAGCTGACGGACAGACCGTAAGCCTGAAGCTTGTTAGGGTCGCAATAGACCTGGATTTCACGGGTAGGAGCACCTCCCACTGAGACCGTACCCACACCGTTCACACGGGCAAGAGGGGTGGCGACCTTGTCGTCCAGAATCTTGTTCAGTCCGGAAAGGGACTCTTCGGCGGTAGCCGAGAGCACCATAATAGGCATATCGTCCACGCTGAACTTCATAATCATAGGCTGCGATGCTCCGTCAGGAAGCAGGGAGCTGACCATGTCCAGTTTGTCGCGGATATTGTTGGTAGCTACTTCGATGTCCGTACCGTATTCGAACTCGAGAGCTATGATGGAAATGTTCTCCTTTGAACGGGAGGTAAGCTTTTTGAGGTTCTCGACTCCGTTGAGGGTGTTCTCGAGGACCTTGGTGACATTGGTTTCGATATCCTCGGCAGAGGCTCCCTGATAGGATGACATCACCATAACGGTGTTGGCATCGAAGTCCGGGAACTGCGCAATCGAAGTATTCATCAAAGAGAATACTCCGAATATGGCAAAGGCGATGAAAATCAGCGCCGTTGTCACCGGTTTGTTGACGGCTGAACGATACAGACTCATTACTTGAGAACCTCCACCTTTGTGCCGGCACGCAGGGTGCTCTGGCCATTAACGACTACTTTTTCTCCAGCCTGAAGTCCGCTCAGCACTTCATAGTTGGAACCCAGGTGACGGCCTACCTCGACAAGACGCACGGAAACCGTATTATCCTCTCCGAGCACATAGACTGACTTCTGGCCTGAGCCCTGAATCTTCTGGACTGCGGTGTCAGGCACGAGAATGCGGGAATTGGTTCCGAACACCACCTTGGCTCCGGCATACATGCCCGGGCGCAACTGCGAGTCCTTGTTCGGGATGTGCACCTCAGCAGTCACGGTGTGGGTGGTTGCATCCACGGTAGGATGCACGCGCACAACTGAGCCCGTGAAGGTCTTGCCCGGAAGTGCCTCAGGGGTGATTTCCACCTTGACTCCCTTCTTCAGATAAGAGTAATCCTTTTCGGATACGGACACAAGCACCTTGATAGGGTTGATCTGCTGAACTACGAAAAGAGGAGAAGACATTGAGTACATATCTCCCTGGTCATAGTTCCTTGCTGTCACGACGCCGTTGAGAGGGCTCAGGAGTATGGTATTCTCCTTAAGGTTGCGGTAGCTGCTCTCCTTTACCCTGTAGGAAAGCTCCACTGCGTCGAAGTCGGATTTGGAAACTCCGCCCTTCTCATAGAGGCTCTTGGTACGCTGATACTCATCCTTGGCGTTGGAGAGCTGAAGCTCGGCCTGGTCAAGCTGAAGACGGTCCATCTCAGCGAGGGTCTGGCCTGCGCTTACGAAGTCCCCGACCTCGGCATTGACCTTTACTATACGGGCAGCCGTCTGCGGAGCAATATTGTTGACCGCATAAGGCTGGAGGGTTACCGAATAATTCTGATCGAGACTTACCTGCGAGTATTCGGTCTCGATGATACGCACTGACGGGAGATGCTCAACCGTCTGATTCTGCACTGAGGCAGATTTGTTGCCTCCGCAGGATGCGAAGCAAAGCACTGAGGCGGCGGCAAGAACAAAAGGAAATGTCTTATTCATTATTTTACTCACTTATTCGAGGAAATCACAGCCGAGGGTCTGCTCTAGGCTTGCCTTGGCGTTGAGATATGAAAATATTGACTGGCTTACGCTCATTCTTGCCTGAACAAGCGCAAGCTGTGCATCGTTGAGGTCAGTCAGCGTGCTGCTGCCCACTTCGTAGGAGGCCTGGGTTATGTCATAAGCCTTTTCGGCTGATTCGAGGGCCTTGCCTGCTGCTTCGTAGCTGTGCATAGCCGTTTCCATCGTGTTGATGTTCTGGCGTATGGAAATCTGAAGCTGACGGCGGGTGTTCTCGGTCTGAAGCTCAAGCTCGCTGGCCTGCACCTTGGCAGCACGCACATTATTGAGACGCTTCCCGCCGGAGAAAATAGGTATGCTGAGGCTCAGTCCGACATAAGAGTACGGAGTCCAGTTGTAGGTGCTGAACTCGAAGTCGTTGGCCATGGCACTGTAGTTATAGACGAAGCTGAGGTTCAGGGACGGGAGATAGGCGTACTGCTGGCTCTTGACCGCGGACGCGAGCTGCTCGGCCTGGATGGCCAGCTGGCGCATGGTGCTGTTGTTGTCGAGATTGAGCTCATCCTCACCGAAGAGTATGCTCATGTCCTGGGCGTAGTCGGAGAGCTTGCCGGCGACATCGATTTCCATGTCGAGGTCCACTCCCATCACAGCCTTGAGTTGCCAAAGCGTGAGGGTGATGGCGTTCTGGGAATCGTAGAGATTAGGAACCGCGTTGGCAAGGGTGGTCGCCGCACGTGCGTAGTCCAATTCGGAAGCCTTCTGAGCCTCGCGTTTGAGACTGATTTTCTCGAAGTTTGCAAGGGCATTGTCGTAAACCTCCTTATAAACCTTATAGGACTCCTTTGCGAGCAGGGCTGAATAGTATGCGGACTTGACCTGGGTTACCATCTCAAGACGGCTGCTGCGGGCTTTTTCTACCGCAAGCTCCACGTCCTGTCCGCTGATGCGCAGACTCTCCCAGACCTGGAAGTTGACAAGCGGCATACCAGCGCTGAAGCCGGCAGAGAAGGAATTCCAACGGCCGACTTCCATTCCGTTGTTCTGTTTGGAGGACTCTTCACCTCCTTCGCCTTCCGAGCCGCCTGCACCGGGGCCCATAATGGAGGACATATCGAAGTCCATATACATCACCTGCTTCTCGATGGTTCTCTGGAAGGAGGCGGATCCGTCTATCTGAGGAAACAGGGCAGCATAGGTGCCCTTCTTCGCATATTCCGCGCGCTGAATTTCTTTATCGGCAACCTTAACGGAAACATTTTCGCTAAGGGCAATTTCCAGAGCCTGTTCGAGGGTAATGACTTGCGGCTCGGACGGTGATGCTGCCAGGGTCGCAAGTATTGCGATTGATTGTATTAACATAGTTTATCTAACTAATATAAAAGCCAAGGCGTTTTTGCAATGATTGTGCCATTTGTTAAGAATAATTGAACCTCTTTGCAAGCGGGGGCAAATATATCAAAAATATAGCTATATTTGTCGGATATGCTGGATATTCTTACAATTCACTGGAATGTCGATCCGGTGCTTCTGCACCTCGGCCCGATTAGCCTGAGGTGGTATTCCCTGCTTTTCGTTTCAGGGTTCATCTTCGGATGGTATATGTTCCGCAGTTTCTACCGCAGGGAAGGCGTTGACGAGAAACTTCTCGACCCGTTCCTCTATGCTATGCTGATTTGCGTCATTGTGGGAGCGCGTCTCGGTCACTGCATATTTTATGACCCTCAATACTATTTCGGAAGCTGGCAAGGCTTCCTGGAGGTTTTCCAGCCTTGGAAGGGAGGACTTGCGAGCCACGGAGGCGCGATAGGTATCATTATTGGTATCATATGGTATGTGAAGAAATACGGCAAGAAGGAGGGCTTCGATTTCTTCTGGATTGCCGACAGGCTTGTGCTGGTAGTCTGCTTTGCGGGAGCCTGCATCCGACTCGGCAATTTCTTCAATTCGGAAATCATCGGTTACAACACCAATCTGCCTTGGGGAATCGTGTTTGACCGCACGGGAGACCCTAATCCGAAGCACCCGACTATGCTGTATGAGGCGTTTACCTACCTTACTATGGGCATAGTGATGATGTGGCTGTACCGCAAGAAGCTCGACAAGCTTTACAGCGGAGAACTGTTCGGTATCTTCCTTACCTTCTGCTTCGGAGTGAGAGGCCTGCTGGAGTTCACCAAAGCGCCTTCAGTTACCCTCTTTACCATCGGGGATGTGGTTATCAATATGGGCCACGTACTGAGTTTCCCGTTTGCGATTGCGGGTATTGCGATATGGATTTGGGCGGTGAAGCGCAAGAAGCCGGCCACTATCCAACGCCAGCCTTACAGGACGCCGAAGAAGGCGTAAACTTAATACATTTTCACAAGCCAAAGGCGCAAGAATCTGTCTGCAACAGAATAGATTTTTACGCCTTTATCTTGACGATAGGTGAGAATCTGTTTTTCCAGAAGAAAACGCACGGAGTTCTGGACCATGCTCGCAGACTGAAGAGAATGCTTCCTGATGAAGGCGGCAGATGTAATTCTGGAGGCATCGCCTTCTCGGGCGACAGCTGTCAATGTCTCTTTCTGTGCGAGAGTGAGCATAGACATCTGCTCCATATAGTAATGTTCACGGTCTGAAAGGATATGGTCTATCGTGTCCTCAAGCAACTCCGCCGTAGGCTCCTGATGGCGGGCGAACAAGTCGTGGAAAGTCTGATGGACATAATATGTGTGTCCCTCAAACAAGTCATAAACATATCCGCACAATGCTTCCGGGATACCTATTCCGCCTTCATTAAACATCCTTGCTGCAAAGTCAATATACACTGCCCTGTTAATACGGTCCAGATACATATGTGACACGCTGTTGTAGAATGGCTTTGACGGAGAGTTGAACATGTTCTCAAGAGAATGCCTGTCGCTTCCGGCAAAAATAAAACGACAATTGCTCATCTTCTGAATGTAGGTTCGCAGCAGCGCCTCCACGTTTTTCTCTGGATAATTGCCTATCTGCTGGAATTCGTCTATGGTTACGATGCAAGGCTTGTCTGCATCTTCCAGAAAACGGAAAATTTCTTCGAGTGTTGTCTCAGGCCTGCTAATATCCCCAAGTTTGAGGTCAAATGTCGGGATTCCTGTGACCGGGTCATATCCGAAACTTCCATACAGAGACTTCAACACCCGGACAAACAGGTCTATCATTTGTTTCCCCTTCGGAGCCAAACAGGAGTATATCTCCTTGCTCAGCAGCATCACAAATTCAGACAGACTGGTCGAGGCATAGATATCCACATAGAAGGTATGATATTCACCGGCAATCTCAGGCTGCGCGTAGAAATGCCGTATAAGTTGTGTCTTGCCCATTCGTCTGGGCGAAGTAAGAAGAACATCAGACTGATTTTGAACATAGTCAACCAGTCTGGCAGTTTCCTGCTGCCTATCACAAAAATATGGCTCCGGTATCGGACCGTTGATATAGAAAGGATTCTTCATACGAATTCTTTTATGCAAAAGTAATTATTAGATTTTAATAATCAAAATCCAATGATTGTAAATCAAGACATCATCCCCGCAGCAGGCGTATTGGCTGATGCCGTAGTATTTTTCGCTCTGCGGGTCCGAGACCAGCCAGCGGTGCAGGCTGGCGGAGTAGAACAGGGCGGAGTGGTCGCTAAGGGTCGTTCCGTGAATTATGATTTATCAATAGAGTCAACACTATACGAATATTGAAAGTTCTTTCCCAGGGTCCAACCATTTGCTTTGTTGTGGCTCCCATCCATCAATCGATGCGAGATACGCCTCGTAATTAGGCTTGCACGGAATCAGCCATTCGTATTTCAGTTCCTTCATTTTTATCAGTTTAAGCGCCAATTCTGTAGAAATATAGATTTCCCTATCTGAAAACCATCCGTCTCCAAATCTTTCCTTTGAAAGATAGATATGCGGCAATGGATGTTTATGCAAAGGATAAAAAGGATTGATGGGGGCACCTACATACTTCCTTTTTCCACACTCTGGGCATTCCCGATAATTGTAATTGAGAAAAACCATATCCTCGTCTATGACTGGAATCACAAGTTGTACAACACCATCAATAATCTTTCCCCCTTTTGTCCTTAATGGTCTGCATCCTATCCCCAGTGGCTCAAAAACTTCTTGATATAAGTCAACGGAAGCAAACAATACTTCAAATACCCAGGCGAAGAACCCCCACAACTTATGTTTGGCTACTTTACTGACTCGGTAATCATCTATCTGTACGGCATTGTAATGACACGAAGTGCAGTTGTCCTGCCATTCACAAGTAATGTCATTCAGATGCTCCGGATAGCCGCAATAGTGATAATTTCTTATGACGCAGTATTCCGATCCCAGAATCTCCTCTTTTGAATACTCAAACTGAATATACTCTCTCAGTGGATTAAATTGCTTATTTGAGAAGTATTTTATTATCTCCTCATATATATATCCTTCCTCAATTTTTATAGGCTCATTATCATTTGGTATTCTTTTAATACCGAATTGAGCTAGAAAATCTACATCATTTTCTTCCCAAAAATTGTGCAAATCGTGAATTACTTTCATAACTATCTGATCTATTCTATATTTAGGGCCTTAAGGTGATGGCGGCAATGTCTGCTCAAGTACCGTCTCCCCACGCTTATACACAGGGTTAGGCCCCTGCTCTTCAGCCAAAGACACTTGGGCAGTCAGAAAAAGCGAAAACAGTATTAGCAGGCGGCGAGAAATTATTTCAACAGGAGTGGAAATTCCAGCGGCATTTCGATTGAAGGGCCGAGAAGTGCCGGGGCGGAGCTCAGTGATGCGGTCTGATGGAAGTCGTAGCCGGCAAGGGTGAGGGCGGCGTGAAGCATCTGCTCCTGAGGGTCTCCGATAGGAATGGACTGAACAGGATTGTCCTCCACCTCGACATCCGGGGTGAAACCGTTCGGCATACAGGGAGTATTGCCATTGCAGTCGGCATAACGGCTTGCCATCACATAAATCCCCCAGTTGGCGGCATATTTCTTCCCGTTTTCCCAGTCCGAAACCGTAAGCATAGACTTCATCTCGTCATACCAGGCCGAGCCCTCGAAAATATAGCCGCCGCAGAACTTGCCATAGGACTGCTTACCTATCTTCACGACCTCCATATAAGGGGAAAGTCCGCAAATTGTGGACTCGGATGCGGAAGCGGTATTCCCCGTCATCAGCACATAGAGTTTGCGTGCATCGATATTGGCATCAAGACAGTCCGGGTCGAATGTGGACCAGTTAGTAAAGTATTCGGACAAGTTCTCGTTATAGATTTCGGTATTGAAGACCTTTTCGTTCTCAACCACCTCGCGCGGCGCAATCAGAGAAGCGAGAGTGCGGCTGGCCGCATCATAGCCGCCACCATTGTAGCGAAGGTCAAGGATAAGTTCGCTCACCCCGGCTTCCTTAAACTCGGAAAAAGCCTTCTTGAGGCTGTCGCGGGAATCCAGGGTGTAGGAGGTATAGAAAAGATATGCCACCTTAGTCCCGGCGCAGTCAAACACTGCCTTGTGGACCAGAGGGTCGCAATACATCTGAACAGCTTCCAATTCCACTTTCAAACCGCTGCGCAGCTCAAGGCTGGCCGAATCGGCATTAAGCAGATTGGCGCTGATGAAGTTCTGATAGTCATCTTTAGGAATTTGACGGCCGTTTACGAAAGTAATCACATCCCCCCTGTGCAGACCCGCCTGCTCTGCCGGACTGCCGGGATAGACATAGTTGACAACGGCACAAATCGAAGTCTGAGCCTCGTCTGACCAGTAAAGGGCAATGTTGAGTCCTAAAGTTTTGGCATTGCCATCCACCTTCTGCATAAACAGCTCGTAGTCATCGGTCATACGCGTCCATCTGTCCACCAGGGCGCCGTCCTCAGTATAGCGTATGGAATTGACCTTCCCGATAGGATCATCGGTTACTTTCCAGCTGTCGATATCCTCCTGGACCTCAGCCTTCCAGAGATAGTACTGGTCAACTATGGTCTTGGCGAAGGAATTGACATAACGGAGGGAATTGTACTCCTGCTCGGTAAGCCCGTCAGGATACGATTTGACGCAACTTGCTGAAAGCAAAGTTGCGACAAACACAGATACTGCAGCAATTTGTCTTGCAGTCCTCATAGGAATCAGAATCCGTAACCGAGGGTTACGAGAACGGTACCGCTGAGCTGGCCTCCGAGAAGCACTGCTGCATCGAGGCTGAAGCCGAGAAGACGGCCTCCCAGACCGGCAGAGAAGTAGTTCGGCAAAGGAGTGTTCTTGCTGGCAAAATGATAGCCGGCACGCAGGCTCGCTATCTCATCCCATCCAAGCTCTGCACCAACTGAGGCGCTGAAACCTGATGCAAGGAAGAAATAGTCCAGATCGGTGTAGACTGCGCAGGAAATGCCGCCAAAAGAGTCTTCATAGCCTCCTGCAAGCTTCACGGATGAAGGAAGGTTGTAGGATGTGCCTGTGGAAGACTTCACCGGGGTACCGAGAGACACAACTCCGGCAGCGAACTTGAAACTGTCCATATGCCCCATGAGGAAAAGGTCACCGCTGAAAGCTTTGTAGCTTGCTCCTTCGGCAAGGGTTTCCGTTGCGGCGTGGACATTAGCTCCAAGCGAGAGCCAGGGAAGGAGTTTATAGCCCATTCCGAGATTGAACTGCATCTGGGTAGGCGTGAAAGTTCCTTTCTTTATACCTTCATTGGAGTAGACGTCGTACTCTTTGCCAAGGCCGTAGTAGGCTCCGGCAGTGATTCCGATCTTGCTACCGAGACGGTAGGTGAGGCCGCCTGCAAACAAGTTGCCCGAAGATGGAGCCCAGCTGGAGTAGCTGACGGCGGCGTCCAGGGTGTTGTCTCCGAAAGCGGACAGTGCCGCGTTGTCAAAAGACGCCCAAGCATCGCAGGCGCCGGAAACGGTTCCGGCTCCTGCCATTGCTTCGCGCGCTGCGCTATGCCCCGTTCTGACGAACGGAAGCGCATCGCTCGTCTGCGCTGATGCCGTCACCGACACCAGCGCAAGGGCGAAAAGTAAAGTGAGAGCTTTCATTTACTTGAGAATGGTTCTCTTACTGATTCTCTCTCTTGTAAACTGATTTGCTACAACTGGAACAACTGGCTTGCTGTAAGCTTTAGCCATTGTTGTACCTGTTCCTTCAGGATCTTTAGGATAAACAGATTCGGTTGCGTCAGTATCGATAGTGATGGTGAACTTACCATATCTTGACAAATCAATACCATAGAGACCACCTACAGATCCGTCATCATTTACCTCATCCGGGAAGATAACAAGAAGATAACCGGAGGCAAAGGAAATTACATTATTCTCCAAAGTGCCTGTGTAGTTGTACTGACCGTAAGTTGATCCAACACTCATCCACCCATATTCATCATTTACATTTAAACCAATCTCTTGCATTTCATAAACAACTGCAGAAGGGTCTGTACAATCTATCTCAATATAAACATCTTTTGTGTAAGCATCCTTTTCTGGGAAGAATTCTTCAGGAGTCGCGTTAACAAACCATCCACAAAGATTTGCATAGTTATATGGTGAACGGAAGAAGTAGTGACCATCAAGTCCTTCAACTGTGTATACATCACATGGCAAATCACGTTGTCCTGTGCCAAACATTTCACCCATAGCTACATCATGCCATATAGCTGTACCAGCGAATTTGAAATCATATAAAGGAGTATGCACAGCTATTTTTTCAAGTTTCGTGATAATCTCTCCTTCATATGTAATTCCATACGCATAAAGAACATAGTCACTATCATACCAAGCTTCAATAACGCCTTCTCCAGATCCATAGTAAGCAAGTTTATCAACTACGTCCTTGAGAGACATACTGTTACGAGAAGCAAGGTCTTGCAGCCATTCAACCTCTGCTGCAAGAAGTTCCTCATCTGACTCAAACTGATCAAAGTAAGACTTGGACTCACACATTACCATATATAAGAACTCTTCATCAGAAGGATTAGTGGTGAAACCTATTGATTTTGGTTCAACAGTTCCAAGTGTAAGGCCAATTGTAGGAACAACAGCCTGGCTTACAGGAACAACGAGGTCAGCCTCGAAGTCACCCTTGAAGCGAATCTCACCCTCTCGGGTCTCAACAAGGTTAGCTTCAAAAGATACGGTAACATCAGCGAGGTCATTGTCAGTGTAAGTGAAGCTTGCAGGAGTTACAGCAGCCCACTCCGGAGCTTCTACTGTCCAGTCACCGTTTGCCTGAACTGTGAAGCTTACAGAACCACCCATAGCAGGAGCCTCAACGCTGTAGTCGCTTACAGGCTCAAACTTATCTATGTCAAAGACTGTGATAGTCTTGTAAACATGCTCCTTTGCGGCCTGCCTGAGTGTAACCTTAACCGGATCTACACCCTCAGCGCCGAATACAAGCTCGGTCTCACGTGCCTCTTCAACCTCATTTGCAGAAACAGAAACCTTAACCTTTACAGTCTCGGAAGTCTTATCCTCTTTTGCAGTGTAGCTTTCAGGATTGATAGTAACCCAGTCGGCTGCGCACTCAACGCTCCAAGAGAGATTGGAAGTAACTGAAACGGTTACGTCCTTTGCGCCAGCACCAACTGAAACAGTGTTGTCCTTAACACCGGAAACCTTGAACTCAGGTACGAATTCTTCTTTTGGATCCGTGGTCGGAACGCAGGCTGCCATCACCATGGCGAGCGCTGCAAAAACCAATGATTTAGCTTTCATAATAGAAAGGATTTAAAAAAATTAAAATAGTATTTCTTAAAGTTTCACTACAGTCCTTACTGTTTGCTTACCGTCAATGGTCACCTTTACGGTATAAACACCCGGGGCAAGCCCGCTCATGTCAATCTTTGCCGGATTGAAGGCATCGGTAACAACAGTTTCCTCATAGACCAGCTGGCCTGTGGAGTTGTAGATGCTTATAATTGTCTGCGCAGACTCTCCACCGCTGATGTTGAGCACATCAGTTACCTGACTAGGATAAACATCCGCCTCAGCATCAGGCTCCCTTACCTTCACGGAGAAGGTAAATGGGGCCTCAGCTTTCTTGATATCGTAAGCGTGAATAATGACATCATCCATGCCATAGCTCAACGAAGTCAAAGAGAGGGTGTTTCCCGAAGGGTTGATGTGCAGCACCTTAGGGTTAGTATGTTCGGTAACGAAGCTCAGCACATCCCCGTCTTCATCATAGATGTACTCATCTATGTTGAGAGTAATGGTCTGACCCACACGATCAAAGAGCAGATTGTCCATAGGCTTTTTCGCTACAGGAGCGTGATTAGGAAGAACTTCGAAATTAATCTTCCTGGAAGCTGACATACCGTAGCTGTCTTTGGCAGAATAGGTAGCGGTATAATTACCGGCCGGAGTGCTGATTCCGTCTATCGTAAGCTTGTAAGTTCCATCAGGGAGTTCCTTGCTGGTTGCATACAGGCAATCCGAGTTGAAGTTTACAGTAATTTTGTGGAAGTCAGGGTCGTAAATATTGAAAATAACTTCCATAACTTGATTTGCCCTGACCTTCCAATCCCCTGTATAGGAAGTCTCGAATACAGGAGCGTTGTTATTGGTTGTAGAAACAGACTTCACGGCCGAAAGCGGCGAGTAGTTCTTTCCGTAGTCATAGGCTATGACAGCACAATAGTACTTGGAATTGAACTCAAGTCCGGCAATATTGCCCTGAATCGGATCACCGACATTCAAGTCTCCAGTCAGGACAGCTGCCTTCTTCATTGTTGAAGGAAGACTCGCTGGGTTGAAATCCACAAAGTCGCTCTCATAAGGAGAAGCATAGAGTATATAACCGAAAGCCTTGCCGTTGTCAGGGTCTGATGTGACAGTCCAGGAGAAATTGACGTTTCCGCCAGTACCCTCGACAGTCAAATCATCCACGCTTGAAGGAGGTTCACTTCTTCCGTACTCGAAAGAGCCGTAGGCATCTACCAGAGGCCCAATCTGATAAGAAGAAGGGAGAAACTCGGTGTTTGCACCTCCGAGCAGCTTTTCAACCAGCATTTCGTTGGTAAATCCAGGGCCTCCGAAATTGGAAACCAGCAATGCGGCCACGCCGGAAACGTGTGGACAGGCCATCGAAGTTCCCTGAAGATTCGCATAACCTCCGGGCACTGTGCTGTAAACCTCATGACCAACTCTGGCATCTCCACCAGGAGCGGCGATGTCCACCCAGTCACCATAGTTCGAGTAGTAGCTGCGGGTGCCATTGGAAGCCATCGCACCTACTGCAAGGCAGAGACCGCCGCCGTCATACTTTCCCGGCCAGCCCACAGGCCAACCGTCATTGCCGGCAGCAAAAATGACAACTCCACCCTTCATAGGGCCGGTCTGATTGTCATTCTTGTCGGTTCCTGCATATTTGATGAAATAGTCAATAGCACTCTTCATCGACCCTACACTTCCGGCCTGGGCATCCTGCAGATTATCGTAAACATACCCCCAGCTGTTCTGGGAGATTACTGCACCGTGGTCTGCCCCCCAAACCATAGCATTATAGGTATCGCCACCGTTCTTCTTTCCCTCCACAAAAACCTGTGAGTTGAGAATCTTTACACCGCCGGTTCCGTCAGAGCCGCCTGCAACACCGCAGACTCCGATGCCGTTGTTGTTGATTGCAGCGATGGTACCGGCAACGTGGGTGCCGTGTTCGGTAGCTGTAATGGTATAGCTGTTGTCGTAGAAATTGCGGCTGCCATCAGTGCCGCCAGGAATTATTACGCCTTGAAGGTCTTCGTGAGACATATCGACACCGCCGTCAACGACAGAGACGATGATTTCTTTTGAACCGGTCGTATAATTCTCCCATACAGGAAGGACATTGATGTCTGCTCCTGCTTTCCAAGTACTCTTGGAGCCGTCGTTATAGTAATGCCACTGCTGGTAGAGGCCGGGGTCGTTGAAGAAATCAGTGGAAAGACTCTTGATTCTTCTGACAGGCTCTTTGTAAACAATGCCAGGCACAGCATCCAAAGGACTAACGCCGGCTTTGGTTTCGATGTACTTCCGGTCATCGTAGCTAACCACATACCACTGGTGCAAGCCAGCCCTGCGGTGTCTTTCCTCCCATTCTCCACCATCTTCATACAGACGCCTGATGCCGGTAGCGTGCATAGCAGCGAGGGCATCATCCAGAACCTGCATTCCAGTGCCGCTCACTTTGCCCTTCATCAGCTGTCCTTCAACAGCCTCAACGGTAGTGCGGTCAAACTGTATGATAAGTTCCCCGGGAACAATGCTGGAAAGAACTTTCTTTTCCTCACTTTCCCGAAATGCAGCGTCCGGCTGCACGGCTTCCTTAACACAGGAAGCCGCGCAGACACACACGCTAAGCGTCAGTAGAAGTATTCTTTGTTTCATTACTGTTTTCTGATTTCTCCGTTGGCAAGGAAGCATCCGCAGTTGTATCCGGAGAAGCCGCTGTCATTCCAGAGACCGCACCAAACATCATCTGCAAGTGTCAAGACTTCCTCATTGACCTTGAAGACTACAGGCTGCTCATCAACGCCCTGAAGGGTTGTCTTCAGGTCAAGCGAAATGTAGAGCACGCCAACGCCTTCACCGAAGTTGCCGGCATCGAAAACCTGCCCAGGATAGAGCTGGAGCTCGGACTTGTTGTCATCGAAATAGAGGAACAAATCCAACTGGCTTTCCCAACTGTTGCCCATAGCATCATTAACGGTCAATCCGCCTGCTGGAATCTTGACATTGGCATTAGGGAAGTCTTCTGATTCTCCCTCTTCGCAAAGAGCGAGGTCGAACTCGATGCCTCCCGGATTCTTGTTTGTAGACATATCGGAACCGGCCCAATGACCGACAAGAAGATTGAGTCCACCGTCAATATCGATAATCGAGAGTTTGCACTTGGTAGTATTGCTGAGTTGAACACCTTCCTCAGTTACAGATACGATGGTAAACTCCAAGGTCTTGTTCTTGGTGAATACACCGGTTGAGTCAATAGGGCATACAACAATGCTGTCGCACTTTGCTGGATCGGTAGAAACCGTAATCACGCCGGAAGTGTTAGGCATAGTGTAATGCTTGTCCACAACGGCATCACCTCCGGTAATCTGATAGCTGACGGTTGTTGTCAAAGGATTGGATGAAACCAGATTGACAGGAATCTTGATTTCACCGGCATTCTCTTTCACGGTAAAAGAAGTACCGCTGAAAGCAACAAAGGCTTCAGTCTGGAACTCAGCTACATTGTTGCAGGAAGCAAGACCTGCAACAAGAGCCAGAAGAGTCAATGGTTTGTATATCTTTTTCATTTTTCAGTCGATATTAGTTTGTACCGTATCCAGGGTTCTGCTCAAGATTAGGGTTAATCTTGATTTCGTAGGATGGGATTGGCCAGCAGAATACTTTGTCACCAGCCTCAAGCTCCTTGTCCTCAAAGACTTCCTTCGGTGTACTCATAATGAGGCTGACTGCATTGGTCTGAGGCAGACGTCCTTCGAAACCGATGTCCCATCTCTTCATATTGGTAAGACGCAGACCTTCGCAGACGGTCTCCCTATTCCACTCTTTCTGGATGGTTTCCATACTGAGAGCTGAAGGAGTTGCCTTGCGCTTTGCCTGAAGCATATTGAGATATTTCTTTGCGTTGGTATTATCTCCAGACTGGAAATAGCCTTCAGCTGCGATAAGATACATCTCACTGATCATAAACGGCTTGGAAGCAACGAGTCCGGTAGGAAGTCCGGTTGAAGTGTAATTCGGGTTTCCTGCGTACTTGCTGAATACATAGACATTGTTGGCGTATCCACCCTCAATGCAAATCGGATTGTCAACTACCTGATGGAACCACGCGATTTTGCGGATATCGTTGTTCTCATACAAATCCATAAGAGTCTTCGTAGGAAGGAAATATGGTCTGTAGTAAGAATATCCGGTAGAAGATTTGGAATCCTTCTCGAAAGAGGTGAAGAGTCCGTAACCGTTCGGTGTCTCGGTAGAACTTGCGAAAAGCTGCATAATGGCCTCTTTTCCAAGATCGAGGCTGCGCAGACTGTCGAGTTGCTTTGCAGTTGTTGCAAGCTCGTAACCGGCAGCAGACTCGATAACGGAAACAGCAGTGTCAGCGGCAGCCTCATAATCTCCCATATCCAGAAGTGCACGGGCCATCATAGCCTTGACTGCATCAGGGGTGAAATAGAGGGAGTTGGGCTTATTCTCCACCTCATAGTCAGTGAGGATTACATAAGCAGAGTCGAGATCCTCCAGAATCTGCTCATATACCTCAGCCATAGTGTTGCGTTTCGGACGGGCATTCTGGTCGTAGTGAAGCACAAGCGGGACGCAAAGGTCAACATCTGCCGTTGCCTCATCGTACTTGGGACCGAAATGCCTTGCGAGCTGCAGATATGCATAAGCACGGGCGGCACAGGCCTCACCCTTGACAAACCTTGCATCTTCTGCAACATCTTCAGGTGCTGCATCAGCTGCATCAATGGTCACATTGTAGTTCTTCATCGTGAGGTAGTAATTGCCCCAGAAGGACTCTACATCCTGATCGCCTGTATTGAAACCGGAGTCGGTCTTATGGATAGAGCCATAGTTGTTACCATAGCTGAGAGTAGCGTTGAATCCATCGAACATAAGGTCCTCCAAAAAGCTGTAAAAGCCTCCGGTTGTCGCCTTGAAGTTCGCGTAAACAGCAGTTTCTGCGCCATAAACATCATCAAGATTAGTGAAGAAACCCTTCTCCTCATCATAGACAATGCTGCCCTCCGGATAAAGGTTCAGGTCGCAGGAAGCGAGGCTGATACCCGCAAGAACGATAGCGATTGATTTTGCAAATATATTTTTCATCTCTAACATCATTTAAATTAGAACTTAAGTTCCAAGCCTCCGAGGACCTGAAGTGTGTTTCCAGGAAGACCAAGAGTAAGGTTGGAGTCAACCTCAGGGTCCATACCCTCGTACTTGGTGAAGGTTAGAAGGTTACGTCCTGTAAGAGTTACAGATACGCTCTTGAAGAGTTTCTGGTTCTTGAGCAGCTGCTTAGGGATGCTGTAGCCGACAACGAGGGTCTTCAGACGGAGGAAAGAAGCATCCTCGAGAATTGAGGTGTCGGACTGCATCTCATAGCCCTTAGACCAGTCAGGATACCTTGCGTCAGTGTTGTAAGGAGTCCAGAAATCGGAAACCCTCTTGCTCTGGTTCATACCGGAGAATACATTAGGGTTTGCATAGAAGTAAGCGTCATTGTTGATGAGATTCTTGCCTCCGATGAAAGAGAAGTCTGCTCTGAGGAAGAGGCCCTTGTAGCCTGCATCAATACCGAAACCGCCATTGATTGGCTCGTGACGCTTGATGCCTGTATTCTGGGTAAGAGCTGCCTCGTCGAATTCCTTGGTGACACGGTCAGGGTCCATAGTGCAGACATCGATGTTCTCACCTGGGAGATACCACATTGGGGCACCGTCCTCAGGGTCAACACCTGCATAGATTGGATAGTAGTACATCACAGGGCTGCCTACAACGTAAGCGACACCGGTATTGGCAATTTCCCAACGGTCAAGACCGTTGAAGAGTTCGGTGACTTTCTCCCTGTTGTAACCGAGAGCAAAACGGGCGTTCATATAGTAGTCCCTGCCCTTGAGAAGATTGAAGTTGAGGGAAATGTCCACACCTGAGTTCTGCATTGAGCCTACATTCGAAGAGACTGTTGTGAAGCCTGAAGTGTATGGCTGAGGAACACTCATAAGCATATCCGAGGTGACACGGTTGTAGAAGCTGACCTCAAGGTCAATGGCATCAATAAGTCTTGCGTCGAAACCTACGGTAAGGAGTTTCTGGTTTTCCCAGGTGAGCATCTTGTTCTCCGGCTGGGCAAGGATAATACCCTTGTTACCGTTGTAAGACCCGGCAGTACTTACGATTCCGAGGTGGGTGTAATTACCGATTTCAGCATTACCCTGGGTACCGTAGCTGGCCTTGAAATTAAGGTCATTGATAATGTCCGAACCCTGAAGGAAGTCTTCCTCTCCGAGTTTCCACATAGCACCTGCTGCCCAGAAAGTGGCGTTGCGCATATCGGAACCGAAACGAGAGCTGGCATCGTTACGGACAGTCAAATCGATAATATACTTGTCCAGATAACTGTAGTCGGCGTGTCCGAAGAATGAGAGGAACCTGTACTGGTTGAGGCTCTGTGACATTGACATTTTGTGGTTGTCATTATCCTTTGAGATGTTGCCGAGCACCATATAACGGTCATCGGTTATACCGGCACCGTAAGCAGATACACTCTTGAAAGTATAATCAATGTACTCCTGGCCTCCGAGGATGGATAAGGTGTGGTCGTTACCGAGATGGAGAGTGTACTCCAGGGTGTTGGTCAGGGTCACCTTGTTCTGGAGGGAATGTGACTTCTGAAGCATACCGGAGCCCGACATGAACTCTGCTGAAGGCATTCCGTAGCGGTCGAGCACCTGAAGGGCTGCATTTGAACCTACACGGGTGGTCCAGACGAGATTCTTTACAGGCTCGATTTCAACGAAGGATGAAGCCTGGATACGGAAGGTGTTGTACTGGCACTTGTAGGTATCGTCGCTATAGTAGTAGTACGGATTATAAATACCGTTGCTGAACTTGACAGGAGATACTATCTCTTTCTTATTTCCGTTTTCATCCACTACAGTTTCGGTTGCAGGGTAGAGAGGGTTGAGCATAAATGAAAGACCTCCGGAAAGATAGTTTGCATCCAGATTTTCGGAATCACTCCAATTGTCATTGTTCTGAGTGGCTGAGTAAGTTCCATTAAGATTAAGTCCTACCTTGAGCCAATCCTTAGGACGGGCCTGAATGTTGGAACGCACGGTGTAACGGTCATAGAAGTTGCCGATGGTATTACCGTCCTGGTGGAACTGTGAAATACCGAGCATATAGGCAATCTTGCTGCTACCGCCCTCGATGGTCACATCATTCTGATACTGAGGGTTGTTGAGCCTCTGCAGATACATATACCACTTGGTATCGGCATCGTAACCCTTGCTGGTATAGGTGCTGTAAATCTGGTCTGCAGTCATAAGTCCGGACCTCATCCAGAAGTTCTTCAACTCATCGGCAGACATCATATTGTCATAGAACTGCTTGTTTGTAAGAGTTGAGATACCATACTGGGAAGTTACGGTAATGGTAGCCTCAGAATCATACTTTCCGCTCTTGGTGGTCACATAGACAACACCGTTAGCACCCATAGCTCCGTAGATGGATGTTGAGGATGCATCCTTGAGCACGGTCACACTGAGAATGTCGTTAGGGTTCATTGCCATAACGGCGCCGCTGGAAGACTGGATACCATCCACAATGAAGAGAGGCTCGGATGTGGTTCCGAGGGAACCAGTTCCGTGAATCTTCATAGAGATATTGTTGTCACCGGCCACACCACCGGAACTGAGCACCTGCATACCTGCAACCTGACCCTGAAGGAGGTCAAGTGCGGATGCGGAAGGTGCATTCTTGACGGCGTCACCCTTGATGGTGGCTACCTGACCGACAATATTGCCGACCTTCTTTGCAGAACCGTATCCAATAAATACGGTACCCTCGAGTGCCTGAGCATCAGGTTCGAGTTTGATGTCAATCGCCGATCTTCCGTTGACAGCAACCTCGAGAGTAGAATAACCGAGGCAGGATACTGTCAGGACTCCCTTTGCGGGAACCGCGATTGTGTAGTTGCCAAATACGTCTGTGAGAGCGTAAGTGGTCGCATCGCCATTGAGCTGAACGGCCGCACCCGGAATCGCTTCGGATGTTGTCGCATCAAGCACAACACCGGAGACCGTTATGGTCTGAGCCGATGCGGATGCGAGGGCCGCGAAAGCCAAGATGGCTGTGAAAAAAAGTTTGATTTTTTTCATAAGCATTAATTTAACAATACACTATAACTGTTGATACATTATATTCAAAACAGTCCAAGGACAACAAAGTTAGAATTTATTTTTTTCTTTTCAAACTGTAAGTAGGACAAATTTGCCAGTCTATCCGCATGCAATAAAGATTCTCCGGAAATAATAAAAAGGCGCCCGTGCAAAAATGCTTTAAAATTGCAAGTATGAAGGCCGATAATCTATAATAATCGAAGTATATCAATTTCCATATTTGAAATAAATAACTTATTTGAATTCAAGACAAAATATTGTTGTATAGAAAAATGCTTATATTTGTAGATTATGGATATCAAGAAATTCAATCTTTACAACAAGATAGCTGCGGCGGCAGCCCTGGTCATCTCGGCGGTGACCTATCTGCTGACCATCGAGCCGTCGGCTTCGTTCTGGGATTGCGGCGAATTTATCGCATCATCATACAAGCTGGAAGTGGGCCATCCCCCCGGGAACCCGGTATTCCAGCTTTTCGCGCGCATATTCACCCTCCTGGGGGACGGCGCCCACGCGGCAGTGCTGGTAAACGCTATGAGCGCGCTTTGCTCGGCTTTCACCATATTCTTCCTTTACCTTACCATAGTATGGTTCGTGCGCAGGCTCATCAAGCCCCAGGAGGACGGAAGCTACAGCACGGGCGCCGCGATTGCCATATTCGGCAGCGGCCTGGTCGGTTCACTCGCATATTGCTTCTCCGACACCTTCTGGTTCTCGGCCGTTGAAGGCGAAGTATATGCAATGTCCAGCCTATTCACCGCACTGGTATTCTGGGCAATGACCAAGTGGTACGACAAGGCCGACGAGCCGCACGCGAACAGGTGGATAGTGCTGATTGCCTTCCTTATGGGCCTGAGCATAGGCGTGCACCTGCTGAACCTGTTGGCCATCCCGGCTCTGGTGTTTATGTACTATTTCAGGCAGAAGCCGGCCTACAGTTTCTGGGAATATGTAAAGATTTTCCTCATAGGCGTGGTCATCCTGGCGGTGATTCTGTTCGGCATCATCCCTTGGCTGCCTAAGCTGGCGGCGTACTGCGACCTGTTCTTCGTGAATACGCTGGGCCTGCCGTACAACAGCGGAGCTGCCTTCTTCCTGGTTGCGGTGCTCGCGCTCTGCATCTGGGGAATGTTCGCCACCCTGAAGAAGGGCAAGGTACTGCTCAACACGACGCTTACCTGCCTTACCGTCATCATCATAGGTTTCTCCATCTTCTCGGTTGATATCATCCGCAGCTGCGCCAAGACTCCTACCAACGAGTACCAGCCGGACAACGCCTTCACCCTCGTGCGCTACCTTTCGCGCGAGCAGTACGGCAAGACCCCGCTTATCTACGGACAGTACTATGATGCGCCTTATGAGCTGAAGACCACCAAGTACTGGGCGCCGGTGGACGGCAAATACAAGAAGGTGGACGGCCCTGTGGATGCGGCCTACCACAGCAGCGGCAAGATGCTCTTCCCGCGTATGTGGAGCAGCTCGGGCGACGGCCAGTACGAGCGCTTCTACGAGGCCTACACAGAGGGCAAGGGCACCAAGGTAGCAGGCTCTTCAACGAGAAAGCCTACGATGGGCGCCAACTTAGCATATTTCTTCGACTACCAGCTTAACTGGATGTACTGGAGATACTTTATGTGGAACTTCGTGGGACGCCAGAACGATATCCACTCCCCTTCACCGGGCAATATCTTCCACGGCAACTGGGAGAGCGGCATCAAGTTTATAGACAACGCACGCCTCGGAGACCAGAGCGATGCTCCGGCGTCACTTGCACAGAACAAGGGCAAGAACCATTATTTCTTCCTGCCTCTGATTCTGGGAATCATTGGCCTGTGCTTCCAGTTTGGCAGGGACCGCAGGGGCTGCTGGCTCAACTTCCTTATGTTTTTTATGACGGGTATTGCCATTGTGCTCTACCTCAACCAGCCTCCGTTCCAGGTACGTGAGAGGGATTATGCCTATGCCGGCTCATTCTATTTCTTCTCTGTATGGATAGGACTTGCGGTAGCTGCTATATACCAATGGATTACCAAGGCTGCAAAGGGCAAGGGCAGCACCGCAGCGGCAGCAGCTGTCAGTGTAGCGTGCCTCTTCGTACCGGCGCTGATGGGAGCGCAGAACTGGGACGACCACGACCGCTCCAACAGGAGCACCGCCGTTGAGCTTGCCTCCAACTACCTCAACTCGGTGGGTCCGAACGGCTACCTGATTACCCACGGTGACAACGACACCTTCCCTCTGTGGTACGCCCAGGAGGTGGAGGAAATACGCACCGATGTGCGCATACTCAACACTTCCCTGCTCGGAACCGACTGGTACATTGACCAGATGAAGTATGCAGTCAATGAGTCCGCTCCGATTCCGCTCTCCGTGCCTCAGAGCCAGTATCTGTACGGTACCAACGAGTATGTTCCAATCGTAGAGAGCCGCGAGGGCCAGGAGATGAATATCCACGACGTGATGCGCATAGTGCGCCATCCTCAGCTCAAGGTATCGCTGCAGAGCGGCAGGAAGGTGGATTATATCCCTGCACGCAAGATTGTTGTGCCGGTAAACAAAGAAAATGTGCTGCGCAGCGGCATACTGTCTGAGGAATTTGCGGATGAGATTCCGGAGAGCATCACGCTCACCATCCCTAAGGGCAAGGATTTCATCACGAAGCCGGAGCTGTTCCTGCTCGACCTGCTGGACGGCTACGACTGGTCAAGGCCTCTGAATATGCTCAATATGGGAGGAGACATCAATATAGGCATCAAGGATTACCTTATGTACGAGGGCTATTCGTACAAGTTCGTGCCTCTGCGCAACAAGCCGGCTACCCTGGACCCGGGCAAAGTTGACCTTGACGCCCTGTACCGCAGGATGACGGAGGTTTACAGGTTCGATGCGCTTGGGCGTACGGATTATTTCGTGGACTACCAGAATATGTACACCCACCTCGGAGTGATGTCGGTGCGCCAGCTGCACTGCACTGCCGCAAAGGCTTTCCTGAAGGCGGGACAGAACGAGCGTGCTCTTGAGATGCTCGAGCAGTGCGAAAGGGTGATGCAGGCATACCCGATGGAGTCCATCCCTGTAGGATTCACCTCAAACGACTATATGGTAGTATCTATGGTGCAAATGTACTACACCCTCGGGCAGAAGCAGAAGGCGGACGACCTTGCACTTAAGATGTCGGTCGAACTGCTTCAGTCAGCTGCCTTCTATGTGCAGTACTACGAGTGGGGCAAGACGGAGTGCGAGGATTGCCTGAGCTACCTGTACTATCTGAGTGATGTGGTGCGCGCCGCAGGCAACACCGAGCTTGCGGACGTTCTCGATGCCCAGATTAAAGACGTTTACGGCTTTACCGAGGATTAACGGACGAGCCTTACCACTATCGAGAGCGGGAGATTCTTGCCGAAGCTGTCACGCAGGGCGAGTTCCCCGCTCTCAAGTTTATAGTCCCCCTTCAGGCCGAAGGCTTCCCTGACGACGGTCTCGCCCAGCAGGGCACTGTAGCCGTTGGAATAGAGGTTGAGCACAAGGAAGCTGTCCTTGGGCTTGAGGATGAGGTTGACGGTGCGCAGCATATCGAAGAGGCAGTCGTCCAGCTTCCAGCGCTCTCCGTCAGGGCCGTGACCGTAGGCAGGCGGGTCGAGGATGATGCCGTCATAGAGATGGCCGCGGCGGGCTTCCCGCTTAGCGAATTTCATCGCATCCTCCACTACCCAATGTATGCCGTCCAGGCCGGTATTGTCCATATTGCCCCGCGCCCAGTTGACTACCTGGCGTACGGAGTCGAGATGGGTCACGTCTGCTCCGGCAGCCTTTGCTGCGAGCGATGCGGCGCCCGTGTATGCGAATAGGTTGAGCACCTTCGGGGCCGGCGCATTATCTGCCGAAGCCCTGGCGGCAAGCGCGCGGGTACGGGAGTAGATGAACTCCCAGTTGGGTGCCTGCTCGGGAAATACGCCAACGTGCTTGAAGGAGGTGAGGCCGAGACGAAGGTCAAGGCGCAACCCTTTCTGCTGCCCGGGATAGACTATCCTCCACTGCTCATCCATACGCTTTTCCTTGCTCCAGGTGCCTACATCCTCCTTTCCGGCTTTGCCGAATCCGGCACCGGGGGTGAATCGGGTATGCATCTTGGCAGCCCACTGTCCGGGGCTCAGGGACGGGGTCCAGATGGCCTTCGGCTCAGGACGCGCCATAATGTAGCTGCCGAAACGTTCGAGCTTTTCGCCGTTTCCGCTGTCAATGAGGGCGTAATCACGCCAGTTTTCTGAAGGGTACTCTACCATAGCGGTGCAAAGATATTGAATTATTTGCTAAATTTGCGGCCGTTAGAATCAACAACTAAATCTATTATAAGAAATGGAAATCAGAAACTACGACTTCGCTGGCAAGAAGGCCATCGTTAGAGTTGACTTCAATGTCCCTATTCAGGACGGAAAGATTACCGACGACACCCGCATCCGCGGAGCTGTCCCTACCCTCAAGCTCATCCTTGAGAAGGGTGGTGCGCTCATCATTATGAGCCATATGGGAAAACCTAAGGGAAAGGTTAAGCCTGAGCTCAGCCTTGGCCAGATAAGGGAGGCTGTTGCAGCCGCTCTCGGTGTACCTGAGGTGAAGTTCGCACCTGACTGCGCCCACGCTGACGCAGAGGTTGCAGCCCTCAAGCCGGGCGAGGTACTCCTTCTCGAGAACCTCCGCTACTATCCTGAAGAGGAGGGCAAGCCGGTCGGAATCGACAAGGAAGATCCTGCATACGAGGCTGCAAAGAAGGAAATGAAGGAGAAGCAGAAGGAGTTCGCAAAGAAGCTCGCTTCCTATGCTGACTGCTATGTGATGGATGCCTTCGGCACCGCACACCGCAAGCACGCTTCCACCGCAGTGATTGCAGACTATTTCGCAGATGACGACAAGATGCTCGGACTCCTGATGGAGAAGGAGGTCAGCGCTGTTGACAATGTGCTCTCCAACATCAAGCGTCCTTTCGTTGCCATTATGGGCGGCTCCAAGGTCAGCACCAAAATCGGCATCATCGAGAACCTTCTCGGCAAGGTGGACAGGCTGATTCTCTGCGGAGGTATGACCTACACCTTCGTTAAGGCTCACGGTGGAGAAATCGGTTCTTCAATCGTTGAGCTCGACAAGCTCGATGTCGCTCTCGGAGTTGAGGAGCTGGCAAAGAAGAACGGAGTGGAGCTCGTGCTCTGCACCGATTCAGTGGTTACAAACGGACTGGATTTCGGCACTATGAGCGTAAAGGAAGGAGCTGAAATCAAGGTTACCCCTTCAAACGCAATCCCTGAGGGATTCGAGGGTGTGGATGCAGGTCCTGAGAGCCGCAAGAGATTTGCAGCTGCCATCAAGGGCGCAAAGACCATTCTTTGGAACGGTCCTGCAGGAGTATTTGAGTGCGATGCTTTCGCTGAGGGCTCAAAGGCTATCGGACAGGCTGTTGCAGAGGCTACCGCAGAGGGTGCTTTCTCTCTCATCGGTGGCGGTGACTCTGTGGCTTGCGTAAACAAGTTCGGTCTTGTGGACAAGGTCAGCTACATCTCAACCGGTGGTGGCGCCCTGCTCGAGGCTATCGAGGGCAAGGTTCTCCCGGGAGTTGCAGCTATCCGCAAATAATCGCTTTCAGAATTGAACGATTGGAAAAAACGTTTGGGGATGGTCTATTCGACCAACCCCAATTTTCAGTTTATAACTGAAGAGGAAAATGAGCCCCAAACCCTGGAGCCTTCCAGGCAGAGGCTTATCGTGAGCATTGACCGGAGCGGACGTGCCGGAAAGCAGGTTACTCTGGTCAAAGGCTTTGTAGGCTCGCAGGAGGACCTCGCAGAGCTAGGCAAACAGCTCAAGGTAAAGTGCGGGGTCGGCGGTACTGCCAAGAATGGAGAAATATGCATCCAGGGGGATTTCCGGGACAAGGTGACCGAACTCCTGAAAGGGATGGGATATAACGCAAAACGGGGCAACTGATGTTCCAGGACTTTCCCAACGGTGTGTTATGGCTTTCGCAGGAGGCTCTGCCTGCAGTCCAGACTCAGATGTCGTTGTCTGAAAAGCCGCTCAACGTTATCCTGAGTGTGGTTTTCCTTTTTGTCGTGATATGCGACATCAAGGATTTCTTCATTATCTGGAAGCCCCTGATGCCGGCACTCGCGAGATGGAAGCCGTTGGTATCGCTGGAATACAATATGCAGCTCTCCCGCACCCGCAACAGGCTTGCGGGGCTGCTGTTCCTGCCTTTCTGCCTTGCCGCTGACTGGGCGGGGCTGACTCCCCTGCCATTGTTCCTGTTAGCGGGTGTGCTGGCGGTCACAGGGCTGCTGAAGTGGGCCATATCCCGCATCCTTTCGCATAAGAAGGTGTCTCAGGACAACTGGAATGCTGCGACCAACGCGGCGTTTTCGCTGTTTATCGTCCTTTCCGTCATCAGTGTTCTTTCAGCCGGCATTATGGGCGCGTTCAGGGTGTATGAGAATGTGGCAAGAATCGTTTTGTACGCTGAAATCGGGCTGTTCTATCTATTGTCTCTGGTGAGGGAGGCACAAATTCTCAATTCAAATTGTGGCCCTTTCCGCACTTTTTTGTACCTCTGCGCCCTTGAATTGCCGCCTTGTGCAGCACTGGCAGCTGCCATTCTGTATCTGGGATAGACATCACTGTAACTCCGTGGTAAGCCATTCCCAGAGCACAACCTGGATTCATTAATTTCAACCCCTGTTTTTGCCATTTCGCCTCCTGGTTTTCCCGATGTGTGACATCAGGAAGAAAAACGGCCTTTCACGCACTTTTAGCTCCTGATGTGGACATCAGGAAGCAGCGAGACAACACTAGCCGGCAGATAGAGTGATGGCGAAGTCGAAAGGAGTGGTTGGGAGAGGGTTGCGCTGACAATGAGGGCAATAGGCGATAGCGGTGATGCCTTTTGTGTACTCATGGCAGTTGTTCAAAATCGTTTTGGGATTTACCCCTCGTAGAAGGTAAGCATCTCCGCGATTACGTATTGATGTGCATATAATCCTCTCGTACCTTTGC
>CALYTI010000024.1 GCA_945487035.1 uncultured Bacteroidales bacterium
CTCCTGTGCAAAATAAACAACCGGAACCCTGACGAGTCCCGGTTGTTTTCTGTGTGTATGTCAAGACTACTTCTTTGCAGCCTTCTTCTTCATTGAAGCACGGGCGGCATCAACCATAATCGGAGTACCGATCATAATTGAAGCGTAAGTACCGATGAGGATACCGAGGCAGAGTGCGACGGACAGACCGCGTATAGACTCACCGCCGAAGATTGCGATTGCAAGCATAGGGAGGAGGGTAGATACGGAGGTGTTCACCGTACGTGTCAGGGTAGCGTTGAGGGACTTGTTGACAGTATCCTCGAAATTGTCGTTAGGATGCAGCAGCAGGTTCTCGCGGATTCGGTCGAAAATCACCACGTTATCGTTGATAGCATAACCGATGATGGTCAGGATAGCAGCGATAAAGGTCTGGTCAACATCAAGGTTGAACGGAAGGATTCCGGTAAACAGTGAGAAGAAACCGATGATGATAATCGCAGTGTGTGCCAGTGAAACGACACCGCCGAGACCCCAGGCCCAGCCCTTGAAACGCCAAGCGATGTAGGCGAATATCACGAGGAGTGCGAGGATTACGGAGATGATAGCATTGCGCTTGATATCGTTTGCAATCGTTGCGCCGACCTTGTCGGAACTGATGATACCGTTAGGGTTGTCGAGGGTAGAAGTGAAGTTGTCAAGAGTAATATCCTCAGCGAAGAATCCCTTGAGGGCTGTGTAAAGCATTCCCTCAATCTCCTGGTCAACCTCTGAAGACTCGTTCTCGTACTTGTAGGAAGTAGTAATCTTCATCTGGCTGTCACCACCGAACTGCTTAACCTCAACGGAAGCATTCTTGATGTTTTCATCAGCTGCAGCAGCCTCGTTGAAGACTGCGAGGGTAGCCTCGCGTACATCCTCAGCAACAACAGGCTTGTCGAACCTTACAACATAGGTACGTCCACCGGTGAAGTCAACACCGTAGGTAAAGCCCTTGATGAAGATGGAACCGAGGGAGATGACGATAAGTGCACCGGAAACGATGTAGGACCACTTGCGTGCTCCGAGGAAGTTGGCCTTGGTATTCTTGAGGAAACCAGCGGTCATCTTGGTCTCGAAGGTGATGTTCTTGCCCTTGTTTACGCGGTCGTCAAATACCAGACGGGTAACGAAGATAGAGGTAAGAACGGAAGTGATGATACCGATGATGAGGGTAGTAGCGAAGCCCTGGATAGGACCTGAACCGAAGATAGCAAGCACGATACCGGTAAGCAGGGTAGTAACCTGACCGTCGATGATTGCTGAGTATGCGTTCTGGTAACCATCGTGGATAGCCTTGCTGAGACCCTTGCCGGCCTTAAGCTCTTCCTTGATACGCTCGTAGATAATCACGTTGGCATCCACCGCCATACCAAGGGTCAGGATAAGACCCGCGATACCAGGCAGGGTAAGGGTTGCTCCGAAGGCGGCAAGTGTACCGAAGAGGAGGACAACGTTGGTGATAAGTGCGAGATCGGCAGCCAAACCTGCTCCACGATAGAAGAAGATCATGTAGAGGAGCACGAGGATGAATGCGATGATGAAGGAGATAAGTCCTGAACGGATGGACTCCGCACCGAGTGAAGGTCCTACAACCTGCTCCTGAACGATAGTTGCAGGTGCAGGAAGCTTACCTGACTTGAGCACGTTGGTAAGGTCGGTAGCCTCTTCGATGTCGAAGTTTCCGGTAATCTGTGAGTTACCTCCGGTAATCTCTCCATTGACAACAGGATAAGAATAAACGGTACCGTCGAGAACAATCGCAATCTGCTTGCCGATGTTCTCCTTGGTCAGGCGTGCCCAGATGTTTGCACCCTCTGCGTTCATTGTCATTGATACTGAAGGTGAACCTCCGCGCTGGTTGTCGTAAGCTACACGTGCGTCAGTCACTGAGCTGCCGTCGAGCGGAGCCTTGCCGTCACGGGATGAAGCCTTGATTGCAACGAGCTCGTAGATATTGTCGGCCTGAGCATACTCGGATGGCTTGACAGACCACATAGGACGGAACTCTGCAGGGAAGATATCCTTGGTAGCCTTGAGCAGTGCGTTAACCTTGGCGGTATCCACTGCGTTGGCAAGACCGATGCAGGCTCCGCGACCCTGAGGGCCTACCGGGCTGAGTACGGAGAAGAGCGGATTAGCTTTGCGGTCAGCCTCTGAAACGCTGGCGTTCTGGGCTGCAAGCTCTGCCTCAACGGCGTCCTTAACCTCTGCTGCAGGAGCCTCCTCAACGCTTGCAAGCTCTGCAAGAGCGCTGTTGGCCTCGGCGAGGTAAGGGAATATTTCGCTGTTCTCATATGTTGTCCAGAACTCGAGGGAAGCGGTTCCCTGGAGCAGTTTGCGGACACGCTCCGGCTCCTTAACACCAGGAAGCTCGACGAGGATACGGCCGGTGTTTCCAATCTTCTGGATAGAAGGGGAAGCCACGCCGAAACGGTCGATACGGTTCCTGAGGACATTGAAGGAGTTTGCTACTGCGGCCTCGGCATCCTCCCTGATAACGCTGATGACCTCGTCATCGGTGCTCTCAGGCTTGATGCGGTCACGCATCTCGTATGTGCCGAATACCTGTGCAAGTCTTTGGCCTCCGGAAACCTCCTTCCAAGCATCTGCGAAGAGGGTAATGAAGTCCGCACGGCTGCTCACTGACCTCTGCTTTGCGAGGGCGATAGCCTGCTCGAACTCAGGAGTCTGCTCGCCGGCAAGAGCCTTTACGAGGTCCTCGAGCTGCACCTGGAGCATTACGTTCATACCTCCCTTGAGGTCCAGACCGAGATTGAGCTCCTTAGCCTTTACATCCTTGTAAGTGAAACCTGAATAGAATTTTTGTGATGAGATGGAATCGATGTACCATCTGCTCTCGTGCTTCCTGATGGAGTCAAGCGCGTACGCCTGGTCCTCCGCAGCAACCTTTGTGAGGTCGAATGCCTCCACCTTAGCCTCCGCATATTTGTCAGCCTTCTTTTGTCCTACTGCAGTAGCGACAGTGAAGGAGAGCTGCCAGAGGCAGGCAAGGACGAGCAGGATCGTCACGAGTCTGATTGCGCCTTTACTTTGCATTTGTTTTATAAGTTTAAAATTTACTATTTCAGTGCAATTCGCCAATAAGCCTGCAAATTTACGAAAAAATAGCAACAAAGAAAGGGACTAATGCATCTATTTTATTAAATTTGCGAAATAGCTTGACTGTGATGGGAAAACACAAGAAAATACTGCTCATAATCCTCGCCACCCTGGCGATGGCTTCTGTGCGTGCCGAAGCGCAGAATCTGGACTCCCTGTGGCTCAGGCTCGCTAATGACAGCTCTCTTGTCATCAGGCCGAAGGCACCTGTTGAGGACAGCCTCGTGCGTGCGCGCAGGCTTCAGGACAGTATCCTTCAGGCCCGTCAGGACAGCCTTCTCAATGTTAAACTCAGAGCAGACAGTCTGCTGCGCGTGCGTATGATGCAGGACAGCATCCTGCGTGCCCAGCTCAGGGCGGACAGCCTGCGCCTCGCGCGTGAAGACAGTATTGAGCGCGCCCTCGCGCGTATGGACAGCCTCATTATTACGGCCTACGACTATCAGAATGCCTACCGCTACAAAGATGCTCTTGAGTGCTTCGAAGCCGCATCACAGATAAGTACGGACGAGGACCTGAAAGCGCAGCTCGCCGAGGCGGTGAAGCATTGCAGATATGCCATTCGCAACACCTCGAAGGTCCCACGCCTGTCCGTAGTGGCCCGCGAGACCTTCAGTATGGATGATTTCTTCCTTTACTACCCGCTGCCGGACAGAAGCTGGCACGAAGTGGAAGGCGCTCCTCCTATGTATTATCCGGGAGACGAGGATGAAATCTATCTGAGCCGCGACGCCTCCATCTCAATGGTTTACCCTATGACCTTCGGCGACAGGATGTATTTCTCCTCCTGCACACTTGAAGGTTTCGGCGGATATGACCTCTTCTACTGCGACTGGGACGATGTTCTCGGCGAATGGGGCGAGCCGCGCAACCTCGGTTTCCCTTACAGCTCCGCAGGCGACGACTTCCTCTTCGTGGAGAGCGAGGACGGCCGATACAACATCTTCGCCTCAACGCGCGGGATGGCAGAAGGCACCGACAGCGTGCAGGTTTATGTGGTGGAGCGCGGCGTGGTGCTTGAGACGATAAGCAATCCAAGCCCTGTGCAGCTCGCGACCCTCGAGCAGCTTTCTCCAAAACAAATAGTCAAAACTCTCGAAACAGCGGAGCAGAACTCCCGCCAGCAGTCGGCAGAACTGAATGCCCGCTACAAGGAGCTTGTCGGCCTCGAATCAGAACTGACAACCCAGTTGGAGCAAGCTGACGGCGACCTCCAGCTCGAACTTGCCGCCCGTCTTGAACAGACGCAGGCCGAAAAGAAGAAGGTGGAGATGCAAATCCTCGAAGCGGGGAGCGTGCGTCATCTGCTCGACGAAGAAAAGGACCAGGAATTTGCTGGAGTTGAGGGAGCCTACCTCTTCACCCGCAAAAATATGGGTGCGCCACTGAAGATACATTACATAGAAAACTAAACAAAAACTCTAATATGAACCCCATTCTTGTTATCATCTCGCTCGTGATGGTGGGAATACTCTTTATTCTTATTGAGTTCCTTCTTACTCCGGGCATAGGCATTGCCGGCATAGTCGGCCTTGCCTCCTTCATCGGCAGCTGTGTCTATGCCTTCATGGTCCAGGGCACTACGGCCGGAACCATTACAACGGCAGTCGTGGCCGTCATCGTTGTGATTCTGCTTGTCTGGATGCTGCGAGGCAAATCATACAAAAAGCTTGAGCTCAACGCGGAAATCGATGCGAAGACCAACCTCGAACCTGAAGCCCTAAGCGTAGGGGATAAGGGCAAGACCATCACCCGCCTTGCTCCTATGGGAACGGTGCGTTTCGGCCATCTGAGCTGCGAAGCCAAGTCCGAGGACAACACAATGCTTGACCCGGGCACAGAGGTCGTCATCACCGCAATCGAAGACAACAAAGTAATAGTTAAACCTATAAACGACTAAACAATGACCACACAATTGATTATCTGGATTGCAATCCTTGTTGTTGCACTCATTATCCTCCTATGGTTCTTCCCGGTAGCGATATGGTTCCAGGCCATACTTTCGGGAGTTCGTGTCTCTCTTATCCACCTGGTACTGATGAGATGGAGACGCGTCAATCCGAACACCATAGTAATGGCTCTCATTACCGGCACCAAGGCCGGCCTCAAGCTCAAGGCCAACGACCTCGAGGCGCACTATCTCGCAAAGGGAAACGTCGGCAAGGTGGTAATGGCCCTGATTTCGGCCAATAAGGCCAATATTCCTCTGGACTTCCAGATGGCTGCAGCTATCGACCTCGCAGGACGCGATGTGTTTGAAGCAGTGCAGATGTCAGTAAACCCTAAGGTAATCAACACTCCTCCTGTGACCGCAGTTGCCAAGGACGGTATCCAGCTCATTGCCAAGGCCCGTGTCACCGTGCGCGCCAACATCAAGCAGCTCGTCGGAGGTGCAGGCGAGGAGACCGTTCTCGCCCGTGTAGGTGAGGGTATAGTCTCATCCATCGGCTCCGCAGCTTCCCACAAGGAAGTGCTCGAAAATCCTGACAGCATTTCCAAGGTAGTGCTCGGCAAGGGTCTCGATGCAGGTACGGCCTTCGAGATTCTGTCCATCGATATCGCTGACATCGATGTCGGCAAGAACATCGGCGCCGTGCTCCAGATAGACCAGGCTGAGGCTGACAAAAATATCGCTCAAGCCCGCGCAGAGGAGCGCCGCGCAATGGCGGTAGCCCTTGAGCAGGAAATGAAAGCAAAGGCGCAGGAAGCCCGCGCCCAGGTTATTGAAGCAGAATCCCAGATTCCGCTCGCAATGGCCGAAGCCTTCCGTAACGGGAATCTGGGAATTATGGATTATTACCGGATGCGCAACATCCAGGCTGATACCCAGATGCGCGAAACTCTCGGCAAGGATTAAGCCTCGAAACGTCCGCTGTCTTTAAGAAGGCCTTCGATCTGCACGTTCAGTTCGGAGGCTTTCTCGCTTGTCAGCTCCGAAATCGGGAGGTGGAAGCGGTAACGCCAGTGGTGGAGAGGGTCTGCAGGCTGGTTGACTCTTTCCTCCATAAAGTCCTTGCGGCGGAGATTCTCGTCGATTGCAACCCAGTCCTGAAGAGGGAAGATGGCAAGCATACTGCGTGAGCTGAGGTGATTCCAGAGGATTCGTTTCACCTCCCACGGTGCCATATCTCCCTTGCCTGCCTCTGCATTCTGCATACGCAGGGTGGACATATCGTGGCTTGAGGTAGCGCAGACGCTCAGGGTTGGCCAGCCGTGGCCCTTGTCCATCTGAGTCATCTCCAGAGAGAGGATTTTCCAGTGGTCCATCACTCCAGGCACGCAGTCAGGCACCATACCGAGGTCCTCGCCGCAGGCCAGCATTCCGCTTGCGCTCAGCAGCTCAGGGAGCTTGCGCTCGGCGTTGCGTCTCCAGAAATCATCGTGCCTGTGGTAGAAGAAGTCGGTGTACAGGGCATCGAACCTGTCCTTCTGCCACCACTCCAGACGTGAGGTATCAGGCTTGATGAGCGGCTGCCAGAAGCCCGGATGGCGCGGATCCTCGTGGAACAGGCCTTCGCGCGGCAGGCGCATAAAGTAAATCTCGTCTGCGCTGTACGGCAGGGCAGGGTTGAAGTGTCCCATAAGGCCGCTCTTCTGCTCGGCAGGAATCTCCCAGATGCGGAAGAATCCGAGAATATGGTCAATGCGGAAGGCATCGAAATACTGGCTCATCTTGTGCAGGCGGCTCTTCCACCAGGCATAGTCGTCCTTGGCCATCTCGTCCCAGTTGTAGGTAGGGAAGCCCCAGTTCTGGCCGTCCTGGGAGAAATAATCAGGCGGTGCACCGGCGCTCGAATCGAGGTTGAAGAGTTCAGGATGATAATATGCATCCGCGCTGTCCTGGCTTACGCCAATCGGCAGGTCTCCCTTGAGGGAAATACCCTTGGAGCGTGCATACTTCACCTGGGCGCTGAGCTGCTTGTCCAGATGGAACTGAATCCACTTGTGGTACTCGGGCTCGTTGCCGTCCCTCTTTGCGCAGAACTCAGCATATTCGTCAAGCCAGTAGGCATTCTCCTTGATGAACTTCCTGCAGGCAGCGCTTTCGAGGTCCTTCTGTCCGCGGGCGGTGAAAGCCTTGCGCACGAGGGCCATCTTGGACTTGTACACGCGCGGATAGTCGATTTCCGGCAGTGCGTTGAGCTCCTGCTGCTCCTTTTTGAAGGCTGCTGTTTCCTTGATTCCGAGGTCCTGAAGGTGGATATAAATCGGATGCAGTGCAAAGCTGCTCACAGGGCTGTAAGGGTAGCTGTCCTTCCATTCGCCCTTGCGGGTGGTATCGTTGATAGGGAGAATCTGAATGATGCACTGTCCTGTCTTGACCGCCCAGTCCACGAGGTCCTTCAGGTCGTTGAACTCACCGATTCCGAAGTCCGACTCGCTGCGCAGCGAGAAGACAGGCACAGCGGTGCCCGCTCCGCGAAATCCTGCACGGTCAAACTTCTCCGCCTGGTGTGCGCGCGGGAATGGGCAGCCCGGGATAGGGCAGTCAATCCAGCTGTCGCGGAGGACCAGCTCCTTTGTGCCGGCTGCAGGCTTGGCGCTGTGATTGGTCCACTCGATGCGGTCAATCAGGCCGTCCTTCATCAGCACATAACCGTAATCCTTGAGTGATGCGACGCTGACCTTGTCCAGGGTAAGCGTCCAGACCGCGCCGTCGGTCCAGCTCATAGGATATTTCTTGTCGGCGAGCACGAGAGCAAGGCTCTCGCCCCACTTCGTTCTGTACTCTATCTGAAAAGTAACTTTCATCTTATCTTGTCTGAAGAATTATATTGCTCTTAGCACCGACGCTGAGGGCGGCCGGGTTCACAGCCTCTCCCGTAATCACGTCGAACCACTGCGCATCGATTCCGAGCTCGGCATAGTCCGCCCAAGGAACATCAACGCTCTTTTCGTTATTGTTCACAAACACAAAGACCTTCTCCTTCTGCCCGAGCCTGAACATAGCGTAAGTGTTGTCCCTGCGCAGGAAATGCTTCAGCTCTCCGTTATGCACAGCCTCGCAGCCCTTTCTCCAGTTGAACAGAGCCTTGAAGTAGTCGTGCATATCCTTGGCCTGCGGGTCTTTCTCCCATTCGAGAGGGAAGTCCACGCGAAGTCCGCCGTGTCCCTGGCTGCGGTCCTTGGAGACTGCAAATACCTCGTCCGCATAGAGCACCTGTGGTATGCCCCTGAGGGTGGCCAGCAGAGCGAAGGCGTTCTTGACACTGCCTGCATCCTTGCCGAGGCAGTCTGCAATTCTCTCCTGGTCGTGATTGCCCGTAAAGATAAGCATATTATCCTTATCGTGATAATACTGGTCGTTGGCTACGCAGTCGTAAACCTTCACGAGACCCTCATCCCAGTTGACCTTTCCATGGTAGGACAGAGCCTGGCAGAACGCGGTCTGCAGAGGGAAGTCCATAATTGAAGGAAGGTTGGAGTTGAAGCCGTCCCTGTTGGGATTGCCTGCCTGCCAATATGCAACCTGAGGCACATTGTTGGACCACACCTCACCCACAATGTTGATGTTCGGGTACTCGCTGCGGACAGCGGCGCACCACTCGGACATAGGGACTTTCTCGTTGTACGGGTAGGTATCAACGCGAAGACCGTCCAGGTCAGCCCACTCAATCCACCACACTGCCCACTGCTTGAAATACTGCAGCAGGTAAGGGTTGTCCAGATTCATATCCGGCATCGAGCGGTCAAACCAGCCGCTCTCCATATTGTAGCGGTCGATTTCGGCCATATAAGGGTCGTTCTGCACTGAGAAGCAGCAGTTGGAGTGGGTGTATTCCGGCCAAACGTGAATCCAGTCCTCAAAAGGCAGGTCCTCCATCCACCAGTGGCGGTCGCCGCAGTGGTTGGTGACAATGTCCATAATCATCTTTATGCCGTGGGAGTGCGCGTCACGCACGAGCTCGCGGTACTCCTCGTTGCTTCCGATGCGGCTGTCGATATGGTAGTAGTCCGTGCAGGCGTAGCCGTGATAGCTCTCCCTGTCTACATTGTCCTCAAGCAGAGGGGTATTCCAAATGGCAGTAACGCCAAGGTCCTCAAGGTAGCCAAGCTGGCTTGCGATACCTGCGATGTCGCCTCCGTGGCGGCCGAAGAAGGCCTCCGGATTTGCCTTCTCGGTGGTAACGGCGCTGTTGTCGTTATACGGATTGGCGTTGACGAAGCGGTCCGGCATAATCAGGTACATCAGGTCGGCGGAAGTGAAGCTCTTCCTCTCGGCAGAGCCTTCGCGCCTTTCGAGCAGCTCGTAAGGGATGCTGAAACTCTTCTGCCCGTTGGTGAAGTGCAGGCGGTAGGTGCCCGGCTTTGCATTGGCAGCGATTTCCACATCCACGAAAAGATAGTTCGGGCTGTCTGCCTTATGCACTCCGCTCACGCGTACGCCCTTCGCATCTTTGAAGCTGGCGGTCCATTCGCCAATTCCCTCGCCCTGCACGAGCAGCTGCAGAGGGGTCTTCATACCCGTCCACCAGCACATAGGCTCTACGCGGGAGATGCGGTCGGCTTCGGAAGATATGCTCCAGCTCCAAGGCGCCTTGAGAGCTACGCTTACCGTAACCTCGTCCCCTGCCTTGCGGCGGATATAACGAATTTCGTCATCTCCGCTTTCCAGCAGTTCGAACTCCGCGTCTGCATCGAGAGCAGGGTGGATATGGCGCTGCCCTGCAAGGTAGCGGTAGAACTCGGCATATTCACCATTACCCCAATGAGGAGCCTCGTCCTTCTCGAAGAACTTGAAGCGCCAGCTGAGGCCGGCCTCCTGACCCGTGTAAATCAGCGGAAGGCTGTTCGGAAGGGTCCAGCAGAGCACGCTCATAGCCTGCCAGGCCTCGCCCATTCTTTCGAATTCGGTGCCCGCCCAGCTGTTCTCGTCGTGGTTGGAGGTGAAGCAGAGCCTCTTGCGGCCTTCTGCCTGTGCGAAAGTCTGCACCTCCTCTACAAGCTCGGTCTTGCCCTTGCGGCCCTGAGCTATGTCGTTGAGCAGATGATGGAAACGCCAGGCATACATAGCGTCGAACCCTGCCCTGTGCATCCAGTCCTCCTCAGCCTCTGCGAGGAAGAACAGAGGACGTCCCGCCTCCTCGCGAAGAGTGGCGATGGTCGGGGTCCAGAAGTCTTCAGGTACGAGGAAGGCCATATCGCAGCGGAAGCCGTCCACTCCCCTTGCTACCCAAAAGCGCATTGCGTCCAGCATAGCCTCACGCACGCCCTGGCAGCCATAGTTGAGTTTGGCGATATCGGTCCAGTCGTATTCGATGATGGTGTTGCCCGCCTCATCCCTGTAGTACCACTCGGCAGGTTTCTCGGTAACCCAGGCGTGGTCCGGTGAGGTATGGTTTGCAACCCAGTCGATAATCACTTTCATACCCAGACCGTGAGCCTTCTCAACGAAGGAATCGAAGTCCTCCAGAGTACCGAACTCCGGATTGGTGGCGCAGTAGTCCTTTATGGCATAGTATGAACCCAGGGTTCCCTTGCGTCCCTTCTCTCCGATAGGGTAGAGAGGCATCATCCATACTATGTCCACGCCCTGTTCCTTAAGTCTTGGAAGCTGGTCCTCGGCAGCTTTGAAAGTGCCTTCCGGAGTGAACTGGCGTGTGTTCAGCTCATAGATTACTGTATTGTTCCAGCCGGCCTTCTCCGTCTTTGGAGCGCCTGTGCAGGATGCAAGCAAAGCGATAGCTGCTGCAATATGAGTCAGTCGTTTCATTTGCAATATTTGTTGATTGTTTCAGTTTTGACCTGGAAGAAGTTGTTGGAGCCTGTTTCCAGCAGTCTGTATTCTCCGTGATTTCCCCAACTTGCAGGGACATCTCTGATGGAGCAGTCCTCTCCAGTGTCGTTGGAGACATAGTCCTTTATCTGCATCTGCCAGTTCTCGATGCGCTGGATGGAAGCAGTGTAGTAGAACAGTGCGTTCTTCTCATCCACCAGCTCAAGCAGGGCCTGACGATAGATTTCCCTGAAATCCTCGAACTTCAGAAGACGGTAAATCAGCGGGTTGGAGTTGTTTCCCCAATTGAACGGATCCTGCCTTCCGGAATCCATCATTGAAGAGGTTCCGAGGGTGTTGTCGTAATCGTAAGGGATGAAGAAGAACTTGTAGTCGTACTTGTCCGTGGTATTGAAATAGATATAGTAGTTGTTGCAGTTGTTCCAGTAGTCATCCCACATTCCGCAAACCACATTCACGGCGTAGGTGCGAAGCAGCAGAGGCACATCGCACACCTCCTGAATCCACTTGTAGAAGCTGTCGTCACCCTTGCCGTTGAGCTTGAGAATGAAATCCTGAAGCTGCTGCTTGGCTGCCTCGAAATCGTTGTCGTCCGACTTCATCTCGTAGGTGAATTCGGCATCCGAACCATCGTCCACACCGAAGTTCGCATTTGTGGAATTGAGGGTTGCTCCCCAGCGGCATTTCCAGAGGTTTCCGTCAGCTCCTTCGAAAAGCGTGGCGCGGGCCTTGAGGTAGCGGGTGTCTATAGGCTCTATCATATCATAGACTCCGTAGTAAGTCTCCTTCCCGTCCACTTCGAGCCACAGGCGGCAGTAGGTGGTGAATGGTGCGGTCCACACGCTGTCCCTGCGGAAAAGGTCATAGCAGTAGAGCTCGCGCACATAGGCCGCATCGTCCTTGAACCATTTGAGATTGGCTTTTCTTGCGCCGTGAATCTCGTGCTCGGAATCTTTGACGAATTTGCGGAAGTTCAGTCCGAAGTGGCAGTGGTGCATCCTGCCTTCGTTGTCCTGAGGCCTGCGGCGTGAGGTGTTGCCTCTGAGCCTGAGACCGGCATTGGTGATGTCCGTTTTTTCCTCACCTTTGATGTAGGTGATGTCGCAGCTGACATACTGCTTGGTCTTGGGATTGGCGTCATAGAGCGAGAGGAGCTTTGCCCACTGCTCGGCTGAGACTTTGACGTGGATTTCCGGAATCACCGAGGTGTCGTACATATACTCAAGTCCGGTCTTGGTCATATTGATGGCCGGGACTACCGGGTCGTCCGGTTTCTCCGGATCCTTGACCTCCGTGGAGTCCTTGTCCGAAGGTTTCTGCCCCGGATCAATAGGGGTCAGGTTGATGCCGTCACACGCTGCAAGACAGGCCAGCAGCGGCAGGCAGAGGAGTGCTTTTCTGAGATTCATATTGCTTCAATCAGAATTTGGTGACGAGACGGAATTCGCCCGGCTTGAGATTTACCGTGAGTTTGCCGTCAGTTACATTGTATGTATTGTTTCCGAATGCCTCATACTCCTTCCACTCTCCGTTCTCAGGCATAAGGGCGGTGATGTCTTTGGTTGTAGAAGTGAAGTTGCCGATAACGGCGAACTGCTTGCCGTCCACGGAAGAGAAGAGGAACCTGCCATAATCCCAGTCGCCCTTTGAAACATACCAGCGGAAAGAAGCATCCGCGTCAAAGAAACGAGGATTCTCCTTGCGGAACTTCAGAAGACCGCAGTATGTGTCATACAATGCCTTTCTGTCCTTATTGGCAAGATATTCCTCCGTCATAACCGGTTTTTCTGAAGTGTCACCGTTACCTCCGGAGATATCATAGCCGAGCTCTCCGAACTGCCAGATCATCTTAGGTCCCGGAACTGTAAGGAAGAATGCGGCGCAGCACCCCGCCCTGCGCATGGCAGCTGCAAATACATCGTCAGTTTCAGGCTCTTCCGGACGCTTTCCCTGCTCCATAAGCCATACTTTTCCGGCTTCAGGGCTGAAATAGATATCATAAGAGCCGGCAGCCGGAACGGCCATATCCTGAGAGGATGAACCGAGAGTGAGTTTGTAATCAGAATTGAGAGGCAGTTTATAACCCTTTGCAGATGCACCGTAGTTATATGCATCGTCCCAGGTAGAATTCCCCCTGATTTTGAACATATCATCAGCTCCGAACTCCACACTCTTGGATGAATAGAATGCTCCGTCCTTTGAAAGAGTGATGTCAGGGTCGGTTCCCCAGCCTGTTATTGTCCCGCAGATTCCCCACGAGACGGACTCGACAGATACTGTTTTGCCGTAGCAGATGCGCTGTTCGTCGTGGCTTTCCATATAGGATACAAAACCGCCGAACGGCTGGTTTGAATACGCAGCAGAGATGTCTTCGCTGTTTCCGCTCATCACGGAACTGTAGGCATAGTTGCAATTTCTCCAAAGCTGCATTCCTGCCTGGGCGAGTTCTTTCTCCTCACCTCCGTCTGCGAAATGTTCGAGAATCATAACAGCATCAGGGTTTACACTATGGATGTGCTGGTAGTAGTCCTTAAGAATAGCGATACGGGATGCGTCATAAGCACTCCAGGAGCTTACGCTGCTGCCCGAATTCTTCTGTGTCAGACCCTTGGATAGGTCAAAGCGGAAGCCGTCCACATCATACTCGGTCAACAGGTACTCAAGACTCTGCTTGATGTGAGCCCTGATGAAAGGATTCTCGTGGTTGAGGTCGCTGAAGACACTGAACGGATGCGTTGCCACCTCGTTATAAAGTTCTGTATCCCCGAGCTTTACGAGAGTGCTGATTCCGGTCAGATGGTTGAACACCACATCAACCAGGACAGCTATTCCCCTTGCGTGGCATTCGTCTATGAATTCCTTGTACTCTTCGCGTGTGCCGTAGGCTTTGTCCAGGGCGAAGTAATGGTTAGGGTTGTAGCCCCAGCTGAGGTTTCCGTCGAATTCCTGGATAGGCATCAGCTCAATTGCGTTGACACCAAGAGTCTGTAGATAATCCAGCTGAGCCTTGGCTCCTGCCAGATTCTTGGTCTCGGAGAAGTCGCGCAGCAACAGCTCGTAAATCACAAGGTCGTTCTTGTCTTCAATCTTGAAGTCTTTGTGTTTCCAGTTGTATTCAGGTCTGTTGATTTGGAATGCAGAAACAAGTGCTTTTGCTCCTTCCGGGAAAGACGGGCAACCGGGGATGTACTGATCATTCCACTGGTCATATACAATTTCGGTATAAGGGTCGCTGAGACGCAAATCGCTGTCTGTATCAGTACCCACGCGATACTGGAACCTGTACTCTTTGTCAGGGTCGAAACCGCTCAGGGTAATCCACCAGCAGTTCGCATCCTTGTCGCGCTTCATCGCTCCCTCAGGTACGCGCTCCCAGTTGTTCCAGTCACCGACTATGTAGCAATAGCTGGTGTGAGTTCTGTCGTATAGGGCAAATGTGACACTGTTGTCTTTGTTGTAATTGATGCCGTATGTTGCTCCTTGAGGCAGAGGCTCATAAACAACCTGCTCAGGAACAAACGGTGCATACTGGTACTTGTCATCGACAACACTGTTGAACTGGTCTTGCGGATGACTCTTGATTGATCCATCAGCGGAACGCACAATGATGGCAATCATATTGACAGGAGTTTCTCCCGAACCGAAATATTCCCTGATTGAAGGCTCAAGCTTCAGCTCCCAGGAGTTGTCTCCAACTTTTGTGAAATGCACTTTCTCATCAGTCGTACCCCAATCGGAAGGAACGAATGACCATTCCCCGTCATATACGACACCGAGGTGTCCGTACAACTCTCCCGTATGTCCGTAGAGAGGATTGCTTTTGTCCGGATTGAACTGGATGGTGCACGCTTCGTCGGCATTAGGCAGTGATGGGACGACGCTTATTCCGGACGCAGGGTCCGGAGACACAACATCTGAATCAGAGCCTGGATTGTTGGTGCCGGCTCCTGCCTGAACAATATTGACCTTAACATCCTCAACCCCTGCTGCACTGATGGTCAAAGTGGTCTGCCTTTTCTGACCGCCCGCATTTGATGCGGCAATAACTGAAATCTGAGACTCACCGTTGCCGGACAGCTCTGAGGCTGTGCACCAATACACGCCTTTAGGTACATTGATTGCCCAATCGCCGTCACATTTTACAACAAGAGTCTTACTTCCGCCTTCTACCGGGAAGCTCAGCTGCTGAATGTCAGTATTCAGAAAGCCCACTTCCTTGGTGCAGGACAGGAACAGCATCAAGATGCTGAGAATGCTTAATAATCGTTTCAAGTTGTGTCGTATTTGTAAATCAGTGGCCCGGCCGGGGCCGCTGATTTAAGTTATTAACGGTTTTAATTGAAAGACGCGCCGGCGCCAAAATGGCCGGCGCGTCTGATCTTAGACTCGACAGAGCAAATTACTTGATAGAACCGGTCTCGGTGTTGAAGTCGAGAGTAACGGTCTGACCTGCAGTTACAGGAACAGCAGTCTGGTCTCCACCTGTTGCGCGGTAAACGATTTTACCGTCATAGATATTGAACTCAGACTGCCACCAGTTGTCCTCGTTTCCAGGGATCTTTGCATACATACGGAGGTCTCCGTCAGCTACGAGAGTAGCGGTAGCGGTTGTTCCGTTGGTGAATGGGTGCTTACCCACATACCAATCTTTATCATCACCGAAGCAAGGACCCATACCGTAGATCTCAGCAGGAATTACGGTAACCTTGTTGCCGAGGAGGTCAACGATGATGGTGTAGAGACCGTCAGCCTCAACCTTGTTGTTGCCAGGGGTTACGAAGCCCTCGTTTGTTCCGAGTGTGCAGAAGTCACCGTTCCACTCCTTAATAGCGCAGAACTTGAACTCTGTGTTGGTGGTCATATAGCGGACAGCCCAGAACATTCCCTCGTGGCTGTGAACAGGAACCATAGATACAACACTTGCTGCACTCCAATCCCAGTTACCGAACTCATTACCGATGATGTACATAGTCTCAGGGGTAGTTGACTTCTGGGTGCACTCAGCAGTGAAGGTGAAAGGATCACCGATAGCTCCTGCCTTAGGAGAATAGTTGAGGACAATCTTGTAGAGACCGCCGTCGGTAACCTTGATATTGCCGAACTCTGATCCTACGCCAAGCTTGCCGGAAGCATCAGCACCGAGAGAAACCTCAGCCTTAACGATACCGTCAGCATCGAGGTTGATCTTCCAACCGTGGCAGGAAGCGAACTTGAACTCGCCGTTCTTTGCGAGATTCTGGTCTTCCCAAACCCAAGTGATGGCGCCGTTCTCTCCGAGAGTAGCTGTACCTGCGGTGAAGCCCCAGCCGTTCATACCTCCGCGAACACCGAAATCAGCCTTGTGGACGATAATCTGTGCTCCCTCCGGAAGATCACCAAGAGAGTTGTTGTCAAGAACGATGTGATAGAGACCGGTCTCCTTAACCTGCATCTTAGGAGCGTCCTCACCGATGATGAGTTTTCCCTGGAGGATAGGCATGTTAGGGTTGTCTGCGTAGTTCTTGCAGTCAGGATCGTTCTCATCGTAACCGTAGTTTACTTCCTGGAGGTTTGCTCCGTAGAACTTCTTGTTTCCGGCTGAGTTCTCGATAAGAGCGAAATCCTTGTTGGCCTCAAGGTAAACATACTTCTCGTACATACCCTGGCGGACAGCCTTCTCTACCTCATTGATTCCGGCAGACATAGCGTTCTTGGAGTCAACCTTTGCAGAACCTGTAGCGTCTCCGTAAACATAGAATCCGTCAAGAACGATATCATCAAGATTGATGTCATCATTCTTGTCTTTGTTGCAGGAGGTGAATCCTGCCAAAATAGCCAGTGCACTGGCAAAAATCAAAGCTTTTTTCATAATAATATTATTATAAGAATGAATTATAAGTTTTCGTAACCTGGAGTCTGAGTCCAAATCTTGTTTCCGTTTTCGTCAAGCAGCGACTTCTCGAGTACTGAGAACGGGATAGGGAACCATTTGCGTACAGCGGCCTTTGCTTTTGCATCGGTGACATACTGGATGTCGTTGAACTTGTCGTAGCGGATGAGGTCGCGACGGCGAATCATCTCCCAGCTGAACTCACGTCCCCTCTCATCGAGAATCTGGTCAAGTGACCAGCCTGCAGGATCTCCGTAAGCATCTTTGAAGGCCTGCTCCGGATTGGTTGAGTAAGCAAAGCTTCTCTTCATGAGAGTCTTGAATGCAGGGAGGGTTGTTACTTCGTCAACTGAGCCTGCGCCACCGCGCTTGATAGCTTCAATCTTGTTCCAGAGAATCTCAGGATAGCGGATGATAGGCATATCGTTCTCACTGTACTTGTAGGTTCCGGTCTCGTCCATCTCCCACTTGTTGAGGCGGGCTCCGTCGAAGTTGTGTGCGTTGGAAAGGCTTGATACGCCGACATGAAGAACGGTAGGGGTTCCGTTAGGGTTCTCGTCATCCACAACATCCTCGTCAAGGTACAGGTCTTTTGAGTCCTTTCCTTTCTGAACTTCTCCTACGAACCATCCCCAAGTCTTGGTGTTGGCAGTGCCGTGGAGTTCGTATCCTGGACCGCGGACATCAGCATTGTAGTGTCCGCGCATCTTGTCGTTGTCGAAATAGTCCGCATCGCTGATTGCAGGTGCGTCCTTTGCCTTGAAGATTTCGAGGAACTGAGGCCTTGCGCAGAATCCGTTCCAGGTGTCAAGCAGAAGGTCCGGCTCGTAGTAGTACTGCATTCCGTAGTGATGTGTATTGTAAGGGATACGCATCTTGTTCTTTACCTTGCCGAAATCGTGCTCGTCGTCTGTAAGACCGTTTTCTACAATGCAGAAGATATTCTCCCTGCTGTCATCGTTCTTGAGTGCGAAGTTGGCGAAATAGTCCTTCTCCACATCGTAGGAGTTAGCATTGATGACCATGTCGCAGCAGCGGACACAGTTGTCGTAGAAGCTGCCCTGATACTGCTCAGGTTTATCAATCAGCTTGAATACGTTGTCAGGAGTGCAACCGTAGCTCTCGGCATTGAGGTACAGCCTTGAAAGGAGAGCGTAGGCAAAGCCCTGGGTTGTCCTTCCGTAGTTGCTTGCACGGTTGGCATCATTGACAACAGCCATATTTGGAGCATTCCTCTCGAGGGTAGCTACCAGGTATGACCAAACCTCATAAGGCTCAAGAAGCGGACCCGTAACCTCTTCGAACTTCTCCGTGTAAGGGATGCGGCCGAAGCATTCGAAGAGCTGGTAGAAGTAGTAGGTACGCATTACCTCAACTTCTCCGAGGTACTGCTTGTACACATCCTCAGCCATATTCTCTTTGTAGGTGTTCAGAGTCTCGATAATCTGGTTGCAGAGCACCGCTCCGGACACGGTGACGTTCCATACTTCCTTGATGGCTTCACCTCTGTGGTCCCAGGTGTGAGTGTTCTGCCTGAGCCAGTATCCACCGTCGTTCCAGTCGTTGCCTCCGTTGCGCGGAACGCAAAGTCCCTCGTCAGCGGTGATGGTCATAAGTCCCCAATATCCCCAGTGGTCGTGGGTATATTTCACATTGGCATAAATCTGACCGACCTGCATAACCACATTTGCTTCGTTGGAAACCATATCCTCGATGGTAGGGTTTCCGTAGTTCACCTCTTCGAGCAACGAATCGAGAGCGTTGCAGGCAGACAGTGAGCACATAAGTGCAGCGGCGGTCAAAGAATACAATATCTTTTTCATCGTCTTGTCTATTTAAAAGAAATGTTAACTCCAAAAAGCACAGTTGCAACTGTAGGGTAGAAGTCGCAATAGTCGATACCTGCGCTCCATACGCTGGTGGTGTTCACCTCAGGGTCCTGTCCGCTGTAAGCAGTGAGGGTTGCGAGGTTCTGACCGGTGACATAGACGCGGAGATGGTCAATCAGGCTCTTCTCCTTGAGCTTGAAGGTATAACCGACAGTAATGTTGTCAAGTTTCACGTAAGAACCGTCCTCGAGGTAGTAGTCAGAGAACTGCTCCTTGTTGCTGAGTACGGTATTGGTCTTGGACACATCCTTCATGAAGATGTTGTCGGCAGCTGAAGCTCTAGGACCGTAAGCCCAGCGGGTGAGGTTGAGAATCTTGTTTCCGACCACTCCGCGGAAGAATACGGTAGCATCGAGGTTCTTGTACCTGAAGGAGTTGTCCCAACCGAAGGTGAACCAAGGCTGAGCGTTGCCCAGTGGCTGGCGGTAGCCTTCAGCAGCACCTGCGCTGTCGATAACACCGCCTGCAGGGGTCTGGTAGTACCAGACGCCGTCCTTGATGGTGAGGAGCTTGTAGCCGTAGAAGGTTCCTACTGACTGACCCTCGATGAGAATCTGGGTGTTGGTGTTCATTATACCGTTCTCACCCACTCCACCGGAGGTTGTCTGCTTGTAGTTGAAGCCCTTCTCAGGGTCTGAAAGCCTGGTGATGACATTGTGGTTGTAGGACAGGGTTGGAGTCGTGGTCCAGGTGAAGTCATCGGTCTTCACAGGAATAGCGCTGATTGAGAGCTCGACACCGTAGCTGTCCATCACACCTGCGTTTGCGAGCAGGGTAGGATACTGGTAAGGAGGAGTAGGAACCTCGTAGTCCCAGAGAAGGTCCTTGGTGTGACGGTAGTAAGTATCGAAGCTACCTGAAAGCCTGTTGTCAAGCAGGGCGAAATCCACACCGAGGTTGTATTCGTATTTCTTCTCCCACTTCAGATCAGGGTTCACATTCTGGCTGACGGTGTAGGTGTTCACATAAGCACCGTTGTACCAGAAGGTACCTCCGTTGGAAAGAAGGGCGACTGACTTGAGGTCTGAACCGAGGTTGTTTCCGGTTACACCGAAGCCGAGACGGAGCTTGAGGTCATTCACTGAACTTACTTCCTCCATAAACTCTTCTCCGGCAACTCTCCAACCGAGGCTGACTGCAGGGAAGAGACCCCATTTGTTGTTCTTGCCGAAGCGGGAAGAACCCTCACGGCGCAGGGATGCGGAAACGAGATACTTGTCTGCGTAGTTGTAGTTTACACGGCCGAAGAGCGCAATCAGAGTGTTGGAATTGCGGTAAGAGGATGCCTTGAGGTAGGTCTTCTCAGCATCACCGTTACCGATCTGATAGTACTTCATGCTCTCTGTAGGGAAGCCCTTGTTCTCTATGCTTTCTCCATCGTAGAAGAAGTTCTGGTATGAGAAACCGGCAACGGCAGCCACATTGTGCTTGCCGAATGAGCGGCTGTAGTCAGCAGTGATTTCGAACAGCTTGTTCATGCTGTTGTCGTTTCCTCTTCCTGCCTTTCCTGAGCCGTCAAGGTCAGTGTTGATGGTCTTGTTAGCCCAGTAATTGTTGTTGTCTCCCTCTTCGAAGGCGGCGAAGGCATTCAACTTGAGGCCTGCCACTGGCTTTACATTGAGGGTGGCTTTCACAGAACCGCGGAAGTAGTTGCCGGTCTGGTAAGACTCCTTCTGGTTCATGTTCTCCACAGGGTTGGAAAGACCTGTTCCCTGAGGCTTGTAGTATCCGTTCTCGTTGGAAGGGTCATAGATAGGAATGGTAGGGTTGAGGATGGCTGCCATCTTGAAGTCTCCGCAGAAATAGTCGTTGCGGTATTTCATATAAGAGAAGTCGTAGGCAAGGTTGAGCCAGCCGTCAAGAGCCTTCTGGGAAGCGGCAATCTTGGCGATAACTTCGTTTCTCTCATTGTTGCGGGCGATACCCTCAGCGTCCTTGTAGCTTACGGAAGCACGGTAGTTGAACTTGCTGGAAGCACCGGAAATCGCAATGTTGTGGCTCTGGGTGATGGCTGCCTTCCTGGTAATAGCTGACATCCAGTCAGTCTGGTAAGGGTTGCCGTCTTCGTCCCTGAGTATGGTAGGAGTGACGACTCCGCCGCTGAGCTCGCTGAGGTTGATGAACTCTTCAGGGGTAGCCATTCCGAGGTCACCGTTGCGGAAGGAAGCGGAAGCGTAGCCGGCATACTCTACGTGGGTCACAGGAACATCGTTGAAGTTCTCGCCGCGCTTGGTGGAGATGATAATCACACCGTTGGTACCGCGGGTACCGTAGATAGCGGCTGCAGAACCGTCCTTGAGCACGTCCATAGAGGCGATTTCATCAGGAGAGATATTGTCGATGTTGCTTACCGGCACTCCGTCCACAATGTAGAGCGGGCTGGTACCTGCACCCTTGTCGAGAGTGGAGAAACCGCGAATCTGCACGCTGAAACCTGTAGATGTAGGGTCTGAGGTCTGGCGGCTGATATTAAGACCGGCAACCTTACCCTGAAGGAGACCCATAGGGTTGGTCTTGACACCGGCATTGAAGTCTTCAGCCTTTACGGAAGCTACAGAGCTGGTCACTTCCTTCTTCTTCTGTGAACCGTAACCGATAACGACTACGTCCTCAAGAAGAACGGAATCCTCACTCAGCATTACTTTTGCCGGAACGGCAGAAGCCTTGAAAGACTGGGTGGTATAGCCGATGCAGGAAATTTCCACGGTTGCGTCCGCAGATGATACTTTGAGCGTATAGGCTCCGTCGATATCGGTGATGGTACCGTTGGAGGTGCCCTGTTCGAGCACCGTTGCACCAATCACCGGACCGAGCGAATCCTCGATTACGCCTTTTACCTCGTAGCTCTGAGCGGCTACGTTTGCGGAGAATACTGCAGATGCTGCAGCTGCCGCAAGAATGGTCATTATGCGTTTCATTAATATTAGTGGAATTAGTTATTCTTTCTTTCTTCAATCAGTCCTACGGCAAGCGCACCGCACAGCAGCAGGACGGCGGCAACGAGAAACATTGCAGCCTGTGAGCCTCCGATGAGCTTGAGGATTCCGCCGCCGGTAGCAGCCGCAACAATCTGCGGAAGGCAGATGGCGCAGTTGAACAGGCCGAGGTAGGTTCCGATATGGTTCCCGCTCAGCGCGTTGGTCACAAAGGTGAAAGGAATGGAAAGCACTGCACCCCAGCAAACGCCAATCAGCATAAAGCTGAGGAAGAGCACGTACTGGTTATGGATGAAGAACACCGATGCAAATCCTGCCGCACCGAGGATGAGGCTAGTCACATAGGCTCCCCTGAGAGTCTTGAACTTAGGGATGGCGATAGCCCAGAGCATAGCTCCAATGGCCTCGACGGCAAAGAGTACGCCCACCCAGTTGCCCGCGGCCTGGTAGTCGGCGGACTTCACGTCCGAGGTGCCCCAGCAGGTATCGGCAATCGCGCCGTTGGTGTAGGTCCAGAGGAAAAGGAAGGCTGCCCAGCAGAAGAACTGCACAAGGCTGACGGTCCAGAAAGTCTTAGGAGCCTTCGCAAGAAGCTTGATGAAGCCCGGATTGTCAGTTTTGCCCCCCTTATCAGCCTTTTCTTCTATGCCGTGGAACTCGGCATACTCCTTAGGGTTCATCTCCTTGACATTGAGGCAGGTATAGAGAACACAGAGGATGAGGATGGCGGCACCGCAGTAGAAACTCCATATTACTGAGTCAGGCACTACGCCTTCAGGGGCGGTGTTGGAAATGCCAATCCAGGTGAAGAAGATAGGGAAGAGGTAACCGAAGAGGCTACCTGCGTTGCACAGGAAGCTCTGGGTGCTGTATGCCTGGGCCTTCTGCTCCTCGCTGACCATATCGCCCACCATCATCTTGAACGGCTGCATAGCCACATTGATGGAGGTGTCGAGGAAGATGAGGCTGAAAAGGCCGAACCACATCGCGCTGTTGAGGCCGAGGAAAACATAGGCCTTGTTGAGATTAAGGCTGCCCGCATTAGGAAGCAGCAGCATCACAAGCACGGCTATGATGGCTCCGACCAGCAGATATGGCTTGCGGCGTCCCAGACGACACCAGGTTTTGTCCGACCACTTTCCGATAAGCGGCTGGACTATCATACCCATCAGCGGCGGGAGTATCCAGAAAAAGCTGAGCTGGTGCGGGTCGGCACCGAGAGTTGCAAAAATGCGGGAAATATTCGCCGACTGCAGGGCGTATGCTATCTGCACGCCGAAAAAACCGAAATTCAGATTGAATATCTGACGAAATGAGAGTGTTTTATTGGCCATTTTAGTGTAATTCAGCCCCCGAAGGTATAGACTTCTTTCCTATTATTTATATGTGTTTTGACGAAATGCCGCAAGTGAATGATGAATTGCGCAAATATTGGGATAAATTTTTATTAAATTTGTGCTATGAGTTCTGGCCTGAAAGACACATCTGTGATTATCCCCTTCGCGGTAGCCCACGCTGCGACGGCTCTTGCCTGCCGCTATCTCGGCCTGCAGGACGATGTGCTGCTTACCATACTCACTATGCTCCTTACTATGGTGATTTGTATGCGCAGGAGGATGAGCACAATGTTTATGGCAATAGCGATTCTGCTCATCAATGTCTTCGGCTTTGCGCTGGGTTTCCTGTTTTCCGAACTGTTGGGTTTCGTTTCTTCCAACCCTCTGGTCATCTATCCTATTTCAACTTTCCTTACGACTGTCATTATAGGTTTTGCCATTTCCGGCTTTGCTGCCCTCTACAGCCGAAGGCGCCGCGAAGAGAGCTCGGAGAATGCTCTGATTTGGCTGCTTCTCGCCTTCATCATAGTCATCACCGTGCGACTCATCCTGATAATGCCGCTTTCGGACGCGAAGATTAGGACCGATTCCCTCAATATGCTTCTGAACTACACATTCAGCTGCCTTGCCATTGCGGTGGTCGTAGTCTATACCATACGCGCCCTGCGCCAAAGGGACGAGGAGCTGGAGAGGGCCCATCTTGCGCAGTACCGCTATATGAAGCTCAAGCAGCAGGTGAATCCGCACTTCCTCTTCAACTCGCTCAACATCCTGGACTGTATGATTCAGGAGCAGAGCCCCGAGCGCGCAAGCCTCTACACCCACAAGCTGGCTGAGGTGTACAGGTATATGATACGTAACGAGGAAGAGAAGCTGGTGCCGCTGAGCGAGGAGATGGATTTTGTCGAGAAATATGTCAGCCTGCTGATGGTCCGGTTCACCGAAGGGCTTGAAGTAGAGAGTGATATCCCTCCCGAGGCTATGAGGCGCAGCGTAGTGCCGTGCTGCATACAGCTGCTGATTGAGAATGCCACGAAGCACAATGCGGTAAAGGAAGAAAATCCGCTGAGAATCAGCATTTTTGTTGAAGGTGATGAAATCTGCGTAACCAATAACCTCTGCCCTAAGGTAGGCCGCCACTCCTCCACCGGGCTGGGACTTGCCTACATCAGGCAGCAATATATGGACCTCTCCGGCAAGGAAATAGAGGCCCGCAAAACCAACACTGAATTTATAGCCAAACTGCCACTGTTATGAAAGCTCTGATTGTCGAGGACGAGAAAATGGCTCAGGCCAATCTCGCAAGAATGCTCAAAAAGGCATTTCCGGAAATGGAAATTGTCGCGATGATAGACAGCGTCCGTGGGGCTGTGGAATTTCTTTCCGCAGGCCCGGAACTCGATGTGATTTTTATGGATGTGGAGCTTGCGGACGGAATCTGTTTCGAGATTTTCCGATGCGTACAGGTAAGTGCTCCTGTGATTATGACCACGGCCTATGATTCCTATGCCGTGAAGGCCTTCGAAGCCGGCTCAATAGATTATCTGCTCAAACCAATTGAACAGGATGCGCTTCTGAGAGCTGTCGGAAGGGCCCGTGAACGTCAGGATTCCTCCGCGGGAATCGAGAAATTGCTTGCAGTTCTGGGGCAGGGCGCCAAACCGTACAAGGAGAAATCCGTGGTGCGTTGCGGAGACAGGATTATCCCTATTCACAGCAGCGACATTGCCTTCTTCTTCTCCGAAGACAAGGCAAATTACCTTATGACTCACAAAGGTGAGAAATATATGATAGAGTCCACCATCGATGCGCTTGAGAGCGAACTGGACCCGAAGAAGTTCTACCGCATATCGAGAGGGTGCATTATCTCTTTTGATGCAATAAAAAGCGTCTCGCGCAATGCTGCGGGACGCCTTGTGGTGGTTTCCGAGCCCCCGGCTCCGGTGGAACTGAGCGTTTCGCGGGCCCGGGCTGACGGCTTCATCTCCTGGCTCGAATAGCTTATACCTTGTAGTACACCGACATTACCCAGGCGAAGGCTCGGGGCGGCAGGATTGTGCGTGCCACTACCGCAAGCTTCTGGAGAGGGTTGGCGATGACATAGCGGTAGCCCGGACGCTTCTTCCTTATTATTTTGGAAATCTTTTTGGCGAGGAACTCCGGTTTGAGGCCGGTGGTCTCGTCGTGCTCTATGCCCTCGAGGGATTTGGCGTAGCCTGGATAGACTTCGTGCACCTGCGGGTTGTCCACGCTTTTGCGCTGGGCGGTGAAGGAGGTTGCGAAGTCGCCCGGCTCAATGGTTGTGATGTTGATGCCGAATTTGCGTATTTCCAGGCGCAGGGCCTCGCAATAACCTTCGATGGCAAACTTGGAAGCGCTGTACATTCCCTGGAACGGAAGTCCGACGAGGCCGCCTATCGAGCTGAGGCAGATGATGTGCCCGTGGCCCTGGGCGCGCATTATAGGTACTACCTCGCGTATGTAGCGCACCATTCCCATAAAGTTCACATCCATCTGGCGCTGGCAGTCCTCTATGCTGCAGAACTCCAGCGGTCCGCCTATTCCCATTCCGGCATTGTTGATGAAGACATCGATTCTTCCCTGCTCGTCCATTACCTGTCGGACAGCCGCCTCCACCTCCTGCTGGACGGTGGATTCGGCCTTGATGTAATCTACTCCGGGGATGAGTTCCTTTGCCTTGCGGTGGGTGCCATAGACGGTGTGTCCTTCTGCGCTGAGGCGCTCGGCCATAGCCTTCCCGAAGCCGGAGGTGATGCCTGTAATGAGGATAACCATAGCTTTACTCTATCACTCCGAGTTCCTTGAAGATGACGGTGAGTTTCTCCACGGCTTCGTCTATATGCTCCTTCTGGTGGGTTGCCATCAGGGCGAAACGGATCAGCACATCCTTTTCCGGAACGGCAGGAGCGATTACCGGGGTGATGAAGACTCCCTGCTCGTATGCGAGGGTGACAATCTGAAGAGCCTTGTTGGTGTCGCGCACCATCAGAGGGATAATAGGGGATTCGGTTGCATTGATATCGAAACCGTTCTCGCGGAAGCGCTTCCAGGCGTAGCGGGTGATGTCCCAGAGGTGCTCAAGACGCTCGGGCTCGCTCTGCATTATGTCCAGAGCCTTGCTTGCGGCGGCAACGGATGCCGGGGTCATCGAGGCGCTGAATATCAGTGAGCGGGAGTTGTGCTTGAGGTAGTTGATGACATCGTGGCTTCCGGCGATGAATCCTCCCAGCGAGCCGAAGCTCTTGGAGAAGGTACCCATAATGAGGTCCACCTTGTCGGTGAGGCCGAAATGGTTAGCCGTGCCGGCTCCGTTTTTGCCGAACACACCGAGCCCGTGAGCGTCGTCAATCATTACCGATGCGTTGTACTGTTCGGCAAGTTCTGTGAGTCTTGGGAGCGGTACGAGGTCTCCGAGCATCGAATATACGCCGTCAACGACAATGAGCTTCGGTGCGTCGGGTTCGCAGGCCTTGAGCTTTTTCTCAAGGGCGTCCATGTCGTTGTGCTTGAATTTATAGACAGTGCTCCAGCCGAGGCGGCTTCCGTCTATGATGCAGGCGTGGTCGGTGTCATCGAGAAGGGTGTATCCTCCACGGAATCCGAGGGCGGACACTACTCCGAGATTTACCTGGAATCCGGTACTGAAGGTTACCGCTTCCTCCATTCCGACAAACTTGGCGAGCTTTTCTTCAAGTTCGTTATGGATATCAAGAGTTCCGTTCAGGAAGCGGCTGCCGGAGCAGCTGGTTCCGTACTTCTGGACAGCAGCGATTGCTGCTTCTTTGAGCCTCGGGTCGTCTGAGAGTCCGAGGTAGGAATTTGAGCCGAACATCAGGGCCTTATGGCCGTCTGCCATTGTTACGACAGGGTCTTGTCCGGACGAAATAGCTTTGTAGTAAGGGTAGATTCCGGCGGCTTTTGCCTCCTGCGGAACCGTGTACTTACCGCACAGTTCGTTCAATAATTTGTTCATAATAGGTTGGTTTTAGCGGTGCAAATATACAAACTTTTTGAGAACTGCCCCCTGTCGGCCGCGGCAGCAGATTGCTACCCACAGTCTCCGGTCCCCGTTACCATCGCCATTTCAGCTGAGGGTGGGAGCCTGTCCGAAAAATAGCCACTCCAGCTGCTTCTATCCATGCCAGAGTATGTCTGGAGGGGGATGAAATTGTAAGATATTGATAATCAATAGTATAGTTATTTCGTATGGGTGTTTTTACCCCATACGAAATAATTAATCCGCTATGTATCAAGTATTTACAATTTCACCCACCCCCACCCGCGGCTTTTCGTCGAGCAATCGGCCATCATTCATTACCCCACCATCATCCAACTCCTTGATTAATACTATCGCCCTTGCCCGATGTTACAGATGAGGAAGAAATACTGCGTGGAAGGCGGTTTTTGCTCCCGATGTGACAGATGGGGAAGGATAACTGCGTGGAAGGCGGTTTTTGCTCCCGATGTGTTAGATGGAGAAAACAGGGATGTGCCACAGAGAGCAGTGTAGGGCATGGTGCTGGTTTCCCGATGTTACAGATGAGGAAGAAATACTGCGTGGAAGGCCGTTTTTGCTCCTGATGCGTTAGATGAGGAAAGTAGGGATGGAGGGTTGGGGAAACAGGGATAGTGGGGAAACAGAGAGGTCGCGGGAGGGACTGCCGGATACGAATAAACGACAACCATAGTGGCTGTCGTAATCTTTGAGCGGAAAACGGGGCTCGGACCCGCGACGTCGCTTTGCGCGACGTCAAAGCTATATTCGTTACCCCCTGTCGGCTTTGCCGACATCCCCTCGGGGGAGGGTTGAGCTCGCGGGATAACAGAATACAAAAAAACACCTCAACTTGCGTTGAAGTGTCTTTGGAGCGGAAAACGGGGCTCGGACCCGCGACCTCAACCTTGGCAAGGTTGCGCTCTACCAACTGAGCTATTTCCGCATTCGGTTTCCCGATTGGGACTGCAAATATACAACGATATTTTGAATCCGCAAAAATTTCTTCAAATTTTCTGCAAAAAACTGAAGCCACCGGTACCGCAAGCAGGCGCTACACCTCAATCGCGGTATTGAATTCCCTCAGGAACCTCAGGTCATTCTCGAAATAGTGACGGAGGTCGTTCACCTGCCACTTGAGCATAGCGATGCGCTCCAGTCCCATACCGAAGGCAAAACCGCTGTACTTTTCCGGGTCGATGCCCGAAGCCTTGAGCACATTAGGGTCCACCATACCGCAGCCCAGGATTTCGAGCCAGCCCGTACCCTTGCAGATATTGCAACCCTTGCCGTGACAGATATTGCAGCTCACATCCACCTCAGCCGAAGGCTCGGTGAACGGGAAATAAGAAGGCCGCATACGGATTTCGGTCTCCGGGCCGAACATCTCGCGGGCAAACAGCAGAATCGCCTGCTTCAAATCCGCGAAAGTCACATTCTCGTCAATATAGAGTCCCTCAATCTGGTGGAAAATGCAGTGTGCACGCGCACTTATGGCCTCATTGCGGAACACTCGTCCAGGGCAGACCACGCGAATCGGCAGCGGCATAGTCTCCATAGCACGGACCTGCACGCTGGAGGTGTGGGTGCGCAGCAGCAGAGGATTGAGATGCCCGGCAGACACAAAGAAAGTATCCTGCATATCACGGGCAGGGTGGTTGGCCGGGAAATTGAGTGCCTCGAACACGTGATGGTCATCCTCAATCTCCGGACCCTCCGCAACATCGTATCCGAACTTGCGGAAAATATCCACAATCTCCTGACGGACAATGCTCACAGGATGGCGCGAACCGAGTTCCATAGGGTCTCCCGGCAGCGACGGGTCAGCCTTGGGAGCCGACTCGTCTTCTATTGCAGCGAGAGCGGCCTTAAGCTCCTCAATCTTGGCTATGGCCTTCTGTTTCAACTCATTGAGCGGACGCCCGAACTCCCTTTTGGCAGCTCCGTCCACAGAACGGAACTCCTCGAAAAGAGCTGTAATCTCACCCCTTTTGCCAAGATAGCGCACGCGCGCTTCCTCTACATCCTTGGCTGTCTTGCACTTGAGGGCATCGAGGTCCTCAAGGATTTTCTGTATATCTTCCTTTTTCATATTACTTGCTGCTTCGTTTTGCTGCACGCTTGTCACGCGCCTTTTTGTCCTTTCCCGCTCCCTGCTTCAAATACTTGGTCCACTGCTGCTCGTCAAAAACCTTGGAGAAGGAATTGTAAATCCGTTCCATCCACTTGTCCTGAATCTGGACATACACATCGGAACTGGAGACCTTGGCAGCACTCTTTGCCATCAACTCTTCCCTCATAGCATTGTAGTCGTGGGTAAGAATCGAATCCACATAGAACACCTGCCAACTTTCCAACTCGAGAGTTTCCTCAAGTTTGCTCACTTCGGTCTGTATCATCTCGTACAGTTTCTTCTCCTCATCCTCCGGCCCCTGCTGGGCAAAGGCACAGAAAGGAAGAAGCAACGCGCAGGCGATAGAGAGTAAACGGAAATATTTCATTAACTTCGCGTGATTGAATTAGCTTACAAAAATAAGAATTATCTGTAGAAAATGAAAAAGCTTCTGACCATTGCTCTCAGCGCGGCCCTGCTTTCCAGCATTCCGGCCGGCGCCTGCACCAACGTCATCATTACCCGCGGAGCCAGCAAGGACGGCTCCACCATCGTTTCGTATGCAGCCGACTCGCACGTGCTGTACGGCGAGCTTTATTTCCACCCGGCAGCCAAGTGGAAGGCGGGTGCAATGCTCCCGATTGTCGAATGGGACACCTACCGTCCGACCGGCAGCATCCCGCAGGTTGCGCAGACCTTCCAGACTATGGGCAATATGAACCAGCATCAGCTCATCATTGCCGAGACCACCTGGGGAGGCCGGGAGGAGCAGGTTAACGAGGACGGCATTATGGACTATGGTTCGCTGATATACGTGACCCTGCAGCGTGCCCGCACCGCCCGCGAAGCGATAAGCACTATCGTTGAGCTCGCCAATACCTATGGTTATCCGTCCGAAGGCGAGACCTTCTCCATTGCGGATACCGAGGAGGCGTGGATTATGGACCTTGTCGGCAAGGGCAAGGAGAAGGGAATAGTATGGGTGGCTCGCCGGGTGCCGGACGGATTCATCTGCGCCCACGCCAACCAGTGCCGCATCACCCGCTTCCCGCTTGACGACCCGCAGAACTGCCTCTACGCGCCGGATGTAATCGACTTCGCACGCCGCCAGGGCTGGTACGAGGGGCCGGACGAGGAGTTCAGCTTCCGCGATGCCTACAACCCGCTCGACTTCTCGGGCGCAAGGGCCTGTGAAGCAAGGGCTTGGGCTGCTTTCAACATTCTGTGCGACGGAAGCTTCACCTACGAGCATAACGGGGAACTGGTCAGCGCACCGGCTTCCGATTGGCTCGAATATGCCCTTGGGCACGAGCTTGACGGCGAGATGCCGCTGTTCGTGCAGCCTTCTCGCAAGATCAGCGCAAAGGACGTGGCGGATGTGATGCGCGACCACTTCGAGGGCACGCCTATGGATATGAGGGTTGACGCCGGCGCGGGCGGAAATGCCTGCCCATACCGCTGGAGGCCTATGGGCTTCGAGGTGGACGGCGTGAACTATGTCAACGAAAGGGCAATAGCCACCCAACAGACCGGCTTCTGGTTTGTCGCCCAGGCGCGAGGCTACCTTCCGGACGAAGTGGGTGCCATGCTTTGGTTCGGCACAGATGACGCTGCAACGTCCTATCTCACACCTTGTTACGTCAACTCTAGCGAAGTGCCTGAGTGCCTGCGCGTAGGCAATGGAGATATGCTGCATTATTCGCCTACATCCTCTTTCTGGCTCTGCAACCGCGTGGCACAGGCCTGCTACAAGATGTACAACCAGATGGAGCCGGTGGTACGCGCAAAGGCCGATGCATTCGAGCGCGGTCAGATGGAGGAGGCAGTGCCAGCAATGGACGCCAAGCTCGCGCAGCTCGTCTCTTCCGGCAAGACCAAAAAGGCCATCAAGGAGATGACCCGCTACACCCTCAGCACAGCTTCCGCCCAGTTCGAAGAGTGGAAGGCGCTTGAGGAACTGCTGCTGGTGAAATTCATCGACGGCAATGTGAAGGCCCAGGAGGCAGACGGAAGCTTCAAGCATTCGCAATACCACACCGGCACGCCGGCAGGTCTTACGCAGCCGGGATATACCGAGGCCTGGAAGCGCGCCGCAGCCCGCGAAGGACTTCGCCGAGACTAGCCGCTGCGGGGGCTCTGCACCCGATTACAGTATGTCGAGAAGCTGACGCAGCAGGGAGAAGGAATTCCTGCTGACATCGGACCAGAAACCGTCGTAAAGTTCCTGATGGGATTTTTCGGCGGTTGTTACGTCACTGATGGCCCTGAAGCACAGGAACGGCACCCCGTAGAGATGGCATACCTGCGCGATTGCGGCAGACTCCATATCGCAGGCAAGGGCGTCCGGATAGAGGGCTTTGATTCTGAGGTCCTCTTCGAGGGAAGATATAAACTGGTCTCCGGTGCAGATGAGGCCCTTATGGATGGTGTGGGCGCATTGCAGGCTTTCAACCTTTCGGATCAGACCCGGGTCGGCGGCGAAGCGCTGCGGCAGACCCTGCACCTGGCCTCGGAGATTCCCTTCTCCGCACCACACATCGTGATATGCGACCTCTGTCCCGACAACAAAGTCACCTACCTGAAGGCAGGCATCAATGCCTCCGGCCACACCGGAGTTGATGATGCAGTCCGGTCTTTGGGTGAGAATCAATTCGGTAGCAGTACGGGCCGCGTTGACTTTGCCTATTCCGGCCTTTACCACATTGGGGATTCCACATCCGGTCAGCGCGTCGAACTCGCTGTCCATTGCGACGATTATTCCTGTTTTCATACGGGTGCAAAGATACCTTCTTTTCGGAAATTCTTGTACAATAGCTATGCTTTCTGTAACGTTTTGGAAGGTTTATGCATCATATTGGTATATTGTGCGTATTTTCGCTTCCGCACAAATAACTTTTAGAAAACAATTTGAAATGAAAAAAGTAATTCTTGCAGCTGCGGCTCTCGCAGTATCAATCAGCTCTTTTGCACAGATTTCAGTAAGTGCAGGCTATGTCAATGATGCCTACAGGCAGACTATCAACATCTCTGACAACACAACCAACAATTCCAAGTACGCCAACAACGGATTCTACCTTGAAGGAGCTTACAGTTATGCTCTTAACAATGATTTCAGTCTCAGCGCAGGTCTGCGTTTCTCCTGGCTCGGCCGCACCGATAACGGAAATTATGACCTCGGCTCAATCCACGTAGGAGATGCTACCGCCAAGACCAAGGAAATGTACCTCAGCATTCCTGTGACCGCAAACTATGCTTACGCTGTCAACAAGGATGTGCGCGTGTTCGCTTTTGCAGGTCCAAGCCTTGCAATCGGTCTTTCAAGCAAAACTGATGTCACTGCTGCTGTTCTCGGCCAGTCAAGCACTACCAATGTGGACAACTACGGCAAGGATGACGAGGGCAACTGCAGCTACAACCGCACAAATCTTTACCTCGGAGCAGGTTTGGGTGTTGATTTGATGAATATGGTTCGCGTATCCCTCGGTTATGACTTCGGTCTTCTCAACCGCAGTGCTGTCGACAAGACCACCCTCAAGCAGAACCAATTCCGCATCGGAGTGGCATACCTCTTCTAAGAAGCATACCGCACACATCATATAGAGGTGATCTCAAGTCTGACTTGGGGTCACCTCTGTTTTGCGGGGGCTCTGCCCCCGAATGACCCCTGCGGCTCCCGGCGGCATTTGCATGCCGCAAACTTCTCAACCCCAGTCAGCTGACGCTGACAGCCCCTTTCAGGGGCACACGGCCTTCACGATGTTCCGGCCGGTGGCTCCGCTGCTTCGGTTTTCCCTGAAAAACCTCGCTGACGCTCCACCACGTCGGCTGACGCCTCCCCTCCGGTAGCACAACCCTCGCCTCCGCCGTCGCGCTGCGGCGCGATTGTACCTTTTCTCACCCGGTTCGACACCAGAAGCCCCCTCTCTCGTATGAACTTGGTAGTCTGGCAGGCTATCAGCTGAAACTTCTCCCTTAGCAAAATCACCTTCCACGCACACCCCTACCAGACTGGCCTACAGCCTGTCCTACAGTGGAAGGTGCAGACTT
>CALYTI010000025.1 GCA_945487035.1 uncultured Bacteroidales bacterium
TGCTGCTGACTGATCATGTTTATGAGGAGGTTGACAAGGACGGTGTGCACATGGTAGTAAAGCCGGTATATGAATGGTGCACGGAAATGGCAAAAGAATAATATGAAAAAAGGCAAGATACTAGTAGTCGATGACAACCATCGTCTGGAGGGAATTGGAGTCCAGCTGAGAAAGGATGTCCTGGACCTCCTTGGCCAGCTTGTTCATTCGGAATTGCAGGTCGGGGTCCTTGATCTTTCCACTCCGGGTGACCTGCTCCTCCCGTGCGAGAAGATTGGTGGTGATGTACCGGCTGCGCCGGTTGAATGTGATTCTCAGGCGGACGAAATTTGTTCCGTCTTCTTTCCAGCATTGCTCCCGAATCACTGGGGCAACGGTTACATTGTTAGCGGTACTCATAGGCATCACTTGAAAACATTTTGAAAACATTTTGCCTCAAGTGGCCTCAAAAACCGGTGTCTTTTGCGAAAAAACCCTCCAAGCTCGAAAGGCTTAGAGGGTTGTAAGTGCTTGATAATCAGTTTGTTATCCTTTGTGGAGCATAGGAGAATCGAACTCCTGACCTTTTGAATGCCATTCAAACGCTCTACCAACTGAGCTAATACCCCTTTGAGGATGCAAATATAATATAATTTGTTATATTTGTCAATGCACACAAGAGCTATTGGTAGAAATGTTGAAGGAAATCGATTACCAGCAGATACTGGAAGGCATATATCAGGACATTAAAGTCTATTCTACGGAAGGTAAACAGGCAGATTACATCCCGGCTCTGGCCCGTGTAAATCCGGAGCAGTTCGGGATGTGTCTCAGGCTCACCAACGGCAGGGAATTTACCGTCGAAGATGCCGATACGCGTTTTTCTATCCAGAGTATCTCCAAAGTTTTCGCGCTTGCGATGGCAATGTCCCTGAAAGGGGAGTCCATTTGGGAAAGAGTCGGCAAGGAGCCTTCAGGCACTGCTTTCAACTCTCTGGTGCAGCTGGAATTCGAAAAGGGCTTCCCGAGAAATCCCTTCATCAATGCCGGTGCCATAGTCATTGCGGATGTCCTTATGTCAGAGCTGACGGATGCCGGCACGACTTTCCTGGATTTCGTAAGGGACATCAGCGGCAACAAAACCATCACATACGATAGGGAAGTTGCCCGCTCAGAGCGTGAATACGGCTTTCTCAATGCTGCAATAGCCAATCTGCTCAAATCCCACGGAAGGATAGTGAACGACCTTGAGGAAGTGCTAGCTTTTTATTTCCGTATGTGTTCTGTCACAATGAGTTGCCGTGACCTTGCGCGCGCATTTCTCGCTTTCACCAATGTTGAGCCGTTCAATTACTGCGGCTTTCCTCTGACTTCTTCCCAAATCAAACGCCTGAATGCGGTGATGCAGACCTGCGGCTTCTATGACGAAGCGGGAGAGTTCTCATATCTTGTCGGACTGCCGGGCAAGAGCGGCGTAGGCGGAGGAATAGCTGCCGTGTGTCCCGGAAGATATGCCGTTGCAGTTTGGAGCCCGAGACTCAACCCCAAGGGCAATTCGGTAATGGGAATGAAGGCACTCGAACTGCTCACCACCCGTACCGAAGAATCAATTTTTTAATCTTCCCCAAACAGTATGAAACTCCGAAGACTCCTCTCTTGCATCCTTGCGTCCGCATACGCTCTCTGTGCATCTGCACAGACCTATCTTGTGGATAAATTCACCCCGGTGGAAAAGAGCAAATATCCTGCTGTTTTCCGGACTTACACAAGTGCGGACAGAGAGTTTGAAATTTCCTCCCAAAGCATAGGACGGGGTTTCACACTACAGACCCAAAGTGCGGTAGTCAATGAACCGCCCACTCAGGCGTATGCCGTATTTGATGTGGGAGGCAAGTTTGAGAAAATCAGTTTCGTCATAGGTCCGAGTTATTACAACCGCAGTCGTAACGAGGATGCGATTGCAACCATCAAGGCAGACGGCAATATCATCTTCGATGAGGTAATATTCGGCTGGCACGCTCCACGCGAGGTAGTGCTTGATATCAGTGGCGTGAAACAACTTCGTTTCGCCATACCTGCGGGCACAATGGAATGCGGCTTCGGCAATGTCAGGCTGTGGAAGGCCGGAGAATCTTTTAAGCCTACCCGGTTCGCGGGTGTTCCGGACAGGAGCATAAGCATCCCTGATGACTTGAAGCCGTACCTTGCTCAAGGACCAATCTGTACAATAGGAAAGGCCAAAGTGGAGAATGTCAAAAATGTTGATGTGGCTACCTCGAACAGGCACAAATTCACAAGCGGAATGATGTATGCCACCAATCAGCAGCTCATAGGCAAATTCTGCGGATATACCTATTTCTGGCTTCAGGAGAAATACGACAAGCTCGCCTTCGTGCTCGGTGTGCAGGACAGCAAGAGCACTCAGGCAAGCGGATGGATAAGCATTATGGCCGACGGCAAAACCATATACGAAAAACTCCTTAAGCAGGGTGACCTTGCGGAGCAGGTTGTCATCGATATTGCCGGTGTCAATGTGCTTTCCATACACAGCGAACTGAGGGACTGCGCTTTCCTCGGAGGAATGAACATACTTCTGGGAGATATCAAAGCCTACAGGAAAGGGGATACGGGCATTCCGGCTCCGGGCCTTATGGATTATTCGGCTCAGGAACTGTCCAAACTCCCTGATGTCTGCAAAATGTGCTCTTCGATGAAGCCTTACTCCTATGGCGGTGTCGCCGATATACGGACTGCATATTTCTCGGGAGAGTCATCGCACTACACCTTCTCTATGGGAGGAGAAAAGTTTACAGAGGGCTTTGTGCTTGCTACCGGAAATACCCTGTTTGGAGACAATATCAGCGCATATCTGCGCTTCGATATGGGCGGACAGTACGACTACATCTCCTTCAAGGCGGGAGCTCTGAGCAAGAACCACGTCATTGACGATGACCTCATCAGAATATACGCTGACGACGAACTGGTGCTGGAGACAAGGATTTACTCCATGTTGCCGAACCAGTATTTCGAAGTACCGATTAAGAAGTGCCGCATACTGACCTTCGCCAAACCGGGTACGGGAAAGGACAAACAGATTTATACCGGAATCGGAGATTTGATTATGTACAGGGGCGAACCGGTCCAGAACCAGCTGTTTGTGCATGCAAAGCCAGAATGCCCCGAGCAGGCCGACCTTATTGATCTCTGCGGCAAGCCGTATTTCCACTTCGTGGGAAGGTATCTGAGCGACCTGACCAATTTCGACTTCGAGGACTGCTTTATGGACGGAAGCACCATCAAGCGCTCCTTCAAGATGGCGGACGGAAGCGAGGTGTACAAGGGCATAATGCTGGAAAGCAACAAGCCGCTCGGCCTTGAGAATGTCAACCTTACCGATGTGCTCTATATGGTAATGCTCGGTGCCGGCGGTGCAATATCTTCAAGCAACCTCTCAGCTCTTACCGGAGTGACGGCAGGTGCGGGAATGGCCGGCGGAATGGCGGCTATGCGCCTTGTCAGCGATGATGGAGGCCAGGCTTCTGCAGCGGCCTTCAATATCTATGGAGAATATGAAAGCCTTACTTTCACCATAGCAGTGAAGAGCGTATTCCGCGATACTGACATTTTCGGCGCTTCGCCCAGCGAAAGGCAGGAGAAGTTCCACGTCTTTGCGGACCAGAGGCCGGTGGGGGAATTCATGCTCAGCGATACGATGAAGCCTATGACAGTGACCGTGCCTCTCAACAAGGCAAATCACATAATGTTCTGGATGGACTACTCAGGAGCGCGTTCAAGCCAGTATGTGATTTACGATATGAAGCTTGACAAGAAGAAACTGCCTTATACCCAGACCAATCTGCACAACGAGGATGTCTCGAAGCCGGGTTCGTACAAGGTTGAATCGGCCCTGGAGAGTGCGCAGAGGGAAAAGCAGGAAGCCGCCAAGGCAACAAAGGAGGCAAGGCGGAACCGTAGCCGCAGCAAGGAGAAACAGCCTGTCGTTTGGGAGCGTCCGCGCTACTGCAGTGATGAGAGTGTCAGAACTTTCCTCAATGACGTCAGTACCATATGGGAAGACAATGAGAAGCTTAAGAAGAATTATCAGCTTGAGTTCAAGATATCCGAGACCTGGGTGCAGGCACTCGACGGTTCGGTATTCAAATGTGTAAGTTACCTGGATGTAAATGGAAGGAGATTGAATACCAATGATTTGCAAAGGGAACTTCTAGAAGCAATCGAGGTTGCGAAAAACATCAGAATCAATGCGGGCATTGCCAAGATAGGCATCCCGGCAGCAAGTATGGCGGCTGCTACACTCCCTGTGCTTGAAGATATAGTCTATTATACCAAGACAATCAAGTTGGGAAATGATGCCCTGAACCAGTGCGTCAAGGAAGCTGAGACTGTGCAGAAAGCAAAGGAAATCCAGCTGGAGATGCTGCAGAACTATATCAAAACCGCTGTCAATGTGGGAGTATTCAAGAGCACGGCAACGGTGATGATACTTGTTCCTTCTGAGGGGGAACAGGCGCCGGCCTGGATGCAAAGCCTTGAGTCGTATGATTTTCACTGACAGGCGGTCGGGTTCAAAATTTGCAGTGTATTATAGTAAAGAAGTTCAATATGAAAAAGTTTGGTTTGAAAGTGGCGCTGGGCCTTTCTCTTGCGCCGGTTATGTTTTCTTCCTGCGAGAAGGAAGGTGCAGAACTCTATGAGGGGTTCTACAGCTATAAGCTCAGCGGCAGCGTTACCGTTGATAAAGTCCTGATAGAGACTGTCGATATTCCGGATTCTGAGCCGTCAGAACCTGCAGAGCCGGTAGAAGCCACACTCCCTCTGATTTCTGAAAGCGGCCAGATGAATGTGCTCAAAAAGGGGGCAGACTCATTAATCATAACAATGAATGCCATTGGAGGCGATGTCTTGGTCATAGATGCTTGCGTCAAAGGCAATGATTTGGAAATCAGCGAGTTCTCGAGAATTGTCAAGGTAGAGGACGGCAGCCGTACCGTCAGTCTCAACTGCACCGGATCAGGCAGTGGAAAGAAATATGATGATGTGATAATAATGGATTTGAGCTATCTGGGAGATGGCTCTTCTACCTTGTATGACTACACCATAAAGTCTTCTTCCGTCAAATGCGTAGCTAAAGTCAACAAGTGATGAAAAACAGTCTTATCCCTGCCATATTGCTTGCCGCAATGGCTATTTCCTGCAAGGGGGACAACTCGAAGACGGCCGCTCCCAAAGACCCTGTGAAGGTTAAGGTAATCAGGGTAGAAAAACAGGCTGCCCAATCAAACAAGACTTATGTCGGTCGTGTTGAGAGTGCAACCGATATCAATATAAGCAGTCCTTTTTCTGCAAAACTTGTGTCAATCAAAGTAAAACCCGGACAAAAAGTCAAGAAGGGCGACATTTTGGCGGAACTTTATTCGGAGCACATCGAAACTATGTTTACATCCGCGCAGGCCACTGTAAACCAGGCTCAGGATGCATACGACCGTCTTCTCAAAGTAAAGGACAACGGAAGCGTCTCCGAACTGAAGATGGTGGAAGTTCAAACTCAGCTCAGCAAGGCCCAGGCTGCTCTGCGATCTGCCACAAAATCCAAAGAAGACTGTATCATCAAAGCTCCGATGAACGGGACTGTTGGGGAAATCAAGGCGAAAATAGGAGAGGACCTTTCTGCTATGCAGCAGATATTCAGATTGATAGATTTGGAGCGTCTGGAAATCTCAATAGATGTTCCTGAGATGGAACTAAGCCTGTATGGCAAAGGCAGTGAAGCTCTCGTGTGTGTGCCGGCATTGGGTGAGGATACGCTCTATGCTAAACTGATTGAGAAAGGAGTCAGTTCTTCAGTTTTGGGCCACAGTTACAAATGCAAGCTTTCACTCAATTCCTGCCCGGAAGACTTGCGCCCGGGAATGATAGCCAAGGTCAGCTTCTGCAAAGAAGAGCAGGAAGCAGTGGTTATACCAAGCTCGGTAGTCAGGAGGGATGGACAGGGCACTTATCTTTGGCTTGTCGATGACGACCTCACAGTGCGGAAAGGCAGAATCGTGACAGGAGATTTCAGCGGCAGCGGAGTAATAGTCGAAAGCGGGCTGCAGGTTGGAGACAGGGTTGTCTGTGAGGGAATGTCCAAAATCAGCACCGGTATGCGCGTGAGCATAACAGAATAGCACTATGCCGAAACAAGGATTCACATCACGCACCGTTATGGGTGCGATGAAATACAAGAATATAGTCCTGTTCTTCCTCACGGTACTCATCGTTATGGGTGCATACGGCCTTATGACTATGAACAAGGACGAATTCCCTACCTTCGAAATCAAACAAGGCCTCATCGCTGTGGCATATCCCGGAGCGGATGTGGACCAAATGGTGGAAGAAGTGGCGAAGCCGATGGAGAAAAAGCTTTTCTCCATGCAGGAAATCATCCGCGAAAGCACCAGAGTAGTCTGCAAGGACGGTATGTGCTATATATATGTGGATGTTAACGTCCCAGCTGCCAAAAAGACCGAAACCTGGTCCAAAATCAGGCTGGAATTGGACGGATACAAGGCACAGTTGCCTCCCGGTGTGCTGGCGATAGTTGTTCTTGATGACTTTTCGGACCTCACTTCGGTGCTTATAGCTTTGGAGTCTGAGGATAAGGGGTATGATGAGCTCCAGGGATATGCTGACAGGCTCACCGAGATGCTCCAGGATATTCCCCAGCTTGCCAGTGTCAAGCTGCTGGGAGAACAGAGTGAAGAGATAGCGGTCAATGTGGATATGGAGCGTCTTGCGGCTTATGGCATTTCGCCATCTGCGCTGATGATGCAATATGCCAGCGCTGACATTCAGCTTCTTGGAGGCAGTCTTTCTACGGATAGGGGAAGCACCCCGGTACATATGCAGAGAAGCATAGGCAGCGAGAAAGAATTGGGGGAGAAAGTCATATACACCTCAAGAGAAGGGGAGAGCCTGAGGCTCAAGGATATAGCGACCATTGAGAGACGATACAAGGACCCTTCTGCAATCGTTACTTTCAACGGACACGACGCTTTGGTGCTTTCCATAAGTATGCGCCCGGACAACAATATCGTCTCATTCGGCAAAGATGTGGACAAGGTGCTTGCCGCTTTCGAGATGGACTTGCCGGACAGCGTCACCATTACACGTATCACCGACCAGCCTGCGGTTGTGGGCAATTCCGTATGGTCGTTCCTTCGCGACCTGCTCATTTCAATGCTTGTGGTAATATTGGTGATGATATTGCTCTTCCCAATAAAGAGCGCCCTCATTGCCTCCTCAGGGGTGCCTGTATGTACTGCTGTGGCCTTGGCGCTGATGTATCTGTGCGGCATTACGCTCAATACCGTTTCGCTTGCTGCGCTGATTGTGGTGCTCGGTATGATAGTGGATGACTCAATCATCACTATGGACGGCTATATGGACAAGCTCGGACGGGGGATGCCCCGAATCGAAGCCGCCTGTGCAAGTGCCCAGGAACTCTTCCCGCCTATGTTTATGGCAACCGTAGCGATAAGCGCTATGTTCTTCCCTATGCTGGGCATTATCAGCGGATATCTGGGAGACTTCATCCAGACCTTCCCCTGGGTGATTACTTTCGCTCTGATGGCTTCGCTCGCCTATGCGATTCTGGTCGTGCCTTCGCTCGAAACCCGTTTCATCCGCAGCGCCCGTCAGGAGAAGGAAACCATCATAACCAAATTCCAGAATAAGCTGTTTGCCGGCTTGAACGGTGCTTATGAGAAGTTGCAGAACTTCTGCTTCAAGATTCCGAGACTCACAATACTGATGGGCGTGGGCATAGTTGCCCTTGGTCTTCTTATGTTTTCAAAGACCAATATCCAGCTTATGCCTATGGCAAACAGGCCACTTTTCGCGGTTGAGATTTATCTGCCGCCGGAATCAACTCTGGATCAAACCAGGGCCGTTGCAGATTCTCTAAGCCGTATGCTCCGCGCTGACAGCAGAATCAGCAATGTCACTGAGTTCATAGGCAGCGGCACTCCGCGCTTCCACGCAACCTACAATCCGATTCTTCCGGGTCCGAATGTTGCCCAACTGGTTGTGAATACCACTTCCAACAAGGCTACAGGAGCCTGCCTGCGTGAGATGGAAGACAAATACGAGCATTATTTCACAAATGCCAAAATCCATTTCAAACAGATGGATTATCAGGGAGTTGCCTGCCCTGTCGAGCTTAAGGTGATAGGGGAGGACTACGATGCGGTATGCAGTGTGGCTGATTCCCTGAAGTCCTTTATGTCCGGTTTGGATATGATTAAATGGGTGCACTCCGATACGGACAATCTTCTTCCCGGAATCGCCATTCAAATGGATGAGGACCAGGCTGCGCAAGTTGGGGTCAACCGTGCGATGATGAATGTCTATCTGAGCGGAAGTCTTTCAGGAAGTCCGATTGCGACCCTTCGCGAAGACGGCAAGGAGTTGCCTGTAAGACTGTATTCCAACCAGCTTTCTGACGGTGCGTCCTATGAGGCGATAGCCAACACTCTGGTGCCGAGCGCAGTACCGGGACTTATGGTGCCGCTCCGTCAGGTGGCAGACATCCGGCCTGAGTGGGCTCCGGAGCAGATTTGCCGTTGCGCAGGAGAGCAGGTAGTGTATGTAGGTGCGGATATGAAATACGGTATGAGCCAGCCGCTCGCAACAAAGGCGCTCAAGAAATATCTTGCCGGAACTCAGTTGCCTGATGGTGTGAGAGTCGAATTCGGGGGCTTGAACAGCGTAAACAAAAGTGTAGGTCCGGAAATAGCCCTTTCCTTCCTTGCGGCTGTTTTCATTCTCTTTGTTTTCCTGCTCTTCCATTTCAAGAAGATATCGCTTGCAATACTTACCATTGTGCTCAGCACCCTCTGCCTGTTCGGTGCTTTCTTCGGCTTGTGGGTATTTGACCTGGATTTCTCCATGACTGCCGTACTTGGACTTATTTCCCTTGTGGGAATCATTGTGCGGAACGGTATCATAATGTTCGAATATGCGGAGGAACTGCACTATCAGAAGGGCTACTCCATAGAGGAAGCTGCCCGTGAGGCCGGGAAACGCAGGATGAGACCTATTTTCCTCACATCCTGCACCACTGCACTCGGTGTGCTGCCTATGATTATCAGCGGCGATCTGCTGTGGATGCCTATGGGAGTAGTGATATGCTTCGGCACCTTGCTTTCCATTTTCCCAATTACCCTGATTATGCCTATTTCATATTGGCAAATCTTCAAAAGAAAGAAATGAAACTCTATAAACAGATAACTTGCATCGCTTTGTTTTGCTCTGCGGCCTTCAGCCTCGGTGCACAGAGCACGCATATGGAACTGAGCCTGGAAGACGCGCTGTCTGCGGCAAGGCAGAACGAAATACAGATAAAGAACGCAAGGCTGGATTATCAGGCTTCGCTATATCAGAAACAGGAGGCTTTTGCCGAATATTTCCCGCGGGTTTCGGCAATGGCCCTGGGTTTCTATGCAGTTAATCCTATGCTTGAAATAGGAATTACAGATATCCTGGGAGACAATGATTTTGCATGGGGAGTTCAGCAGAAGGCAGAGGAACTTGCCGGCGCTTACGGATTCAATACCACCTACACAGCCTTCAAAAGTGGTTATTCCACTTCTCTCTCTCTGATGCAGCCTCTGTATGCGGGCGGCAGAATTGTCAACGGCAATAAATTGGCCTCACTTGGAGTCCAGGCCTCAGACCTTCAGCTGAAACTGCAGGAAAGAAAAACTGACCAGCAGATTGAGAAGGACTGGTGGGAAATTGCTTCCCTTGAGGATCAGATTGCCAATCTCGAACATATGGACGGGACTCTTGAAACCGTCTATTCGCAGTTGAAGGGTGCTGTGGCATCAGGGCTCAGCGCCGAGAGCGATCTCTATCAGGTCGAGCTTTCAAGAAACGAACTGAAAGCAGGGCTCAAAAAGGCCAGGCACGGCGCAAGACTGCTGAAAATGAATCTGCTCAATACGATAGGTCTTGATTATGACTGCGTGGATTCGGTTTTATTTGTAAGGTCAGAGCTGGAAGCGGGAACTCCCGAGTCATATTACCGGGACCCCGAGCGGATTATCGCCAATATGGAAGAGAGCAAACTCCTGGACCTTCAGGTGCGCGCAAAGAAACTTGAGAAAAAGATGAGCATAGGGGAGTGTCTTCCCCAGCTTGCACTTGGTGCCACTGCCGGTTATTCGGATTTTTATGACAAGCCTAGGTTCAACACCATTGCTTTTGCTACGGTTCAGATTCCTCTTTCCGATTGGGGCAAGACGTCCCGTAAGGCCAAAAGGCTCGATACCGAGATTCAGAAGGCTGAGAATGAGAGGGATTACCTTGGACGTCAGCTGCGTCTGATGGTTGACAAGTTGTGGATGGAGCTTGATGCTGCCTATGACCAGTGGCAGCTCAAACAGCAGAGCCTGGATAACAGCAAAAAGCTCTATGACTATGCGGCAGCCAATTACAGTGCCGGTCTGATTCCGCTTCAGGACCTTCTGCAGGCAGAAAGCCAGTACCGGAAGGCCTGCACAGAGAATGCTGATGCATTGATAGAATACAGAAATGCAATTGTAGCCTACACCTGTCTGATGAAATAGGCATTAACGGGATTTCTTGCCGATAAAGTAGAGAACCGGGAAGAGCTCAAGACGGCCGATAATCATAAGGGCCATAGCGTTGTATTTGGCGAGCATAGGTACATTTGCGAAATTGCCGCAGGAGCCTATGCTGCCCAAGCCCGGTCCTACATTTCCAATGCAGGCAACGGCTCCGGTCCAGGCTTCGCGCATTTCCATTCCGCACATAGTGTTGACGAGAGCTCCCAGTGCAATAATCATCACATAGCAGATGATGAATACCAGAACGGTACGGTCCGACTTGTCGCTGATCAGCCTGTGTTCGAGTTGGACACTGGCGACTCTGTTCGGGCTGCGGAGTTCGAAAATCTGCTGTTTGAGACTGCGTATGGCTATCAGCAGCCTGTCCATCTTGATGCCTCCGGAAGTTGACCCCGAGCATCCGCAAACAAGAGAAAGTGCAACAACCATACAGGTGGCAAAAGGAGGCCATACTGCCGTGTCAGTTGTGGCGTAACCTGTTGTTGTACAAAGGGATGCGGCCTGGAAAGCCGAGTGCCTAAGACAATTCCATAAATTGCCGTAGCTCCCGTTTGCATAAAGTGTAATGGTGATGATTACGGTTGAAATGAGGAAGGCCAAGTAGAAAGCCTGTGTCACATCGGAGTGCAGCAGCTGCTTGAGGCCGTCTTTGGTGAAAATCCTTCCAAGGAGGACAAAGCGGGTGCTTGCCAGAAGCATAACTACTATTATGATGGACTCGACCACAGGGCTGTTGAAGGCTGCTATACTGGCATTTCTGGTCGAAAAGCCGCAGGTGCTGCAGGCTGACATTGCGTGGGTGACTGCATCGAACCAGCCGAGACCTGACAATTTGAGAGAAAGGACGGCTACAACGGTAAGAACGATATAGGTCGCAACTGTGATGCGGGTAAATGACGCGCCACTCAGATGAACTGAACTTCTGGCTATCTGGGACATCTCCACTCCGGTCAGCCTGTTGTCGTTGCCTTGGGAAGCTGGCAGGAGCAGGGAGAAAAGCGCGATGATTCCCACACCTCCTATCCAGGCAGTGGACATTCTCCAGAACAGCAGGCCGCGCGGAAGCGCTTCGATATCATTGAGTATGGATGCACCTGTGGTGGTAAACCCGGATACGGACTCGAACAGGGCATTGGTAAAGGTGAACTCTCCGCCGTACATCAGGTATGGAATCATACCGAGGATACTGGCCAGAGTCCAGGAGCCGACCACAATGAAGAACCCTTCTTCGCGGTTCAGACGCGCCTTATCCCGCACAAATATGCTGGGAAAGGCTCCAAGCAATCCGGCAAGGGTGCCGGAGACAATAAGGGGCCAGAATGATTCATCCATTCCGTAAATGGCGGATACACCGGCGGAGATGAACATAAAGGCCGCTACGCAGAGCAGCGACGTCCCAATGTATTTGACCGTAACCCCTATTCTCATAAAAGCAGGCTTTGTGCGGCACAAATATAGTGCTTTTTTCGGCATTTTTTTTGTAAATTTGCGACCGGAATGCAAAAGTCGCTCTACATAAAACTGGCTGCAGTGGCAGTGGTGTTCGTCTATATTCTGAGTTCAATCGGGATTAACGTGCACAGTTGCCACAACAGCGGCAATGTGAATGTTTCCATAGTCGGAAGCGAACTGTTGAGCCACTGCTGCAACTGCGGAAAGCATCATTGCGACTGTGAAGAGCATCATTGCGAAGTCAATCACGAACTTCATCACAGCATCGACTGCTGCACGGACACCGTACTGAAAATAGTGATTACCGGGTTCGACGGTTCCGACAACGATGTCAAGGTCCCGGTTTCCGCAGAACTTCCGTCTTTCATCTGCCGGAACTACAGCTTGGAGTCCTGCTCCGTCCCTGTTTTCAATTTTTCGCAGGAGCGTAATGTCTTCAGGCAGAATGAGGACATCTTGAGGGATAACTGTGTTTTGAGGGTTTAGCCATTGTCCTTTCCCCCTTTTGGACAATCATTACTAAACCATTAAAACACAATTATTTATGCATATCAAAACCTTAATCGGCACTCTGCTGGTGTTTGCCTCTGTCCAGCAGGCCTTTTCTCAGGAACTTCCTGATACAACCGATATCTATCGCGACAGGGCTGACAGCCTTGAGGCTACTGTTCTTGTCGCCCGCCAGAGAGGCAATACTTTGAGCAAATACACTCCCAACAGAGTTGAAACCATCACTGCTGCAGGACTTTGCAAGATGGCCTGCTGCAACCTTGCAGAGAGCTTCGAAAACTCAGCCAGTGTAACCGTTGGCTATTCCGATGCTGTTACCGGGGCAAGGCAGATAAGGCTCCTTGGACTCAGCGGCATATATACCCAGATGCTTGACGAGAACAGACCTGTGATGAGAGGCCTTGCTTCTCCTTTCGGCCTGAGCTATGTGCCCGGGCAGTGGCTTGAAAGCATTCAAATCGCAAAGGGCGTCACTTCGGTCATCAACGGAGTCGAGAGTCTCACCGGGCAGATCAATATGGAACACCGCAAACCTACGGATGAGAAGCCTCTTTTCCTCAATGCGGTGATAATGAATGATACCAAGGCCGATTTCAATATCGCTTCATCTCTTCAGCTGGGAGAAAACTGGAGTACTGTGCTTCTGGGACACATAAGCGGCAACGGTATGGAGATGGACCAGAACAAGGACGGCTTTATGGATGATCCGAAGAGTCTCCAGCTGAATTTCGCCAACCGCTGGCTTTACTATTCTCCCGACGGGACCCAGGTACGCTTCGGCATCAAGGCCCTTAGGGACGCAAGGCAGGGAGGTCAGCTCACAAGCATCGAGAATCCTTGGCAGTCCGGTATTGTCAATACTTCTTTCAATGCCTATACCAAGGTGGGAGTGCCGCTGTGCGAGGACAATTCGCGCAATATTGCAGCCGTTCTGGATTATACCTATTATAATATGGATTCCTCCTTCGGAGCGTCAAGCTATCTCGCAAGCCAGCAGTCCGGTTTTCTCAATCTCCTGTATCAGAATGAGATAAACGAAAACCACAGGTTTACTGCAGGAGCGGGAAGCACCATAGACCTCTTTACTGAGGACCTGCTCAAGGGTGCAGCAGCCTTTAAGGATCTCCGAACCCTCCAGGCAAATGCGGGACTCTTCGGAGAATACACCTACAAGAACGGGGAAGTCTTCTCTCTTATAGCCGGTCTTCGCGGTGAATGGTACAAGGATAACGGCATTCAGGTTTCACCCCGTCTTACCGTAAAGTACAGCCCTGTTGAAGATATAGTAATCAGGGCGAATGCAGGGCGCGGCCTGCGTTATTCGAACCCTTTGACCGACAATATAGGAGTATTCTCTACCGGAAAAGAATTTGTAACGCCGGGAAGCGAGGGCTGGAACTACCGCCATACCCTTGAGGATGCCTGGACGGGCGGTGGCAATATCACCTGGTATTTCCCGATAAGAGATGAGAAAGCCTGGCTGAGTTTCGACTATTTCAGGAGCCAGTTTGTCAATCAGGCTATAGTAGATTATGAGTATGCGCCGAATACAATTGCTTTCTATACTCTCGAAGATATCAACGCCAAAGGCAAAAGCTGGTCCGATACCTATCAGCTGGATTTCTCCTGCGAGCCGGTCGAAAGATTCAACATTACACTTACCGGACGATATACCGATTCGCGTATGATGACAACCCGCGGTCTTGTGGAGCGTCCTATGACCAGCCGCTACAAGGCGGTGCTCAACCTGCAGTACACCAGCAACCTCAGCAAGTGGATATTCGATTTCACCGCTTCTCTCAACGGCAGTGCCAGGGTTTATAACTTTATGGAAAGCCTGACCGGTGCGGACGGAGCCCTGCTGTATCCGGACGGTCAGACTCCCGCTTACCCTCTGCTTTATTTCCAGGTTACCCGCAGGTTCAAGGGTCTGGATGTATATGTAGGAGGGGAGAACCTTACCAATTATACTCAGAAAAACATTATTATAGGAAGTCCTTCTGCGGATAATTTCGATGCAAGCTGCGTATGGGGACCTATGATGGGAACCAGAATTTATGCGGGTCTGCGTTTCACCTTATGGAAATATTGATATAACACCAAGAATATGAAAAAGATTGTTATCACCCTTTTGCTTGCCCTTATGGCAATGCCGCTCAGTTCATCTGTAAATACCGCTTCCGCCAAGACAATAGCGAGCGAACAGGTAGCCGACAAAAAGCCGAAGAAGAAGGCAGAGAAGAAAAAGAAGGACTTGAAAACTTTGGTGCTCAGTGCAGATATCCACTGCAAGTCCTGCTCCAACAAGATTATGGACAATATCGCTTTCGAGAAAGGTGTTACCGATCTCAAAGTGTCCGTTGAGAATAAGACTATTGTACTTACCTATGATGCCGCTAAGACTACCGAAGAGGCTGTTCTGGCGTCATTGAAGAAGATAGGATATCCGGCAGAGGTGCTCGAAAGAAAATGATTTTAAGAAATTAGAAAAATTTTTTAGAAATATTTTTAAAAAAGTTTGCTAATTAAATTTTTTGTTGTACCTTTGTATCCGGGTTGAGCAAGTGCTAGTTCTTAGCCATCAACCTATTGGTTATTAGTTTTAGTGTTATTAATTATGTGGTTAGTATGAGTTGTTGCCGTGAGGTCACAACTCATTTCTTTTATTGTTTCCATAATGTGCATCTTATTTCGTACCTTTGCAATACTTACCTTAAATAGAATCGATATGAACAGAATCAAAACAGTATTTGCAGCTCTGATTTGCGCTTTTGCAATCACTTCCTGCTCCAATGACAAACTCAATGGCGAGTGGAAACTTGTGGAACTTCTCAATACCCCTGTAGGCGAGTGCTTCAATGAGCCTTTCCTGAAGATAGAAGACGGACGATACAATGGCAATACAGGTGTCAACTTCATCAATGGAGAGATTGAGACCTGTCCTTTCAAGAAATGCGTTGAATTTGAAGACGGACCTTGCACCAGGATGGCTGCAGACCCTCAGTCAATGGCCTTCGAGCGCTCTTTCCTTGAGGCTCTTGATGAAGTGGAGGAGTATGTGCTTGACGGGGATACTCTTTATCTGAACGATGATCACGGCAATGTCCTGATGAAACTTGTCAGGAAGCAGCAGTAATCAGAATTGTTTCCCCGCTTACGGGGTGTTTGAATGACAGGCTTTCGGCGTGCAGCTGGAGCCTGTTTTTTGATGAATCCCCATATAGGGCGTCACCTTTGATGGGGCGACCCAGTCCGAGAGGGGAGGCAGCGTGTACTCTGAGCTGGTGGGTGCGGCCGGTGTGGGGGATGAATCTTACGTCCATTTCCCCGTCAGGGAAGATCTGTAGTATTTCGAATTCGGTTATTGCCGACTTGCCGTTCTGCTTGTCCACCATCTGGCGGGGACGGTCGTGCCAGTCGGGAGCGAGCGGTAGGGCTATTGTGCCTTTCATTTTGCCTTTCCAGGGTCTTGTGCCGGCGCACAGGTGCGCGAGATAGGTCTTTTTGACTACCCGTTCGGAGAACTGGCGATGGATTTCTGTCTGTGCCTGCGGGGTCCTGGCAAATAGGATGACTCCGCTGGTGTCCATATCCAGGCGATGGCAGGAGTAGAGTTTGCCGTAGTCTTTTTCGAGTATTTCCTGAAGGGATTCGGTGCCGGTTAGTCCGGGTGCGCATAGCATTCCGGAGGGTTTGTTGACGGCAAGCAGGATGTCGTCTTCATACAGGACTTTGATGGTGTTGAAGCCCGCCACTCTTTGCAGGGGGTTGTCTTCGACTTCCACTCCGCGGAGCATCCAGCTCAGAAGCGGGCCGCATTTGCCGGTGCAGGAGGGGTAGAAGCGGCCGTGCTGGCGGACTTCTCCGCTCGAAGGTGATGCGCCATACCAGAACTCTCCCATACACAATGGCTTAAGTCCATTTCTGAAAGCATAGTTCAGCAGTTTCGGTGCTGCGCATTCACCCGTGCCGCCCGGAGGCACCAGCCCTCTCGACGCAAAAATCTCTTTCACATCCATCTCCTCACCCATTCCGTTCATCACCCTGTACTGCCTGAACAACCACTCCTGCAATTCTCTAGAATCTCTTGTGTCTCTTGAAGGGCCTGTACCCTCTGAAACCTGTGCCACCCTCGGCACCATAAGAGGGGGGACCGCGTCAGCGGTGGGGCCGAAGCGAAGCGAGGCGGTTTCAGGGGGTACAGGCCCTTCTATATTTCTAAGAGCTGGTACAGTGGTGGTGTCGAAGATGGGCGGGACGAAACCGGGGAGGACGGAGCGGCCGCCGACAAGCCCGGAAAAGGCATTGAGAGTGGTCAGAGCACCGCTCGCGGGGTCTTCGCAGACAAGAATCCCAAGCATCTTGCCCTCGGCAAAAACATACTTCAGCAAAGGGTCGGAATCAATGGTGCCGATAAGCTTTTGCGCCGCTTCCACAACAAGCGGATGCGGCACATAACGGAATGGATATGTGAACTTCTGCGGAATCACTTGAAGAAAGACTTCAACTCCTCATAAAGCCTGTGGACAGGCAGTCCCATCACATTGAAATACGAACCCTCAATACCCGTAATCGCGGCATAACCGATCCACTCCTGAATCCCGTAAGCCCCCGCCTTGTCATAAGGCTTGAAATTGTCAACATAATAGTCGATTTCACTCTCCTCAAGCGGAGCAAAATGCACGGTGGTACTGTCTGTAAATGCAATTTCCCGGGAGGAATCCCGGATAACCACGGCGGTGACAACCTCGTGGGCCTGCCCCGAAAGCTCGCGCAGCATCCTGCAGGCATCCTGCCGGTCGTGCGGCTTGCCGAGCACCTCAGTGCGGCCGGCGGCGTCCTTTGCTATCACCACAGTATCGGCGGTAATCAGTATTTCATCCTCCTCAAGCGGTCTGTGGAATCCGTGAGATTTGCCCCGGGCCATCAGAAGAGGAACTTCGTGGGCCGGAGTCTCCGGCTCGCAGCTTTCTTCGAAACTGTTGCGTGTATCAACTTCGAACTCCAGTCCGAGTCCGGACAGAAGCTCCCGCCTTCGGGGTGAGGCGCTCGCAAGGATAATGCGCTTATGACCTTGATCCATTGGCCGGTCCCATCACTGGGATATTGTAGGTGTCAATCTTTCCGAACTGGGATTCGTATTTCTGTATATTGTCCACCAGGGCGTTCATCAGTCTCTTGGCGTGCTCGGGAGTCATGATGATGCGGTTGCTTACCTGCGGCTTCGGCAGGCCCGGGAGCATCTTTGCGAAATCCAGGATGAACTCGCTGTGCGAGTGGGTAATGATTGCAAGGTTGGAGTACTCTCCGCCGGCGATTTCAGGGCGGATTTCAAGATTGAATTGCTTCTCGTTGTTTTCCATTTCTGAGTGTGTATTATTCTCCGCAAATTTAGTGAAAAATTAGTATCTTTGTGGGCTATGGAATTATCAAGTAAATACAATCCCTCAGAAGTAGAGGATAAGTGGTACGCCTATTGGCTGAAGTACAAGTGCTTCCATTCGGAGCCGGATAACAGGGAACCTTACACCATTGTCATTCCGCCACCGAACGTCACCGGTATTCTCCATATGGGACATGTTCTCAACAATACTCTCAACGATGTGCTAATCCGCAAGGCCCGAATGGACGGCAAGAATGCCTGCTGGGTTCCGGGTACCGACCATGCAAGCATCGCTACCGAAAACAAGGTGGTTGCCAAACTCAAGGATATGGGCATCAAAAAAGAGGACCTCACCCGTGAGGAGTTCCTCAAATATGCCTGGGAGTGGAAGGAGGAGCACGGAGGCATCATACTCCAGCAGCTCCGCAAGCTCGGTGCATCCTGCGACTGGGACCGCACCCGCTTCACTATGGAGCCGGAGCTGAGCGAAGCCGTCATCAACACTTTCGTCTATTTCTACAAGAAGGGGTGGATATACAGGGGAGTCCGCATGGTCAATTGGGACCCTGAAGGACATACTGCCGTATCCGATGACGAGGTTATCCACCGCGATACCCAGAGCCATTTCTATCATATGCGCTATTTCATTTCCGACGGCAACGGCAACCCTACGGATAAATATATCGTAGTGGCTACCACCCGTCCGGAGACAATTATGGCGGATGCTGCTGTCTGCGTCAATCCGAATGACGAAAGGCATAAGTGGCTTCACGGAAAGAAAGTGATTATTCCTTTGATCAATAAGGAAATACCTATCATCGAAGATGACTATGTGGAGATGGACTTCGGTACCGGTTGCCTCAAGGTGACTCCGGCTCACGATGTTCACGACTACGAAATCGGTCTCCGACACAATCTCCCGGTAATCAATATTATCGATGACCACGGCCGTCTGACCGAAGAGGCGCAGATTCTTGTGGGTATGGACCGCTTCGAAGCGCGCAAGAAAATCGCCGAGATGCTTCAGGAGGCAGGAAACCTCGAAAAGGTGGAAGACTATGTATCTCCAATAGGTTACAGCGAGCGCACCAATGCCGTTATCGAGCCTAGGCTCAGCGCCCAGTGGTTCCTCAAGATGGAGGAACTGGCACCCCGTGCACTTGCAAGCGTGGAGGACGGATACACCAAGTTCATTCCGGACAAATACCGCAACACCTACCGCCATTGGATGGAGAATGCCAAGGACTGGTGCATCAGCCGCCAGCTCTGGTGGGGTCAGAGGATCCCGGCGTACTATCTGCCGGATGGACGCTATGTTGTGGAAAGCACGCCTGAGGCAGCGCTCAAGGCTGCGCAGGAACTTGATCCTTGCATTACGGCCGCTGACCTGCATCAGGACGAGGATGTGCTGGACACCTGGTTCAGCAGCTGGCTCTGGCCTATTTCCGTTTTCGACCCTCAGATGCCTGGACATCCGGACCACAAACCGAATGCCGATTTGGCGTACTATTATCCTACCAACGACCTCGTAACAGGCCCGGACATTATTTTCTTCTGGGTAGCGAGGATGATTATGGCGGGAAATGAGTTTATGAACGATGTTCCGTTCAAGAACGTATATTTCACCGGCATCGTACGCGACAAGCTCGGAAGGAAGATGTCCAAGACCCTGGGCAACAGCCCTAATCCTCTCGATCTCATCGACAAGTACGGTGCTGACGCAGTGCGCCTCGGAATGCTTCTGTGCTCATCGGCGGGAAATGACATTCTCTACGACGAGTCGCAGATCGAGCAGGGACGCAATTTCTGCGGAAAGATTTGGAACTCCTACCGTCTTGTAAGCGGCTGGAGTGTTGATGAGAAGGCTGAGCAGAGCGAGAACTGCCGTCTTGCAGTGAAGTGGTTCGACAACCTGCTGTCCAAGACCATTGAGGCAGTCGAGGAGCATTACGCGAAGTTCCGCATCTCTGATGCCCTGATGACCATATACAAACTTTTCTGGGACCAGTATTGCGCCTGGTATCTTGAGCTCGTCAAACCTGCTTATGGTCAGCCGGTTGACGGCCGTACTTATGAGGCAACGATGGAGTTTTTCGAGAAGCTGCTGAAGCTCATCCACCCGATTATGCCTTTCATTACCGAGGAACTCTGGCATGCGGTCACTGTACGCCGTGAGGGTGAGACCATAATGTACGAGCGTACTCCGAAGGCAGGACCTTATGATGAAGGCTTCCTTGAGGATTTCGCTCTTATGCAGGAAGCCATAATCGGCGTCAGGGGAGTCAGGGCCCAGAAACAGATTTCACCGAAGGAGAGTCTCAAGCTCTTCATTGAGGGTGATTTCAGGGAGGAATTCATTCCTGTTCTCAAGAAGGCGGCCAACCTGTCCGAAGTTGTGCCGGGCAGCGCACAGGGAACTTCCGTTTCCTTCATCGTCGGCACAGTCAAGATGAGCATTCCTCTTGAAGGGCTGGTCAATGCCGATGAGGAGAAAACCAAGATTCTGGCGGAACTCGAGCATCAGAGAGGCTTCCTGGCTTCGGTTCAGAAGAAGCTCTCCAACCAGAACTTCGTAGCTCACGCACCTGAGAATGTGGTAGCTGTGGAGAGGAAGAAGGAGGCTGATGCGACGGCCCGCATCGCAGCGCTTGAAGCATCTCTCAAATCATTGAATAACAATTAAATATAAAGAATATGTTAACTTATCCTTTATTTATCGGCACTTGGGAGATTGTCATCATTGCTCTTATTGTTCTGCTGCTTTTGGGCGGCAAGAAAATTCCTGAACTGATGAAGGGACTCGGCAAAGGAGTCAAGAATTTCAAGGATGGAATGAAGGAGGAGGACGAGCCTGACAAGGAGAAGGAGGAGCAGAAGTGATATCCCTTGACAATGTGACGGTGGCTTATGGGGGCTATGTGCTGCTGGACGGTATCAGTTTCCATATAAGTGAAAACGACAAAATCGGCCTTGTCGGCAAAAACGGTGCCGGCAAGTCCACGATAATGAAGTTGATATGTGAACTTCAGAGCCCTACCTCCGGACACATTGACAAGCCCAATCATCTCAGTATAGGCTACCTGCCCCAGATTATGGAGCACAACCGCGGACGCAGTGTGCTGGAAGAAGCTATGACGGCTTTTTCGGAAGAGCAGGAGCAGGAAGCCGAAATAGAAGAAATCACTCGCGAGCTCGGGGAAAGGACTGACTATGAGTCGGAGTCCTACCTCGAGCTCGCGGAGCGTCTGGCGGACTTGAACGACAGCCTTGCCACCGCCCACAGCGAACCGCCCGAAGTGCAGGCCAGAAGGACTCTTCTCGGACTTGGATTCAGGGAGGATGAGCTCGGAAGGCTTACCGAGACTTTCTCCCAGGGTTGGAATATGCGCATCGAACTTGCCAAAATCCTGCTCAGACGACCGGACCTTTTGCTTCTCGACGAGCCTACCAACCATCTGGACATAGAATCCATTGAGTGGCTGGAGGATTACCTTGCAGCCAGAAAGGGCTCTCTTATGCTGGTTTCCCACGACAGGAAATTCCTCGACAGGGTGACCAACCGTACCGTGGAAGTGGTTCTCGGACATATACAGGACTATAAAGTGCCTTATTCCCAGTATCTTGTGCTCCGAGCAGAGCGTATGAAGCAGCAGACAGCCGCGTATGCGAACCAGCAGAAGATGATAGAAAAAACGGAGGACTTCATAGAGCGCTTCCGCTACAAGGCGACCAAGTCCAATCAGGTGCAGTCCAGAATCAAGGCCCTTGAGAAGATAGAGCGCATTGAAATCGATGAAACTGACAATGCCACTCTCAATGTCAAATTCCCGCCGGCTCCGCGTTCGGGAGATGTGGTCTATAAGGCGACCGGCCTGACTGTGGGTTACCCGCAGAAGGTGGTATTCCGCAACGCGGATATAGAAATAAAGAGGGGAGAGAAAGTTGCCCTCGTAGGCCGCAACGGAGAGGGAAAGACCACGCTTATGCGTGTGGTGATGGGGGAGTTGGAGCCCATCAGCGGAGAGTCCAGGATAGGACATAATGTGAGCATAGGCTATTTTGCCCAGAATCAGGAAGATGTGCTGGACAAATCCCTCACCGTATTCGAAACCATAGACAGGATTGCCGTAGGAGATATCAGAACCAAGGTCAGGGATCTGCTTGCCCAGTTCCTGTTCCGTGGCGAAGACATCGACAAGAGGGTATCTGTGCTCAGCGGTGGCGAAAGAGCCCGGCTCGGGATGGCAAAGCTTATGCTGCAGAACCACAACCTGCTTGCCCTTGATGAGCCTACCAACCATATGGACATCAAATCCAAGGACATACTCAAGCAGGCCCTTAAGGAATATGACGGCACCCTTCTGATTGTATCCCACGACCGTGATTTCCTTGACGGACTTGTGACCAAATTCTATGAGTTCGACAGCGGAGTAGTGAAGGAGCATCTGGAAACCGTCCAGGAATTCCTGCAGAAACGCAAAATCGAGAGCCTTCAGGAACTGGACCGCAAGACTGCTGCTGCAGCGCCTGCTCCTGCAGCCAAGGCCCCTGCCCGGACCAATGAAGGAAAGAAAGCGGCTCTTAGCTATGAGCAGCAGAAAGAGCTTTCCCGTCAGGAGAAAAAGAAAAAGGACAGGCTCAAGTATCTGGAAGCTGAAATTGAAAAGCAGGAAAAGAGGATGAAGGAAATAGAAGAAGTCCTTTCCAATCCGCCTGCGGACTGCGATATAATGGAACTGACACGCGAGTATCTCGAGTGCAAGCGTGATTTGGATGCCAAGACAGACGAGTGGGGAAGCCTGCTCTGAAAACACTGGAAAAATGATTAAAGCTTCAATCTGTACCATTGGCGATGAAATCCTCATCGGCCAGATAGTGGATACCAATTCCTCTATGATTTCCAGCAAACTCGGCGAGTTGGGAATAGAAGTAAGCCGTATGCTGAGCATTTCCGACGGGCACGATGATATTGTGGGGTCCCTGCGTGAAGAAATGGAGAGCAACGACATTGTCATTGTTACGGGAGGTCTGGGCCCTACAAAGGACGATATCACCAAGCCTGCCCTTGCTGACCTGTTCGGCTGCAGAGAGTGGAAAACGGTGGATGCCCAGCTTGAAATAATCAGGGAAATACTGCATTCCCGCGGTCTGGATATGCTGGATATCAATATGGACCAGGCCAGGGTTCCCGCCTGCTGCGAGCCTATTCTCAATCATTACGGTACTGCCACCATTATGGCTTTCCACACGACGGAAGGGAAGAGTCTCTATTCAATGCCGGGGGTGCCTCACGAGACAATGAATGCCCTGCCGGACGTGATTGCCGACATCAAGGCGCATTATCCTCTTGGTAATATCCTTCACCGTACGATAATGACTTACGGAATGGCGGAATCCGCTCTTTCCAAGCTAATCGCCCCTTGGGAGGATGCGCTTCCGCAGGATATGCACCTCGCGTACCTGCCGAACACCCTTACAGGCGTGCGTCTGCGCCTGAGCGTGAAAGGAGGAGATGCGGAAGACAGCTCAAGGCGTGCTGACGCTCAGATAGCTGCCCTGAAGGAAATAATAGGGGATTTGATATATTCCGAGTGCGATGATACGCTTGAGAATACCATTGGACGCCTGCTCAGGGGCAGCGGCAAAACCGTCAGTGCAGCCGAATCCTGCACCGGAGGAATGATTTCCCATCTGCTGACCTGTGTGCCCGGTGCATCGGAGTACTATTTTGGCGGTGTTTGCTCATACGCCGTAGCCGTCAAGGAAAGCGTGTTGGGAGTAGATTCAAAGCTGATTGAGGAGAGGGGAGTCGTAAGCTCCGAAGTTGCGGCCGCAATGGCTGAGGGCGTAAGGAAACTCACTGGAAGCACCTACAGCGTATCTACCACAGGACTTGCCGGTCCGGGAGGAGATGACAAGAATCCGGAAGGAACGGTATGGATAGGAGTAAGCGGCCCTCACGGCACGATTACGGCAAGACGCCAGTACCACAACGACAGGGAACGCAATATCGAGCGTTTTTCCGCTTCAGCCCTGGATTTGCTTAGAAGATATATAATCGAAGACGGGGAAAAATCAGCCTTCGCGGCTTAATTCTTCAAAGGTTCCATCGTTGTAAAAAACCACTATTTTAGAAATAGAGCGCTGTCCCTTAGGAGGTTGAGTTTTTCTATTTGAAGTAATGGTTTTATTTTGGGACTCGTTTTCCGGCCCGAAAAGCGTCCCTTCAGCGAAATTCGTGGCATTTTGCGGCTTCTTGTACATACAGCCGCTACCCGTAATCAGCCATTCAAGATTCAGCTCCGGATAGCAGCGGGCGAGGCTCTCGATAAAATCGTAGCTGGGTTTGTTGCGGCCTCCCAGCAAATGTGAAATGCTGCTGCTGGCGACGCCCAAAGTGTCGGCGAATTGAGACTGCGTTATATTTTCGGCTGCCAGAAACTGTTCGAGTCGGGTATTCATATTGAGATAATTGTGAATACAAATGTAACAATAGATTTTCACAGTTCAAAGCACAATATCAACACGGGTGGGGAACTTGTCCTGTTTTGTGCTTGAAATCAACTTGTTTTCATTGTTCAGTTGAATATTGTTAAAACCTTGGTTTTCCTAAACTTAAGTCATAGATAGTCATTCTTTTGAGCCGAGTTTCACGGCAATGGCGGGGAAGTGGGCGGAATCTTGCTTGACTTTTGTTTTATGTAAATCGCGTAAAACATTGGGTTTCGTGGATTTAAATATAATTTCCAGGGCTCATTACAATTATTTATAAGCAGATGTGAAACTTTTGCAGGTAGGGGATTTGCAAACTTGTAAAGTTTACAAAAGTGAAATTCAAAGATGTGAACCGTTGAAAGTTGTGAAATTGAGACTTGGGGTTAATCTGGAATTATTCAAAGAATAGTCTTTGCTATATTATTACTATCTTTGCGTCCTAATTTGTAAACGCTAAAAATATGATTCCTGATATCCAAATAAAAGATTATAACTACCCGCTTCCGGATGAGCGTATTGCAAAATATCCCCTCCCGGAGCGCGATTCATCCAAGCTTCTTGTCTATAATGACGGAAATATTGAGGATTCTGTATTCAGGAATCTGCCTGGCTTCCTACCCGAGAATGCCATTATGGTGTTCAATGATACAAAGGTCGTCCCTGCGCGTCTGCATTTCCGCCGTCAGTCCGGAGCACATATCGAAATATTCTGCCTGCAGCCTGTTCTTCCTGTCGAATACAACACGGCTTTTGCCTCTACCGAGTCCTGCCAGTGGCAGTGCGTGATAGGCAATTCCAAGAGATGGAAGGATGATTTGCTCAGCTATGAGATTCCGGAAGGCGCAGAAGGCTCACATATTGCCGAATTGCAGGCTATGGAGCTTACTGCCGCCCTGCTATGCCGTGAGGGGCAGACAGGTACCGTAGAATTTCGCTGGAAAGGCGGTGCCGCATTCTCCCGAGTACTTGAATTGTGCGGTCAGGTGCCTATTCCTCCATATCTTAACCGTGAGACCGAGGCTATTGACCTGGAGCGCTATCAGACTCTTTACGCCCATATCAGGGGCTCTGTTGCGGCGCCGACGGCAGGCCTGCACTTTACGGACTGGGTGCTGCAGGCTATTGCAGAGAAAGGCATTGACATCGAGAATGTGTGCCTGCACGTGGGCGCCGGTACTTTCCTTCCGGTGAAGTCTGAGAGCGTTTCGGAGCATCCTATGCATCGCGAACCCTTTGTCGTAAGTCTGGAGTTCCTGAAGGATTTGCTTTCGCAGGACAGGACTCTCATTGCTGTAGGTACTACTTCAGTAAGGACTCTTGAATCCCTTTATTATGTGGGAGTAAGCTGCATTGAGAATGGCCATCCGAGCGATGTTGCACAGTGGGATCCGTATACACGCGAGTATCCGTACAGCACCAGGCAGGCGCTTCAGGCCATTGTGGACTGGCTGGAGGCAAATTCGCGCACCGAACTTAGCGTCGGCACCCGCATTATCATTGTGCCGGGCTTCAAGTTCCGCCTTGTGGATATGCTGGTTACCAATTTCCATCAGCCGGAAAGCACTCTGATTCTGCTTGTCAGCGCCTTTGTGGGCGGAGATTGGCGCAGCATTTATGACCACGCCCTCTCGCACGGCTACCGCTTCCTTTCCTACGGTGACAGTTCTCTTTTGCACAGACGATAGCAAGTTCCCGAAAATTGGTTATCTTTGCACCCGTAAATATTGGTCATCAAATAATATACGGAAAAATGATAACCTACTCAGCACTTACGGCAAGCCAAATTGCCGCTCTGGAAGCACAGTCGTGCCGTTGCGATGATTGGTCCCAAGTGACCGTCGCAGAAGGGTTCAACCCCAAATATGTACGCAACGTAAACTTTTCTGGTCAAATCCGGCTCGGTTCTTTCAACAAAATCTTTACTCTCGCAGGCGGAATATGCAAGCACAGCGGCATCTACCACGCCACTCTTCACAATGTAGTGGTCGGAGATGACTGTATGATTGAGCATATACGCAACTACATCGCCAACTATGTCATCGGAGACGGCTCCTACATCGAGAATGTCACTGACCTCATCACCTATGGCGAAACATCTTTCGGAAACGGCACAAAGGTAAGCGTGCTCAACGAAACCGGTGGCCGCGAGGTTGCAATCCACGACAATCTCTCTTCCCACGAGGCTTATATCACAGCACTTTACAGGCATTGTCCTGAACTGATTGCTCAAATCGGACGCTTGGTGGACAAGTATGTGGAGTCGGTAACATCCACCTTCGGAATCATAGGCCGAAATGTGGAAATTATGGACGCCATGCACATAGTGAATGTGAAAATAGGTGACAACACCAAAATCAAAGGCAGTTCACGCCTTCGCAACGGTACCATAATCTCCTGCCCAGAGGCTCCTGTCAACATCGGAATGATTGTCATCGCCGACGATTTCATCGTAGAAAGCGGCTCATCCATCCAGGACGGTGTCACCCTCACCAAATGCTTTGTAGGCCAGGCCTGCACCCTCGGACACGGCTACAGCGCCTCCGACTCCCTTTTCTTCAGCAACTGCCAGGGTGAGAACGGTGAGGCCTGCGCCCTCTTTGCCGGACCATATACCGTAACCCACCATAAGTCAACCCTGCTGATAGCAGGTATGTTCTCCTTTATGAACGCGGGCTCAGGCTCGAACCAGAGCAACCATATGTACAAGCTCGGTCCTATACATCAGGGCATATTCGAGCGCGGAGCCAAGACCACTTCGGATTCCTATGTACTGCTCCCGGCAAAAATCGGAGCCTTCTCCCTGGTAATGGGACGCCACGTCAACAACCCGGATACTACCAATCTGCCTTTTACCTATCTGATTGAACAGCAGGGAGTCACCTATCTTGTACCCGGTGTGAACCTCAAGTCTGTAGGCACCATACGAGACGTCAAGAAATGGCCGTCGCGCGACAAGAGGACGGACCCCCACAGGCTGGACCATATCAACTTCAACCATCTCAGCCCCTTCACCGTGCAGAAGATGTTCGAAGGCATCAAGATACTTGAGAACCTCAGGCAAGCCTCAGGAAGCAAGGCTGACAACTACTATTACAAGAAGTCCATAATCCGCAATGCGGCCCTGCACAAGGGAATAAAGTACTATCAGACAGGCATTACCAAGTTCCTTGGCAATTCCTTCATTTCCAGGATTCAGGGGGCAGACCTGAGCAGCGATGAAGCTCTTCGCAAGGCACTTGTAAAGGATACTCAAACCGGACAGGGAGAATGGAGGGATATCTCGGGACTTATTTGTCCTGCTTCCGAAATCGAGAAACTCTGTGACGAAATAGCCTCTGGCTGTATTGACGATGTGCGTGAGCTCGGAGAGCGTTTTGAACAGATGGCAGCCAATTATTACAGCTATGAATGGTCCTGGGCCTATGATGCAATCGAGGCATTCTGGGGCTATGACCTGAGCACCATTACCCGAGCTCAGGCAGTTGCTCTGGTGAAGCAATGGAAGGGCGCTGTGGTATCTCTTGACAAACTGATCTATGACGATGCCGGCAAGGAGTTCGAACTCAGTTCAATGACCGGCTTCGGAGCGGACGGCGACAGAACACGCAGGGACGAGGACTTTGCCGCGGTGCGCGGAGGCGATTTCGAGCACAATCCTTTCGTGCTTGAAGTGCAGGAACACATACGACGCAAAAGCGAACTGGGTGACAGCATCGTTGCCCGTCTGGAAGCGTAGAACTCCTGCTGCAAACAATAAAGGGTGGCTCCTGCGAGTCACCCTTTATTGTTGTCGTCCGCTTGGATTAGCGTACCTTGTAGCGCTTTCCGAGCTGCATTGTGAGACCTACATTGATTCTGTAGTTGAATGCATCCACAGGATATGGAACACCGCCGAAGTAAGGAATATTGACTCCGTCGATAGCGTAAACTCCGAGAGGTCCCTGGTAAGCGTCAGCTGCAACATAGAGATTCAGGAAGAGCAGAGAGAGGCTCAAAGCAGCTCCACAAACATCTCCGTGGCTGGTCTTTCCGGTATTGGCTGAAACGCTGAGCCAGCTGAAAGGAGTAACGGTAACACCTGCACGGCAGTCATACCAAGGAGCGAGAGCATCGTAGTGATAGGTTGCAAGACCTCCGACTGAGATGAAACTCAGGATAGGGAGTCTGAGGCGTGCACCTGCGTTGGCTGTGAACGGAAGCATAGCGAAACTCTTGTCAATACCTGAAACCGGGCTGAAGTTGAATACGCTCAAAAGATCCTTCTGCATCTGGTTAAGTTCGGCATTGATGTCGGTGTCAGGGCCAACATCCTCAAGACCATTGAACTCGTAAGAGCCCTTTGCCTCAGCGAGTGAGTTGTACTTCCAGTACATGCAACCGAGGTCGGAGATGCCTGCGGTGATGGAGAGAAGCTTGAAAGGCTTCCATCTGATACCGAGGTCAACGGCTCCACCGTAGCCTGCAGGACGGAATGCTGCAGGGTCCTGGTTGAAGTTGACAGCCCAATTCCCATCAGGATCTGTTGCGAATGAAGCGAGACTGCATGCTATTCTTCCGCTTGCATTGACATTTGCGGATGCCTCTGTCTCATTGATGGTAAGATTGGCTTTGCTCGCATTGATGTCTGCTGCTGCAAGACCGAGAAGGAACTTTGCACGGAAACCGAAGGTGAAGTTGCCCTTCTGGTTCTCATAAGCTCTTCCGAGTGCGATTTCGAGGTATGAATCCAAACTTGCACTCAAAGAAGACAAATCATAGCTTCCTCCATTTTCAGTGCCGCACTTGAGGAACTTGAAGGCATCCCCCGGAAGATATGCTGCGGTATTTGCCCTGAGGTTAATTTCAAAGGTGCTCATCTTGTGCTCCTTGCGGGCTCCGAATGAAATAAGGTTTACACCACCGTTGACAGCCAGATTGTTGGCATCCTTGATGTTTGCGAGGAAGTCCTCGGCTGAGATGCTCTTGTTGAGACCGGTAACCAGTCCGTTTCCATCAGGGTTCTTGTAGAGGAAGTCGGAGAGGCCAAGATCGCTCTTGCCGGTAAGGTCAATATTGCCGACACCAAGGCCGAAGAAGGCCTTTTCTGACATGATTGCAGGATTGAGCCTGTAACCATATACATAGTTGTCGAGGAAGTAGCCGCTTTGCGTCTGAGCAAAAGCGCTTGTGCAGAATGCTAAAGCAATTGCTGCTGTGAGAATAGTTATCTTTTTCATAATTACTTGAGATTATCGAAATTGATGGTGACACCGTCAGGCACTACAACTGAAACATTCTTCAGCATAATGTAGTCGGATTCCTTGAGATTGTCTCCGTTTGAACTTACCTTCGCTGAGAATCTGATATGACTGATGCCGCTCAAATCTGCGCCTTCGGAAGCCTTGAGCATAAGTTCGAATTTGGATTCGGTCTTGGCTTTGAGAGCATCGGATTTAACAGGCTGTATTGCAATAGCAGAGTAGCTGTCGGAAGCTTCATCATAACGGAGAAGCTCAGCCTCGATGCTTGCCGAGAGAGGAAGCTGGTTGTCAACATCAGCCTTTATGCCCGCATTAGTGTAGGCGAGTACTTCCTCGAGAGTCTTGCCGGCATCTCCGAGAGCAAGTGTATCGGAATAGTTGTACACAAACTGCTCTCCGAGCTGGACAGGTGCGCTGATGCCGTAATTGATATCGAGAGCATAATCCGCACCGGTTTCGATGTAGCATTCACGGTTCTTGTCAAGAGCCATCTTCAAATCCACCTTGATTGTATCTGCCTCGCTGTTGAGTATAGGGTCAAGGTCAAGGCTGAAATTGTTTGCTGCGGTAAGTGTCTCTGAAGGGTCTGAACTGTATGGGAAGTCGAGAGTGAGATTATACAGTCCTTCGTTTACGGATGCTGATGCATTGACCGGCACAGCAAGGTTGGAAACGATGTCGGCTGAAAGAGTTACATCAGGAAGGTCGAATACTGTACCTGCCAGAGCATCCCCGAGATTCAACGCGAAAGCCATAGTGGTATCAAGCTGATAATCAACATTTGCTCTGACGCTCTTTACTCCAATCTTGTTGTCGGAATCGGCAATCTTTGCGTTGATGGTACCGGTAATAGTGCCGGACAGGGTATTGAGGTCGATTGAAGGATTGACAGCAAATACCTTTCCGCTGACCTCAATTGAATCGGTGAGGGCCTTGCCATCAGCCTTGAGCTGCTGGAAATCGATGGAAGAAAGGTCGAAGCCTTCAATTGCTATCTGCTTTGAGAACTTGCCGTCCTTTCCGACTTCGCCCTTGAGTTCGATGGTAGAAGGATGGATGAATGCAGGAAGTTTTGCTACGACATCAACTTCAAACTTGCCGCTTCCGATATCAGGAAGGCCAGCAATGGCAAGGTCAAGGTCAGCCTTGACGTCGGTGAGTTCAACCTCGGAAACTTTAACAAGCATCTCAGGGATAGCCTCAGCTTCCATAATGCTGAATTTGAAACTCTGGTCCAGATTGCAGGCGAGCTCATCAATGGAAATGGACTTGGCCCGGAGTTCAGGAATGGATGCCTGGAAAGCAATCTGTGCACCTGAAAGTTTGTCAACAGTTGCCTTGTTCACAGCACTTTCTGCGATTCCGACAGTTCCGTTAACGGAATACTTGGTGGATACCAGATACTTGCCGTCAACTTTTGCAGGGGTAACGACCAGTTTCTCGATAGGGAGAGAGTAGTTTGCGGTGGCAATGTCCCGAATCGTGATTGAATGGCTTGCCTGGTCATAATTGAGTGCAGCCGGAACGGAACCGAACTTGACAATGTCAGGGAGAACGACTTTGATACCGTCTCCGGCACTGATTGCAAGCCCTCCAAGGTCAGGGATGCTGAGAGAAATATTGAGAGCAGGATTGCCTTCAGGAATGATGGTGAATGTCCCGAAGTCACCGGCACCGTCCGGAAGCTCCATCTTGATTTCAGTCTCGTCAATCTTAACTTCCTGGGAGACAGGATTGATGACCGCGTTGAAGTCTGCAAGTGCAAGATTTGCAACAACACCGGCCTCGAACACAACATCTTCAGCATCAGTCTTCGGAAGAAGGGCAGTGTTGACTGTTCCGCTTACATTCACATCAGCAGAAACTGAAATCCTGTCGCTCCACTGAATCTTTCCGCTAACTGGGGCAGGAAGATTTATCTTGCTGATTTTAACGGTCTTATGTATATCGCTTGCAAGGTTGGCACCGGTGATTGTCAGGGTATTGCCGCTGACTCCCTCTCCGCTGACCACAAGGGCAGCAGGGAACTGGACGGTGAGATTGCCAAGGCTTGCGCTGAGTCCTGTGATGGACGCAAGATTCTTTGCCTTGATGGTGAGGTCAAGCTGGGAAGCGTCGGTAAAAGTGATGTCGGATACGGATTTAACCTGCTCAGGAAGGGTAATTGCAGGCATATCAATAGGAATCTCTTGTGAAATGCTTGAACCTATAGGGTCGATTTCGCAGGTAACGGAAGCAATTCCGAAGTTCTGGAATTCGATGTTGACATCGAGACCGAGGTCGCCTGCAATGGCTTGGGCCTGTGCGCAGGTAGCGGAGGCTCCCGAGAGGGATGCGTTTCCTGAGATGGTTATCGACTTGTCAGAAAACAACTTGGAGACATTGACTCCGGTGATGTTGTACTCTTTGCGTGCAGCATAGCTGCCGGCCTTGTCTAGAGTGAGTGAAGAAAGGTCCAGTGCGCCCGTAACGCCTTCTATTACAAGTACATCGCTCAAATCAACGCTGATTGCAGGGGTAATTGTTCCTTCGGTAAGGATGCAATTGCTGACCGCAAGGGAAACCACCATCTTGGCACCTGACTTGACCTTGACATCGCTGACCGAACGTATTGTTGAAGGGAGGGTTACGGCCGGAATGGTCTGAGCGTCGAGAACTACAGGAATATTGGTATCAGGAAGAGAAACGGTGGACTGACCGAGAGCGGCAGCAGCTGCAGCAGCAGTCTGGATGTTGCTCTTTGACATAATTGCCTGATTTCTGGAAACCGGCTCAACATTATAATCAAGGGAGTAGTCGCCTGATGCGAGTCCCAAAGGCTTGCTCACGGTTTCGGTTACAGGATCAATGCTGATGTCAAGAGCTGACGAGAAATCGTCCAGAGTCAGCTGCTGGCCGAAATCCTGCGCTTCAATCTTCATTGAGGAAGCGTCCAGGTTGCCCAAATCATAAGAAAACTCCTGGTTGAAATCAACCGCGTCAATCTTGACGATTTCAGAGAGATTCAGGGATTCAATCAGCGAATCCAAAGAGTATGTACCATCAATGGAAATGAAATAATTTCCCTCGGCATCAGTTTTCAGATAACCGCCGAACTGGGTGGTATCAAGACCTGATTGTTTGATAATGGAGTCAACTCTCATTTTGGAAGTGCTTTGGGCAAGAGGAAACGCAATTCCGTTCTCGAAGAGCGTCACCGTCTTGTCAACAGCCAAAATGTTTTCGGCATTGTACAGTTCATCGAACGTACATC
>CALYTI010000026.1 GCA_945487035.1 uncultured Bacteroidales bacterium
AAGGCCATCAGCATGAAGACCTTCGTCCAAGAATACAAGAGCCCTACAGCATACAAAATCTCAAGCAAAAACTTCGGTTTTGGTTACGGAATCAAGTCTATTCCACTGTATGCAGCATTCTGCATTGAAGTTGAATAAACTTGATTCCAACTCTTTGTAAAAACCCTGGCATACATTCCATCCCCTGACCTGACTATAAACATAAGGAAGAGCGAGGCATTCAAACACTTACGAAGATTACTTGGGAATTTGGCAGTTCGATTCTTCCCAGCACCATGGTAACCAGCTGATAATCAGTGGGGTTTCTTTTTGGTCCCACTATTCACTTTAAACCCAAGTAAATCGAACCCTACTAAAATAGCCTTTGGAGTGCTTCCTGGGCCAATTTTCGGTGGCAATATACAACCGGATTACCCGGACGAGTGGAGATTACACGATTAACGTTCTTTGAAATACGGTTTTACTCTTCCTTCTTCCCGTCCTGCAGTTCCCTGGCAATTGCGATGGAACGGTTCATCTTGTCGATAAACCACTGTTTCTCCGGCAGAACGGTAAGGTACTGGGCCACTTTGATGTTCTGCTCGTCCAGCATTAGGAGCTCGATGTGCTCAGTATTGCCTTCGCTGCATAGCAAAAGGCCTATGGGTTCTTCTTCTCCAGGTTGCATCTCGAACTTCTTGAGGTACTTGAGGTAGAGTTCCATCTGACCTTTATACTCCGGCTTGAATTTGCCCAGTTTTAGGTCGATGGCCAGCAACCGGTGAAGGCGGCGGTGATAGAAGAGAAGATCCAATTTGTAGTCTATGGAATCTACCGGAATCTTCTTCTGGCGCTCGAGGAATGCAAAGTCCTGACCGAGTTCCATAATGAATTTTTCCAGCTGTTCAACTACGGCATCTTCCAGCTCCTCCTCTGAGAATTCGCGTTTGAGGCCTAGGAAATCGACCACGTAGCTACTCTTGAAAATGACGTCAGGCGTGATGTCTCCCTCGGTGACGGTAGTGAGCACTTTCACCTGTTCGTCTTCCGATTTGGCAGCTATGAGTGAGCGCTCGTACACCATCTTGTCTTCCTGGTCACGCAGCTGCCGAACGCTCCAGTGGTAGAGGATGGACATCTGCTGGTAGAAGAGGCGCTTGGTTGGCTCCGAGATAGCGATGAGCTCGATAAAATGACTCCAAGTCAATTGATGCGACAGTGTCGCAGCAATCTGCTCGTCTGGATATTCGCGAGCCACCTTAACCATTCGAATTATGGCGGAACGAGTGTAGCCTTTGCCGTACCTCTCAGTCAATTGATGCGACAGTGTCGCAACTATCTTGGAGCCATACTTTTCTTCACCAACTGAATCCAACTCACCAGCAACGTAACGGCCTATCTTCCAATAGGTCATGGAGACTTCACTGTTGAGGTAAACGGCAATATTATGCTTGGATTGCTCGATGATATTGCCAACGCCATTGGTTATGCGGGCGCTTATCTGCTGGAGTTCACTGGGGGTGATATCTTTAATAAGGTCGCTCATAACGGTTCTGTATTAGGTCTCAAATTTACAGATTTATCGGCAGATTCGCCAAATCTTTGCAAGGTTATAGGCCTACATTCCGTCTCGTTCCCATCTTTCGGCAATCTTCTTCATGGCGTCGGACTTGGTGCTCATGGCGACGTCGATGTAGTTCTTCATCGAGACGCGGAGGATCTTGTAGATGAGCCCGGCGTCTTTGAGCCAGGTGTGCAGGCAGGGAATCTTAGATAGTATATCTCTCTTTTCACACAACAAAAATTCGGACGAATAAAGAATAGTTTTCAACAAAAATCCTGACTATTTCTTCTTCCCAGCACCACTAATATGTGGCGGAAAGTTACGAACATCGGCCCCTCATGGTGGTGAGAAGCCGATGGAAATGTTCAAAAGATTTTTGTCTATTTTCAGAACTGTTTATGCGCTCTGATGGGTAAAATTGTCGAAATTCAGGCATCTTTTTGGGTAAAATTGTCGAAATTTACTCTCCGAGCGCTTTTTCTCTGGCATCCATGGCGTCTGTCTTGGTCTTTTCAGCGATGCCGATGTAGAGGGCCACGCAGATGCCGTACAGCAAACCCGATTCCAGATTAATATTGCTATATTTGTAGAAATAATCCTTCCGTTATGAACCCCATGCTCAAATCCAAGAGAGCTATTGCGGCGGCGGTGCTGTTTGTCAGCACTGTGGTGATGTATTTCCTGCCCTTCGTAGCGGTACCGCACAAAATCTTCATCCCCCTCACCGTCCTTGCGCTGTTTTCCATCAAGATCACTCCGTGGACAGTCACAGCGGGACTCGCCTTCTCAGCCCTGGGCGACCTCGCAGGGTCATTCAAGACCGGAGGCGATCCTCAGGAATTCTACGCCTTTGTGTTCCAGATGCTCTTCTTCGCACTGGCACACATCTTCTACATCATCACCTTCCTCAAACTCAAACCGGGCAAGACAAATGGTCTGCGAACCCTGGCCTGCGGTGCAGTCTGCGCCCTCGTCTATCTTTCCGCGCTGCTATTGATAGTGCCTTGCGTCGGAGACACGATTCTCAGATACTGCGTAATCGGCTATGCCACCATCATCATCGTCATGCTCTTCAGCGGCCTGAGAACGGCGGATCCTGTGATAGCCATCGGCGCATGCCTATTCGTGTTCTCGGACTATATTCTGGCGTGGAACATGTTCGTGAGCCCCGTCGAAGGCAGCAGATATTTCATAATGGTACCTTATTATCTCGCGCAACTCACCTTTGCGCTGAAAAAGTATTCCTCCTATGCAAGCTAAGACCAAAGAAGACAGGATAGCATTTCTTCACGGCATACTCCTGATCGTTCTGTTTTCATTTTCGGCATTCTATATCGCCGGTTTCGATTTTGTCAAGAAGCTTTCCCTCAGCCCTCTGATTGTCGGCATCATTCTGGGAATGATATATGCCAATACGCTGCGCAGCGCTCTGCCTGCCGCCTGGGCTCCCGGAATCAAGTTCTGCTCCAAGCAGATTCTCAGGCTGGGTGTCATCCTTTACGGATTCCGTCTCACTCTTCAGCAGGTACTCGAGATTGGATTGCCGGCCATTGTGGTAGATATCATCATAGTCTGCGGCACCCTCTGCCTTGGTGTACTGGTAGGGAAAATCCTGAAGACAGACAGCCAGACTGCCCTTATGACTTCTGTCGGAAGTGCCATATGCGGCGCTGCGGCGGTGCTGGGTGCTGAGCCGGTGGTCAAATGTGAGCCGCACAAAACCGCTGTGGCGGTTACCACGGTGGTGATTTTCGGAACCATATCTATGTTTCTCTACCCTGTTCTATACCGCAGCGGAGTCCTCGACGGACTGACTGACAAGCAGATGGCGGTCTATCTTGGATCGACTGTACACGAGGTTGCACATGTGGTCGGCGCGGGCAATGCGATTGATGCGGCAGGAGGCCATGTCGCCGATGCAGCGACTATTACCAAGATGATCAGGGTGATGCTTCTGGCTCCGGTTCTTGTTATTATGGGGCTTGTTCTCGGGTCCGGAAAGAAAAAGGGAGAAGGAAAGATCACCATTCCTTGGTTTGCATTCCTGTTTCTTCTTGTGATAGTTGTCAATTCTCTTCTGCAATCTGCGAGTTTCATTCCGCAGGATGCATTGGCAGCATTCACCAATGGCATCAATTCTTTCGACACTTTTCTGCTGACTATGGCGATGACTGCCCTTGGAGCAGAGACTACTTTCGACAAGTTCAAACAGGCGGGATTGAAGCCGTTCCTGCTTGCCGCCATTCTGTTTCTGTGGCTTACAGTGGGCGGATACTTCATCACAAAGCTTATTGTGTAGTTAACTCCTGATTTTTGAAGTCAAGATAAACGTAACTACTTGACACACAGGTGTACGCGGGGTTACAGAGCGGCAAGCGCGCGGCTGCGGTGACCGTCAACGCACAGGCGAAGAGGCTGTTCAAGGCGCACATGGCGCACATACTCTGACTCCCAGACTGAAGGGAGGGCATCCAGCACGGAGAAATCAAGTTTATCTGAAGCGCGGCCCCACGGGTCCACATTCACATAGCCCACATTGAACGAAGTCATATTCTGGAAGAAATGCGTTCCCTGACTCGGGTCAACGCGGAAATTCTCCAGACAGCACTCCACAATCGTGCGCGCCTCCGAGATATCGCTCCACTTCACCGGAACTCCCAGAGAAGAAATGCTGGAGCCCCATCTTCCGAAGCCAATAAGCATATACCCTCGTCCCTCACTCTGCATTCGGGCATTCAGCGCAGTAATCTGCGAAGCCATCTCGGAAGTCTTCAGCACATCGAAAGACTCAGGTTTAAGGTAAACTATATCCCTCACACCTTCAATCCAGCCTATACCCAGCGCATTGGACGAAGTCAGGAAAGCGCCGGAGTCGTCAATCTTGTCCCAGTCCACCTCCGCATAACGGGTATCGGTGCTGATAGGACGGATCTGCAGCACATTGAAAACGATGGGACTGTCTTCCGGGACATCCATATCCACAGCAAACTCAATCTCCACATTGCACTTCATCTCCGCCTTTGCTATTTCCAGCAGGCGGCTGATAATTTTGGGCAGAGGGAAAGCCCCGTAGCGCAGCACCGAAGCGAAAGTAATATACTTAGGCCCCTGAGGGAAAGCCGAATCCACCATCCTCATATTGTCCCTGTCCCAGGTAGAAACAATCTTGCGGAAAGAAGGGAACGAGGCGCAGTCCTCAAGAGAGAGACGGGCAATATTGACCGAATCATCAACAGAAGTGATGAAACGCTCAGGCTGAAGGTCCAGAGCCATAACCACATTCTGGGTATCGGACATAATATTCTGCGGAGTGGAAGTCTGAAGCGCGTGCTTTGGCTTGGCCGGAGAGAAACTCAGCACCTGCTCTCCATCCACCACTGCCTTGCCGAGTCCGTAGGCAATCTTCACCACTCCGTCCTCCGCCTTCTCGTTTCCGACAGGATAGAAATGCACGGAGCGGGCAACGCCCGATATGGTCGGCAGCCAGTAGCCCTGCTGGTTGCTTCCGCAGATTTCCTGAATGACAATAGCCATCTTTTCTTCCGCCACAACGCCCGCAGCAGCGGAGATATAGCGGCGCGAAGCGGCAAAATACACGCTGGCATAGACGCTCTTGATAGCCTTGGTGAGCAGTCTGAGCTGCTGGTCCTCATTTTCGGTATGAGGAATCATATAGGTCGAATACACCCCCGCAAACGGCTGATAATAAGAGTCTTCCAGCTTTGAAGACGAGCGTATGGCAAGAGGTTTCGGGCAATTGCGTATGAAGATGCGCAGCGCATCGGTAAGTTCCTTGGGAAGGGTGGAAGCCACAAACTCCGAGAGAATCTCATTGTCCCCAAGCTCGGAGTTGATGACATACTTCAGACCGTTCTCCTTGATGAAACGGGAGAAATACTCGGTGGTAATCACCAGAGTCTTGGGCACCAGCACGCGTACCCCTTCCCATTCATTGTAGAGATTGTATTTCTGAAGCATATTGTTGAGAAAAGCCAGACCTCTCGCCTTGCCTCCAAGGGAGCCGTTGCCGAGGCTCGCAAACCAAATGGCATCATTGTAAGTCTCAGGGGAAAACTTGGCGACCACTCCGAGTCCCTGTTTCACGCGATAGTCGTGGATGCGGCTCACTATGGTATGCCTGTGCTCCTCTGCAGAGGAGAAATCCTCAATCTGGAACTTGCGCACCACCCTGCCAATGGAAAACAGTCCCCTCGCGAACAGCCATTTGGAAAGGTAGTTGTTCTCCGAAAAGAAAGTGAACCACTTGTCCGGGATGGTCTGCATCACCTTTTCGAACTCGCACAAGTCGGAAGCCTTGGCCACCACTGCGCCCGTATCGGGGTCAGTAAGAATGAAATCCCCGAAGCCGAACTCCCTTTCGATATATTCGCTGAGCTCATAAGTCAAAGTCTTTGATGATTTCAGAAGAAAGCCCACTTTAAGTTCGCGTGCAACATCCTTCATACTCTCCTGCGAAGACTGCATCAGGAAAGGCATCTTGGGACGGTCATTCTTGATATGCCGGCAAAGGTCCACCCCCGCATCAATCTTCTCGTCCTTGCGGTCGTCCCCCTTATGAAGCACAAAGCCCACATCCGAAATCACTCCAAGCAGGTTTTCCTTGTATTTTTCATAAAGGGCAATGGCATCGTCATAGTTTTTGGCCATCAGAATCTTCGGACGGGAACGCTTGCGCACCATCTGCTGCTGCTCGTTGAGCGCATCGCGCACGGCGGAGCTGTTCTGATGCAGAAGAAGGTTGTACAGGGCAGGCAGGTAGGTGGAATAATACCGCACCGAATCTTCAACCAGCAGAATGGCCTGCACTCCGTAGCTGAGTATGTCGTGCTCGGCATTGGCACTGTCCTCAAGCAGCTTGATAATGGCGATAATCAGGTCCGAGGAGTTGTTCCAGCAGAAGACGTGGTCAATGCAGGAAAGGTCGCTGGACTCGATGCGGCGGAAGATTTCCTTGGCGAAACCGCAGAGCAGCACCACCGGCACCTCGGGGTCGAGCCCCTTGGCCTTATGGGAGAACTCGAAAGGGTCGAGTTCGCCGACATTGTACATAGTCAGAATCAGGTCGAACTTCTCCCCCGCCTCCAACAAAGGCAGTGCATCCATTGTGGATTCCACCCTCACTATGCTCGGAGGATTGGACAGGTTCAGTTCTGCATAATCCTGGGCTATACGGGTTTCAATCCGTCCGTCCTCTTCGAGGGAAAAACTGTCGTAGTTGTTGCAGATGAGCAGAATCCGGCGGATTCTGTGGCTCATCAGGGAAGTGTAGTCAACCGGCATTTATCTGAGTGTTTCTAAGGTGTGTACAAGTGCAGTGCGCAAATCGGTAAGCGGTTTCCAGCCCAGGGCCCGGAGTCGGGACGAGTCCAGACGCGCTTTGGTAGCTTTGCTGAAGCCCGCTGCCTCAAGTTCCGAAGGCAGGTCGAAGACCACCCTGGTCCCGCAAATCTGTGCTATTGTGCCTGCGAGCTCTCGGAGAGTTATGTCGCAACTAACATCGGCAATATTGTAGGCAAGTCCGCTGTCCCCCAGCATAAGTATATGCAGCAGGCCGGAAACGGCATCGGCCACATAAGTGTAGGAATAATATTGCCTGCCCTCGCTCTTCAGGACTATGTCCTCCCCTGCCACCGCATTGCGAAGGAACTGCGACAGGGCCTTGGTATCGCCGGGAAGAAGGGTAGGGCCGAAGGAGCGGGTAAAACGCGGAATTACCACATCCAGGCCGTATTGCCTTGCATAAGCCTGGCACAGGGCCTCTCCGCAGCGTTTGCTCTCAGGGTAGCCTGCGCGCAGGGTATTGCAGTCTATGTAGCCGCAATAGGCTTCATCGAAAAGTTCCACGTCCCCGCGGTTTTCACCATAAACCTCGTTGGATGAAGCGAAAGCGAAACGCACTCCCGGGGAGCAGCGGCGCGCGAATTCCAGCATATTGCCAAGCCCCTGAATGTTGGTAAGTATGGTCGCAACAGGCTCCGTGGCATACTGCAGAGGATGCGTATTGCTCGCAAGATGAAGGACATAGTCCGCCTCCGGTGCAAGGGCAAGCGGCTCATTGATGTCGCAGGCGGCGAAGCAGAAAAGAGGGCTGTCCCAATACGCGGCAAAGCGCCTGCGGGCGCGCTCTTCGCTGCGGCCGAGAGCCACTATCCGGCAGTCGAGGCCATAGGAGATATTGCGCCGCATCAGCACATCCACTAGGCAGCTGCCGATAAGGCCGGTGGCCCCGCTGAGAACCAATGTTTTCCCTTTCAGCTTTTCCCAGGGAAGCGGAAGGTCGCATACAGCCTGGACATCTTCCAGATACAGAGGGTGAAGGTAAGCTTCCATTATTTTTCCTTTCTGAGATATGCCCTGAACCACTCCAGGTCGTCAGGGGTCGTAAGTTTCACATTCTTGTCCGAGCCGGCGGCAAAATACAGCCTCTCCCCCAGCTCTACCATCATTGTATTGGTATAGGAAGAACCGTAGATGCCGATTTTCTTCTCGAAAGCCTCGTGATAGGCTCTGTCCAGCCTTCCGAAAAGATAGGCCTGCGGTGTGGATACGCGCCTTAGGGTCTCGCGGGGGATGTATTTCACGGTGGATATTTCGTCGTCAACCACAAAAATCTGCTCGTTGTACGGAAGGGAGGTCACCGCATTGCCGTAACGGACGCATTTTTCGATGACATCAGTCAGCACAAAAGCATCCACCAGAGGGCGTATGCCGTCGTGGATGATAACCACATCATCCTGGGCGCACTCACCTTCGAGGGAAAAGACTCCGTTGCGGATGGATTCCTGTCCGCTGGCGCCTCCGGTCACTATTTTGCGGAGCTTGGTAATTCCGCTCTGAGCGCACCACCTCCGCACATCCTCCTGCCAGCCGTCTATGCAGACCAGCACTATGACATCCACCATAGGATGCTTCTGAAATCCCTCCAGGGTGTACATCAGCACAGGTTTTCCCTCAACTTCGATAAATTGTTTCGGGATATCGTGTCCCATCCTGGAACCTACGCCTCCGGCAATTATTATAGCTATATTACTCATATCTGTTCGGTTGAAGCCGGCAGGCTTCCATTGGTTTTCATAAAACGGGCAGTTACCGTGTCCGCCTGCGTGAGCTGCTCCGGAGTTCCCGCAAACACGAGGTCTCCGCCCCGCTCACCGGCATCCGGGCCAAGCTCGATTATCCAGTCGGCGGAGCGTATCACATCCATATTGTGTTCTACTACCACAAGACTGTGCCCGCCTGCAAGCAGGGCGTCGAAAGCCTTGAGCAGTTTCTCCACATCATAGAAATGCAGACCGGTGGTAGGCTCGTCAAAGATAAAAAGAATCTTCTCCCTTCTGCCCCTTTCGCGGCTCATCTGAAGGAAATAGGCAAGCTTGATGCGCTGGCTTTCGCCTCCCGAAAGGGTAGAAGAACTCTGCGCAAGCTTGAGGTAATCCAGTCCTACATCCACCAGGGGTTGCAACTTCTCTACAATCTGGGCTGCCTCGGGCTCAGGAGCAGTGCTGAAGAAATCTATGGCCTGTGCAACTGACATCGAGAGTATTTCATCCACATTGCGCCCCCTGTACCTCACTTCGAGAATTTCAGGCTTGAAACGCTTGCCGTGACACTCCTCGCATACCATAGTCACATCCGACATAAACTGCATTTCGATTTTGACAACTCCCTCTCCCTGGCACTCAGGACAGCGGCCTCCATCCTGATTGAAGGAGAAGAAGGAAGGACCGAAGCCCGAAACCTTTGCGTACTGCTGGTCGGAAAGAAGCTTGCGGATAAGGTCATAGGCCTTCATATAGGTGACAGGGTTGGAACGCGAACTCTTGCCAATAGGGTTCTGGTCCACATATTCCACCCTGGAGATACGGTCAATATTGCCAGCCAGCCCCTTGAAAGCTCCCGGGAGGTCGCCCGCATCATTGAAATGACGGTAGAGCGCCGGATAGAGTATGTCCCCCACAAGAGTTGACTTGCCTGAGCCGGAGACTCCGCTCACTACCGTCAGCACTCCCAGAGGGAACTTCACATCAATGGAACGCAGATTGTGCTCCATTGCCCCTTTCACCTCTATGGCATAGTTCCAGCTGCGCCGATCCCTGCGGTAGCGCTCCCTGCGTCCGCTGAGGTATTGCAAAGTAAGTGAACGGGTAAAGGCTTCCTGCGGAATGCTGTCCGAATACACGCCGCGGAAGACTATTTCCCCTCCGTTAAGACCGGCACGCGGGCCCATATCTATGAGCAGGTCAGCCGCCCTGATGATATCCTCGTCGTGCTCGACTACTACCACCGTATTGCCGAGGTCGCGCAGGCGGCGCAGCACCCCAATGAGCCTTTGAGTATCCCTCGAATGAAGACCGATCGACGGTTCGTCGAGTATGTACATTGAGCCTACCAGCGAACTGCCGAGCGCGGTCACCAGGTTGATGCGCTGGCTCTCGCCTCCGGACAGGGTATTGCAGGCACGGTTGAGCGTCAGGTAGCCGAGGCCCACCTCTTCTATGCACTCCAGGCGGCTGAGCATTTCGTCCAGCGGTTCCCGTATCACCTGCATCTCGCTTTCACTCAGGCTGAGACCGCGAAGGAACTCCAGAGCCTGCTCCACAGTCATCGCAAGCACTTCGGAGATAGTCAGCCCCGCAACTTTCACATATTCCGCTTCACGGCGCAGGCGTGTGCCCTGACAGGCAGTGCAGGTAGTGCGTCCGCTGAAGCGGTTCAACATAAAGCGGTACTGGATTTTGTAGCGCTGCGTCTCCACATAACGGAAAAATTCGTTTATGCCTATAAGTCGCTGAGGGTCGGAGTCATAGCTTTCCCCTTCCGCAGGCGGTTCACCTTCCCAGATAAGGCGCCTGCTGCGCTCGTCCAGCTTGCAGTATGGGGTAAATATATCAATGCCGTGCTTGTCTGCGAGTTCTATGAGATGGTCTTTGAACCAGCCCATCTTGTCCCCGCGCCAGCAGGCGATAGCGCCGTCATATATGCTTTTGCTCTTGTCCGGTACAACGAGGTCCTCGCTTATGCCTATGATTTTGCCAAGACCCCCGCACACCGGGCAGGCTCCCAGGGGACTGTTGAAGCTGAAAAGATATTCGTCCGGCTTGCGGAACGCTATGCCATCCCTTTCGAAACGGTTGCAGAAGTGCTTGAGGCTGCCTTCCGCAAAGACTGCGACATCCCCTTCTCCGGCCTCGAATGCATCGGAGATTGATGAAAGCACGCGGGTGCGGTCGGAAAGGTCGCTGAAACGGTCAATCAGCAGCATAGCATCCTGCGGCAGGCTGCCTCCCTGCAGGGCATCATCTATCTTCAGAGGCTTCCCTTCGCTGAAAAGGCGGCTGTAGCCGCGCTCCTTGAGGGAAATAAGGGTGGCGACCCAATCCTCCTCCCTGTCCAGGCGGGCAAGCAGAAGAGCTGCCGCTCCGCCGAGGCTCTCAAGATAAGCGAGTACATCGGCCACCGTATCACATCGCACTTCTTCTCCGGACACCGGGCTGTAGGTACGGCCTACGCGCGCATAGACAAGGCGCAGATAATCATATATTTCTGTAGTGGTCGCAACTGTGGAACGGGGATTCTTGACATTGACCTTCTGCTCAATCGCTATTGCCGGAGGAACTCCCTCAATGGATTCCACATCAGGTTTGCTCATTCTGCCGAGAAACTGGCGGGCGTATGAGGAGAGGCTCTGTGCAAAGCGCCTCTGCCCTTCGGCAAAAAGAGTATCAAAGGCAAGTGAAGACTTGCCGCTGCCGGACACACCGGTCACTACCACGATTTTTCCACGCGGTATCTCGACCGAAACGTGTTTGAGATTGTTTACAGTCGCATTCTTTATGGATATATTCTCTCCCATCTATTCGAACGAATCCAAGGCGGCCCGCACGGAGCCGTATTTGAGGAGCAGGTCCCTGGCCTTGCCGTAATCGTCAATACCGGAACCCTCCATTATCATTCTCGTGCCTCTGTCAACCAGTTTGGCATTGGTCAGCTGCATATCCACCATACGGCTGCCCCTCACGTGGCCCAGGCGTATCATCACTGAGGTGGATATCATATTGAGTATCATCTTCTGAGCCGTTCCTGCCTTCATCCTTGTGCTTCCTGTCACGAACTCAGGGCCGACAACAGCTACTATGGGAATCTCTGCCTCAGCAGTAACCGGGCTGTCCGGATTGCAGGTAATGCAGGCAGTCAGAAGTCCTGCACTGCGGGCCGCCCGCAGACCGCCCACCACATAGGGAGTGCTTCCGGAAGCCGCTATTCCTATCAGCGTATCCTCCGGATTCGGGCTGAAAGGCTGAAGGTCCCTCCAGGCTCCATCCTGCTCATCTTCCGCACCCTCCACAGCCCTGCGTATGGCACCGTCTCCACCGGCAATCAGGCCGATGAACAAATCGTGGGAGGCCCCGTAGGTCGGAGGAATCTCCGAAGCATCCAGTATGCCGAGTCGCCCGCTGGTGCCTGCCCCGATGTAGAACACCCGTCCACCCTTGCGCATACGCACAAGCATAGCCTCCACAAGAGCCTCTATCCGGGGGATTGCAGCCCCAACCGCATCGGCAACGCCGTGGTCCTCGCGGTTTATGCCCTCAAGCAGTTCCCTCGTGGACATAGTGTCCAGAGACCCGAAACGGGATGGTTGTTCGGTAACTATCATATGTAAAGACTTACAAGTTCGTCAACAGGGTATCTTATTATCTTGCCCACCTTCAGGCCGGCCTGATGGCAGGACTCCAGCAGCTGAGTGCGGAAGACCGAGGCAACGGAGCCGACAAAACCCACCTCGAGTTCCGTACACTGCCTGTAACGGAGGACATTGCGGGAAAGGAAGAGATCGAAACCGCTTTTGACCATAGAGGAGATATACGGATGCTCCTTCCATCTGGTAGCAAACATGGCAAAGGATGACAGGTACCCCGCTGCGGAATCCCTGCTGTAAACTTCCTTTACGAGAGTAGGATAGTCCAGTCCGTATTCACTGATGAAATCCTCCTTCAGCTCCGCCGGCAGAAGGTCTTTCACAAAATCAGAAAGCAGAGTCCTGCCAATCCAGTTGCCGGAGCCTTCGTCCCCAAGCAGGTATCCGCCGCCATTGAAGGTGGCTTCAATCCCGAAACCGTTCCACAGGCAGCTGTTTGAGCCGGTTCCGAGTATGCAGGCTATCCCGCGCTTATGGCCGTGCAGAGCCTTGGCAGCTATGACTATGTCGCTGTCAAGCATAATGGATGCGCCCGGCCATACGGTTGAAAGCACCCTTCTGAGTTTCTCCGCAGGAGTTCCGGGTATCACTCCGGCTCCGAAGAAATGTATTTCCTTTACGGATGAGGTATTGGGCTTCACTTGAGTTTCAAGCAAGCTCAGCAATTGCTTGTCATCGGAAAAGACGGCGTTGAAACCGACGGTTTCAAGGGAATGTACAAATCCGCCGGCTATGAATTTCCAGCTGATTTTGGTGCTGCCGCTGTCTGCAAGTATTACCATAACTTATGCTTCTTTTTTGCTGAAGGCCCAAAGTCCCGCAAAGGTCAGAAGGCCGTTTACTACCAAAAGGCTGAATCCCAGGTCGAAACCCAGATACTTTCTTCCCAACAGGTTGATTGCAAGGCAGATGGCCGGAGCCGCTGCTGCAACCAGCGGAGTTGCCCTGTCCCTGACCCTGCGTTTGGTCAGGATGCCGAAGAAGAAAAGTCCGAGCAGAGGACCGTAGGTATAGGATGCAAGTTTATAGACCAGATTGATGACGGCATCGCTGCTGAGGACCTGAAGCGCGAGGAGCAGCACCAGGAAAAGCAGAGTCAGCCAGGCCTGCACAACTTTTCTGCGGCGGTCATCATTGTCCCCGAGGAAATCCACGCAAACGGAAGTGGTGAGCGAAGTCAGGGCGGCTCCGGCAGAAGGGTAACTTGCAGAAATTAGTCCTATCAGGAAGAAAATGCCGAGTCCTACTCCGAAATAGCGGCTGGCTATGGCAGGAAAGATTTCATCTGTCTTGGTGATGCCCAGAGCTTCAAAACCGCCGAGTCTCTGGGTATAGACGCAGAGCAACGCACCCATAAAGAGGAAGAACAGATTGGCAAGCACTATGATAATCGAAGTGGTGTACATATTCTTCTGCGCTGACTTCAAGTCTTTGCAAGCCAGGTTTTTCTGCATCATCGACTGGTCCAGGCCGGTCATAGCCACGGTTACGAAAATGCCTGAAACGAACTGCTTTACGGCATTGGTTCCATTGCTCCAGTTCCAGTCGAACCAGGCGGTGAAAGGCCTGCCATAACCCACAGTACCCGCATTCCCGTTGAGCGAAGAGCCCAAAGCCGAGAACATGGTGCCGAGATTCCATCCCATATCCCTGCAGATGTAGAATATGGTCAGCACAACTGCAAGCAACATAAAGGTAGTCTGGAGCACATCGGTCCATATCAGGGTCTTGACCGCTCCCCTGTAAGTGTAGAGATAGAGCAGAACCAGGAAGACAGCGCTTACAATGGCAAAGGCAAGCAGGCTGTTTTCCCCCGTCAGAGATTTCGGAATGAAGGAGAACAGCACCACTATCACCACGAAGACCCTCACTGCAGCGCCAAGAAGACGGGAAATGAAGAACACTACCGAACCCGTTTTCTCGGAGGTCTTGCCCATCCTTTCACCGAGGTAGGTGTAGATGGAAGTCAGACCCATCCTGTAGTACAAAGGAAGCAGGACCTTGGCGATAATGATGTAGCCGACCACAAAGCCCAGTACCAGAGGCATATAGAAGAAATTCTGCACCCAAACATTGCCCGGTACCGAAATGAAGGTGACTCCCGAGATGGAAGCTCCTATCATTCCGTAGGCAACCACAGGCCAGGGAGCCTTGGAGGAAGCCCTGGTATTGGTCAGATGCGAAATCCAGAAAAGCAGAGCCGTGTAGGCAGCAAACGCTACTACAAACCAGACAAAGGGAAATTCGTGTGCTACCATTCTCTGATATCCATTTCAGGGAACAGATAATCCATTCCCGCATATTCTTTCAGTATCCACAGCACATAGCTCATATTGACGCATATGCACTTCGTATAGCCCTCGACCCATTGCACATCGGAAGCCAGGGACTCCTTGTTGCCGTCGAAGGCAAGTCCTATCAATTCACCCCGGCAGTTGAGCACAGGGCTTCCGGAATTGCCGCCGGTAATGTCGTTGTCGGTGATGAAATTGACCGGAAGAGGTTCAGGCAGCGAAGCCAGCATTTCGTGCCAGCCCTGATGGAGGTGGAAATCATAAGTGGAATTATCCTCCTTTGCAAGGATTCCGTCAGTATAGGTCTGCCAAGGCAAAGCCTCCCCGTCGCGCACGAAACTGCCCACCTTGCCGTAAGTCAGACGCATGGTGGAATTGGCATCCGGATACTGTTCTACCTTGCTGCGCTCACGATAACGGTAGGTCTCGCGGGTATATTCGGCATTGAGTTCAGCCACATTATGGTCTCCGCACACCTCCTGCACCGGTTTGTTGAAATCCTGTATGGACCTGTCGGTAAGGAAAAGATAAATCGGCGCTTCCCTGGTCATATACCCGTCCGTCCACAAACTCTCCACCAGGGCATCCCAGGCAGTGCAACCACGGTCGGTGTGAGCCGCAAACAGCTCTTTCTGATACGGGCCCCACATAGTGCTGTCCACATTTTCATAATATTTTTGGACATTGTAGGCAAAGAGTTCCTTCTCCACCCTCATATCGAGCACGGCATACTCCTTTTCCATATCCAGAGGCTTATGTGAATTCTTGAGGCGGGTGGCCACCAGACAGAGTCCGCTGCCGCGCACCAGAGTCTCTCTGTACCAAATCCGGTTGCGCTCCGGCTCCCTCAGAGCAAAGTAAAGGGAATCCAGAGAGGCGTTCAGTTCGCGCATCCTGCGTCCCTTACGGCCGCGGTGCATACGCTTTTCTTCACTGAGCTTGTGATCCTTCACACCGAAGCGCTCCACGCACTGCACTTCGCCTTCCTGATTTTCCTGTATGTTGCTGAGTGTGAAATACTTGTCCGCATACAGAAGCCGCACGGCCTCATCCCTGTCCATCCATTTCTTGATAATCGCCATCTGGTCAGCACGCACCCGGTTGCAAATCGGCAGCGAAAGTGTTGAGAGATAATCCACCTTGGCAGATGAAGAATAGCGGTCAGTCCTTCCGGGATAACCGAGAATGAGAGTGAAATCCCCAGGCGCGATAGGAGAAGCATTGATTGTCAGCCAACCTGACGGGGTAACAGGCTTCCCATCAGAATCATAAACCCTGTAGAGGGCAAAGTCACCCTTGTGCTGAGGCCACTCCCAATTGTCGATATCCCCTCCGAAAGCGGCTATACAGACAGGAGGTGCAGCCACCAGACGCACATCATCATATTCTTTGTAAAGCGACAGATAGTATTTGGAGCCGGCCCACATCGAAGACAGGGATGCCTTGCAGCCGGTCTGCTCCTCGTATTTCTTCTCTACAAGATGGCTGAGTTTGCGCATCCCGGCCTTGATGCCCTGCGCCTGAAGATCTGCCTTCAAAGCCTCTACCTCGTCGGTAACATCCGTGATTCTCAACAGGTACTGGACCGTCTTGCCCGGTATCCGTATTTCCTCTTCGCGGGAACGCGCCCAGAAGCCGTCCTCAAGATAGTTGTAATCCGCCGAACTGAGCGAAAACACATCGGCATAGGCGACGTGGTGATTGGTAATCAGCAGGCCGTCCGGGGAAATCATACTTCCCGTGCCTATGAAGTTCATAGACACTATCGCACCGCTGAGGGAAGTGCTGTCCACATTGTAGATATCCCCCGCTTCCAGCCGGAGTCCGGAGTCCTGCATCGTGCGCACAAGCCTGTCGGAAAGGGATCCCACCATCCACATACCCTCGTCCGCCCGCAAAAAGGCAGGCATACAGAGCAGGAGCAAAAGTGCAAGGGTCAGTTTCTTTCGCATAAACTCAATACTTATAAACGGTTCCAGGTGTGCTGAACTTCATCCTTGCATCCTCTTCACGCACATCGTCAGCCTTGTAGGTTATAGTCCATTTCTCCATAGTGAGGAGCTCCCACAGCCTGTCTGCCGTCATAGGAGCCGCATAGCGTATGCGGATTGACGGCACCAGCTGCGCGTTGAGCTCAAGATAGACGCCTATAACGCCTTCCTCTTTGGAGAGGTGATTGCTCAGGAAAGGCATTCCCCTGCGGATTATAGGCTTCTCGTAGTTCTGGTCAGGGATTTCGTAGATATACTGAGGGGCGGAAGCATAGACTTCTGTGCGTTTGCGCACCACGGTGCTGTCTCCCTGAGGATACCTTCCGCTGAATTCTGCGCTGAAGCCGTCGAACATGGAGTGGAGATATTCGTCAATCGGGACCATAGTCTCACCCTTTTCGAGGCGGACAAACTTGAAGTCCACAGGTGTATCCTTGGTGCCTCCGCCGTGAACAGGCATAGAGAGCATCTTCATCTCGACTATCTGCTTGAACCAGTTCTCGTCGAGCTGCTCGTCCGGGGACATATAAACCCGCACGATCAGAGGGCAGGCGTACTCGCTTTCGAGGCCGAACACGCTCTTGCCGGTGTTCCTCATCTGCAGGCCGAGGTAATTGAGGTCCATCTTGTCGTACATCTTCTCGGTGCGTATGGTCACGCATTTGAGGCTGTCGAGTTTGGCCGGGTCAGGGCTCCAGATGCGGAAGTGCGCAGGCACGAAAATCTGGGTCATGATTTTCTCCTCGCTGGTGACCTTAGGGTCGTAGGAGAGCACCACGCTGTGGCTGCCCACATAGGTCTTCACCCCGTGCACTCCCGGAACCTTTTCCATCCTTGCCTTGAAAGCCATAGAACTGCCATAGCACTTCACAGACTTCAGGCCCTCCACCTTCATTGTCTTGAGTTCCATACCCTCCTCCACTCCGAAGGTCTCGTTGATGGTAGGAAGTTCGAAATTGCTGCCGATTACAGCTCCGAGCACAGCGAGCAGCACTGCCAGCACTGCCGGAAGTATCTTGCCGGCCTTGGATTTGCCTTGAGGTCTGACACCTATATGAAGGGAGCCGGAAGGACAGGCGGCTACGCATTCGCCGCAAAGCATACAGTCAACCGCAGTAAGCCTTTCGCCTTCTGCAGGCACATCGATATGGTACGGGCAGGCCTTCTGGCAGGACATGCAATGGCGCCCGCACCTGTCCTGGTCCACAATTACCGCAAGCGGCTGGACCTTGGAAGCATAGGCAATGACCTCAAAGAGATAGCCCACCACGCAGAATGCTCCAAGATACCAAGGCCAGGCAATCTTTACGCCCAGCAGCGAGAGCACCCAGAAGAGCAGTCCCATCGCGAGCAGCGGAATCCAGAATTTGAAGCTGTTGGAAAGGGCCCCGAGAGGGCATATATACCGGCACCAGAACCGCTTGATGAAAAAGCCAAGCAGAAGCACCAGGGCAAGGCTCACCAGGCTCATCCAAAGGGTGATTTCACCCTTGAAGCCGGTTGCGACGGCATAATAAGGGTCGAGATTCTTGCAGAAAAGCTCGCTGGCAGTAGCGGTGCTGTAGAATATCCAGAACAGAAGCACATACTTGACTGCACGCAGGATATAGTCAAGCACGCTCTTATGTCGTATCTCCACGCCTTTGAGACCTATTGCCGTTCTGGCTTTTGTGAGCAGGTCCTCAACTGTTCCTATCGGGCAGATGTAGGCGCAGAAAAGCTTGCCGAAGAGAATCACGCCCGCAGCAAGCACAAGCCCCATCATTATCTGCAGACTGCTCATCGAGCAAGGCAGCGAACCTCTGGTCAGGAAAGTGACGAAAGCCTGAATTCCGCCCATAGGGCAATATCTTTCAGGATCGCTTCCCGCGAGGGTTATGAAAATTATTAATGCAAGGAGAACGCCCCATTGTAGTACATACTTGGGCCAGTTTTTGCGTACGGTTTTAATCTTTGCCATCGGGATGAATTTTAATTCTTCAAAGTTAGCGATTCTATCGATAAAATAATATATTTGCATAGGACAAAAATGTAGTGTATGAAAGCCGGACGGCTGAAAATAATCCTTGCGGGCGCCTTGTCCGCCATACTGATGTCGGGAATTCCGGTATCGGCCTTGGCTGCGGGATTTGAGGTAAAAGGCAAAGTTGTCGAAGAAGGAAGTTCGGCTCCCGTTCCGGGAGCGGCGCTCAAAATCGACGACGGAGTCCTGTGGGCTATGAGCGATGCAGACGGAGCCTATCTTTTCAGCAATCTCTCAAAAGGCCATTATCTGCTTACCGTGGAATGTCTCGGCTATGTTTCCCAAAGCGTGGAGATAGAACTCGGAGACAAGGACCTTACACTGGATTTCACTCTCAAGGTCAGTTCCCTTGCAATTGACGAAGTCACGGTAACAGCCGAAAGGGCCAAGACCGGTCTCAACACTACCACCACCCTCGGGCGCGATGCGCTCAACCATCTGCAGATGTCATCCCTTTCGGATGTTTCAGCCCTGCTTCCGGGAGGCAAGACCATCAATCCGGACCTTACCACAGCAACCAGCTTTTCCCTGCGTCAGGGCGGCAGCACAGCAGGCAATGCCGCTTTCGCCACTGCCGTAGAGGTGGACGGGGTGCGACTTGGAGGCAACGCCAGCTTCGGAGCGATGAGCGGAGTGGATACGCGAAGCATAAGCGTGGACAATGTCGAGTCGGTGGAAGTAATCACGGGTGTGCCTAGCGCCGAATACGGTGACCTCGGAAGCGGGATGGTGCGTATCCATACCCGCCACGGCAAGACTCCGCTCAACCTGAGTTTCTCAGTCAATCCGAGGACCTGGCAGACTTCCGTTTCCAAGGGAATAGGTCTGGGTGACGGGGGCGTGCTGAATGTCTCGGGCGAATGGGCCAGGGCAACCAAAAAGCTGTACAGTCCTTATGAGTCGTACACCAGAAGAGGGCTCTCGATGACTTACAGCAACAATTTCGCGCAGCATCTGCGCTTCGAGAGCGGACTCTCCGCCAACATCGGAGGAATGAATACGGAGGACGACCCGGATGTCTTTACGGGCGCATTTACCAAGTCAAGGGCAAACGCACTGCGCGCCAACACATCCCTTTCGTGGATGCTGAGCAAACCTTGGATAACATCCCTGAAGGCTGAAGCCTCCCTTTCCTTCGAAGACGGAAGGGAACAGATTCACAAATACAATTCCTTCCCTTCCAACCAGCCTGCCGTCCATTATGAGCAGCAGGGCTACAGCATTGCTCTCAAGCGACCTGTCCTCTACTATTCGGACAAAATCACGGATTCCAAGGAGCTGGATTTTGCAGCATCGCTCAAATACAGCCTCAACCGCAATTTCGGGCCTGTCAAAAGCAAGTTCAAGGCGGGCTTCCAATGGAAGGCGAACGGCAACACCGGGCAGGGAGAATATTACCTTGACCCGGAGCTTGCCGACCACGGCTACAGGCCGAGACCCTACAGCGACTATCCGTTTATGCACAACTTCTCTCTCTACGCCGAGGAGGAGGCCGCCTTCCGTATCGGCAAATCGAAATTGAACATTTCACTCGGTCTGAGAGAAGAAAATGTCGTGGTGAAAGGCTCTTCCTACAACAATGTCAGCAGCCTGTCCCCGCGCTTCAACGCCAAGCTCGAACTCTCCGACAAGTTCTCGATAAGGGGCGGATGGGGCATATCCGAGAAACTTCCTTCCTTCTACATACTCTACCCTGTGCAGGAGTACAGGGACATCCAGACCTTCGGATATTCGTACGAAGGCAGTTCCGAGTATGTGTTCTATACCATTCCATACCGGTTGGAGTACAATCCGGAACTCAGATGGCAGCGCAGCAGCAATTCCGAACTCGGTATGGACTTCCATTGGGGTGAGACCTCGGTATCGCTGGTCGGATACATCAACATCACCGAAAATCCATATACCCTCGGAGCCGGCTACACCCCGTTCTCCTACAGGCTCAGCCAAAGGCCGTCGGGATTCACAACCGGAGCACTCACCGACATCCGCGTTGACAACCAGACAGGAGAGGTCTATGTCAGGGGCTCGGAGGATGAAGGCTGGACCCTTATGGATACCAAGGTTATCGACAGGACCTTCGTCAAAACCACAAGGCAGGAAAACGGCAAACCGGTGCGAAGGGCAGGCATCGAACTTACGGCAGACTTCCCGGAGATAAAGCCTATACGCACCAGATTCAGGCTTGATGCCTCCTGGTGCGGCACCAGCACCCACGATGACCGTCTCTGCTGGTACTACCAGACCGGATGGTCCCACACTTCAGAGCCTGACCGGTCCTACCAATACGCCGGGCTCTATGCCAACGGAGGCAGCTCCACACCTGTGGTCAACGGAAAAATCACCCATAATCTGGACGCCAACCTTACTGCAATTACCCATATCCCGGAGGCAAGGCTTATCATTACCCTCAGGCTGGAAGCATCTCTGCTCAAGATGAGCAGAAACATATCCATCTCCGACGGCCAGCCTTATGCCCAAAGGGGCGAGGACGGCTACTGGTATGTCTATCCGGTATCCTATATGGACCTGGACGGGAATGTGCATCCATTTACCGAGGCCCAGGCTGCGGACCCTGCTTTCAGCAACCTGATTCTCAAATCGGGCAATGTCTATACTTTCGAACAGGACGGCTACGGTCCTTATGCCAGCGCCAACCTCAGCATAACCAAAGAAGTCGGGGACAAGGTCAGCATCTCCTTCTTCGCCAACAACTTTACCAATTCGAGACCGTATGTGGTTTCGTGGGCAACGGGAGTGGGAGCCATCTTCACCCCGGCATTCTATTACGGACTAAGCTGCAGATTGAAACTATAATAGATGAAAAGAGAGCTTGCATATCTGGCCATTGCGGCCCTGATGCTCTGCGGATGCCTTAGCGCGGAGCAGAATCCTTATGCGAATTCGCTGTGCACGGTAGAGGTGAGCGTAGTCTGGCCGGAAGGGTTTTCCGATGAATCCGGTGCAGGCGTTACGGTCAAGGCCGAGGATATCAATCTGGGTCACAGCTACAGCTCCAAGACCGGCCACGACGGCACGGCGGTTATGAAACTATGCCGCGGAGTTTACAGGCTGAGCGCTTCGGAGCGCCGGGACGGGGATGTGTTCAACGGCACTGCCGACAAGGTCATTGTCAGCGAAGCATATTCGGGCCTCAGCATACAGCTTACCAGGTCCAGGGCCGGCACCATAGTCATCAAGGAGATATATTGCGGAGGCTGTATGAAGACTCCTGAGGAGGGCACCTACCAGAATGACCAGTACATCATCCTGCACAACAACCATTTCGAAGTGCAGTATCTGGACAGCCTGTGCTTCGGCACGCTGCTGCCTTACAATGCTATGGCTACCAATCCTTTCGTCACAAGGGACGGGGAGGGCAATATCATATATCCGGATTATGCTCCGATAGCCCAGTGCGTCTGGCGCTTCCCGGGAGACGGCACTTCCTTCCCTCTGCAACCGGGCGAAGATGCGGTTCTTGTGCTCAAGGGAGCCATAGACCACAGTGCGAGATACCCGCAGTCGGTGAACCTCAACAGGGAGGGATATTTCGTCTGCTACAACAATACCTATTTCACCAATACCACCTACCACCCGGTGCCGGGAGACAGAATAGACCCTGCAAGATATCTGGATGTAGTGGTAAAAACCGGCATTGCCAATGCCTATACCTTCTCCATCAACTCCCCTACAGCCCTGCTGTTCAAGCTCCGTGGCGAACCGGATGTGCGCCAGGTGCCGGGCAGCACTGTGGACAAGGTTACCGCCATTCCTTATGGGGATGTGATTGATGCGGTGGAAGTATTTTCCGGAGCATCATCGGCCAATGCCAAACGCCTGACCCCGGAACTTGATGCCGGTTTTGTGACTCTCGAAAATTCTTTCCTGCGCCACACCCTTATGCGCCGTGTGGACGAGGCCCTTAGCGGGGCGGCCGGTTACGAGGTACTTATGGACACCAACAATTCAAGCAATGATTTCTATGAACGCGAAACACAGTCTCTGCACGATTAGTCTGGTTGCAGCACTCCTGTGCATCGCAGGAGAAATCAAGGCGCAGTCCCGCTACGAGCGGGTGCTGCTCCACAACCTGTGGAATGACGGTGTGGGGGTGAACGGCATCAGGCAGGACAGCACAGATGCTGCCGAGGCCACGCTGGAAGCCGGTTGGGAGCAGGGAGGCCTGAAAGAGGTCTGGGAAGCGCCGTCACTATGGTCGGCGGGCGCTATGACACGTGCCATCAAGCATCTGGAGCGCTTCTCCATGACAGGTTCCTTCGCCTTTGAGCAGAAGCAGGGAGAGCAGATGTCCGGCCCTATGTCCATAGCACCGGGCTACTTCCCTATCGAGGTTTGGGAATTCACCCCGGGGCGCAAGACTCTTCAGAGCTATGTGGTGGACGGAGGCATAAGCGTGGACCTGGACGAAAGCTGGAGGCTCGGGGGACGGTTCACTATGAACTCCCGCAACTATTCCAAACGCAAGGACTTGCGCCATATCAACTACCGCCTCGACCTGGACTGCGCGGCCGGCCTTATGTGGCACCGCAGCGGCTTATCTCTCGAAATGGACGCTCTGCTGGGCAGGACCGCCGAAACCATCAGCGCCGACCAGATTGGCCTGACGCAGGGCTACCTCTATGCCTTCCTGGACAAGGGGCAGATGTACGGAGTGCAGGAGTTGTGGAACGGCAGCGGAGTGCATCTGGCTGAGGCGGGGGTAAACGGCCTTCCTATGAGCGAGAACAGCTTGGGCGCGGCTTTGGAGGCGGGATGGGAGGACAAGGCCTTCGCTTCCCTGCAGTACCGCCACGCCCGGGGCAGGGCCGGAGAAAAAGAATATATATGGTACCGCTTCCCTTCCGACGAAGTGGCTCTGCATCTGGGCGGCCGTATGGGGGCTCATACCATAAGGCTATGCGTGAGCCTGTGGGCACAGACCAACAACGAAGCGGTGCTGGACAAGAAAAGCGAAGGAGGCGTGACGGTGGTCACTTCCTACGGCTCGAACCGCATTCTGGAGAGAAGCCGCCTGCAGCTGGCTCCGTCCTACCGGTATGACCACGGGCCATTTACCCTGATGGCTTCAGCTTCTTATGAACGCGGGAGTTCGCTTTCTTCGCTTATGTATCCTTACCTCAAATGGCAGGATACGGATATGCTGGAGGCCCAGCTGGGAGGCTCATATCACAGCCGCCTGTTCGAAGTGGAACTGTATGCGGGCTGCGCGGCAGGAAGACTTGAGGAGCAGGAAGATATGGCGGAGGAAGTGCAGGTGGAAGGAGAGCCTTACCGCTACGCAGAAGGCTTTGCCCTGGTTTCCGAATATATCTGTATGCCCAAGGCTTTTGCCGGAATGAAGGCGAGGTGGTATCCCGGCAGGAAAGATTGGTTCCTCGGCCTGGATGCTTATGCGGTGCTCGGTTTGAAGCCGGCCGGGTCACTTCCTGGGAGGACACGCACAAGTGCTTTATTATCAATAGGATTAAACTTTTAGCATTATGAGAAATAGAGGACTATTTATATTAGCTGCTTTGGCTCTTCTTTCGTGCAACAAACAGACTCCACAGGGGGATGCCGAGGGAGCTGTGGTTATGCTTGAGCCTATCATATCGAAGGCTACTTCAACCAATTTCGAGGATGGGGACAGGATTGGACTTGGCATAGTCCGTTCCGACGGAACCGTTCACGCCGAGAATGCCTGTCTGAGCTATTCGGACAAGGTATTCTCCTCCGCTCTCAAATGGTACGCCGATGGAGGGCAGAGCTGCACCGTTTGGGCATACTACCCTTACTGCGAGGGCGGTGTGCCGGAGAGTTTCAGCGTTGCTGCCGACCAGAGCACGGGAGCAGGGGCTTCAGACTTGATGTTCGCCTTCAAGGAGAATGTATTCCCGCAGGGGGATGCGCTGCTGACCGTTTTCCGCCACCAGCTGGTGCAGCTTGTGATTAGCATCGACAATCCGGGAGTCCAGGTGGGCGATGTGGTAGTAAAAGGCGTAATTCCTTCTGTCAAAGTGCTTAAGGCTGAAGACGGTTCACTGTCGGTAGCTGCCGACCAGAGCGCCGAGCCTGTGGACATCAAGGCTGAGACCTTAGAAGAAGGCCGGAAATACAGGGTAATCATTGCACCTCAGAGGCGGTCCTTCGAAATCAGCATTGCTGTAGAGGGTGCTTCCCTGCTCACCGGCACCTCAGAAGCCGAACTGCTTTCCGGATATACCTATGGAGTTGGCATAGAGATACTTCCGGATATGGTCAAGGCCAGCTTCGCAGGCGAAATAGAGAACTGGGAAGACGGAGGCACACTTATCGGAAGTGTAATCGACGAAAGCGAGGCTGAGGAGTTCGAGGGTTATATGAAGTATCGCGGCAAGAGCTATACCACCGCTGAGTTCAACGGCAGGAAGTGGATGACAGAGCCTATGGCTTATTTGCCGGAAGGAATGACTGCCTCCGCAGACCCTGCTTCAGGCTCGGTGTGGTATCCGTATTCTTCTGACGGAACTGCAGGCACCGCCCTTACTGACGAGGAGTCAATCAAGGCTCTGGGCTATCTGTACAGCTATGAAGCCGTGTTCGGAACTGCCTTTACGGATGAGAATTACAATACTTTCGAAGGGGCCCAGGGCATTTGTCCGAAGGGCTGGCATGTACCTACACGCGCGGAGTTCCTGGAGATCTTCGGCTACTCCAACAAGGGGCCGGGAGAAAGCGGTCCTGTTACCGATGATAGCGCCCTGTTCTGGGATGCTTCAGTCAAATACGCCCATATTGGCAAGTCCAATGAGTTGGGGTTCAATTTCGTTCAAAGCGGCTATGTGGGCAAGGAGAAATACGGAACCTTGCTTTGCTCCGCTTCTAACTGCTCGGTAGAGGAATACTACGGAAAGCCTGCTATGACCTATCTTATGGCTTCCACTGCAAATGCAATTACTTCCAATGGGACATATCAATTGTTCGCAGGAATGACTACTTTTACAACTGCTGCATATCCTCTGGGAAGGTTGTCCCTGGCTTATGCAAACTACAATTACGGACTACAGTTGAGATGTGTTAAAAATCTTTAAATCAATATTTTATGAAAAAGTTTAGTGTTATTGGAATGGGTCTGGCCCTTGTGCTTTTGGGAGCAGGATGCCAGAAGGTCAATGATCTTGAGGACAGGGTTTCCGCCCTCGAAGACAAGACAGCCAAAATCGAGGCTGCCATCTCAGAGCTCCAGGCCGCAGTTGACGGAAAGTATGCCGTCGAGAAGGTCGAGGAGATTGAGAACGGATACAAGATTGTGTTTACCAACGGCAAGAGCATTGAGCTGGTGAACGGCAAGGATGGTGCTGACGGTGCTCCTGGCAAGGATGGGGCTGACGGTGCTCCTGGTGCTGACGGTAAGGATGGTGTTGACGGTGCTCCGGGTGCTGACGGAAAGGACGGCGATTCGTTTTTCAAGAGCGTGACCGTTACTGCAGAGTATGTTACCATCGTGCTGAACGATGAAGCCCAGACCACCTTCGTGCTTCCTAAGGCAGTGAAGGTTGTTATCGGTGATGCCGAGGCTCCTTATGTCAAGTTTGCTGCCGGTACATTTTCAGTACCTGTAAGCATTCCTGCCCTTGAAAATGTTGCAAGCGTTACCGCCAATCTGATTGACGGAAGCGTAGTTACCAAGAGTTATGCATCGTCTTGGGATTATGAACTCTCAAATGATTGCACATACGTTACAGTAAAGGCTCCTGAGGCTGTTACGAACGACTGCGCTCTGCTCCAGGTGATTGTTGCCAAGACTGACGGCACCACCTACACCGGAAGCAAGGCTCTGAAGTGCGTCGAGAGTTTTGTAACCCACGGAGGATATGACTACAAGACAGTCAGGATGAAGGACGGCAGAGTATGGATGGCAGAGAATCTGCATTATGTGCCGGAAGGAGGAGTCATTGCAGAGGCTGACGATTTTTCAGTCAAGACCGGAATCTATCTCCCTTGCGTTACCTCTGGAGACAAAAATGTAGCCGCTTCAGCAGATCAGGCTGTAATCAACGCCCAGGGTCTGTTCTATTCTGACGATATTGCATTCGGAGGCACAGCACCGGAATGGGCCAACAATACCGATGTCGAGAACAATCAGGGTATCTGCCCTGACGGATGGCATATCCCTACACTTGCAGAAGGAATCGCCCTTGTAGGAAAATGCAATGACAAAACTTTGAATGATGTCAACGCACCATACTACAATGCCACTGACGCACGCTGCAACCTTCTGGAAATCAATCAGGACGGTATCAACTTCCAGCCTTACAGCTATGTCAATAGCGAGGCAAGCTACGGTAACAGGGTTTTGAACTTAACCGGTGTTGCAGAGTACGCAGGAATGAATTCAATGGATTATTTCCATCTGAGTACGGGTAGAGTTACTGTGACATCAAAAGGTACTACAGTCCAGAACTACGCATTTATGATCAGCAACGTTGCAGCTTCCACAACCATCGTTGTCGGCTACAACAATGTCGCCAACGCCTGCCACGTCCGCTGCATCCGC
>CALYTI010000027.1 GCA_945487035.1 uncultured Bacteroidales bacterium
GACTACGAACGCACCATCAGCGAAGTGCTGCACGGGTTTTATGAAAGGTGATTGATACTTATTCCGGACGATACCCGGTCAGCGTTGCGGTGCAATTTTTGCAGTTGACTTTTGACCAACTATAAACTCAAAATGTTATGAAACACATTGCAACGCTTTTGTTTTCGCTGGCTTTGTTTTCTGTAGCCGCGAATGCTGATGACAAGCCTATCGATTTTCAGCAGCTTCCTTCTTCTGCAAAGACTTTTATAAAGTCAGAATTTCCCCTGGAGTCCATTTCATTCATAACGAAGGATTCGGATTTGCTTGATACGACCTACGACGTTCATTTTGCCAGTGGGCTTAAAATCGAGTTTGGCAGCAACGGTGAATGGAAGGAAATCAGTCGCACTTCTTCACCGATTGAAAGCAGATTTGTCCCGAAGCAGATTGTTTCGACAGTATCATCCAGGTGGCCGGGAGCGGAGTTTAAGAAAATCGAACGGTACAGGCACGGATATGAGGTGGAACTCACGAATCGCATTGAATTGAAATTCGACAAAAAATTCCGGCTGACGGAAATCGACGACTGACAACTCTTCTCGTCCTGAGAGAGGCATTCCCTCTCGGGCCGGAGGATGTACAGGGGTGAACCGGGTTTTTTCTTTCCGGTATAGGCCGCGGCCAGATGACCGTTCTCGATGCGCATATCGCTCATCACAAGCACGTCCAGTCTCTCTATGTGGGCCACTTCATCTATGAACTGGTCTATGCGATGGGCTGGGACGTTGCGTTATAATGATATAATACTTTTCCGGTTATTTGGATTATCATTGACAAAACGGTATCTTTGGAAAAGAGTTTTCGTATGCCTCAACAGACAACACCGCATTTGTTCATCTATCGGATGACTCATATAGACAATGTGCCTTTCATTGTCAAGAATGGCTTGTGGTCAAAGTTGAGTCCGGTTCAGGATCCGAATTTCATTTCCATCGGCAATCCGGACATCATTGGCAAGAGGACAAATAAGACGGTGGTGGTTATTCCACCGGGAGGCGTGTTGGGTGAATATGTGCCGTTTTATTTCTCCGGACATTCTCCGATGCTGTTCAATATTGCTACGGGGTATGGAGTCAAGAAGGTTCCCCAGAAAGACATAGTGTTTCTTGTATGTGATGCCTTGGAGATTGTGAATGCCGGTATTCCATATTGCTTTACAGATGGTAATGCGACCAAGGCTATAAGCAAGTTCTATAATACACTGTACGAGTTACGTGAACTGGATTGGCCTTGCATTCGAGCGACATTTTGGAAGAATACCGAGGATGATTATGACAGGGTCCGTAAAAAGATGTCTGAATTCCTAGTCAAGGAGCACGTGCCGGATGAACTGATACGGGGAATAATCGTCAAGAATCCAGAGGCGGAACAAAGAGTAACAGCCATGTTGGGCGAATCCTTGCCCGGATGCAAGATAAAAGTGGATACGAAATACGAATACTATTACTGGGGATATGATTAGTTATACAAAAGGTGATTTGCTTTCCTCCAAGGCGCAAGCCCTAGTCAACACCGTGAATACGGTCGGTGTGATGGGGAAGGGGATTGCTTTGCACTTTAAAGAATTGTTCCCGTACAATTTCACCGTGTATGCAGAGGCATGTAAAAGGGGTGAGTTGGCTCCAGGAAAAATGCTGGTTGTCAAAGATTCTAACTTGGCACTTGGCGAGAGGCTCATCATTAATTTTCCCACCAAAGTCCATTGGCGTCAGCCCTCCAAATACGAGTACATTGAAGATGGACTCCGTGATCTTGTCCGTGTTATCGGGGAATATGGGATCACTAGCATTGCGATTCCGCCGCTTGGTTGTGGTAACGGTGGGCTGGACTGGGCTGTGGTTAAGGAGATGATTGCTCAGGCGCTGTCTTCTATAGATGGCGTTGATATTACTGTGTATGAACCATCCGCAGAAGTCTCGGCACTACTTGCCAAACAATCCCGTAATGTTCAGGCTCATTTGACACCGGCCAGGGCGATGTTGCTATATGCCCTGTTCTGCTATGAAGTTCATGATGAGCGCTGTAGTTTGTTTGTCGCCAACAAATTGAGCTATTTCTATCAGATGCTGGGAGAAACGGAGTTTGCGAAAATGCCCTTCAAGGCTCATTATTATGGGCCCTACAGCGTGAGTGTCGGACATATGTTGAATGCCGTCAATGGAAAGTACATTCATGGACTTGAGCAGATGGATGCAAAACCGTTTGAGGCTTTAATGTTAGACTACGATCGCAAAGCAGAGGTGAGCGATTATGTTCACAATCGTTTATCTCCAGAGCAAATTGAGCACATCAAGCAACTACTGAAATTGATAGATGGTTATGAGTCCGCGTACTCACTGGAAGTCTTGGCATCTGTCGCCTATGTAAGGCGAGAGCATCCAGGCATAAGCATAGATGAAACCATCAATGAAATTCAGAATTGGTCTACCCGTAAGAAGAATCTCTTCAAGCAGGAGCACATCAAGGCTGCGTATGACCGCCTGAATTCTTGGATGGCGTAGTTACTTATTCCGGACGATACCCGGTCAGCGTTCCGGTGAGACCTACGGAGCCTTCGCGGCTCCGTTATTTTTGCGGTAGGTGTATTAGTGTTATAATACTGTATGTCTATAATGTTGTAAGGGAAATGCCTATATCCTTCCCTATCTTGCTTGTCCGTTCCCCGGCTATCGGTTTTCCCGATGTGTCACATCAGGATGAAAATCGGCCTTCAACGCACTTTTAGCTCCTGATGTGTGACATCAGGAATAGACCTAACAGCAAGTGTCGGCAAAAAGTGAGTGGTAGAGGTTGAGGCTTTGTATTTTGGCGAGGCATGACTGCATGTCATGTCTTCATCGCTCGATGGGATTGGAGAGTGATTTTGTAATGCACTTATACATAAGGTGTTAGCTTTTTCGTATGGGGTAAAACCACCCATACGAAAATTATTAGCACCTGATTATCAGCTACTTACAATTTCACCCTCCTCTGTGGCAGTTAACCAATTTGACATCTTCCGGGGCTGAGATGCGTCTGACGGGATGCTCAAAAGCAGTTATTGTCATCTACAAAGCATCCATAAAGGGGAGCACATAATATGAAATAATCGTGGCAAAAATTGATAATATGCAAATTAATCCCTAATTTTGCCACGTAATGATTGCTGGATATTATAGATTTCATACGTTATGGAAGAAAGACTGATTATTGCAAAAAACATCAAGCTGCTGCGCCAGGCGAGCAATTATACTCAGGAAAACGTTGCGTCTTTCTTGGGCATAGGCCGTTCTGCGTACTCAAATTATGAATCCGGAGACAGGGAATTACCTCTTTCATGTATGGAGAAACTCGCCGATTTGTATGGATGCGATGCATATATGCTATATGAGGAAAATGAGAGCGTCATTGAAGATATGCTTGCTACGGCTTTCCGCGTTGATAATCTATCACCTGCAGATAAGGAACAGATTGCAGCGTTTAAACGCGTGGTAAAGAATTCGCTGATGATGGATACAATGTTGTCGAAATGAAAAGATTGACCATTCTTGAAGCTGAAACTCTTGCTGGCAAGTTCCGTTCTGAGATAGGATTGAGCCAGTATGAGCCTGTTAATGCGAAGACACAGCTTCGTAAGCTTAATATCACGACAATGTACAGACCTCTGTCTGATAATTCCTATGGAATCAGTTGCCGTTCCAAAAGTGGAAAAAAGTTCATTCTGGTCAACAGTAATTCTACCAGAGGACGTCAGCATTTCACAATCGCTCATGAATTGTACCACTTGTTCTATGATGAGAATCCGTCTCCTCATATTTGTCAGGGTGTAGCAACCGGGGAGGAAAAGAATGCCAATATGTTTGCATCCGCCTTATTACTCCCAAGGGAAGGCATTCTTTCCATGATCGACAAAGATGAAATAATCCATAGTAAGATAAAACTTGCAACTGTTCTCAGAATGGAGCAGATGTATCAGGTTTCCAGATCAAACCTTCTGCTTCGCCTGAAAGAGTTAGGCCTTATGACTGAAAGTCAGGTAAAGTCCTTTCAAGCGATTCAGGTTAAGGAGTCTGCAAGAGAATACGGATATGAGCTGTCTTTGTATGAAGCTGGTAACGAAGGCCTTGTTATCGGTGATTTCGGAGAGAAGGCCCGCCTGCTCTATGAATCCGGAAAAATTTCTGAGGGGCATTATATCGAGTTGCTTAATATGATTACAGATGGGCAAGGACGGGGCGTACGAGCCTCTAGGTCCGGAGGACATACTTGAGACACATCAATAGCAAACGGAGCCCATCGCGGCTCCCTCTATTTTGCATTGGGTGTATTAGTGTAATATTACAGCATTACATAAATGAAGAGAAGGAGGCTTACGGATTTCCCGAAAATTGTGTATTTTTGCAGTCCGGAAATGGTGGGACGATTCGTCGCGGTCCGAAAGGGCTGAGGAAAGTCCGGACAGGACAGGGCATCGCACTGCGGAAAGCGCAGGTAGGGGTAACCTTACGCCAGCTGTAACAGAAAATTACCGCCGCAAGGCAAGGGTGAAAACGTGAGGCAAGAGCTCACGACGCAGCCGGAGTGATCCGGGGCGGGTACGGCACTGCGACCTGCAAAACCAAATATACTGACAGATGAGGACTGCCCGTCCGATGTCAGGGGGTAGGTTGCGAAGATAAATGACGGATTAAAACAGAAACCGGCTTACGGTCCCACCACTTTTTCAAAAACGCAACTCCAACATCCTGAAAGTCAAACCCGACTTCATAAAAATAACGGACTGCAACATCTCGTTGCAGCCCGTTTTGCTACTATCCGGGGAAGTATTACTTCTTCCTGGCCTTGTATCTCTGATAGAACATATCAACTCGGCCGGCGGTGTCGATAATCTTGGTCTTGCCTGTGTAGAACGGGTGAGAGCTGCTGGAGATCTCAAGCTTCACTACAGGGTACTCAACTCCATCAACAACAATCGTTTCCTTTGTGTTAACGCAGGAACGGGTGATGAATACCTCCTCGTTGGACATATCCTTGAAAGCTACAAGACGGTAGTTTTCGGGATGAATTCCTTTCTTCATAATTACACTAGTGTTTTAAATAAGCGTGCAAAGATAGCATTTTTTCTCAAATTACCAATCCCCTCTCTTGAGTTTTTCGATATAATGGTCGATTTTGTGAAGCTGGGACGGGATTTTTATGCCCTGAGGGCAATGAGAAACGCAGTGTCCGCAGCCTATGCAGTGGCTGGCCTGCCTGAGTTTGGGCACAGAGCGGTCGTAGCCCACAAGGAAGGCCCTGCGCGCCTTGCGGTAATTCTCATCCTGAGAGGACGCCGATATATTTCCCTCATTGATGCATTTGTTGTAATGCGCGAAGATGCCGGGGATGTCCAGGCCGTAAGGGCAAGGCATACAGTACTGGCAGCCCGTGCAAGGGACGGTGGGATATTTGAGCATAAGCTCGGCAGTATTTGCGAGCAGGGCGAGCTCATCCTCGGAGCAAGGGTCGAGCGGCGAGTAGGTGCGGATGTTATCCTGCAGGTGCTCCATATAGCTCATTCCGCTGAGCACGGTGAGCACTCCCGGGAAGGTGCCGGCGAAGCGGAAGGCCCAGGAAGCGACGCTCTCCTGCGGACGGCGCTGCTGCAGACGCTCGCCCAGATGGCCTCCCAGGTCCGCGAGCCGCCCGCCGAGCAAAGGCTCCATTATTACTGCCGGGATGCCCCGCTTCTCGAGCTCGGCATAGAGGTAGTCCGCCTTATTCGCCTTATAATCATAGTAGTTGAGCTGAATCTGCACGAAGTCCCAATGCACCCGCTCGTGGAGCGAGAGCAGGTAGTCGTAGGTTGCGAGGTCTCCGTGGAAGGAGAAGCCGAGGTTGCGTATGCGCCCGGCCTCGCGCTCACGCAGCAGGAAGTCCAGCACTCCGTTGTCCTCGAAGCGTTCTTTGAAATTGTCTATGCTCCTTCCTACCGCGTGCAGCAGGTAGTAGTCGATATAGTCCGTCTGCAGGCTTTCGAAGGAGTTGCGGTAAATCTGCAGCGAGGCTTCATAGGACTCTGAAGGCGAAAGGCCGCGGCCCGCAAGGCCCATATTGGACATCTTGGTGGCTATATAGTATGACCCGCGCGGGTGCCGGCCCAGGGCAATGCCGGTGGCCTTCTCCGAGAGGGCGCGGCAATAGAAGGGCGCTGTGTCGAAATAGTTCACCCCGTGCGCAAGGGCATAGTCCACCAGCTCGTTAACGGCCTGCTGATCAATGATTTCGGCAGATAATTCGCCGTCCTGCCCGCTAATGAAAGGCCAGCGCATGCAGCCGTAGCCCAGCAGCGATACCTGCTCGCATGTCTTAGGGTTCCGGCGGTAAGTCATCTTGTCGGTCGGCACTTCGACGGGGGCCTTCCCTCCCCTTTTCGAAGCGCATCCGCTGAGGGTCGCAGCAGCAGCTCCGGCTCCCGCTAACTTAAGAAATTGGCGTCTGTCCATCATATCGTTCTATGTCTTTGATGACCTTCTACATATATTGCGCTGAGCGGGCGCACAGGGCAGAGGTTTTCGCAGGCTCCGCAGCCTATGCAGCGCTCGGTGTTGACCACAGGTATGCGCGGTGAATTATTGTCGTCCGGGTCGAGGTGCACCATACGTATGGCACCGGCCGGGCAGTGGCGGGCGCAGTTGCCGCAGCTGTCTCCCCCGTTTGCAGGAAGACACCTGTCCTTCACCCATACCGCGTGGCCTACCTGGATGGAGCTTTTCTCCTCAGGGGTAATGCGGCTGATGGCTCCCGTAGGGCATACCTGCGAGCAGAGCGTGCACTCAGGGCGGCAATATCCCCTCTCGTAGGAGGATTCGGGCTGCATAAAGCATTCGAGGCGGGTGGATGGGCGCAGCACGCCGTTGGGGCAGGTTGAGACGCAGAGCTGGCAGGCCGTGCAATGCTGCGAGAGGTGCCTCAGGCTCTGCGCTCCGGCAGGCACTATACGCGTGCTGCGCTCAGGGGCCTGTTTGTCCTGCACTGCCGCGAGTCCGCCGTCAGCCTTCTTTTCCTGGGCGCGAAGGGCGGTACCGGCAAGGGTCAGGGCCGATATGCCCAGGAAGCGGCGGCGTGCGCTGTCCTGCGGGGCTTTTGCGGTCGGGGCCTTTGTGCTTTGGGCCTTTGTGGCAGGGGCTTCGGCAGCCGGGGTGCCTTCGGAGCTGCTGCGTTTGCGCAGGCCGTAGCTTATGGCCCCGTGCCTGCAGGTCTCAAGGCAGTCGAAGCACGCCACGCAGCGGCTGTAATCCACCTTATGCTCCTTGCCGTTGATGCAGGAAGCCTTGCACTCGCGTGAGCACAGGCCGCAGCGATTGCATTTGTTTTTGTCAATATTGATGCGCAGCAGCGAGAAGCGCGAGAGCACTCCCAGTACCGTGCCGACCGGGCAAACCGTATTGCACCAGGTCCTGCCGCCGCGCCACGCGAGTATGAAAATCAGCACGAAGGCGAGCGCAGCTGCGATGAAGGTCGGAAGGCTCTTGAGCCAGACTTCCGTCGAATAGAACGCGTAGCTGTCAAGGCGTTCCGCCAGCAGGGCAAGCATGTTGTTGCCCAGGCGATAGAGCGGCGCGAAGAGGTTGCTCACTATCCTTCCGAAAGTGCTGTAAGGGGCGAGCAGGCCGGCGAGCGAGGTGGCGCCTGCGACCATCGCGATGACAAACAGGGCGAGCAGGCCATAGCGCAGCCAGTTTTTGGCCGGCGAATAGGACAGGCGGTATTTCTTCCCTTTGCGGCTGGCGCTCAAGCGGTTGATATGGTCCTGCATCACTCCGAGAGGACAGATTACCGAGCAATATACCCTGCCGAATATCAGGGTGAGGATGACCAGGACTGCGACGGTGACGAAGTTGAGCGCAAGCACCGCCGGCAGCAGCTGGACTTTGGCCATCCATCCCAGCCAGGTGTGCAGCACTCCGGTGAAATCGCACAGCAAGAGGGTTATCCCGAGAAAGAAAACCAGCGCGAGGCACCGCCTCACTACTGCAAGAACATTTCGCACCTTGTGTTTCATACCCGGCAAATATCGTGATTTTCTTTGTCTCCCCGTCCCCATATTGGAGTTTTTTCGTATATTTCCGTTTGAACTGCAGAAAAATGGAAATCAGAGATTTTAAAGCGGCAATGCTCGCGCGCCACAGTGTGCGCTCCTATCTTGACAAGCCTATCCCGCAGGAAATCGTCGATGCGCTACGGGACGCGGTGCAGGAATGCAATACCGCTTCCGGGCTTCACATCCAGCTTGTGGTTGATGAGCCTCAGGCTTTCGGAGGCTTTATGGCCCATTACGGCAAATTCAGCGGCGTGAAGAATTATTTCGCGCTGGTCGGGCCGAAGAGCCGCGTGCTAGATGAAAGACTCGGTTACTACGGCGCGCAGCTGACCCTGCTGGCTCCTACGGCAATGAATCAGCAGAAGTTCCGTTTCGGCCTTACCCCCGAGGGCAAAGTCACCCTCAAGTCCGGTGTCGGCTTCTATGCCCTTATGGACCTTGGCATCGCCCGCCGCTTCTTCGAAATCGGCGCCGCTCCGCAGGTGGTCTGCTGGGAGTAGAGGGCTTGCGGTGTACGAACTATGATATAATGTCCGGCTGAAGAGCGGTGGATTATCCGGAAGAAATGCGTATATTGCGCATTGATAACACAAAATAACCGATAATGACTAATTTCAAGTCCATTGAAGAACTTCTCAGGATGCTTTCGCGGGAGAAGGCACTTCTCAAAGACATGTTCCAGAACAGAAAGAGCATTTCCTACAGCTACGAAATGGCAAGGGAAATGGTCGATTACAAAAGCACCCCCAGTTGCAACGGCTCATATCCCTTATTCACAAGCATCGCCGCGGCTACGACCAGGAAGGGTTGATTGGAAATAATCTGTGGAAATAAAACTAATTCGTTTTATTCCATAAAAACATTTTGCTCTTTTACTATTTCTTTATAACTTTGTGCAACATACAATGGGAGCAGATAATATAGCGACTTTAGAGGAGATTGAGGCTTTCCTGAATGAGTTTAAAACAAAATCGAAAGTGTTCGGTATCGGAATCAAGAAAAAGCGAAGCAAAAGAATTATACCGATATACATTAAGATTTACATAACAAGAAGGAACGGTGAGGCCAACTTTTGCATTTCATTCCATGAAGCAAAGTTTGATATGGTATTCCCTTATAAGAATCGATTATGAAAAGTCCATTTACAGGTGGCAAAGTCACCAAGAAACACAGGCAGGAAACTTTTACCTTCAGAAAGGAAGAGTTTACAGTTGAAAGATACTTCTTTGTGTGCAACGACACAGGAAGAGAATTTACCGATGACAGCCTTGACGACCAGATGCTATCTGATATCTATAAGCAGTATAGAGAACGTCATGGCATACCCTCGCCAGAGGAATTGAAGAGCTTCAGGCTTGAATATGGTATTTCAGCTCATACGATGTCAATAATTGCAGGAATGGGCATTAATCAGTATGGATTATACGAGAATGGAGAAATGCCTACTGTTGCAATGGGACGAAGATTGGCGTCATTGTTTGACAAACAATCGTTGCTTGACTGTATTGACAAGGCTCAACTGAAATTAGGAAAGAATTACTTGTCAATCAGGGGAAAAGTGCTTTCCCATAATGAGCCCTCCGTCATACCGTTAGCGAAACATTCATACAAAGATTATACTGAAATCATACGAGACTCTATGGCTCCCAAGGAAATCAGCATAAGGCAGAAATCCAGATGGAGTACAATCAAGTCAGAATATACAACTGTTTCTTAAGGACTAACAATGGAGACAAGAAAAAACATTAAATACCGGATTGCGTCAATCAATGAGAACAAACTTGTCAAAAGCATTGATAATGTTGAATTTATACAGATTACAGAAGAATCATTGAAGTTTCAATTCAAAATTGATACTTTGATAAAAATGTCAGACAATATCATTGAGGTAACGCCTGCCATCCGATACATTATTGATAACAATTGCATTTTGGAAGCATCAGCTACCATCACTTTTGAAGTGCAAACACTTGACCACGTATTTGTTATCGATAGGGAAAAACAAGAAATCAAATCCACCTGCGATATCCTGTCATCATTCGTGGAAGCATCTTTTAGTACTCTTCGTGGTATTGTTTATACAACGACAAAGGGAACTTTACTTGAGAGATTTCCCATACCAATGATTGACATTCATACATTGATGGCAAAGAATGCTGTTAATGTTAAATAACAGTTACCCTGCCGTCGAGTTGTGAACTGAGTTGAATCCCCTGATCTCCGAGAGACTTCACATAGTCCGACATCAATTCGTAGATATACACACCGCTTTCCCTTCTGGAGGTATAATTCCTCAGGGCACTCAGATAGTTGGTCGCATCTATGAGATAATTGATAGTCGCCACCTTATAGGTCCTGTCGTTCTGAACGGGTTCTCCGCCTATCTCCAGACTATAGACGGATTTGTCCTTGATGGTGAGCTTCACGCTCGAGCTCACCGGCTCTCCCCCGTAGGTAGCGATTCCATTGAAAGCCTCCAGCAGGTCACTTCCCTTTATCTCTATGAGAGTCAAAGTATTGTCGAAAGGATAAATACTATAGACATCTCGGCTCCTCATTTTCATTCGTTTCATATCACTCGTGCAATAAATCACTATTTGTAATTCAATGTTATTTTTCTTACTTTTGTCTCGGATTCGAAATACATAAGAGAAGGCAAGCTCTTGTGCTGATATAAACAGGGTTAGAATAGATTACATTCAAGCCCTGTTTTTTGATTAAACGGGCGATGTAGTCTTGTCAAACTGTTCGATGTCGTTCATTTCGCCTTGTCCGTTGCGGCTTTCTTTACCCGGACAATGCAAATGGCGCAGTCCCTCTTGTGCAACCTCAGGCTCGCCAAAGCCTCAAATACAACAAGAAGAACCACGCCAAACGACGTGGTCTTCTTTTACCCGTATTTGATTCAAAATTGGCGATTTGAGGTTACGGTAAAAGAAAACTCAAAATATTGCTATATGTATTACTCTACTTATCTTGCTCACATTGCGTTGTCAACAACGCATAGACAAAGGTAGCAAAAAAATCAAAACCTATTAATAAGATGTGGCCAAGTGTCGTCGTTCAAATCTGGCACATGAGAAAAGACTCCGGTGCGCAGAAACGCCTTATCTGCGCACCGATTGCAATTTTTGTTCAGTTGGTGCGCAAGAAGGGCGGTTTTGCGCACGGATTTCATAGCAGGCCGTTCAAAGTTTCCGGATTCACGGAAACAAGGCTTTTCTCCAGCAAAAATTGGTTGCGGAAATGATAATATACCAGGTTTGAAGCAATATTTGTTATATTTGCAGCCATATGGTTCAATTCCGATACTTGTCAATAATGAAGAAACTGATTCTCTTTCTCAGCATCCTGCTGACATCGCTGCCTCTCTTTGCGCAGAAACCGGACTGGAGCCTTGAAGTCGAGGCTTCCGAACTCAACCTTGTAGGCAAGGCATTCTATGACACACCCAACCCGTATCACCGCATCGACACCTGCCGTTTCAAGGGCTTCACCAAGTCGGAAAACATGCAGTGCCGCTGCGCAGCCGGCCTTGCAGTTCTGTTTACAACCGACGCCAAGGCAATCGGAGTGAAGATGGATTTCGATTATGCAAGAGGGGATGCATATTGCTCATACAGGGGGTTCGACCTCTATATCAAGAAGAACGGGCAGTGGCTCTGGGCAGGAATGACCTCTTTCCCGGCCAACCATACCGACAAAGATGCCGTCCGCGCTCTTGTGAGAAATATGGCTGAAGGAGAAAAAGAGTGCCTTCTCTACCTGCCAATCTATACCGATATCAACTCCTGCAAGGTGTGCGTCTCCGGAGCTTCGCATCTCGACCCTATGGAATCCCCGTTCAAGCACAAGATAGTATTCCACGGCAGCAGCTTTACCCACGGCATAAGCACAACCCGCGCCGGAATGAGCTATCCGGTGCAGTTCATGCGCCGCACCGGGCTGCAGCCTATCACCCTGGGCTTCAGCGGCAACTGCAAGATGCAGCCATATTTCGCCGATGTCCTCGAAGAGGTCGAGGCGGATGCCTATGTCTTCGACATATTCTCCAACCCGAACATTCCGCTCATCAAGGAGCGCCTGCGCCCGTTCATCGACAGGATGGTGAAAGCGCATCCGGGCAAGCCTATTATCGTGCAGCGCACTATCTACTGGGAAAGGGAGAATTTCGATACCGCAGCGCAGCAGGAATACGGCGGACGCCGCGCCCTCTCCGACAGCCTGATGGCCGAAATCTGCAAGGATTACAAGGATGTATATTACATCAAGCCGGACGCAGCCCTGCACAACGGCGAATCCTCCACCGCTGACGGCATCCATCCGAATGACAACGGCTACTCGCTTTGGGAGCGTTCCATCGAAAAACCGATACTGAAGATACTCAGGAAATACTACAGGGATATCAAGTAGCACTCTGAACTCCGGTAATTTCGAAATATTTCAGTTTTTGATGCAGTATTTCAGGAAGTTTTGCATCTATATTATGACAACGGCTTGAAACGCCAAGAAATGAAATGTTAAACATAATACTGCAATGAAAAAGATTTTTACAATTCTCGCATCCGTCGCCCTCATCGCACCGGTGATCAGCTCCTGCTGCCTGGACGATGACAGGAACGACAACTACTATTATCCGAACATGCTGGTAACGGTAAAGTCCGCCGAGGACGGCCGCTGCTACTTCCAGCTTGATGACAACACTACCCTTCTGCCGACCAATCTCGAAAAGTCACCGTACAAGGGACAGGTCCGCGCCCTGGCCAACTGCTCCAAAGTGGAGGGAGATGCCACCCCTTATGACCAGCTCGTAAAGGTGCACTGGGTTGACTCCATTCTCACCAAGAAAGCTTTGAAGGCTGCCGATTTGGAGAATATCGACATCTTGGGCATAGACCCTGTCGAGATAGTAAACAATTGGGTAACAGTGGTTGAAGACGGTTATCTCACTCTCCAGTTCGCTGCCCTGTTCGGCAACAGAATGGTTCCTCACACCATCAATCTCGTGATGGGTGTAGATCCTGAGAATCCGTATCTCGTAGAACTCAGGCACAACGCAAAAGGTGACTACGAGATGTGCACCCAAAGGACTGGTCTGGTTGCTTTCGACATTAGCGAACTGCCTGACACAGAAGGAAAAACCGTAAAACTCACAGTTAGGTACAACGGCTACAACAATGTCGAGAAGACCTATTCTTTCGACTATTGCACAGGAGGAATCCAGCCTGCGCCTGAGCAGCTGTCCTCCGATGTAGATACTTCCCTGGCTATTGAGTAAGGCATTGTGAGCCTCTTCAGACGTGGTGGAGACGGCCTCGCATCACGGGCCGCAGCAGGAGATGCCGCAGCAATGAAGTCGATATATGACTCTCACGTGCGGTATCTCACTGCCGTTTGCCTCCGCTACATTCCTTCTGAAGATGAAACCAAAGACGTGCTTCAGGAGGCTTTCATCAAAATATTCTCCTCAATCGGCACCTTTCGCGGAAGCGACAGCGCCCTTCGTGCATGGATGCGCAGGATAGTGGTAAACGAAGCGCTGATGCACCTGCGCCGCCGCAGTAAGGATCCACTGTTTTTGGGAGATAATGCTCTGCCCCACGATGTCCCGGAGGAGGATCCGGAGCCGGAGGGCATCCCGCCGGATGTGCTGCAACAGATGATTATGCGGCTCCCGGAAGGCTGCAGGGCAATATTCAACCTGTATGTTTTCGAGCAGAAGAGCCATAAGGAAATCGCCCGTTTGCTGGGCATCAAGGAAAACAGTTCGACATCACAGTTCCATAGGGCAAAGAGCCTGATGGCGTCAATGATAAAGGATTACAGAGATGCGCAAAGATTGGAAAAATAGTTTGAGAGATAGTCTTTCGGACTTTCAGGCCCCTGAGCCGGAAGGTCTGTGGGCTGTTGTAGAAAAGCGCATCGCTGCAGGGGCTGACGGTGCAAGAGCTTCTGGGGCCGGGGCCGCAGGGGCTGCCGGGGCCAAAGCCGGCTCCGAAATGCGCCGCGGCACCGGCGAGGGCCGCAGCGAGAGTCGCGTACTAGTACCTCTGTCCCTCGCCCTCGCCGGCGCCGCGGCCCTACTCCTGCTGCTTCTTCTGCCCGGCAAGTCCGAAAACAGCCTCGAAGTCCTCCCCGCCAACACAAACCCTCAAACCGCAGAGGTGCTTCCTGCTACCTCCAACCTGCAGCCCACTGAAGCCCTTGCTGGCACCTCAAACCCGCAGCCCAATGAGGCCCTTGCCGGCACCTCCAACCCGCTGACCGTAGAGGTCTTTCCTGCCACCAGGCAGCCACAAGTTGCAGAAACGATGCCTGCCGTCACCAAACCATCAGGGGACCCTCAACCCGGAATAAACGTTTCAAACGATTCGCAAACGTTTAAAACGGATATTTTTGAAGACACTACTGCTCCGGCAGGTCAAAGCATAGACGACATTTCAGACTATTATGAACCGCTGCGGCAGCCAGCGAGGCGACCACGCATCAACCTCATTGCAATGGCCTGCGGCACTCCGAACTCACACAGCAGCATGCAGAACTATAGCACTCTGCCTTGCTCGGATATAGCCACAAGTCTGCAGTCCCTCAATTACAACGACTTTGCCTATCGAAACTTCTCCTCCACCGTCACCTCAAACCTCGGCAGAGAAGTCAGCACGCAAACCACACATCGGCAGCCTATTCGCCTCGCCCTTGAAGCGGAATATATGCTCACGGACCGCTTTGGCCTCATCAGCGGCCTCAGTTTCTCGCGGCTTGTCTCCGACCTCAAATCTGGAGGCGAGAACTATTACCACACCGTCCAAAAACTCGATTACATCGGCATACCGCTGCGCCTTAGCTGGCATCTAGTTGATTCACAACGCTTTATACTCTATACCGGTATTGGCGGAATGGTCGAAAAATGCATCGGTGGCAGTGTGACTACTTCGTACAGCCTGTATGGCGAAAATGTACAGGGAGAGAGTTTGAAAGTTATGGACCAGCCACTCGTATTTTCGGTCGATGCCTCAATGGGATTCGGCATGAACCTTTGGAGCACTGGCCGTTCCGGTAGCAGTCGTGGCGGGAATTCAGCTGCGGCTGGCGTCGGTCAACCAGGCGGCTACGGGGCATATTTGTTCAATGCCGCAAGCATCGTCATTGAACCGGGTCTCAGCTGGCACATTCCTGACGGAGGTACCATCAGCAATATCTATCGCGACAGGCCCCTCAACTTTTCCCTCACCATCGCCCTTCGCTTCAGTCTATAGTACCGCATCAAAGAGCAATTTACACCCCCTGTTTTTGCGCTGTTTCCGGCAGATATTTCGTATCTTCGCAAACATTTTTCCGAAACATGAAGATATTCAGCATAATACTCATTGCCGCAGCGCTTGCAACAACCTCCACCACAGCAGCAAGCGCAGCCACAACCACGGCCACAACACCATCCACCACAGCAGCAAGCGCAGCCACACCACCGGCCAAAGCAGCACCGACAATGAAATCCCGCCGCCAGCTCGAAGAGCAGATCCGCGAGCTGAGCAGCCGTCTGGACTCCGCGCAGAACGCCCTCAACCGCAAAGACTCCCTGATTACGCAGCTGCGCGCAGAACTCGAGCAAGCCTATACCCGTCTTGAAGAGCTCAGCGCCGAGCCGGGCAGCGGGAGCCTCGCCCCTACCCTCGCGCAAATCGACAGCAACCTCAGCGTTTGGCAGCTTTCCCGCCAGATTGAGAACTTTGATGCGCTGGCCTATGAACCGGAGTTCCGAGGCGAGCAGCCTGACTCTGTCTATATCGCAAGGCTGGAGCGCATGAACTCCCCTCTCAACCTCCCTTACAACAATGTAGTACGCTCATACATAATCAAATATTCCGAGCGCTACCGCTCGCAGATGCAGAAAATCATAGGCCTGTGCAGCTATTATTTCCCAATATTCGAGCAGACTCTCGACCGCTACGGCCTGCCGCTCGAACTCGAGGCTATGGCCATAATCGAGTCCAACCTCAACCCGCGCGCAAAGTCGCCGGCGGGCGCAGTGGGCCTGTGGCAGTTCACCTTCAACGCGGGCCGGGCCTACGGACTTCAGATTGACTCCTTCGTCGATGAAAGGATGGACTTGCGCGCTTCAACCGATGCCGCGGCGCGCTATCTTCGCGATGCATACAATGTCTTCGGGGACTGGGCCCTTGCGATATGCGCCTACAACTGCGGCTTCGGAGGCGTGCGCAAAGCTATTGCCCGCTCGGGCGGCAAGACGGCTTACTGGGACATATATCCCTTCCTGCCGAAGGAGACGCGCTACTATGTACCTGCGATGGTCGGCGCGCTATATGCCATACGCTACCATAATGAGCTGGGTATCAAGCCTGTAGCCTGCCATCTTCCGGCCGCTACCGACACTGTGGAAGTGCGCGGCAAGCTGCATCTTCGCCAGGTGCAGGACCTCGTGGGCACGGAACTCGGACTGCTTCGCGACCTCAACCCGCAGTACAAGCACGACGTGATTCCGGACGACGGCAAGACGCATATCCTGCTGATTCCGGCAGAAGACGCGCTCAAGTACATAGCCCAGGGCGACTCAATCCAGCGCCATAAGGCTGAGGTCTATATGTCACCTTCAGTGATGAAGTCGATTGCCAACAACGGCACGGGCGAGACCATAGTATATAAGGTGAAACAGGGCGACAATCTGGGCCTCATCGCAAAGAAATACGGGGTGAGCGTAGCCAAGCTCAAGCAATGGAACTCCCTGAAGTCCGACCTTATACGCCCGGGACAGAAAATTTACATCTACAAATAGCTAATTTGTAATCATTCCAAATAAAAATTTAGTATATTTGCTGAATAATAATTAACAACATCTTTTGTATATGGCTAACAAATACGCAGGCACCCAGACCGAAAAGAATCTGGAAACGGCTTTTGCCGGTGAGAGTCAGGCTCGCAACAAGTACACCTATTTCGCATCAGTAGCAAAGAAGGAAGGTTTCGAGCAGATTGCTGAGATTTTCCTCAAGACAGCAGACAACGAGAAGGAGCACGCAAAGCTCTGGTTCAAGGAGCTCGAGGGCATCAGCGATACCGCACACAACCTTGTTGAGGCTGCAAACGGAGAGAATTACGAGTGGACAGATATGTATGACGGTTTCGCAAAGACCGCCGACGAGGAAGGATTCCACATTCTCGCTGAGAAGTTCCGCCTCGTAGCTGCTATCGAGAAGCGTCACGAAGAGCGTTACCGCGCACTTCTGAAGAATATCGAAGCTCAGGAAGTGTTCAAGAAGAGCGAAGTCAAGGTATGGGAGTGCCGCAACTGCGGTCACATCGTAGTAGGTACCGAAGCTCCGGAAATCTGCCCTACCTGTGCACATCCTCAATCATACTTCGAGGTTCACTGCGACAATTTCTAGCAGTTATCCGAAGATAATGTGTTGACCCGGCAGCTTTCAGCGCCGGGTTATCTGTTTTGGTATGTAAAGATGGTGCCTGCCTCCCCGAGAGTACCCCAGGTTTTGTCTTTGGCAGACATAATATACTGACCCTCGGGAATTTCCAGTTCGAGAGCAGGGTCAAGGATGGAAATGCCACCCTCGGACTCCGGGTGGTAGAACTCATCACATTTATAACGGAAAATTGCAGTGTCGCTCAGGGTCAGATAGCCGTGAGCAAAGCCCTTCGGGATGAAGAGCTGCCGGTGATTGTCCCCGGAAAGCTCAAGACAGAAGTGTTTTCCCCAAGTCGGGGAACCGATACGCAAATCGACGGCAAAATCGAGAATGCGCCCCTGCACGCAAGCGACAATCTTTGCCTGGGCGTAAGGAGGCCTCTGGAAATGCAGGCCCCTGAGCACTCCCCTGCCGGATTTGCTCTCATTATCCTGAACAAAGACTATGGATTTGCCGTAGAGCGGGATTGAAACCAGCCTGTCGAAATCCCTCTGGGAGAAAGTCTCGACAAAATAGCCACGCTCATCGCCGTGCACTTCCGGCTCGATAAGGAGCAGGTCTTCGATTTCCGTTTTAAGAATCTTCATATTCCAAAGGTAGCCATTTTATCGCAAAAAACCGACCCCGGAATGGAGTCGGTATTATTTTTGTCCTTAATTTGAAGACTATTAAGCGTCTGGAGAGATTGCTCCCATTGGGCAAGCGTCTGCGCAGGTACCGCAGTCGATGCAAACATCCGGGTCAATTGTGTAAACATCACCTTCCTTAATAGCGCCTGAAGGGCACTCACCCTGGCATGTACCACATGCTACGCAGGTGTCAGCTGAAATTTTGTAAGCCATAATATTTGTTGGTTTTAAATGTTTTCAAGATTACAAATGTAGAAATTTGTAGGTAAATTTGCAACGATGAGACACAGAATAATGAGCAGAGTGTGCACGGCACTCATTCTGAGCACGGTCTGGACCACACTTTCGGCCCAGACGACTTTCAGCGGTGTGCTCCGCATTGACCGCACAGTCCAGGACTGGGGCGATGTCACGGTGAAGGACGGCCCCTTAAGCTGCAGTTTTGAAGTCGAAAATGTTTCGGACAAGGATATCTGCATCTCCAGCGTGGTGAGTTCCTGCGGCTGCACCGGAGTCAAATGGACACGAGAGCCCCTGCATCCGGGTGAGAAAGGCAGCATAGTGGCTACCTATTCCAATGACGAAGGCCCTATGCAGTTCGACAAAACTCTTGCCGTATATGTCGAGGGCATACGCAAGCCCCTGGTGCTGCACCTTCGCGGCATTGTGCACAAGAAGAAACTGCCTCTTTCGGAGACCTATCCTGTGCATTTCGGCAACCTGGGATTAAGGAAAGCAGAAATCAAAATCGGAAATCTCTCCCAGGGAGAAGAAAAGAGCACCCAAGTAACCCTTGCCAATATAGGCAAAAAGGATATTGCGGTCAGCTTCAGGGAACTGTCGGAGTTTCTGACTGTCAGTCCTGTGGAACTGACCATTCCGGCAGGCAGTACTGCACAGATAGTTGCCACAGTCAGGGCAGACCGCTCGCTTTGGGGCAAGAACTTCTACTACGCTGCTCCGGTGGTGGACGGGCAGAGCTATGGGGCTTTGAGTTTCTATGCGGTCACCAAGGAGAATTTCGATTCTATGAGCGAAACCCAGAAGAAGAACGCTCCGCTTGCGGAGTATGAGGGGAGCGCGGCGCCGGCCCCGGTCGGACCGGGAGAGAAGATGGAAGCCGCTTTTACCATCAGCAACCGGGGCCGCGCCGCGCTCCGCCTTTACCGCATAGACTTCGACCCTTCCCAGGTGGAACTCCTGCAGCCTTCGGCAAATGAAGCCACCATCCCGGCAGGGGCCTCGGCCAATCTAAAGTTCCGGGTGAAAACCGAAGCTATGAACTCCGACAGCGAGAACCTCTGCGTGGTAAGTTTATACACAAATGACCCGCAACACAGCATTATCAACCTTTATATTGACGCAATTATTTTGTAAATTTGCGCCCTTATGCAGAGCGAACAGATTAATTATACAGACGACAACATCCGGACCCTGGAAGGTGTGACCCACATCCGCATGAGGCCGGGAATGTACATCGGCAGACTCGGAGACGGACGCAGCCAGGATGACGGCATTTATGTGCTTCTGAAAGAAATCGTGGACAACGCCATTGACGAATTCGCGATGGGCTTCGGAAAGCAGATACAGATTGAAATCAGCGAAGACGGGCACGTATCAGTACGCGATTTCGGCCGAGGCATCCCTCTCGGCTCGGTCGTGAAGGCAATGAGCATACTCAATACCGGAGGAAAATTTGACGACAAGGCCTTCAAGAAGTCCGTCGGCCTCAACGGTGTGGGTTCCAAGGCTGTAAATGCCCTTTCGGAAGAGTTTTATGTATGCTCCCACAGGGACGGGCTCTGCCATTGGGCCCTGTTCCGCAAAGGCGAACTCATAGAGGAAAAGGAAGAAGCCACAAAGGAGAAGAACGGCACCCTCATAAAGTTCTTCCCGGACAAGGAAATGTTCGGGCAGTACGCCTTCAATATGGACTACGTGGAGTCTATGGTGAAGAACTACACCTATCTCAAGAAAGGACTCTCGATAGTGCTCAACGGCAGTACCTACAAGTCCGAAAACGGTCTGCTCGACCTCGTAACGGAGAACCTTAGCGAGGCTCCGCTCTACCCGCCTATCCATCTGGAAGGTGAGGACATCGAGATAGTGCTCTCCCACGGCAACGCCTACGGAGAAAACATCCACTCCTTCGTCAACGGACAGAATACCAGGGACGGCGGAACCCATCTTGCAGCCTACCGCGAAGCAATTGCCAAGACCCTCAAGGAGTTCTTCAAGAAGAATTATGCTCCGGAGGACTGCCGTCAGGGCGTCGTGGGTGCGATTTCGATTCAGATTCAGGAACCGAAATTCGAAAGCCAGACCAAAATCAAGCTCGGTTCCACCTATCTGTGGGAAAAGAACGGAGATGTAGGTCCTACGATACGCTCCTATGTCAATGACTTCGTAGCCAAGGCTCTGGACGATTATCTGCGCATCCACAAGGAAATCGTACCGATTATCGAAGAGAAAATAAAGACCAACCAGCAGGAGCGCGAAGAAATAGCCGGCATACAGAAGAAGACCCGCGAGAAAAACAAGAGGGCTAATGTCTATAACAAGAAGCTGCGCGACTGCCGCTACCACTATAACGACAAGGTAACGGAAAGGACGGCTCAGGATGTCAGGGACAACATCTACAATTCCTCAATATTCATAACCGAGGGCGATTCCGCATCAGGAACCATCACCAAGGCGCGCAATGCCGCCTACCAGGCAGTATTTTCCCTCAGGGGCAAGCCTATCAACTGCTACAAGGAAAGCCGGAAGAAGGTTGCGGAGAATGAGGAGCTGAACCTTCTGATAGCTGCGCTCGGCGTGGAGGACGACCTCGAGAACCTGCGCTACAACCAGATTATCATCGCAACCGATGCCGATGACGATGGTATGCATATACGTATGCTCGTGCTGACTTTCTTTATGAAATATTACCCCGACCTTATCCGAAGGGGCCACGTGCACATACTCCAGACCCCGCTCTTCCGCGTGCGCAACAAGAAGGTCAACCGCTATTGCTACGACCAGACGGAGAAGGACAAGGCGATAGCCGAACTCAAGACGGGCGTCGAAATCACCCGCTTCAAGGGTCTCGGAGAAATATCTTCCGACGAATTCGCGGACTTCATAGGAGGCGATATGAGGCTGGACGGGGTAAAACTTGCGGACGAGGAGTCCATCGCGGACATTATGTCCTTCTATATGGGTGACAACACCGTAGAGCGCCAGAATTTCATCAGGCAAAACCTCCGGTCCGAGGGGGAACTTGAAGATATCGATATATAATGAAAGCAAAAACGGCGAAATTTCTGCTGGAGAAAGTGCTGGGATGGCATATGACTCCGGGCGAAGACAGGCTTCCGGAGGAGAAGCGCATTATCTTCCTCTTTGCTCCTCATACTTCCATCTGGGATGCTGTCGTGGGTTACCTCTATTTCTGCGGAATCGGAGGCAGGCTGCGGGTTATGATCAAGAAAGAGGCCTTCTTCTGGCCGCTGGGCTGGCTGCTCCGCAAATGCGGTGCCTTCCCTATTGACCGTTCCAACTCTCAGTCACTGATGGTCAGCCTGATACACGAACTGCGCGATGAGCAGGAGTGCTATCTTGCCATCTGTCCGGAAGGCACCCGCAAGGCTGTGAGGAGATGGAAAACCGGCTACCATACCATCGCCCTGCAGACCGGATTGTCCGTTTACCTCTCCCATATGGACTACAAAAAGAAGGAAGTGGGATACGGAAAGAAGTTCGACCTGACCGAAAATGCGCGCGAGGATACCAACAGAATCCAGAAGATCTACGGGGAAATGCATCTTACCGCCCTGAGGCCGAAAGGCTATACTACAGAATGATTTGGCAGATTGGAAAATAATTCCTATCTTTGCGTCCCCTTTGGGGAAATAACAATTACTAATTATTAACAAAATGATCAAACAGTACGAAACCGTTTTCATTGCAACTCCCGTTTTGTCTGACTCCCAGATGAAGGAAGCGGTTGCCAAGTACACCAGCCTCATTAAGAAAAATGGCGGCGAAGTGGTGTACGAAGAGGACTGGGGGCTCAAGCAGCTCGCCTATCCTATTGACCACAAGACCTCAGGCTTCTATTACCTGATTGAATTCAAGGCTGAGCCGTCTTTCGTGGCTACACTCGAGACACAGTATCACCGTGACGAGCGCATCATCCGCTACCTTACCGTAGCCCTTGACAAGCACGCAGTTGCTTATGCAGAGCACCGTCGCAGCGTACGCGCAGCAAAGCTCGCACCTAAGGCTGAGGAGCCTGTTGCAGAGCCGGTAGCAGCAGAAGTTGAACCAGAAGTAAAGGAGGACTAAAAAATGGCAAATGTTGAAAACAGCGAAATCCGCTATCTAAACCCTCCAACCGTAGAGGTTCGCAAGAAGAAGTACTGCCGTTTCAAGAAGGCAGGAATCAAGTATGTAGATTACAAGGACGCAGAATTCCTCAAGAAGTTCCTCAACGAGCAGGGTAAGATTCTCCCTCGCCGCATCACCGGAACCTCACTCAAGTTCCAGAGGAAGGTGGCACAGGCTATCAAGCGTGCACGTTCTCTCGCCCTTCTCCCGTATGTAACTGACCTCCTTAAATAATTTGAGAGTATGAAGATCATTCTTAAGAAAGATGTACACGGACTCGGCGAGGCCGGAGACGTGGTAAATGTTAAGACAGGTTACGCTCTCAACTACCTTGTTCCTCAGGGATACGCTACAGTAGGTACCGAGTCAGCTCTCAAGCAGCACGCTGAGACTCTCCGTCAGAGGGCTCACAAAGAAGCTAAGCTCGTTGCTGATGCACAGGCTCTCGCAGCCAAGGCATCCGCAGTGGAAATCAAGATTGCAGCCAAGGTTGGCGAGAACGGCAAGCTCTACGGTGGCATCACCGCAGCTCAGGTTGCTGAGATTCTTGCTGCCGCAGGTGTCGAGATTGACAAGCGCAATATCGAGCTTCCGGAAATCAAGGCTGTCGGCGAGTTCGAGGCTAAGGCAAAATGCTACAAGGGCGTTTATGCAGACCTCAAGGTGGAGGTTGTCGCTGAGTAATCAGTAGCACGCTTTAACCAATAAAAATCGTCCGGGCTTTTACCCGGACGATTTTTGTCTTAAAACCTGATTGCCAGAGTGGCGCAGACGGCTCCGGATGCCGGGTCGTGTGTGGGCCCGTTCCACCGTTTCCTACGTCCCGCTGACGCGGATGAGGGTGAATTTATAAGTGGTTGATAATCAGGGCGCT
>CALYTI010000028.1 GCA_945487035.1 uncultured Bacteroidales bacterium
GCAGAAAGGTCTTGCTCTCGTAAATGTAGTGCTACTTTTGGCATTATCTAAAGATAAATGATTTCGTATCCATATTCAGTATCATTAGTGTCCACTAATGTTCAGTACATATTGAACGCATAAAATTAATGAACCGTTCTCGAATATCAAATGTTGATCTCGTCAAATCTCGGGGAAACCGGGTTACATGTCAAAAAAATTTTTGTATCTTTGCGCCCTTGAATTTCCTCCAGCTGCAGTTTTGGCCTCTGCCATCCTGTATCTAGGATAAAATCAGTTAGAGATTGAATATGAGTTTTAATAAAATTCTGATTTCACAGACAGCCCCAAGCAACTTAGCCGCATATACCGCATTGGAAGAGAAATACGGGGTTAAAATCGACTTCTATCCTTTTTTCAAGATAGAGCCTCTGACATCGAAAGAATTCAGGACGCAGAGAATTAACCTTGCTGACTACACAGCTGTGGTGTTCTCTTCGCGTGCAACCATCGATTCCTACTTCAAGCTTTGCGAAGAGGCCAGATTCAAGGTCCCTGAGACTATGAAGTACTTCTGCACCAGTGAATTGGTGGCAATGTACCTGCAGAAGCACATCGTTTTCCGCAAGAGGAAAATCTTCTTCGGGGATGGCACCCCGGATTCCATACTCAAACTGATTGGAAGCAAGCACAAGGGCGAGAAATTCCTCATTACCACATCCGATGCATCCAAGGCCGGCGCAATTATCAACATGTTCGAAAAAGCGGGTCTGGATTTCAGCGTTGCGGAGCTGGTTAAGTCTGTAAATCAGCCGCTTCAGGAAATCAATCCTGCAAGCTACGACGCCATCGTGATGTACAATCACGCCGACGTAAGCTCTCTTCTGGAGAGTTTCCCGGATTTCAAACAGGGAGAGACCAAAATCATCTCCTATGGCAAGGGCGTAGTAAGCGCAATCAAAGAGGCCGGGCTGGAAATCGCCATCCAGGCACCTACCCCGGAAATCACATCTGCAGCAGCTGCTATCGAAGCCCTGCTTTCAAACAAATAGTATGGACGGGGAGAAGCTCCATAGCTTCCCTAAATCAGAGAAACTCTGCGGGAAACTGAGAATCGCCTCCCTGATGGATGGCGGTCGTTGGAGTTCGACTGCGCATCTTCGTTTCTGCTGGAAGCAGGTTTCCGAAAGCGAAGAGCCTAACCGCCTGGTTATCAGTGTCCCCAAGCGCCATTTCAAGCGCGCTGTGAAGCGCAATCTTCTCAAACGGCGAATCCGCGAAGCATATCGCCTCAACAAACGGGAGCTCCCGCCTTCGGGGGTGGATATCCTTTTCGTATGGAGCTCCGCCGAGCTTTGCGATTTCCGCACAATCGAAGCGGAAATGATTCAGAGCCTGCAGCGTATTGCCGCAAAAATCGGGGAAACCGGGTAAAATATTAAATAAAGACTATTCTTTTCACACCGACCTGCTCGCAGTATGCCCTTGAGGATTAATCATGAATCAACTCCAAGTTGGTAGGACAAGCATCCTTCCATTGTTTTACTTCGCGTTTGGAAACTCTTGAATAAGTTCTCACAAGCACCTTATTGTCCACATCACCATGCGCAGTGATATAAAAGTTATTTCCGATGTACACTACAGTTCTATAGTTAAGGTTGTTTGCAGTCTCATCATAGGACACTGTTTGAAAAAAGTACCCCTTCTCTTTAAATATATACATCACCATCTCTTCGTCTGAAACAAGGGCAAATCTTAATGCAGTATCACCGATTGTACATTCTTCCCAATTTCCATCATTATCCATCAGCTGTCTTTTTGTTTCCTGCCAACCATAATGTCCCAATTTATTCAAGAGTGTGGTCTTGGAGATTGGGTGATTAGCCTTTACCTCAGGAAGAAATCCCTCTCTAGTCGTGAAAGAAAACAAGTCTTCATAATCAATGTGTTCTTCTTCATATTTACTGCATGAAGAAAGCAGTAGCACACAAGATAGCGATAGGATGATATTCAAGATTATTTTCATAATGTAGTGTAATTAGTATTGTGTTAATTCAGGAACATGTCTATTGACAACAGAATAATCACGCCTGTCAATATCGATAGGGTTAGAGTATTGGTATATTTCCTTCATAAGATAATAATCGATAGGTATTGAAGTACTACCTTCCGGGACCACAACTGTTTCATATGTAATGTCATTTGACAAACTGCCTTGTGCATTAGTACGTGACCAATGCTTCGCTAACCTGATAATCCTCGGGAATTGAATGGAGACAGGAATTGTACAGGCTTTGTCTTCGTAGAAACGAATATTTACATTAACCCATGCTTGATATCTTTCCTCGTAGTATGATTCAAAATTTTCAACAACTCTGTCAACTGTCGTTTCTAATCGATGATATGGAGGGCCATAAATTGACTGTATTGCTTCAATGTCTCCTGCCGAGAGTGTGGACCCTGATACTGTAGGCCTGCCAGTATCTTTTACAGTAATTGTGTACACGGAGGGATTTATCACAAAATTGGGGTCTGTGATTATGCCATCGTATAACATGAGAGAGTTGAAATCAAACGGACCCGTATTGTATCCAGTGTATTGAGACTCAGAATATTTCGCAAAATTAAACTGTTTCTCTTGTTTAATATTATTGAAGTTTATGGTGATATAATCGTCCCTATCTGTTCGGGAGTGTTCGTGAAATATACCTAATGAATGCAAAATCTCATGCATAATTACACTTATATTGGTAACATTCTTTATATTGATTACTTGTCTTCCGCCCTGCATACCAATATAAGAGTTATTGCCAGACGAGGAATGGTAGAAGTAAATATAATCAGATGTATTTGCTGTTTTTGGATAAAAAACCAAACCAGTAGCAGCAGCAATACTATCCATCGCAGCTATAGCATATTGTTCATAATTTTCAAAATTGCTATTGAATGAATATGCAATTCTTCCATTTGGCCAATAAAACAAAGCTTGATCAGCACGAACAGCCCCTCTACTTGATCTTGATGAAATAGCATCAATATTCAAATCCGACATTAAAATATCCCCCTCTAAAATATATGCGCTATCTACAACCTCAACAATAAGGCCATTAGAGAGGGTATCCAATTGACAGAATTGAGTTGATGCGGCTGATTGTAACAAGGGCACCTCTATAGACCCCCGCTGTAATTTTGACTTGTTGCATAAAAATTCTCACGAACACAAGAAAGCAATAATGAACTAAAAACAAGTAAAATAAACAGTATCTTTTTCATGCAACAAAGGTTAGTGTTTCTGCAAAGGTAAAGTAAAAATACGAACAATCAATACAACATCCGGTACCTTAGTCTTCCTTCGGGGCGGGTTTGACTATTGCGATGGAGATTTCGTAGAGAAGATAGATTGGGCAGAAGACGACCGCGAGGGTGAACGGGTCTCCTGTCGGAGTGATGACCGCCGCAAGAATCAGCAGCACCACAATGGCGTGACGGCGGTAACGGCGCAGAAGCTCCTTGTTGATGATTCCGAAACTGGAGAGCACCCAGGCGAGGACCGGAATCTCAAACACCAGTCCCATAACGAAAATGATTGACAGGAAGGTGCTTATGTAGGAATCCAGGGCAATCTGCGTAACTATGTCCGTACCGATATGATAACCTGCAAGAAAGCGGAATGTCAGAGGGAACACCAGCAGATATCCCACCGCGCAGCCCATATAGAAAAGGGTTGCCACTCCGAGCAAAGCCGCTCTGATACCTTTCTTTTCTTTCGGATAGAGCGCCGGCTTTACAAACATCCAAAGCTCCACCAGTAGATAAGGAAAGACCACGATGAGTGCAAGCCACAGGGAGGTCTTCATATGGGTAAAGAACGGGGTGGTGACGTTGATATTGATGATGTCGATGTTGAAATCCGAAGAGAAAACGCCCCCCAGAGCCTTGTACATAAAGAAATCACCCCCTGTCGGAGCGAGGATTACGGCATCGAAGATACTGGGCATCGCGGCGAAAGCAGCGACGAAGACGACAACCAGAGCGATAAGCACCCTGAAAATCGACCAGCGGAGCACCTCCAGGTGGTCCCAGAAAGACATCTGACCGTCCGCCATAGCCTACTTCTTGTCTTCGTCGTCCAAGTCGAGTTCTTTGCGGACGTCATTCATTCCGTCCTTGAAGCTTTTGACTCCCTTGCCGAGTCCACGCATCAGTTCAGGAATCTTCTTGCCTCCAAAAAGAAGGAGTACAACGAGGGCAACGATAAGAATCTCACCGGTGCCGATATTCTGCAAAAAAAGTATATTTCCCATTTCTAATCAAGTTTTAGAACAGCCATAAATGCCGACTGAGGCACCTGGACAGTACCGATTTGACGCATTCTCTTTTTTCCTTCCTTCTGCTTTTCGAGCAGCTTGCGCTTGCGGCTCACATCGCCTCCGTAGCACTTGGCCGTTACGTCCTTGCGCACCTGCTTTACGGTCTCGCGGGCGATGATTTTGGCGCCGATTGCCGCCTGAATAGGGATGTCGAACTGCTGGCGCGGAATCAAGTCTTTGAGTTTCACGCACATCTTGCGCCCCAAATCGTATGCGTTATCCTCGTGAATAAGAGTCGAAAGGGCATCGGCCGGCTCTCCGTTGAGCAGTATGTCCAGACGCACCAGCTTTGCAGGACGGAAGTCCGTCAGGTGGTAATCGAAAGATGCATAGCCCTTGGAAACAGTCTTGAGCTTGTCGTAGAAGTCAAAGACTATGGAAGAAAGCGGCATATCGTAGTTCAGCTCGACGCGGTCGGCGGTGATGTAGTGCTGGCTGATGAGCGTGCCGCGACGGTCGAGGCAGAGCTTCATTATCGGCCCGAAGAACTCCGTTTTGGAGATGATTTGAGCACGGATGTACGGCTCCTCGATATGGTCTATGAGAGTAGGTGAAGGCATACCGGACGGGTTGTGCACATCTATTACCTCGCCCTGGGTGGTATAAACCTTATAGGAAACATTAGGGACGGTGGTGATGACATCCATATCGAACTCCCTGAAGAGGCGTTCCTGCACGATTTCCAGGTGCAGCAGTCCGAGGAAGCCGCAGCGGAAGCCGGAGCCCAGCGCCAGCGAGCTTTCCGGCTCATAGACAAAGGACGCATCGTTGAGCTTGAATTTCTCAAGTACGGTGCGCAGCTCTTCGAATTTTGAAGCATCCACAGGGTACATACCCGCGAAGACCATAGGCTTGACCTCCTCAAAGCCGGCAATTGCCTGATTGCACGGGCTCTCCGCGAGGGTTATGGTATCGCCCACCTTCACTTCTGAGGCGCTCTTGATACCGGTTATCACATAGCCGACATCTCCGCACTCCACGCTCGGGGTAGGGATGAGTTTCATACGCAGAAGTCCCACTTCCTCCACATCATAATCTTCGCCCGTGGCAACGAAGCGCATCCTGTCGCCTTTGCGGATGGAGCCGTTCTTGATTTTGAAGTAGGCAATGACTCCTCGGAAAGGATTGAAGACAGAGTCGAAGATAAGGGCCTGCAGAGGCGCATCCGGGTCCCCGGTAGGGGCCGGGATTCTGTCAACTATGGCGTCCAGTATAGGTGCCACACCCTCTCCGGTACGCGCAGACACCCTGAAAACATCCTCCGGGTCGCAGCCGATGAGGTCGCAGATTTCGTCGGTTACGACTTCGACCTGGGCAGAGTCCATATCGATTTTGTTGAGCACAGGGATGATTTCAAGACCGTGGTCTATGGCCATATAGAGGTTGGAGATGGTCTGAGCCTGCACTCCCTGGGTAGCGTCCACCACCAGAAGGGCACCTTCGCAGCTGGCTATGCTTCGGGAGACTTCGTAGGAGAAATCGACATGACCCGGAGTATCGATGAGGTTGAGCTTGTACTGCTCGCCGCCGCGCTTGTACACCATCTGAATCGCGTGGCTTTTGATTGTGATGCCCTTCTCCTTCTCGAGGTCCATATCGTCAAGGACCTGGTTTTCCATATCTCGCTGCGCGAGCGTACCGGTAAGCTCGAGAAGCCTGTCGGCCAGCGTGCTCTTGCCGTGGTCGATGTGGGCTATTATGCAGAAATTACGTATGTTCTTCATTTCATCGCGAAATTACATAAATTCTTGGGAATTTCTGCATTTCTGCGGTTTATTGTAAAAGTGCAATTCTTTGAACGATTTGTAACTGCGCATTTGAGATTGGGTCTGCTATTTTTGCTCAAAAGAAAACAACCAACATAATTCTAATAATCATGAAAAAGTATTTCAGCATTATCATTGCGGCCGCGGCTATTGCCGTTGCTGCATCATCCTGCCAAAAGGATCCTGTTGACAACACTGTCTATAAGGTAGAGTACCAGGCTCCTACAGGAGTTGTAGGTGTAGGTAACGAAGTTGTCTTCGCTGACCTTTCTCTCGATGCAAAGTCAAGAACCTGGACTTTCGAGGATGGAGACCCTGCAACTTCCGCACAGTCCGAAGTTAAAGTCAAGTTCACTTCCGCGGGAGAGAAAACGGTAACCCTTGAAGTGACTTTCAAGAACGACAAGACCCTCAGCGAGACCATTAAGGTAAGCGTTGCCGACCCTATCAATGGAACGATCGCAGCAGAAGGAGTGACTGGACTTGGATGCATCAAGACCGATGTTGCCACAAAGTTCTCCATTGCAGATGCATCCGGAAATGCAGACAAGTTCGAGTGGACTTTCGAAGGAGGCACTCCCGCAACATCCACCGAGGCCAACCCTGTGGTTACATTTGAGAATGCCAACCGCTTGGGCGCAGCCATCAGCTGCAAGATGACGCGGACCACCGACGGCGCAAGCGAGACTGTCAATGCCTCTTATATCATCGGACGCTACCCTGTCAACCGGCCGAATGCGGAAGCCGGTTACGACCCATATTCTTTCGAAATGCAGAAAACCTGGGTATGCGGACTTTGGACCACTGAAGAAGCCGCAGACAAGCTCAGCTTTGCAGATGAAGGAGCAGAAGGAACCGCACACTCTCTCAAGGTGCCGGCATTTGCCGACTGTGCATATCCTGCCCTCGTTTACCGTGACAACTGGTGCACAAACTCCGCAATCGAGCCGGGCAAGAAATATGTTCTGTCATTCAACCACAAGGCTGTGTATAACGGAGATGCTGACAACTTCAGCGGCATAGGAGTAGTTCTGTTCAACTTCTTGCCTGACTGGTCCTACAATCCATATTTCGACACTGCAGCGGGCTCCGGCTTCAGCAATTTCAGAAGCGAGGCCTTCGCAGATCAGGCGCAAATCGGGCTGTTTGAGGTATATCCGGGATTCGATGAAGAGACCGGAAATCTGGTCAATGAGCATCTCTTCTGCAGCACTGACTGGAAGCATGTTGAGATCGAGTTCACCTGCCCTGACCTTTATTCGGGCGCACCGCTTCTCAACACCTGGCCATACCTCATCTGCTACAACTACGCTACCAATCTGGAATACATTCTCATTGACGAAGTCTATATTTCAATCGTAGAAGAATAAACGGAATATGAAAAGGACAATAGCAATATTGTCTGCCATATTCTCCTGCGTCCTGGCCTTCGCCCAGATAGGAGTGACGGGCGTTGTGATGGACGAATCGGGCGAGCCGATACCTGGAGCCGCTGTCTATATCAGCGACTCCACGGTCGGCACGACGACCGACCTGGACGGAAAATGGCAGATTGAGGTTCCCGACAATTCGGCACAACTGACTTTCAGCTGCATAGGCTACGAAGACCAGAAAATCGCTGTCGGAAGCCGCAGGACATTCAAAGTGGTGCTGAAAGAGTCTGCCAACTTCATTGAAGAAGCTGTCGCAGTCGGTTACGGAACCATGAACAAGAAAGACCTTACCGGTGCAGTGTCTTCCATCAAATCGGAAGCGCTGGAGAATAAGGTGCTGTTCTCCGTGGATGATGCGCTCGCAGGCGGAGTAGCCGGCCTTATGGTTTCATCATCTTCCGGAAAACCGGGAGCGGAAACCAATATGCTCCTTCGTGGTGCCAACTCCCTTTCAGGCTCTACGGCTCCTCTGATTGTTGTGGACGGATTCCCTCTCTTCGAAGTGTCAACAGGTTCGGGCGGTGCCAGTGACTACGACACCGGCATGTCTTCCCTTTCCCTTATCAATACTGATGACATTGCCTCCATCGAGGTGCTCAAAGATGCTTCCGCAACGGCAATCTATGGCAATAGAGGCTCAAATGGAGTGATACTCATAACAACCAAAAAGGGACGCCAGAACGGAGGAAAGATACAATACAATTCGTATTTCGGAGTTCAGGAAATGAGTCAGCGGTATCCAATGATGGATTTCTATCAATACGCTGAGTACCAAGCTCTTACCAACGAAAGCAACTGGCTCTTCTTCGACACGGCAACCGGGCAGGCCAGACGTTACGACACTGGCGTGCAAACCCGCAACTGGCAGGACGAAATCTACAGGACCGGTCTGCTGCACAACCAGTCGCTGTCCGTATCCCATTCCACCCAGAAAACCAACTTTCTGTTTTCCGGCTCTTACCTGGACAATCAATCCGTGCTCATATGCACCGATTGGCGCAAGTTTACGGCAAAGGCGACTGTTGACCACTATTTTACGGACCACATCCGTATGGGAGTTGATATGAGCTACAGCCGTGTGTCCGACGAGGGCGTTCCTACCGGCGGTGAGGGACTTACCCAGGTTGCTGGCGTAATCATCGAGGCACTGATTGCCCCGCCATATGATTTCGACGAGCAGACCTGTACCTATATGCGCAGGGCAGGTGTATCTCAGGATGACATCAATTCCTACAAGGCGAATTACCGCAACAACCCTGTAACGACGGCCAACGACTCGCAGCTCAGCAAGATAATGAACAGGACCATTATCAATTCCTATTTCGAAGCCGATCTGCTGCCGGACCTGTTGCTGAGAATCACCGCTGGCTTCGACAATTACTCGCTGAAAGACCGTCAATTCTACCCGACTACCACGCCACGAGGATATTTCTACCAGGGTCAGGGCCTGATTTCCAGCTCTGAGGCAAGCAGCTGGATCAACGAGAACACACTAACCTGGCGACCTACTTTCGGCAAGCACCGCCTCAACATCCTGCTGGGTATGTCCGAGCAGGGATATACCAGTTATTTCGACCAGTCTGAAGCCCAGCAGTTCGAATATGAGGGATTGGGCTTCAACAATATGCAGATGGCTACCGTCTTCAACAGCTTCTCAAGCAAGGGGCAGACAAGATTCATCTCCTTTATGGGACGCGCCAACTACTCTTATGACAGCCGATATTCCGCGACTCTGACTGTCCGCCGTGACGGAAGTTCCAATTTTGTGGCGAACAAATGGGGTACATTCTTCTCAGGAGCCGCAGCTTGGAATGTGGATCAGGAGGAGTTTATGAAGAATCAGACTCTGGTCAGCACTCTCAAGCTCAGGGCCAGTCTCGGACAGGTGGGCAATTCCAATGTCCCGACCAACGGGTCTTATGCACAGCTTGCGAATACCCGCTATTCTTACGGCGGAAACGCCGCTGTAGGGCAGGTGGCATCTTCGCTTGCAAATGAAAGCCTTACATGGGAAACGACGACCGAGGTCAACTTCGGTCTGGAGACAGGGTTCTTCAACGACAGGCTTGGGCTTAATGTGGATGTTTACGACAAACTTACAAGCGGACTTCTGCTTGAAGCGCCGGTGATGAACATATCGGGCTATGACAAGGCCTGGCAGAATATAGGAAAACTTCAAAACAGAGGTGTGGAGTTGACACTTAAGGCTACTCCTGTTATGTCAAAGGATTTCCAGTGGAATGTAAATGCCAATTTTGCGCTCAACAAAACAAAGATTCTCGAGTTGGGGCAGAACGGTGCGCCTATCTATATGACAGTCACCTGCCTGAGCGGCCAGAACGCCGCAATTCTTGAGGAGGGCGGGGCTGTAGGAGACATCTTCGGCTATGTTACCGAAGGAGTATATGGATGGAGCGACTTCGAGGCGGACGGCATTACTCCGCGGCCTGGAGTGGCAATACAGACCGGTTCAGAGCGGCCAGGAACAATGAAGCTGAAGGATATCAGCGGACCGGAAGGGGTTCCGGACGGCAAAATCACTGCTGACGACAGGGTTATAATAGGTAATTCCCTTCCCGACTGGTACGGCAGTTTCGGCACGGACATAACTTGGAAGAGGTTCAACCTTTCCGCACAGTTCCAGTATAGTTTCGGCAACGATGTTTACAATGCAAACTACAACTCGATTGCCCGTTTCACCGGAATGAGCTACAATCAGAGCGCAACCTGGGCCAATCGCTGGTCAGAGGATAACCTAGGCAGCACGATGTACAATGTGATGATGCCCGGCACGGTGGTTTCCGCATTTGTAGAGGATGCCTCATATTTGAGATGCAAAACTCTGCGACTTACCTACAACTTCCCTTCAGCGAAGTGGATGAAGACTGCGCATATCAATTCACTGAGAGCATATCTTGCCGCAGACAATCTGTTCGTTCTTACCAATTACTCAGGCTATGACCCTGAGGTGTACTCCAAGCAGGGCGGAAGCAGCATGAGCGGAGTTCTGACTTCGGGCTTCGACTACGGTTGTTTCCCTCGTGCCAGAAGTTTTACCATTGGTGTTAACCTTAGCTTTGAATAGGAGATGAAAAAGATAATTGCATTGATTCTCAGCGCAGGCCTGCTTGTGGCTTGCAACGATTTTCTGACGGTGCCGCTGGAAAGTTCGATCAGCACCTCGAACTTCTATTCCACTCCTGAAGAGTTTGAACTTGGCCTGACCGGTGTCTATAGCACCCTGCGCACCGAGGACTGGGCAAGCAATGCCCGTTACGGTTCTTATTTTCAGGGACTTCTAACCCTTACCAGGGTCGGAACGGACGAAATGTTTGCCGGTTACGATATCTACGGAGGGGAAGTGCAGCTTAGTGACTACACCTACACCACCTCATCGATTTTCCTTTCCAGAACCTGGTTCGTGATGTATCAGGGCATACAGCGCGCGAACATCATCATAGACCGAATCGCATCGGTCGAGATGGATGACGCCAGCAAAGCCCGAATAAGCGGCGAGGCGCATTTTCTGAGAGCCTTCTTCTATTTCCATCTGGTACGCCTGTTCGGAGAAGTGCCGCTCGTGGTTCACGAGACCACCGACCTGAGCCTTCTGAACACGGAAAGAAAGGCTGTAGCAGAGGTCTATAAGCAAATAGCTGAAGACCTGCTCTATGCAAAGGAACACATTCCTGAAGGTGCGGCAAACGGTCACGCTTCCAGGGAAGCTGCCACAGCCATGCTCGGAAAAGTCTATCTTCAGATGTCAGGATATCCTCTATATGACCAGGAAGCGGCATCCAAGGCCCTTGCCGAGCTGACGGAAGTCAAGAACAATCCGCGATTCGCCCTTGAATCAGACTACTTCGCCCTCTTTGACGGTGAACACGAATACGGTCCTGAATACATCTGGGATATTGAATTCGCAAACAACGGGACCACATTCTATGGAGGTCAGGTGGGAACTCTTGAGGGCGTTCCAAGCGAAGCTTATATGTATTGGACTTCACTCAGGGCGGTGCCGGACCTGCTGGGATGCTATGAGGAGGCCGACATCAGGAAAGGCAACTTCGCCCAGTTCCAGTATGTTTACGATTCCTCCCGCAAACTCGTCGAAAAGTACCCTGAAGACGGAGAGGAAGCACTGATTTACCATAGTTTCGCTTTGAAGTTCCGCCATCCGCTCGACGATGAGAAGAGGAAAGGCGGTTGGGCAAACTGGGCAAACCCTATCAATTTCCCTATCATCCGCTACGCCGACGTGCTGCTGATGTATGCGGAAGCATCCGCAAGGGCAAGCGGAAGCGTGCAGCCTGACGCTCTTGAGGCTGTCAATATGGTTCGCCGCCGCGGCTATGGCCTGGATGTCAATACGGCAAGTGCCGTTTGCGACATCTCCGCCTCATCCAAGGAGGATTTCCTTGCGAAGATATTGCTTGAAAGAAAACTCGAGCTTTGTTTCGAAGGCCAGCGCTGGTACGATCTTCAGCGTTTCGACCAGATTAAGGAAGCTTTGGAGAGTTGTACTACTATGATCGAGGCTTACCCGAGCTATGCAAGCAATTTCCAGGAAAAACACAAGTTCTACCCTATTCCTCAAGATGTGATCGACGCTTCAGAAGGAAAAATTACCCAAAGTGAGTTATGGAAATAAAAAAGATTCTGTTATTGGGGCTGACCGCAATGATGCTGTGCGCCTGCGACCGCAGCTGGGATTTGTCGGATGCCTATGACAACAGCGAAAGCAGCAAGCCCAAGGAACCGCAGCCGGAAGAACCTGATGACACTGATGACCCTTACAAGGACTGGATTAGCGGCAAATTGAGCGGAGGAATAGCCTACAGGCTGGGCCCGCGCAAAGACATAGTGCAACCTGTGACCATGCCTATGCGGGGCTACTGGCTGGACGGCAAAATCACGGCTCTAAAGCAAGGGGAGAACAAGTATCTTCTTTTCTGGGCAGAAGCCACAAGCTACCGTCAGGAAAGCGGCTCCCCTTGGCTGGAAGACAATGTCGAAAGCCTCAACAGCTCAAATGCCGTATTCGGTAAAAATGTTGACCGGCAGGATGGGTTCAATGACGGGGGCAGCTGGTTTATCGGAGTACACAGTCTTGGAGGTTCCAGGATGGTGGGCTTCTTCCACGCAGAAAGCCACTGGAGCAGCGGGAGCGGCGCCTACAAATCAATAGGCGTCACATATTCCGATGACAATGGCAAAACCTGGGAAAGGGGCGAAAAAATCCTGGGCAGCGATGAAGCCAAGCCCGAGAGCGCAAAATTCTGCGGACTTGGGGACGGATGCGTAGTCTGGAATGAAGCCAGGCAGTCTTGGATATGCTATTACTGCGGGTTCTGCGACTCTGTCTATGATTATGTAATGACAATGGCGGAGTCCAAAGACCCGGAAGGAAAGCCGGGGACCTGGAAAAAATGGGACGGAAGCAATTTCACTGGTGAAGGATGCGACTCTCAGACCGGGCTTGGCGGAAAGAATGTCTCAATCGACAATCTTGTGCACCGCAGAGGTGCAAACCCGTCGGTGATGTACAACGACTACCTCGGGAAATGGATTATGGTCTATCACGGGTGGGAGAGCTATATCGTGATGTCCAGTTCAGATGATGGAATCAGCTGGACCGAGCCGACTATTCTAATCAGCAGAACGATGGAGCCCGGAGGGGTTATGTACCCTAATATGATTAGCATCGAAGGCGACACGGCCGGAGGAAAGGCCTTCCGAATCTACCACGCTGCCGATATGGTCAACGGTGTGCGTACCCTTTCGTACAGAGAATTTGAATTTGAGTGAAAATGAGAAAGAGTTTACTATTTATTGCCATTCCGCTTCTGGCTTCCTGCGCCAGGACCATAGTCATTCCCCTGGAAAGGGGGGTTCAAGACTACGCTCCGATAGTAAGGAAAGTGCTTGAACACCATCCAAAGGGACAACTGACTCTGCAATTCGAGGAAGGCACATACCCTTTCTTCCCGGAGGGGTGTGTGGAAGAGTATATGGCCGTTTCAAACAACGACAATGGAAATAAGCGCATTGCATTCAATATCAAAGGCATGCGCAATGTCACCGTAAAGGGCAACGGTACAGTGCTGCAATTCCACGGGATGATGGTTCCATTCTCAGTCAACAGGTCTGAAAAGGTAAAACTGGAGGGGGTTTGCATAGATTGGGCAGACAGGTTCACTATGGAAGGAACCATACGCTCCGTGGATACTCAGAACAGGAGTTTCATTATGCAGCTTGCTGATGATGTGGATTACAGCATCCGGGATGAAGTTTTCTATTACAAGGGATACGATTGGGAACTTCCTCTAGGAGAAAACATAATTTTTGATGCAAAAACGCGTTCTCCATATTATAACACCGAAAAGTACGGGCACTGGCCGGAAAAAGCCCTTCACGCCGAGGAAATCGGGCCCGGATTGGTAAGGTTTTCCAACATCTGGTCAGCCGAACTTCCGCCGGTAGGTGGCGTGTGGGTGGACAAAGGCCCGTATCTGCACAACAGGTACTGTCCTGCCATTATCCTGAGTGACAGCGAAGACTTGTGCATTAGAGATGTGCAGGTGCTGCACAGCGGAGCCATGGCCTTGATTGCCCAGTACTGCGGCAACATCCGCATTGAGAATTACAGCACAAGGCAGTCTGACGGCAACCCTCGTATGGTGACAGCCTCTGCAGACGCCACCCATTTCGTGGACTGCACCGGCAAAATTGAACTTATTGGTTGCCGGTTCGAAAGCATGCTGGATGATGCTACCAATATCCACGGCACCTATATGCTGGTCGAGCAGGTCAGCTCTCCAGCCACGATTACGGCCCGGTTCGGACACTATCAGCAGGAAGGGAACCATTTTGCCGACGAAGGTGATGAGATTCTCTTCGTGGACAAAACCTCGCTGAAGCCTTTCGGGAAGGCAAGAATCGAGGAAATAGAGCGTCGAAGTGAAAAACAGTATATCTTCACCCTTTCAGGAATTGATTTGTCGCGGCTTGACAATCCGGGGCAATATGCCATCGAGAATGTCTCCCGTAAAGTTAAGGAAGTCACAATACGGGATTGCTCTGTGCAGCACAACCGTGCGCGCAGCCTGCTGCTTTCCTGTGCAGGAAAGGTGAAGGTGGAAAACTGCGATTTCGGTTCTATGATGGCGGGTATCCGCATATGCGGAGATGCCAATTACTGGTTCGAGTCCGGACGAACTGAGGATATTACCATCAGCGGATGCAAATTCAGGAATCTGGGAATCGGCGGAGCATCTCCTCAAGCCATTCTGCAGATAGACCCAATCATTCCCGGCAGTGCCCGCAGCAACGGTTTTTACTTCCACAATAGGATAGTGTTTGAAAACAATGTCGTTGAAACCTTCGATGACCAGATTATTTACGCCCTGAGTGTGAAGGAACTTGTCATAAGGGACAACTGCTTTGTTGACAGCAAGAGTTATGCTCCAATCTACAAAGGACTATCCGCAATAGACCTGCAATACTGCGGGAAGGTGGAAATCCATGGAAATGATTTCAGCGCATGGCGCAAAGATGCAACAATCAGCGCACATTGCTGCACTCAGCTGGACAGCGATTGCGACTCTCTTCCAGTTGTTGACAGACCAAACCCATTTTTCTACCAAAACTGATGAAAGCAAATCTTTTCCCCCTGTTATTGACCATTCTGTGCTGCGGATGCAACAACGAAAAACGGGAGCCGTCCACACCGGAACCACCGGAGCCGGTTCTGGTAGTTCCTCCAATCTACAGGATGTGCACCAGCTCTGACCAGAGCAAGTCGCTTACCCGCGACACAAGCTTGACTTTTTCGGATAGGGCTGAATACAATAAAATCGTTACTGTGGACAGAAGCAGCGCATTCCAGCCCATAGACGGGTTCGGCGCAGCCGTAACCGGATCGAGCGCATACAACCTGATGCAGATGGCCCCGGAGGACCGGGCAGCCTTCCTCAAGCAGACATTCAGCGTGGAGCAAGGCTATGGGCTGAACTATGTCAGGATATCGATAGGTTGCAGCGACTTCTCCTTGAGCGAGTACACCTGTTGCGACACGCCGGGAATTGAGAATTTTTCTCTTACTTCCGAGGAGTACGATTATGTAATTCCTGTTCTGAAGGAGATTCTTGCGATAAATCCGGATCTTAAGATTATGGGCAGCCCGTGGACTTGTCCCCGCTGGATGAAAGTCAACAATCTGACTGACCGTCAGCCTCATATTTCCTGGACCGGAGGCCAACTGAACCCGGACTACTATCAGGATTATGCGGAGTATTTTGTCAAATGGATACGTGCATTTGAGGCCGAGGGTGTCAGGATTCATTCGATTACACTCCAGAATGAGACTTTGAACAGGGGTAATTCCGCCTCGCTATACATGGGCTGGGAAGAGCAGCGGGACTTCATCAAGACTGCCATTGGGCCTGCATTCCAGCGCGAAGGAATCAAAGTAAAGATTTATGCCTTCGACCACAATTTCAATTACGACGGAATACAGAGTCAGAAAAAGTATCCTGTCAACATTTATGCGGACCCGGAGGCGGCTTCATATCTGGCGGGTGCGGCATATCACGACTATGGAGGCACCTCAGATGAGTTGCTCGCCGTGCATGAGGCGGCTCCTGACAAGGAACTGATTTTTACGGAGACCTCTATCGGCACATGGAACGACGGGCACAATCTCCAGACCAAGGTGCTGGGCAACATACGCAATCTCGGCATAGACCTCGTCAACAAATGGAGCCGGGGTACGATTGTGTGGAACCTGATGCTGGACTCCGAGCGGGGGCCGAACCGTCCCGGTGGCTGCAAGACCTGCTACGGAGCCGTGGACATTGACAAGAGCGACTACAAGACCATCAACTACAACTCGCACTATTTCATGCTGGCGCATATGAGCGCTTCTGCAAGGGCTGGAGCGGTGAGAGTCGCCAACAGTGGCTATGATTCCCAATTTGTGTCGGTTGGCAGTTTCATCAACGAAGACGGCACGACTGGACTAATATTCAACAACGAGAGTTATCTGGATATTCAGATTAGCATTACGGACGATTCTGTCAATTACATCAACTGCGAAGTTCCCGCACGGACTGTGATGTCCCTGAGGTGGACGGACCCTTACTACGAATAGAAATGGCCAACTTCCTGTTTTCAACAATAGCTTTGACCTGTGCTTTGTGCACCTCCTGCAAAAGCACGGATTTGGAAAGGGAAAACGTCCCGGCTATGGAAAGAGCTCTTGATTCCTATGTTGCGGCTGCCGGAAAGGGCAAGGTGCCTCTTGATGCAGTGATTGTGCTCCAGCACGGGAAAGTGATTGGCGAGCGCTACATAGGCGGATGGCCGAAGGACTCGGTCCACCATATGTGGTCAACCAGCAAGAGCTACACTTCCCTTGCCATAGGCTTTGCCGAGGAGGAAGGGCTTCTGAGCCTTGATGACAAGGTTTGCTCTTACTTTCCGGAGTATTACAATCCGCATATCGACGACTCCGAACAGGGACGCTACATTGCAGATGGCACCATCCGGGATTACCTCGTGATGGCTACCGGTCAGGAGGAAGACCCTACCGACAAAGCATTTATGTCACTGTTCCGCAAACATCCCCAGCTTGGCTACGATGAGAACCTGCGCTGCGTAGATGCCTACCATAAAGCCGCAGGACAAAACGGTTTGGAGGACATTTTTGCTGTGCCTTTCACAAAGAGGCCCGGCTCCCACAACCAATACAACAGCATTGCTTCCTATGTCCTTTCGGCAATCGTGCAGAAGGTCAGCGGGCAGAAGACTGTGGACTACCTCCAGAGCAGGCTATGGGAGCCCCTTGGCGTCGAAAAGCCGGAGTGGTTGGAAGTGAGCGGAGTAAGTACCGGAGGATGGGGCCTGATGCTGGATGCGGAGACTATGGCAAAGACCGGACAGATGCTGCTGGACGGCGGCAAGTACGCAGGCAGGCAGGTAGTGCCGGCGGACTATCTCAAGGAGGCAACCACAGCGTATTTCGCCTGGGGCCCGCCTGTCGGTGCAAGCGAAGAACTTGCGCCATCATATCATCAAGGCTATGGCTACCAGTTCTGGATAAACGGAGACGGCTACAATACCGCAGGCTCGCAGGGACAGTTCATTGTTGTGCTCCCGAAATACGACGCGGTGATTGTCGGAATAGCCGACATCAAGGATGATGACCATAAGGAGCTTGCCCTGATGTGGCGGCACATAGTTCCTGTACTTAAGGAGCGGGTGGTCCAACAGGTCAGCATGGCCGATTTCGGGCTGACTCCCCATACCCCTTCCTATGCCGTCGCGAAAATCCGCAGGGCCTTTGAATACTGCAGGTCACTGGGAAGCCCGGCGACTCTTTCTTTCGTGAAGGGAGAGTATGATATCGATTGCGAGGGTTTCCTTCTTGAAATGAAGGATATGGACGGATTCACCCTGGATGGGGCCGGCTCGAAACTCAAGTTCAGCAAGATGGCGGGGCTGGCAACGATACAGGACTGCCGCAATGTCTGCGTTCGCGGTTTCGAAGTGGATTGGGACAGGCCCTTTATCTCGCAGGTGCAGGTTGAAGCGGTGGGAAAGGATTGGTTTTCCCTGAAAATGGATCCCGGGCATTACCCTTACGAAATTGTTGACGGACGTCTGAAATACCGTTGCGGCGAGGCCTTGTACGGCCTTGCTTATGATTCGTACAACAATGTCTTCACTCCTGACGGCAGCCGAATCAAACCGGGGAGTTTCGACAACTACGCCCTATGCTCCGTGCTTGAGGGACCGGTTGATTATTTGGGTGATGATGTGATTCGGTTTCCGGCCGCGCTGCCGGATGGGATAGAAGCGGGAGACATTATGACTCTCTACCACGTGCGCTACGGCACACAACTGATAGTTGGATACCGCTGCGAAGCCCTGACCTTTGAAAATATGGACATACATCATTGTGCCGGACTAGCGCTGTATATGGCAGATGTAAGGGATGTGATTATCAGAAAGGTCAACCTGAGTCCTTCCGAAGGCAGGGTCTTTTCCGGGGTTGCGGATGCCTTCCACCTTGTGCATTGCAGCGGCAATGTGAGGATTATGGGATGTAATGTTGATGGGCAGGGGGACGATGCCATAAATGTACACGGGCGTTACTACGGCATTGAAACTATGTCTGCGGACGGGCATTATCTCAGGCTCAACTCCAAACGGGGACAAGTGCTCATTGACAAGGGGGACCTTCTGGCCTTCGTTGATACACTCAGCGGGGAGCGCAGGGCCTTCGCCCGTGTCAAGGATCTGCAGCCTGATATCTATGTGGAAGGCCTGGACGCAAATGAGGTGCCTTCGCTTGGAGCATGCGCGGTTGAAAACCTGAGCAAGACTCCGACTGTTCATATATCCTCCAACACTTTCGGGGCCCGCAACAGGGCAAGAGGGGTGCTGGTTACCAGCCCGAGGCACACAGATATTCTCTGGAATTGCTTCCGATCCGCAGGGGCGGCAATTCTGGTTGAAGGGGATTTGGATTACTGGTACGAGAGCGGAGCCGTCAGCGACTTGAACATCCTGCACAACACCTTCGAATACTGCCACCAGAGCGAGTGGGGACGTGCAACCATCACTTTCTCACCCTCTTTCCACTCGGAGCAATACCACAGCGGAGTGAGCATACTGGACAATACTTTCCTTCTCGCGCCGGGGGATTCCGCATTATATCACCACGGAGTAAGGGATATTACTTGTAATCTTTAGGAAGCACTCCGAATTCCTTGAAGAAGATTCTCGAGAAATATGAGAGATTGTTGAAGCCGACCGCGAACATCGCATCGGACACACTTCTTACGCTTCCGGATTTCAGAAGCTGAGCGGCCCTTTTCAGTCTTATACTCCGCATAAACTGAATTGCGGACAGACCGGTGATTGCCTTAATCCTGCGATAGAACTGAGGGCGTGACATGCCCATATCGGCACACAGTTCGTCCACACCGTATTCTCCATCCGAGATGTTTTTCTCGATGTACTGTATGCACTTTTTGGTAAAGCGTTCATCCACAGGAGTGGCCGGAAGCTGGTCAGGTTCCAGAGTCACCGAACCGGAAAGACTCCTTCTGATATTTTCCCTGATTGCTATCAGCCCGTCAATGCGGGAGACCAGCACTTCTGTATTGAACGGTTTGGTGAAGTAGTCATCCGCAAGACTGTGGAATCCCTCTATCTTGTGCACCGGGAGGTCTCGCGCAGAAATGAGGATAACGGGGATGTGGGCCGTCTCGGGGTTGCCTTTTATCTTGAAACACAATTCAAGTCCATCCATTACCGGCATCACCACATCCGAAAGGATGATATCCGGTTGGTCAACGATGGCCCTTTCGTATCCCAACTGTCCGTTTTTCGCGACAATCACATTGTATTTTAGGGAAAGGAACTGGCAGAAATAATTCCTTAGCGAGTCATTGTCATCGACAATGAGAACCGTGTACTCCCTTTCCACGACATTGGGCTGGATTCTCGGTATTTCATCCTCAAACAACCCCTCCAGTTTTTTGGCTTCCGGGATTTCATCCTCTTTGGTTTTTTCAACCACAGCATCCTTGGGGAAATGGCTGGAACTGAGAAGGAGATTCAATTCAAACACGGTTTCACCTCCGGGGACAGATTTGACTGACAAAGTGCCGGAATGAAGGTCAACAATGTGCTTGGATATGGCAAGGCCTATTCCCATACCCCCACGGTCATTGTTGCTTCCCTGTCTGAAACGGTCAAAGATATGGCCGATGTCTTCCGGAAGTATGCCTATTCCAAGGTTTGAGACCCTCACGGTGGCCAGCTTATCATCGTGTGAAACGCATACCCTGATCAGACCGCCCGCCTCTGGGGAAAACTTGACTGCATTGGACATAAGATTGATTATCACCTTTTCCATCTGGGTGCGGTCAAAATACAGAAGTATCTCGCTCTCGGATATGCCGGATATGTCAAGGGTGATATTCCTGGAATCAGTCACAGGCTTGAACAGCAGAACCAATTCCCGCACAAACAGCGCGAGGTCCGACTTGGTGAGATGAAGATGGATTTTGTTGTTGTCCATCTTTCGGAAGTCAGTGAGTTCTTCTATATGTTTGTTGAGTATGCGGGTGCTTTGCTGTACCAGCTTAAGACGGTTTTGAGTACTCTTACCCAGATTGGGATTGCGAAGCAACTCGTCTATGGGGGCTGTAATGAGAGTAAGTGGCGTTTTGATTTCGTGCAGGAAGTCAGTATGCAATTTCAACTCATTCCTGTTGCGTTCAAGCTGATTCTGCCTTTCCTTGTGCTTGGATACGGCAATGATGGAGGCACAAGCGCCGAAGAGAAGCAGAATGCAGTAGATGACATATGCAAAGGGAGTAGCATAGAACGGGGGATTGATTCTGAAATCCAGTCTTGCAGGTTCCGGATTCCATATGCCGTCACTGCTGGCCCCGTAAACGATAAAGCTATAATTGCCTGGGGCAAGATTAAGGTATTGGACTGAGTTGGAAAGACCAGTGGCATCACGCCAGGCCTTGTCTGCTCCGGCCAATTTGAAACGGTATCTGTTCCCTTCCGGATTTTCAAAGTCCATAGCGGCAAATCCGAAAGTAAGGTTATTGTCCGTGTATTTGAGATCCCGCGGCACGGCAATTTCTTCATCATTGATTGTCAAGGAGGTAAGTTTGACCTTGGGAATGTAGCGCGTCGGTTTCAAATCATCCGGACGGAACACGTTTATGCCGTTTATACCGCCAAAGGCAAGTCTTCCGTCCGACAGGACGGCGGAGTCCCATATCTTGAAGACATTGCTTTGCAGGCCGTCGGATTTGGTGTACTGCCTGATTTCATTGGTATTCGGATTGAATCTGATGAGGCCTTTGCCTCCTATCCACAGGTTGCCTTCCGCATCTTCCTTGAGGGATTCGAACTCATCGTTCGGGAAAGGATGCTCAGCGGAACTGAAGCGTTTCCAACTGAGCTTATCACCTCTTGGATCCGATTGCAGAGAGTACAGTCCGCCACCCAGGGTAGCTACCCATATTTCTCCTCTGCTATCCTGCAATATTACCGACACAAAGTCCTTGAGCGTCCGGTCAATGCTCTGCACTTCCCCGCTGTTGTCGCACAGGAACCTTGTGACTCCGAGTTTCGATCCGGCCCATACCACAAAGCCCGCACTGTCCCTGCTTATCATCAGGTCAGTGGAATAGTCATCCGCCGGTGTGGACTCGTCGTATTTGTCGTAATTGAATTGGCGCAATACTTTGCCTGTATTTTTGGAATAGCAGACTATCCCCTTATTGGTACTGACCCAAAGATTGCCGTTAGGGTCCTCCTCGAATTCAAAAACGCTGAAACCATCAAGGCCTCTGGCCTGCGCTTTGAAAGGCTGCCCTTTGGCGGCAAGGGATGTCATTTCATCTGTCAGGGAGATGAAGCCGTGTTCCCAGGAGCCAATCCAAAGACTTCCTTCACTGTCTTCGTACAGCGACGATACGGGCCTGTCTTTGAAATACCGCTGAAGGGAGGGGAGATGGACTTCTTTCATCCCGAGACCATCTTCCATAACATACAGACCGCCATTGAGTGATGAGGCCCATAAACGGTTATGCCCATCCCCATACATCGTAGTGACAGGCTCACTGTAGCTGCTGCCCAACTGATGCAGAGAGAAAATCCGTGAATTGAGACTGGACTTCAGGCACCCGGCACCTATGCTTCCGAACCAGAGCACTGATGATTCGTCACAAAACAAAGCAGAGCCCCTCACCACGCTGTTCATACTCATTTGAGGAACTCGAAGCTGATAGCGTTTCTCCAGTTCCAGATCCGCGGAAAAGGCTATCAAGCCTTGGTCAACGGTTGCGGCCCAAATCGTGCCGGACGCGTCCCTGCATACAGCCATCGTTTGTGTCTCATCCAGCATTCGCAGCGTGTGCTCTTTGTGACTATACGCATATGTTCCTGAATATGAGGTTATTACATAATCATTATCAGATATTCTGAGTATATCGGTCCCGAAGATGGAGGAAATGGGGCTGCATTTCCCGCTTTCGGTATCAAAAACGAAGAGTCCCTCCGCACCGCAGAGCAGCAGATTAACTCCGTCATCAAGAGTGCATCCGGATTCAACCCTGCCTCCAAGGGCCCAGGAAATGACATCATAACCATCATTCAAACTTGTGATTCGGGAGATTCCGTCGTCAGTACAGGCCCATACGGCGTTCTCTCCTCCCTTGAACAGATAATTTGCTGAGTTCAGAGGAAGATTGATATGCTTCAGGAAACTGCCGTCAGCCGGATCCATTATCGTAACTCCACTTGTTTCGCTACCGATATACAAATGGTCGTAGGCATAAAGAAGAGCGCAGATTCTGGAACCCTGAAGCTGGGAATTGGCAGAATTATAAACGTCTATACGGGTACCGTCATAGCGGCAGAGGCCGGAATAGGTGCCTATCCATATGTAACCGTCCCTGTCTTGAGCGAATGCGAGCACATCTGTATGCGAAAGTCCTTGGTCCACCGAAATCTGGACCGCGTTGATTGCAGTCCTGTCCTCCGCTTTCAAGACCAGCCCGAGCAGAATCAGCAACGTAAGCAATAATCTCCGTCTCATAATCCAAATATACAATTGAAAA
>CALYTI010000029.1 GCA_945487035.1 uncultured Bacteroidales bacterium
GTCCAGGCACCAGAAAGCATAGCCTCGTTATGTATTGATGCGGGAATGTAGGGTGTACAGAGTGGGGGAAAGACAGAAGTTCGTACAGGAGAAGGGCCTGTGGTGTACAAAGTGGGGGAAAGACGGCAGTTTGTACAGGAGAAGGGCTTCTGGTGTACAAATAGGGTGAATAGCGGGGAAATCGCGTCTCAGCGCGACGGCGGAGGCCGGGATGTAGCGTAGCGTTATCGGTAGGCCGGGAGCCGCCGGGGGCAGAGCCCCCGCTAACAGTTTGCGGCATGCAAATGACGCCGGGAGCCGCGGGGGTTATTCGGGGGCAGAGCCCCCGCAGACGGCGGTGGAGGGGACGAAGGTGGTGAGGAGTTTGGACCCGGAGCCGACGGGCTCGAAGCAGACGCCACGGAGATCGTCAGCAGAAACGCCTGGGCGGGCAGACAAGGACAAAGGATCGTCAGCAGAAACGCCTGGGCGGGCAGACAAGGACAAAGGGTCGTCAGCAGAAACACCTGAGCGGGCAGACAAGGGCAAAGGGTCGTCAGCAGAAACGCCTGGGTGGGCTGTGAAAGGCAAAGGGTCGTCAGCGGAAACGCCTGAGCGGACAGAGAAGGACGAATGGTCGTCAGCAGAAAGGCCTGGGCGCACAGACAAGGACGAAGGGGCATCAGCGGAATTGCCGGAGCGGGAGTGTCCAAAGGCAGGTCCGGGAATGAGGGCGCATTCGCCGGGGTTGAGGGTGAGGACCTCGTCGGCGCAGGCCGGGCAGGATGAGCGGCGTACAAGCCGGGTCTGACCTTCCAGTGCGATTGCAATCAGGAAATCCCCACAATCCGTAAGGTCACGGGCAAAAGGCCCCGTAAGCTCAAGCAGTTCTGTTTTGAAATACGGACAGCTCACAAGTGACACTGAAGTGTCCGGAGCAGCCACATAATGAGTCCTGTAGTCAGGATAGACCCTATAGTCAATCGCATCCTTCGCCTCCTGGGTATGGAGCTGGCGCGGCTTGCCGTCCAAACCCATACGACCGTAGTCGTAGATACGGTAGGTAATATCGGAAGTCTGCTGAATCTCAGCAAGATAGCATCCTCCTCCGATAGCGTGTATCCTCCCCGCAGGAAGGAAGAACACATCTCCGGGAGCCACTTTGTGGTCGGCAAGGACGGACACTATTTCTCCCTTCTCAACCAACTCCACGTACTTCTGCGCATCAATCTGCTCCTTTAGTCCGCTCAGCAGATGGGCACCCTCGCCTGCACTGATGATGTACCACATTTCAGTCTTTCCCTTGCAGTTGTGACGCTTCAAGGCAAGCTCATCATCAGGATGCACCTGAATCGAAAGGTCATCGTGGGCATCAATGAACTTAATCAGCAGAGGGAACTGTCCCGGAAAAATATCCGTAATTTTCTTGCCGGCATCAGGACCTTCGACAACCACAGACTCATTGCCCGGAACACCGGAGAGCACCCAGCTCTCGGTGCCCCAGACAAGGGTCTTCACTATCGGTTGGAACTTGTACATTCTAGATGAGAGGTTCTGCGGTCATAGCCTCAGGCTGAGGAATGCCCATCAGTTTGAGGATGGTAGGAGCCACATTGCAGAGGGCTCCGTCCTTGACGGTCTTAACCTCATCACCTGCGTTGATAACTATGAACTGAACCTGGTTCAGGGAGTGTGCGGTATTTGGAGTGCCATCCTCGTTGACTGCATAGTCGGCATTGCCGTGGTCAGCGGTAAGCAGCACAACATAGTCGTGCTCAATAGCAGCAGTAACAACTTTCTCCACGAGGGAGTCGATGGTCTTGACTGCCTTGCAGATAGCGTCATATACTCCCGTATGACCTACCATATCGCCGTTGGCGAAGTTAAGGATAATGGCATCCTCCTTCTCCGTCTTGATTGCCTCTATCAACTTCTCAGCAACCTCAGGTGCGCTCATCTCCGGCTGGAGGTCGTAGGTAGCCACCTTAGGGGAGTTCACCAGGATGCGGTCCTCATTCTCGAACGGAGCCTCGCGGCCGCCGTTGAAGAAGAAGGTCACGTGGGCATATTTCTCGGTCTCCGCAATGCGCAGCTGGTGCTTGCCGTACTTCGCAAGGGTCTCGCCGAGGGTGTCGGTCACTATTTCCTTGTCAAAGAGGATGTGCAGGCCCTTGAAGGTTGCATCGTACGGAGTAAGGCAGCAATAGTACAGAGGCAGAGTGTGCATTCCCTGCTCAGGCATATCGTTCTGGGTCAGAACGGCTGTGAGCTCGCGGGCGCGGTCGTTGCGGAAGTTGTAGAAAATCACCGCATCGCCTTCCTCAATAGTAGCTACAGGCTTGCCTCCTTCGGTAATCACTACAGGCTTGATGAACTCGTCGGTCACATCGGCTGCGTAAGAAGCCTTGATGGCATCCTGTGCGGACTCGAATTCGGCTCCCTTGCCCTCAACGAGCATATCGTAGGCAGCCTTCACGCGGTCCCAGCGCTTGTCGCGGTCCATAGCATAGAAGCGTCCGCACACGCTGGCTACCTTACCGGTAGTCTTCGCCATCTGCTCCTCAAGCTCGGCCACAAAACCCAGTCCGCTGCGCGGGTCAGTGTCGCGGCCGTCCATAAAGCAGTGCACATAGACATCCTCCAGGCCCTGGTTCTTCGCCTCAGCGAGGAACTCATAGAGGTGATTAAGGGATGAGTGCACGCCGCCGTGGCTGCAGAGCCCCATAAAATGGAGCTTCTTTCCCGTGCGCTTCACATAGTCGTAAGCGGCAGCTATTTCCTTGTTCTGCAGGAGCTTGTGCTCGCGGCAGGCAATATTGATCTTCACCAGGTCCTGATACACGACGCGGCCGGCGCCGAGGTTCATATGTCCTACCTCGGAGTTGCCCATCTGCCCGTCAGGAAGGCCTACATATTCGCCGCAGGCGTTAAGATGAGAATAAGGATATTTCGCCCTCAGGGAGTCGATGAACGGCTGGCCCTGAGTGTAAATCGCATTGCTGTGGTCGTGGCGACCTTCGCCCCAACCGTCAAGAATCATAAGAAGTACTTTTCTGTTCATATTCTTAGGAAATATTAAAGAAGTCCACGTTTTGAAAGCATTGCCCTTGAATCCGGCTCACGGCCTGCGAACTCGCGGTAGAGCACGGCCGGCTCCTCGCTTCCGCCCCTTTCGAGGAAGGTCTGCTTGAACTTGAGGGCCAGCTCCTTGTCCCATACTCCGTTAGGGGAAGCCTCGAAGATGGAGAAGGCGTCCTTGTCGAGGACCTCGGCCCACAGGTAGCCGTAGTAGCCTGAGTCATAGCCGCTTCCGCCGAAGATATGGTTGAAATATGTACTCTGGTAGCGGAAGGTGATTTCAGGGATGAGTCCGATTTCGCGGGCCACCTTGGCTTCGAATTCGTCAATATCCACTCCCTCAACGGAGGTGAGCTCGTGCCAGCGCATATCCAGCATAGAGGCTGCGCAAAGCTCGGTGGTGGCAAAGCCCTGGTTGAACTTGGAGGCTGCGAGAATCTTGTCCACAAGCTCCTGAGGGATGACTTCGCCCTCGTCATTGACTGCGTAGAGGGCAAGCAGCTCAGGCTGGAAGGCCCAGTTCTCATTGAACTGGGAGAACATCTCCACGAAGTCGCGCTTTACAGAGGTGCCGCTCACTGAAGGATAGTGGCACTTGGAGAGCAGGCCGTGGAGGGCGTGTCCGAACTCGTGGAAGGTGGTGGACACGTCGTCGATGCTCATATATTCGTTGAGATTGCCTACATTGACGATGATAGGGCGCACGTCGTTGCCCTGGGCATCGACATACTGGTTGCGCACGTTGTTCATCCAGGCTCCTCCCCTCTTGCTGCTGCGCGGGAAGAGGTCGGTGGTGAGTATGCCCACGAGCGAACCGTCGTCGTAGGTGAGCTTCCAGGTGGTGACGCACTCTGGGTTGTAGCTCGGCACGCCTTCTATTTTCTCGGCGTTTACGCCGTAGAGCATCTTGGCTGCGGTGAATACGCCTTTGAGCACGTTCTCAGCCTTGAAGTATTTGCTGACCTGCTCTTCGTCGAGGTCATACTTGGCGCGACGCACCTTCTCTGCGTAGTACCACCAGTCCCATTGCTCGATTTTCGAGCCTTTAGGGAGCTTGCCGGCCTTGATGTCCTTGTCCATGAAGGCCTGCAGGTCCTTGAGTTCCAGCTTTGCCTTTGCGACTGCGGCATCCATTATGCCCTGAAGGAAATTATCTACCGTTTCAGGGGTGGCTGCCATCTTGTTGGAAAGGGTGAAGGCTGCGGAGCTTTCGTAACCGAGAATATTGGCCTTGCGGATGCGCATCGTGAGGAGCTCCTTGATGAGCTCGCGGTTGTCGTATTCGTTGCCGTTGTGGCCGCGAAGGCGGTAAGCCTCGTTGTACTGGCGGCGGAGCTCACGGTCCTCGGTGGTGGTCATCCTTGAAGGGTAATAGCTCACGCTGAACCCGAATTTCTCCTTGAAGGCGTTGGACTCCGCGAGTATGTTGTTGCCGATTTTCTGGGTGAGCTCGGCTATGCGGGTGTTGATGGTGCGCAGCTCGTCCTGCAGCTCTTCGCTCAGGCCTATGCCTTCGCGCTCGAAGGAGTCGAACCAGCTTTTGAGCACCATCTGCTGCTCACGGGTGAGGGCACTCTGGTCTGCGTGATAGACTGCCGCTACCCTTGCGTAGAGGTCCTTGTTGAAGCTGATGTCGTTGCCGTGGGCACTGAGCATAGGGATGGCCTGCTCCATTACTGCGTCGAGCTCCGGAGTCTGGTCGGTTTCGGCTACGTTGAAGAGTACGCCCTGCACTTTGCTGAGGATTTCGCCTGAGAGCTCGAGCGGGGCGATGGTGTTGTCGAAGGTCGGGGCCGCAGGGTTGCTGATGATGGCCTCGATTTCGGCTTTCTGCTGTGCAATTCCTTTCTCTATTGCCGGAAGGTAGTGTTCCGTCTTTATTTTCTCAAAAGGTGGAATACCGTAAGGGGTATTCCACTCTTCGAGGAAAGGATTGCAATTACAAGATGCTGCCAATAATGACATTGCGAGTATTGCTGTGGTGTGTTTCATTTTACTTGAGTGGTGTTCCGTCTGCGTAAGTGATGTCGTCGATGTTGTTTACAACCATCTGGATTTTGCCCTGGTAGAGGCAAAGTATGCCGGTGACATTGATATGCTTGCTGCCGTTGAGAACGTCTGCAGGAATCTCGGTGTCACAGAACTTGGAGAAGCCGCTGGTGCGGATCTGAACGCAGGTGCCGGCAGATGTCTTGAAGTAGTGACTCACGGAAGCGGCTGCCCTTTCGATTCCAGGATAGCTACCGTCCTCGCCTTTGTACTTCACATCCCCGACTTTGCCGTAATTGTAATCGTTGGCATTTCCGATATTGACACTGTCCCAGACACCGGACTCGAGAGTCTCGGACATAAGGCTCTTGGACATAGCCCAGGTATTGATATGTGTGTCGGTACCGGAAATGAAGATACGGTTGGAGGAAGCCTTCTTGTTCTGCTGGGAATTGAGATACAGCAGGGTGAAGGCAGTCTGAGTCTCGCCATAACCGTCAACCCAGGTGTAAGACAGGTCTTTCAGGGTCACGAGACGGCCGATATTCTTGTTGGTCTTCTGGGTATCAGTGGATTTCGGGAGCTGGGACTCGCTGAGCACAACCGGTGCCGGAAGCTGGTCACCCTCGGAACGCTGGCCCTTGAAGACGTGGGAATCAATAAGAACCGGAACCTCGATATAGGAAGTCTCATACTCCCCTGTCGGGTCTGAGAAGCCGATTTGAATCATACCGTTGCCCTGACCGTCCTTCTGACCGTACTGGCCGATGGTAAGGTCGGTGCAGTTCACATAGATGGTCTGACCCGGACGATAGTCATTGTAGAGCGCGTTGCGTCCAATCTTGATTTCCATACCTCCGGTCTCATCCTGGATGTAGAAACTCTTGTAGAAGTTGCCGGGCTGGTCGGTGGTGCTTATCTGACCGCCGATAATCAGGTTCTCGACAAAGGTATAAGGCTTACCCTTGGTGTAGTACGAAGTGATATCCGCAATGGTGATGTTCGGAGTCATCACAACCGGCTCCTGAGGCTGCGGTTTGTCGTACTCGCCTGTGAAGACGGGCTGGAACTCTTCGCAGGAAGCGAATGCCAGAATTGCAGAAAGTGCAAGGATTATATTCTTTTTCATACCTAGAATCTGAAATAAATGTTGAGCATATAGTTCGCTCCCGGCATATAGAAATACTTGGAGTCGAAGCGGTAGTAACGGTCCTTGCCGTAGCTTGAGATGAGACGGGTTGCCTCATAGCCTCCGGTCCTCACACCGGTGTTGTTGAGAAGGTTCTTTGCCTCGAATGAGAAGCCTATCTGGTATTGCCTTCTGATGTACCAGCTCTTGCCTATGCTGCAGTTCAGAAGGAAGGCCGGAGCAAACTTCTCCTGGCTTGCCATATACTCAACCTCAGCAGGGGTAACGATGCCGTCCCCGCCTGCGCAGGCGAAATCGGTACGGTAGAGAGGGTTCATATCGAGATATGACCTGTCGAAATACTGGGCGTTGACTTCAAAGAACCAGTAGTTGACATTGTAGTTGAGAGCAAGTTCGGTTGCGAGCTGTGGAGATGAAGGAACATAGTGCTTGACTCTTCCGGTCTCCACGAAATTGCCGTCCACATCCTGATTGTAGATAGGTGTGCCGTCTTCAGTAGTTCCGACAACCTCATATACCGGATGGCTTGACCAGTAAGGGACATCGCCCTCGCGTACAATCTGGGAACTGTTGTCCACGGTCTGCACCATATGCGGAGTACCGACATAGATATGCTCGCCGATGGCTGCGACTGCAGAAAGGCTGAGACCGCTTACAGGGAGAGGAATCTTTGCTCCAAGCTCGATACCCGCGTGGCGCTGGTTGATGCCAGTCATAGCGAAGTTGGTGAATGAGTTCTGTGAATCATCGTAGAAACTCATAACCTTGGACAGGTCATTGATAGCGGTGTAGTATCCGGTCAACTTGATATTGTAGCCGTTGTTGAAATACTGGTAACTCAGCTCCGTGGACAGGGTCTTGACATTGGTAAGACCCTCAAGCAGGGAGTTGCGTGTCCTTGCGGAAATGAAGGACTGGCTGAACTTAGGGGCGTCGAGGAAATATCCGGCGCTTGCGCTGAAGCGGTGTCCTCCAGGGATATCGTAGCTTGCGCTAAGCTTTGCGCTGCCGGTTCCGAAGGTGGAAACTGCTGACTTGCCCTTGGAGGTAATCACATTTCCTCTTGAATCATAGCTGGTAAGCACCTTGCCGCTGGCCGGGTCAACTATCTCTCTGCCATTGTCGTCAAGACCTGCGAAGAGACCCTTGCGGACAAGGCCCTCCCTCCAGAAGGACTCGACTCCGGCAGAAAGTGCAGCGTTCAGAGTGAGTGCTCCGAACCTGGCGGTAGCGCTGGTCCATGCATTGGCCTTGCGCACCTGTGCGAGATAGTCGTAGCCATATTTGCCGCCCTCAGTAATCTTCTCGGCCTCGCCGTGCTCAAGGTAGTAGTCAAGGTCGTTCTGGAGCTTGCCCTGGTTGGCTGCGAAATCGCGCTCTGCAAAGGAATCTACATTGAGGAAGTATTCGCCTCCGAGAAGGTCATCAATTACCTTGTAGTACTCGGTGCGGTTGATTTTGCCGTTGAAACCGCCGCGAAGGGTGATGTTGTTGGTCATATTCCACTTCGCATTGACTGCGAGGTTGAGGTCATTCTGGTCGATATGACGCTCCTCGACAGCATACTTCGAGCGGCCTCCCGCCATATAGTTCACATTGTAGAGGCGGTCCCAGTCGAGATGCTGGTATTTGTTGAATTCCTCACCCCTCTCGGTCCAGCAGAAGGTTGCCCAGGCCGCCTTGGCTTCGTTCTGGCGGTTGTAGTCGCTATCCTCCATAAAGGCGTAGGAAGGCAGGCTGCGGTAGTAGTCAGGACGCGGGTCGGCTGCGTCATACCAGTCGAGAGCAGTGCTGCCGTTGCGGCCGGTACGGAAAATAAGGCTTGCGCTCAGGGCGAAGTCCTCGGACGGGGTAAGGTCGTACTTTGCAAGGAATACAGGCTCGAAGCTCCTCTTTACGCGGGAGTTGCGCACCTTGCCGTTCTGATATCCCCAGTTGCTGTTGTACATATTGTCCCCCATAAGGTCATAGACCTCCTGGGTGCTGGCGTTCTGGCTTCCGCGCTCGGTAGGAGCTGCAAATACTGCGAGAGCCAGCTTGTCGTAGTCGTCAAAACTCTTCTCGGCTCCGGCATAGACTGAAAGGGTCTTGTAGTAAACGCCCTTCACCCAGTCGTTACCTCCGAGACGGGAGCTGACATTGACAGCATAGGACCAGCCGTTGTCAAGCACGCCGCTGGCATAGTTGGCCATAAGACGGAGCCTGTACATAGCGGAGTTGCTGAGGATGGAGAATCTCCAGCCCGGACGGACGCTGGACGGCACTGCGTGGATATTGGTAACACCGTTGAAGCTGCCCGGAGCCACATCCATACCGGCAAGACCGTTGGAAGTGTCCTTGCTGCGCATTGCCTCATTGAGTCCGCTCCAAAGAGAATAAGGAGAATAGCCCGTGAGAGCATCGTTCATAGGTACGCCTGCAAGGTAAACCTGCTGGGTCTCGGAATTGTAGCCACGGTTCTTGTAGCGTATGGAACTGAAGCCGTAGCCCACTACATTGGTGAACGGGTCATTTGCGTCGAAGAGTATGGTCGGTGAATCGGAATAACCGGTATCAAGGAGGTCCTGCTCTGCAAATGAAGAGTCGTCCAGAGTGGTGTCAAGAGTAGTCACGGCTGTCATTGTGACGAACATAATGTCACGCACGAAGCCCTTCTCGACCTTTACGAAGATGTCCTGCTGGAGGAAGCCCTCCGCATTGACGCGAAGCTGGTAGCTGCCGTCTTCAAGTCCTTCGAAGAGGAAGGAGCCGTCACTTGCGGACTCCACGGCATCCAGAGCAACTGAAGCCTTGAGCACGGTCACTTGGGCGCCCTCGACAGGAGTTCTTCCCTGACGGTTGACCACCTTGCCGGTAATGCCGCCTGTAGGGTCCTGCGCGAACATCACGACGGATGCGCAAAGTGCCGCAAACAGGGTTATAAGTCTTTTCATATTGATTTTACTTTGTTAAAACTATGTATGTCGGATAATGGTCCGAGTAGCCGCCGATGAAGGCACCACCGGAGAATGTGCGGAACGGAGTACCCTTGTACTGGCCGCTCTGCTGGGTAAGGAAAGGAGGGTTGAAGATGCGTCCGTAGTACTTGTTCTTCACAATCTTGCGGATGCGCAGGCCGCCCTGAGGTGCAACTGCGAGGTTGTAGTTGACCTGCTCTATGTCGTAGATATTCCATTCTCCCCTGTATGCCAGAGAACCGTAACCGGCCTTGAGCATAGAGGTATAAGGGTCGAAGAAATCGCCCGGCTGGACATCTTCGATATTCTCCTTGCCGCGAAGCCATACTGCCTGGCTGTCATCGGTAGGGTTGTCGTTCATATCGCCCATTACCACGATTTTGATGCCCGGGAACTCCTGCTCGAGTTTCTGCGAGTGCTTATAGATGATTTCAGCTCCGCGGCTGCGCAGGTCCTGTCCCTTGCCGCCGATGCGGGAAGGAAGGTGGCACACATAGAAGGCGAACATTTCGTCATTCATAGTGCCGCGGACCATAAGGATGTCGCGGGTGCGGAAATAATCCTGCTCCTCTTCAGAGAGCGTAATCTCCACTTCGGTATCCTTGAAGTCGAAAGGAATGCTTTCGGAGTCGATATAGGTGAAATATGCCGGATGGTAGAGAAGCGCCACATCCACGCCTCGACGGTCAGGGCCGTCATAATGGACAATCTGGTAGTTTGCGTCAATGATGCTCTCCTGGCTTACAAGGTCTTCGAGAACGAGACGGTTCTCGATTTCGCTGACTCCAAGGATGGCATGCCAGCACTTGTTCTCGTCGTGCATGGCACGGATAACGCGTGCCATATTTTTGAGCTTCTTGTTGTACTTTTCTTCAGTCCACTTGTTTGCCCCGTCAGGGAGGTATTCCTCGTCATTGTGGGCGGGGTCGTCATAAGTATCGAAAAGGTTCTCGAGGTTGTAAAAACCTACAACATACTTGCTCTGGGCCTGTGCGCCAAAGACTGCAAGAGCAAGGGCGAGAATCAGTGTAAAGATTCTTTTCATACGGATTAAAAAACTAGTTGTACCACCAGCTGTCAACGGTAGATTCCACCTTGGCGGCAAAGACAGCACCTATCTTATCCGGAAGATTGACGAAGAAGTCGATTTCCAAGTCATCTTCCAGCTCATCGATGCTCATCGCCTGCCCCATAATGGTTTCACGGCTGTCGGTGTAACTCTTGTGGTCGAAATAGAATGCGATTCCGGTATAGCCTCCGGTTGAAGCCATTCCGGCAAACTGGCCTCCCTTCTTGTAGCCGAGAAGGACTTTGTAATAGCCTGTAGGGATGGTGACCTTCTTGCCGTAATTATCTGTGCAATAATCTCTTGCACCACGAACATCTGCACCGGTCACAACATAGAGCGTATCGAAGCTGTAGCTCCAGCTGCGCACTGCGCTCTCGAGACTTGCCCAGCATCTCTGATTGAGCTCGGAGAGCTGCGGGGTCATATTGGTGCCGTAGAAAGTGGCTTCATTGGCTTCCTTCTGCAGGCGGTCTGCCGATGGAAGCTGATGTCCGCGGTCATAACGGCGTCCGTCGCTTGCGTTGCGGAATCCGCTGAACAGTACAGGCTGCTTATCGGCAGGAATCTTCGGGTCGAGTCCCCAGGCGTTAGTGCGGGAACCGGAAGAAATCAGGCCCTTGTTGAGAGGATAGGCCACCCATCTGGAAATAAGATTATCCGCATCATAATAGATGGAATAACTCCTGCCGGAGTAAGCACCGACAGTCATTTCGTGGGTTATGAAATAGAGGTTCTCATCATCTGTAGCCGGAAGCTCCAGCCATCCCGGCACGGGGTCGGATTTGATTTCAGAGGTACCAGCCTGATTGACGGTCACTGCTGCTTCCGCACCGTCGCAAATGAGCACCAGACGGGCTGTCCTGAGGTCCTCTGCGGTATTGGCGTCCCATTTGAAGAGTATGCCCTGAGCCTCACAACTTGTGCCGGAAGAAGGACTGAGTGAAATCCATCCCTGTGCATCTCCCTGATAATCAACTGTTATCTCCCAATCTGCGTTGGCAGAAACATAAGCGAACTGGCTTCCGGCAGCCTTTCCAAGCCCGGCATTCGGCACTTCAAGCTTCAGTTCGATGTCCGGCTCGGGACCGACAATGATTTCGAACTGGCCGCAAGAAGGCATAAAAGGCAGCACCGCCAGAAGCAGTGCCACCTTTTTAAGGAGTGTTTTGATATTAGTCAACAAAGTCAAATTCAATCATTGTAAAGCGTACCTGTCCGGCATTTGCCTGTACGCCATAGTGAGTCGATTCAGCCTCTGCCTTGATGGTGAGAGCGGCAGCATCAAGGGTAAACTTGATATCTGTAGGCTCAACTGCAGTAAGGTCCAGGCAGTACTTGGCATCAGCGCAGGTGAAACGGACAGCCTTGAGGGTCTTCTCGGAGTCGATGAACAATACGTGAGTCTTGTAGAGCTTGAGAAGGTCGGTAGGAGTTACTGCAGGAGTGCTGTTTGTGCAGAAGAAGCTGACGGTAATGCCGTCCTTAGTGCCGGAGAAACCGTTGTTGTAGCCCTCGCGGGTAGCCTCGGCGAAGATGTCCTTGACATCATTGACAACCCAGGTAACATCAGCCTTGAACTCCTTATCCTCGATTGGACCGGCCTGTGCACCCTCGGTAATCTTCACATTCTTGATTTCCCAGCTGCCGGCCTTTGCAGAGGTGCTGACATACTTGAATGCAAGCTGAACCTTCTTGCCTGCGTAAGAGCAGATGTCGATGCTTCCGGTGTTGCGGAATGACCAGCCGAGAGACATAGGCCAGGTAGGAACTGTGAGTGCTTTCCACTCGCCGCCCTCTACACGGATCATAGGAACTGCCTGCTCCTTGGCAACATCAAGTGATGAGAAATAGTTGACAGCCTGCTCGTACTCGAGATATGCGCTGCTTTCTGCGGTGAGGTCGATTACAGGAGATACAATCCAGCTTTCGGAATCGTGGTCAGCAGAGTTTACATAAGCGGAAGCCATAATGCAGGCATAATCGGACTTCTCCACCCAAATTGTAATTGCGTCAGGGTTGCTCTTGTCTTCGATGGTCCACTCGCCGAAGCTTCCGTTGAAGCTCTCGACATAAATCTCACCCTCGACTGGAGGAAGCGGGTCACCATCCTCAACCTTGAGGATAGTACCGTTCTTCATCTGGTCCTGCTTCTTGTTCTCGTAGTAGTTGTAAACGCCCTTGATGGTGACCTTCTTGCCAACGGTAATCTTGTCAACATACTCGTCCCAGTTTGCCGGGAAAGGACAGCTGAGGGAGCCGGTCTCGTCCTGGAGCACGATGCCCCAGTAGGTAGCGGCGGTAGCCTTCTCTGTCACTGTTCCACAGATTGTATTCTCGTTCTGGGTATCCTTGAGAGCGAGGAACTCGGCAATGGTGATACCATCTACTGCATCGCCCTTAGGTCCGAGCTGGGACACATTGAGGATTGCCTTCTGGAGCACATTTCCGTAGAAAGTGAGGCTTGCGCTGCGGTTGCCGCCTTCGTTTGCAAGTGCGGTGAAGGTTACGGTAACATCCTGGTCGGAAGCCTTGCCGCTTGCAGGGCTGACAGAGAGCCACTGCTTAACCTCATCGGTGTAGCCTGAGAGTTCCCAGTCCATTCCGGCGTGGAGAGTGACAGTCTTGGTACCGCCTTCGATTTCAAAAGCAAGTGAAGTCTCGGCAATGGAAATCTTTCCGTCTCCTTGATTGGTTGATTCCGGATCACAGGATGATACGAAAGCAGCGGCAGCAACGGCTGCGACTGCGAAGAAAATTTTCTTGAAATTCATAAATACTATTGATTTTATAATAATTAGCTTGTTATGCTATCCCAAGCGGGTTCCAAAGTTAGCAATATTTCGCGTTTTTACCTAATTTTGTACACAAACCATATTTTTATGAAACGGACCAATCTTCTTCTTGCGGCCGCGTTGTTGGTCGGCCTTCTTACCCCTTCCCTGCTGAGAGCGGAAATCAAACCGGTGACCGGCACCTTCATGAACTTCTTCTGGCAGGACGAAAGAAACAACTATATGAATCAGCGCAACGTGGACCAGACGGACCCGCTGCTCTGGGAAACCAAGGTCAGGGAAATGCACGGAATGGGCATAGACTACCTCGTCTTTATGGCTGTAGCCAATGAAGGCAAGGCCATATATCCGAGCTCCTTTATGCCTTGGGCCTACCCGGCAGAGCGCAAGAGCCCCATCGACGCAATTATGGATACAGCCGACGAGCTGGGGATGCACGTAATCGTCTCCACCGGCTGGGCGAGGAACCAGCTGGATGACCTCAAGGACCCGTATGTCATTGAGACCCAGCGCAAGATAATGGAAGAGCTGGCGGCGCTTTATGGGCAGAGACCTTCCTTCTACGGCTGGTACCTCCCGGTGGAGGGATGCTTTATCCCTTATCTCCCGGACCACGCGGTGGAGGGAGCCAACAGAATCGCTGAGAGGGCGCGCGAGCTGACCCCGGGTGCGAAGGTGCTCATTTCGCCTTACGGCATATTCCGCGGCGACTTCTCGAATCCGAAGTTCGCGGAGCAGATAAAGCGCCTGAACGTGGATATCATCGCGCATCAGGACGAGATAGGCTGCGTACGCGAGCAGTTCCCTATGGAGAACCTGCGCGAGCACCTGAGGCTGCTGGGAGATATTCACCGCGAATGCGGTATAGAGTTCTGGGTTAACGTCGAATCCTTCACCTGGGACCGCCCTGCCAACAACTGGTACTCTACCCTGATTCCTGCGGCCTTCGGGCGCTATCTCTCGCAAATCGTTGCTGCGAGCGAGGCCGGAGCGGACCGCATTATCAGCTTTGCCGTATGCGGCACCTTCGACAAGCCGGGCTCCCCTTATCCTGTGGGCCAGCCGGTGCTTTCGAACGAGGCTTATGAGAACTATATGGCCTGGCTCGGGGGCGACGCGCGCTGGAAGTTGCTGGAGGAGTTCCTTTCCGACGGCAAGCACGCGGGAGAGGACCCGGGCGATGCGCGCTGGACTTCATATGAGGGGCAGATGGTGCAGACCGTCGACCTTGGAGCAAAGAAAAATATTTCGCTGGTGGCGGGGCATTTCTGCGATTACCGCGGCGGCGATGTGGTGATTCCGCAGAGCTTCGAGGTGCAGGTTTCGGATGACGGACGCCACTTCAAGTCAGTGAAGACCGTGGCATACGAGGCCTGGCCTAACAATCTGCACGACTGCTGGACGGATGTGATTCTTGCTGACGGGCTGGATGTGAAGGCCCGCTATGTAAGGGTTGTCGCCACCGCATCCCGCGGCCGCATACTCTGTGACGGGGTGACGGTGAGGTAGGTGCTGCAGTAACGGGTCAATAGAGAAACCCGAACATCCAAATAGGGATAGTGTTGCCTACGGCATATTCAATATCATCCTTAACTACGAACCCCCTTTCTGCCGACTTGATTTGTCTTCCAGTCTTGTTGCGTCCCCCGACTTCGAATGTAATTCCATCTATTTCAAAATCGGAAATCTTCGATGAATAGACTGCGTACATCTGCCTCGTCCAACTCAGGAACATCGTCTCGCGGATTGTGCCGTCATCTGATTTGTCCAATCCAAGCGCATAGATTATATTCGAATTGTCCAAATACAGTTTTTCAGGTTTCTGCAGCAAGCCGTCTCCGGTTGACTTCTCCCTCAGGGCATTGAATAGACCGGACTTCTCCAGATAATCAATACAGTCAGGAAGGGTATTCCTGCTGAGGTCCAAATCTCTTGCAAGGGTCGTATAGTTAGGCTTATATGGCACCGATTGGGCGAGCATAAACATCAGTTTCTTGAGTTTTACTGACGCAGCTACAGTCATCTCCGCATATTTCGGAATGTCATCCTCTACAGTAGCAATAACTGCTTGCTTGAGTTTGATTATAAAGTCCTCCTCAGAAAAATAAGGATAGCATCCCCTCTGAAGATATTCTTTATAATACTTTATAGGCCTGTGCTCCCCATAAGGGAAATCTATATGCCCGGAAAGGATTTCATCCAGTGAGGCAGTCTTGAGATTCCAAGATTTTGAGATATTGAGATACTCCCTGAAAGAGAGTATCGGCATAAAATATTCAATCGTTCTTCTGCTCAAATCAGCCTTGGCACCTTTCTTCAAATCCAAAACGGAACTGCCGGAATATACAAGCTTAAGAAGAGGCAGCTGGTCATATATCATTTTGATTTCAGTGTTCCATCCGGAATATTTGTGTATCTCATCAATATAAAGCTTCTTGCCGCCACGTTGAAAGAAGGCAAGAGCCAAATCATAAATCCTGTGACTGGCAAAATAAAAATCATCTGCCTGCACATACAGGGATTCACTGATGTCATCATACATCTTAATGTGCTGGAGAATCATTGTTGATTTCCCTACACCTTTCTGCCCAAGGATACCAATCAATCGGTTATTCCAATTGATAGTATCATGAAATGACCTTACATAAGCAGTTGGTGTCAAATCCAACCTCAGTCTAAACGATTGCAGTAATGCCTCCATAACTCATTGCACTTTGATTAGTGCAGCAAATATAATAAATCGCACTGGATTTAGTGCAATATTTTGAATTTTTGCACTGAATCTTGTGCGATTTGTCTGAATTTTGCACTAAAGTCAGTGCAATATTACTCTGCAGGCGCTTCGTAGCCGAGGGCGAGCAGGCAGAGTATGCTCATGCCGTCCCTAACTCCGAGAAGCTGCCTTACATAGTCTTCGGCGGTTCCGGGAACGGAGCCGTCCTTTGACCTTTCGCGGCCTCTGACCTGCACCCAGCAGCTTCCGAGGCCGTTTGCCGTTGCCGCGAGTTGAAGGAAAGTGGCGGATATGGAGGAGTTTTCCACCCACATATCGGTTTCGGTGCTGTTGCCCAGCACGACGATGACCGCAGGGGCTTTCTCCATAAATTTGCAGCCGCTGGTGCGCATCTGCGAAAGAGCCTGGATGGTATCAGGGTCGTCGATTACCATAAAGGCCGAACTCTTGCAGTTTTTGGATGAAGGAGCGGTCTGTGCTACCGCGATGAGCTGGTCGATGATTTCCCTTTCGACCGGCTGGCCGGTATAGTGTCTTACACTGTGTCTTTTGAGGATGACGTCATTGAATTCCATAATGCATTTGTGTTTTGGCTCAGCAAAGATAATAATATTCATCCTTGTATTTCAGCAATTCATCCTATTTTACAGCCATAACTGTGCTTATACAGATTATTATTCTTGCCTTTCGCAGAATAACACTAGGAGGAGCCTTATTCCATATAAAAGTGTAGCACACCGACAAGTCCTCGACTTTAAGGAGAGGATTCCACCGGGGTGCCTAAAACTAGCGACCAATTAATTTTTAAGTTTAACGATAATGAAAAAAATCAACTATCAAACACCAGAAGTTCTGGTGACGGACCTCAATCTTGAGGGAATGTTATGTCAAAGCAGCCTCGATGTTTCTGCTGCAAGCATTGAGGAATGGGAGAACGAAACATTTAGCTGGTAAAAAAGGAGGACACGATTATGAAGAAAGTATTTTATGCTACACTTGCGCTGGGAGCATTGATTTTCGCCTCCTGCCAGAAAGAAAATTCAGCTGTACTTCCTAAGGTTGACAGCCCTGTTTTCACCGCTCACATTGACGGCGGCACAAAGACGGTGCTGAATGGACAGCAGTCCGAGTGGGTCAGCGGCGACGCCATTCGCGTGCTGAATGAGTCCGGCGCTGCCGCCAATTACACCACTACCGATAATGACGCTACCGCCAAATTCACAACCACTGCTGAGGGCTTCACCGGAAACCAGTTTGTTGCTCTTTATCCTGCATCTCCAGCTGGAGGTGTGACTTGGGAATTATCTCGGTATATCAAAAAGTTGTGGTTAAAGAACGAGCAAACGGCTGTTCCAGGCTCTTATGATTCTGATGCTCACATTGCTTATGCTTATACCGACAACAGCAATTTGAACTTCAAGAATCTCGTATCTCTTCTGAAATTCACCATTGCAGAGGGCAGCAAGGAAGTATCTTCGATTTCCGTTTCAGTGCCAACACCTTCTGGCAACCAGGGGTATATCTCAGGTAATTTCACATACGACTCAACTGATGACGTTTATTACAATGAAGGCGGCTCTCAATATACAACAGCCACCCTTACAGGTACTTTTGTTGAAGGACAGACCTACTATATGGCAGTACTTCCGGGGACTTATTCTGAATTAACCTTAAAGGTTAATAATAAAGTACGTAAACACAAGGAAGCTCCCACCACTTTCAACGCTAGCAAGGTTTACGACTTGGGCAGCATTGATGTTCAAGAAGAGCAGAAAGAGATTGTGATGACTATCGACAAGCAGAATTCTTGGGATAATCTCTACATTTATGCTTGGGATTCTTCAGACAACAAGCCTTTCGGTGCTTGGCCGGGAACTAAGGTTGAAGGCAATACAGTGACTTTCCCTAAGACATATTACAAGGGAGAGATGAACTTCATTTTCAGCACAAAAGTTACTGAAAAAAACACTGTTCAGACCAAAAACCAAAAGCGGACCCTTACCGAAGATTTCACATTTCCTCTTCCGTCAGATGCTAATTATTTCGTGCTTTTGAACACTGCGTTCACCGACAAAAATGGAAATGGAACCAAGAATGCAAACCACGTATATGCTTGGTATGTAGATCCCGATACAAAAAGCACTATTAACAATATTTGGCCAGGGGACGAGATAAAAGATCATGAGGTGTACTCTTATAAGTATGTTAAGTTAACCTCTTATCCTGCTTCATATAATTTTATTTTGAATTATCAGGGGCCAACGGAGAATTACCAATCAGATGATCTAACTGCCGGCACCGATTCAGTAACAAAGGGAACTACCAATTACCGTTTCTAATAGCCCCCGTATTTGACTTGATTTCCGCAGGCCTTGAGCCTGCGGTTTTTGTTTGCTTTTCGCAATTAGAATCGGTACCCCTACATAGTCGCGAGCAAAGCCCGCGCAACAACAACCTCCGGTGAAATCCGTACGGAAAAACGCCTGCTTTCCGTACAACTGACTATGAAAATTCAATCGGTACGGATTTGCCCCGGGTATCCCGTACGGATTAACGGCAGGTCGCAGTACTATCCCCCTCGCTGCCCCTTGTTCCAAATCGTTTTGGGATTGATGTGCCCTAGAGAGCCCTCTGGCGGGGTCGAATCCCAAAACGGCGACTTGTTGCCCCCACTCTGGGATTAACCGGCCACAGAGTGCATTCTGAGAGGGGCGAATCCCAAAACGATTTGGAACAATGAAAAGAGCACCTGCAATTACGCAGATGCTCAATAACTGACATAAGGTTCCCGGGACTAAAGGCCCTTCTTCAGTTCCTCAACCTGTTCTACACTCAGTCCGGAATACTTGGAAACAATGCTACTGTCAAGACCATCCGCGAGCATAGTCTTTGCTACCTCGGCGCGACCTTCAGCGCGACCCTCGGCGCGTTCGCAATCCATTTCGTAAAAGTAATCAATTTCGCTCA
>CALYTI010000030.1 GCA_945487035.1 uncultured Bacteroidales bacterium
GCGCAAATAGGTCCGCTCTGCGCACGGACTGGGGAAAAATTGCAACCGGTGCGCAAATAGGTCCGCTCTGCGCACGGACTGGGGAAAAATTGCAACCGGTGCGCAGAAAGGGCGTTTTTGCGCACCAACTGAAAAAATTGCAACCGGTGCGCAGAAAGGGCGTTTTTGCGCACCAACTGAAAAAAATTGCATTCGGTGCGCAGAAAGGGCGTTTTTGCGCACGGACTGCTGCTACAATAAACTGGGACTTCGACTGTGGAGCGGTAATGGAGCGGTTAATTGTGATTACAGAGATTCAGAAAGTCGGCGGGGCTGAGAATCGGGAGGGAACTCTGTGTATAGTCCTTTGGATTACGGGTAATGAGGTAATCGCACAATGCTGTTTGCGCACACACCATCTGCAGGCTGTCTTCGAAGTCCGGTCCGCAGTCTTGAAGTACGGAATAAACTGTCATATCTCCCATAGGCAAGATATTCACACATTTCATCAGCATCGAGACTCCTTCCAGCGCTTCTGCCTTTCCGATATGTTTGCGCAACACATAAAAGATATCTGCAATGCTTACGATGGAGCAGTACAGGTGTATGGCTTTCGATTTTCCAAGTTGGAGTATGGTCGCAGCTTCCTTGCTGCCCTCTCTTCCCAGAAGGAAGTCCAACAGTACGTTGGTGTCAAGGTAGATTTTCCTCATTTGTTAAGCAAATATTGATATCTGTCCTCTTCGAGTGCACTGTCGCTGAGATTCCTACCTCCAAGAATTCCGCAAAACGCTTTTATGTCGCTGTCGATTCCGGTGGGCAGGATGATGCCGGAAAGCCCTTCTCTTGACTGCAGTTCTCTGGTGAGTATTTCTTCCACAAATGCATTGACACTTCGCCCTTGCTGCTTTGCAAGGTATTTCAGTTTGCTTGACAGTTCTTCGTCAAATCTGAAGAGCATTGCTTTTCTGTCACTGTCCGTAATTGTCCTCATACTGCAAAAATAGCAAATGATATCATAATATCAAATTGATATCATCGCGGAACCTCTGCCAAAAGTGCCGAGGTGACACAGGTTCTCGGAGGGCACCGCCGGCCGGCAAATGACAAAAATTACCAGACAAAAGGAATCAGCCTTTTGACTTTGCGGGGGTTGAATTCTTCCGGAAACTCCTGTTGATACCGTTTGTGGATGCGGCCGGCGCGCGGTGCAAGGTTCGCAAAAGTCCAGAGTGCGAAGACCGCGCCGGCCGCAGACCAGGTCAGCACCGCGAACCCTATCCACTCCACCAGTTCACCGAAGTAATTCGCGCTGCTGACATAGCGGAACAGCCCCTTCTGCGGGAGATGATGCGCACTATCTCCCGGTTTGCGAAGATGGCGTATTATGCTGTCCGATTGGATGTTAATAAACATTCCTGCAAAGAAAAGCGCTGTCCCTGCGATGAATCGCGGGTCGAGAAGGTAGCCGGTCGGATACATATGCGACGGCGACACATAAAACAGCCATCTTCCCTGCATCAGCGCGTTCAGGGTATTGAACACGGCTCCCATCAGCACTATGCTCAGCGGCATCCTGCTTCGGCCCTTTATCAGGAAAGGAAATATGAACGAGCGCTGGAAATAGTGCAGTTCGAAGAGTAGCAGGAAAACGAGCCGGCAAATGCTGTCTTTTCTGCTGCACAGCAGCCATAGTGCTATCATTGCTATGAAAACCGGAGCCTCCATCAGCACCCAGCCCAGCCGGTTGCTTATTGCAGGACCCCAAGCTTTAGAGTAGAATTTCCCATAACCTGCATCCACGAAATGCAGGGCGGCAAACACGACAACTGCAAGCGCAGCCATCACGGCCAGAAACAGATTGAAGCCTTCCGGGGAAATATTCATAATCTCAACACTCAAAATTAACAAATATCGCTGTATCTTTGCAGCAAATTTTAAAGATAATGAACTGGAGTATCATTTGGACCATCATTTTGCTGATAGGCTCCAATATTTGTATGACCTTTGCGTGGTATGGCCACCTGAAGCTGCAGGAGATGCATATCTCCGACGGCTGGCCGCTCATCCTGGTGATTCTGTTTTCCTGGGGAATAGCCTTCTTCGAATATTGCCTCCAAGTCCCGGCCAACCGCATAGGCTCGAACATTAACGGCGGCCCCTTCTCGCTGATGCAACTCAAAGTGATTCAGGAAGTTATCAGCCTTACAGTATTCACTGTCATAGTCACCGTATTCTTCAAGGGCGAGAGCCTTCAGTGGAATCATCTCGCCGCCTTCGCCTGCCTCATACTCGCAGTATTCTTCGTATTTCTCAAATAGCCTTCTCCCGTTTGCGCAACTGACGCCAGATGAGGGCGATAATGCCCCAGCTTGCAAGTGCGACGGCTATGCCTGAGATGACATCGAGGAAGAAGTGCTGCTTCACAAAGAGCGTGGATGCGTAAATCAGAAGCGTCATCACCAGCGAATATCCCCGGTACCACTTCGGAACCTCAGGGCGACGGGCAACGCCCAGATAGGAAATCGTTGAGTTGATGCAGTGGAAACTCGGCAGTAGGTTATAGGCCATATCTCCTCCGTCCAGCGAATACCAGAACTGCATCAGGCGCACTCCGAAGCCGTGCATCTCGGGATTCTGCAGGCCCTCCGCAACGCGGTCCATATAGGTGGGAGCGAATACGAGCACCACCGCGCCCAGCAGCATCGAAAGCACATAGGCCGCAAGGTATTTGAAGAAATGGGACTTCTCGCATTTGGAGACGGCCATCGGCGCCATAGCCCAATAAGCATAGGCCCAGACATAAGGCACGATGAATGCCGGCACGAGCGGGATGCACTCATCCAGCGGCAATTTCGGCGAAAACGGTTCAAGGCCAACCTTGAGGGAAATATAGTGCGCCAGAAGGTATATGCCATGCTGCAGTGCAAGGGTCGCAAGACCCAAAATCACACCGTAGCTCTTTACTTTGGTGTTGGTTTCAGTACTCATAGGCCGCAAAGATACTCAATTTTCACTTTCCACTATCAACTTTTCCCTTTTCCCTTTTTCCTATCCTCTTTTCCCTTTTCCCTTTTTCCTATCCTCTTTTCACTTTCCATTTTCCCCTTTTCAATCGCCATTCTCGACACCCCGGTCACTCCCACCGCATCTTCGCTCCTCCGTCAAAGATCCCAGCTTATTGTAGCAGCAGTCCGTGCGCAAAGACGCCCATTCTGCGCACCGATTGCAAATTTTTCCCAGTCCGTGCGCAAAAACGCCCATTCTGCGCACCGCCACCGGAATGATCGCCCCCCGGTGGCAAAAGCAAAGTGGTACGCCAAGTTCGATGATCGGCTCGCTCCACGCATTGCTTTTGCGGAGGGCGATTCCACACCTGATGTGTAGGATGAGGAGGGAAAAGTGTGTGGGAAGGCGTTTTCGTGCCTGATGTGTAGGATGGGGAAAACGAGAATGTGGCGTAGAGGACGGTGTGGGGCAGGGTGTGGTTTTCCTGATGTGTAGGATGAGGAGGGAAATGTGTGTGGGAGGGCGTTTTCGCGCCTGATGTGTCACATTGGGATACTTCTGAGAGCCGGCAGGCTGTGCCCTCCGAGAACCTGTGCCACCCTCGGCATCATAAGAGGGGGGACCGCGTCAGCGGTGGGGTCGAGCGAAGCGAGACGGTTCTGGAGGGCACAGCCTGCCGGCGAATAACGGGAAGGGGAGGGAGAGAGAGAACGGATTTTTTTGTAAATTTGCAGACTGCAAGGACTGACTGCTAGATATACGACTAACAAAAATTTACCAGATATGACTCTTATCAAATCTATTTCCGGAATTCGCGGAACAATCGGAGGACCGGCCGGTGAAGGCTTGACGCCAATGGATATTGTCAAATTTACATACGCATACTGCGCTACGCTTCCTGACAGACTCGGAGGGGCCGCCAATGCCGCTGCAACAGCAGAAACAGCAGCCCAGGAAGGCACCACAGCCACCCAGGCCACAGAGCCGACAGCCGACAGCACCAACACAGCCCCAGCCGCACCCCACCGGTACAAACTCGTGGTGGGAAGGGATGCGCGACTGAGCGGAGAGATGGTCGAGCAGCTGGTGTGCGGCACCATTGTCAGCTGCGGCATTGACGTAGTCAAATGCGGCTTCGCATCCACACCGACCACCGAACTCGCAGTCAAAATGGCCGGAGCAGACGGCGGCATCATCATCACCGCATCCCACAACCCGCGCCAGTGGAACGCCCTCAAACTCCTCAACAATCAGGGCGAATTCCTCACCGCAGCAGAAGGCCAGGCCATACTCGACCTCGCCGAAAAAGGCGACTTCGACTTCTCCCCTGTCGATACACTCGGCAAAATCACCGAACACGACTTCACCGACGAGCACATTGACTCCGTCCTCGCACTCGAAGCGGTTGACGCCCCGGCCATACGCAAAGCCGGCTTCAAAGTCGTACTCGACTCCATCAACAGCGTCGGCGGAATCATAATGCCGCGCCTTCTCGAGCGACTCGGAGTAGAGTGCATCACCATCAACGGTGAGCCAACCGGCGACTTCGCCCACAACCCCGAGCCTCTCCCGAAAAACCTCGTAGAGCTCAGCGAAACCGTAGTAAAGACAGGAGCGGACCTCGGAATCAGCGTCGATCCGGATGTTGACCGCCTCGCCTTCATCTGCGAAAACGGTCAGCCTTTCGTCGAAGAATACACCCTCGTATCGGTAGCGGACTATCTGCTAGAAAGAGCTGAAAAACAAGGAGTCACCCCTCGCAACACCGTCTCCAACCTCAGCTCCAGCAGGGCCCTGCGCGATGTCACGGAAGCCCACGGCGGCACATATTTCGCGGCCGCAGTCGGCGAGGTCAACGTCACCACCAAGATGCACGAGGTAGGCGCACTCATCGGCGGCGAAGGCAACGGAGGAGTCATCTACCCTGCCTCGCACTGCGGCCGCGACGCAATGGTAGGCGTAGCCCTATTCCTCAGCCAGCTCGCCCATAAAGGCCTGAAAGCCAGCGAGTACAAGGCCACCCTGCCGCAATACTATATTGCCAAAAACCGCATCGATCTCTCCGACGCCTCAACCATCGACCGCATACTCGAAGAAATGAAGCGCCACTTCGCAGCCGAGAAGATCAACACCATCGACGGCGTCAAAATCGACTTCGAAGCCACAAGGCAGTGGGTGCACCTGCGCAAATCCAACACCGAGCCTATTATCCGCGTCTATAGCGAAGCCACTACCGAAGAGCAGGCCGTCAAGCTCGGCAACGAAGTGGTAGCACTCGCTTACAGCATTATAGAGCAGGCCTAATGTTCAGCTTCCGCACAACGCCCATCTCGGAGCAGCTCGACAAGAGCCTGCTCCAGGGCCGTGTGGGCTGCTTCTGCACGCAGAACTGCTTCGACACCGGCACCGAACGCTATCTCTGGGAACTATTCAAAGAAAGGGGCAGGCTCGCCAAGGTATTCGCCCCGCGCGAAACCGAGCTCACCCCCGGCACCAACCATATCGAATTCAGCCAGGAAGAGTTGCTGGAGCTCGATGCCGTAGTCGTGGAAATCCAGGACACCGGCGTGCGGTATTTCAACTTCACAAGGGATGTGATGCGCCTGCTCTCCACCCGCGCCAGGATGGACGAAGGGCCGGCGATATATGTCATAGACCACTTCAACCCCCTCGGCCGCATTGTCGAAGGCACTATGCCCGCAATCGAGGCCGACCTGTGGACCCCGAAGGTAGCGCACAGGCACGGGCTCACGCTCGGCGAACTGTGCAACTTCTATGTAGGCGAGCTGGACGCCAAATTCCCGCTGCACGTCGTTTCCGCGCGGGCGGTACGCTCGCACGCAGACATAATGCCTTGGACCATAGCCCCTTCCTCCGACCTGCCGGGAATGTTCTCCTGCGCGATGTACAGCGGCGGCGGCCTATGGAACAACACCACCCTCTCCCCCGGCATCGGCACTTCGCGTCCCTACGAATACCTCGGCGCCCCCTGGCTCAAGCCTGACGCAACGCCGCTTCCGCCGCATCCGGAAGGAGTCATAATGCGCCCCTGCAGTTTCACCCCTTCGGCCGGGCGCTACGCAGACCAGAGGTGCCTTGGGTATCAGATAATACTGCGCCCGGGCGCGCAGTACCACAGCCTGCTGCACACCCTGGAGATGATGCGCTGGTTCGCGGAGCGCTATTCACAATTTGAAATGCTCCCGGAACTTCACGTCAAGGTGGCGGATCCGGTCATCTCCGAATACCTCAGAGGCGGAATCACCTTCGACATAGTCCAGGAGCACGTCAAGGCCGAAGAGCAGAAATTCATCCGCAAGGCCAAACGCTACACCCTCTACGACGAGCAGCCGTACAGAATCAAATAGCCACTAACCCTTAGCCAATATCCTGCGGAGCTCCGACAGGGTCCTGCCGGTGTTGTTTTTGACTGCCCGGCAGAGGGAAGCACGGCTCTGGAAGCCGCTTGAGCACATAAGGTCATAATAATCAATGTCAGGGTCGTCGCTCAGGAGGCGCTTAATCTCCTCCACGCGCAGGCCGTTGATCCAGGTATTGAAGTTCATCATCTTCACGGAGTTGATGTAGGACGACAGGACACGGGTGCTCACCCGCATCTGGTCAGCCACATTGTACAAGGACACGTCCTCTTTACAATATGGTCGGTCCGGACGGTTCTCCCACTCGCGGACCTTTGCCTCAATGCCTCCGAGTTCGGATGCACCGCTCTTTTCGAGGAGCGCAGGATCCATCACCTTCCCGTCCAGAGGGCCCAGGGTCTGGAAATTGAAAATCAGCACGGTAATCACCACAACCACGACCGTTGCCAAACAAACCACGAAAAGATCGGCCTTGTAGTTGTCGGTAATCGCCAGGTCAACCAGCGTAAGGGCAAAATAGGAGCACAGAAGGAATGGAGTCATGCGGGAAAGATCGTGGAGCTGTTCGCTCCTGTCACCGGCATACACATCATCGATTCGCCTGCGGTACTGGATGCTGTCCGCTATGACATACCAGAGCATCAGCGGAGGGAACCAGAAAAAACCGTGTTTACTCTCGACCAGTTTCATAGCACAGAAGCCAAGGACTGTCCACTGGATGTAGTAAACCACAGCCCAAACCCAATGAAAATCGAAGGTCTCGTAGCCGCCAACAATCAGCCAGCATCCCCAGATGTCCATAAGACAGTCCAGGATGGCTGATACGGCCACACCAACATGGGCATACTTGTACTTGGTGTGTATATAGTACTTTCTCCTGATGAAAAGAAGGAACACAGCGACCATTGCCGAAACAACGGCCCTGACAAGATATATTGAATAACCCAGCAACATAACACAAAGTATTATCAGAGAGCAAAACTACCGGAAGTATTTCTCAAACCTGTCGCAAAATGCGAAAAAACTTGCAAACTTATTCCCATATCAGCAATTTTTTCCGCCGGCACTGCCAAAGCATTTCAGTCAGGCATATTTTGCTGGTTCATTTATGGCCAAATGGAACATAATTCGGATATTATTCGTATCTTTGAAACCGATGGAAACCAACCGTAATCTGACACCAGTTATCAGACCTATGAACCTGCACCGACCTCCCCTTGAGGCCGGGCTCAAGAAGCGTTGGTTCGCCATCCGTCTCAAGTATATCAGGGCTGAGAAATTCGCCCCGCAGGTGCCCGAAAAGGTGGGCAGATGCTTCGTTCCTCCTGTAGTCACAAATCTGGTTTTCATCTACTCCGACTACAAGACTCTCTGGGAATACCGCAACTTCAATCTCAATGGCAGCCATATGGGTTTTATGCGCAACCGCAAGACCTGGGAGCCTCTCACGGTAAGGGACAGGGATATGGAGGCCTTTATGCGCATCTGCCGTGCCAGCGAGTGCCCTATAGTGCTGACAGAGAGGCCGAAAGTCAAACTCGGCGACTATGTCAGGGTGAAGGACGGGCCGTTCAAGGGCGCAGAAGGGTATGTAGTCAGGATGCGCAAATCCAAGCGCGTGCTGGTGGACCTCGGAGGCGTGCTGTGGACCGCCACGGAGTTCGTTTCCCCGGATTTGCTTGAGGTCGTAACCGACGAGGAGCTCATCCCGAAAAGGACTTGACCCTCCCCCATTGTTTCCTCTCAAACCAAAGTTTTATGCATTATGCAATTGAAGAGGAACATACGGCAACACTCCGCACACCAGTGCTGTTAAGTCGAGGAGCGGAGAAGTTTTATGGCCACACCGGACACAGAGTCGGGGTGAGGATAAGATTTTCATAATAATATGCTGAAGTACAACGTAACACTTGAGGGCAAGACAGTCCTCGTCACAGGAGCTGCCGGATTTATCGGCGCCAACCTCGTAAAAAGGCTTTTTGCCGATGTCCAAACCATTAAGGTAGTGGGCATAGACTCCATCACCGACTATTACGACGTCAATATCAAATACGAACGCCTGAGCGAAATCGAAGCGCTCGGCAGGGATTGGACCTTCGTAAAAGGCAATATAGCAGACAAGGTGCTGATAGACGAGCTCTTCGAGCAATACCACCCGGCGGTCGTAGTCAATCTCGCAGCCCAGGCCGGAGTGCGTTACTCCATCACCAACCCTGGCGCCTATGTGGAGAGCAACCTCATAGGGTTCTACAACATACTCGAGGCCTGCCGCCATCACGAAGTTGAGCACCTGGTATATGCCAGCAGCTCAAGTGTTTACGGCTCCAACAAGAAAGTGCCATACTCCACCGACGACAAGGTGGACAACCCGGTCAGCCTCTATGCCGCAACCAAGAAGAGCAACGAGCTGATGGCCCACGCCTACAGCAAGCTCTATGACATCCCTTCAACGGGCCTGAGGTTCTTCACCGTCTATGGCCCTGCAGGACGCCCGGATATGGCCTACTTCGGCTTCACGAATAAGCTGCGCGAAGGCAAGACCATACAAATCTTCAACTACGGCAACTGCAAGAGGGACTTCACCTATGTGGACGATATAGTAGAGGGCGTTGTAAGGGTAATGCAGCACGCACCTGAAAGGCAGACCGGCGAAGACGGCCTTCCTGTGCCTCCTTACAAGGTCTATAACATAGGCAACAGCAACCCGGAGAACCTGCTGGACTTCGTGACCATACTCCAGGAAGAGCTCATCGCCGCAGGCGTACTCCCTGCAGACTACGACTTCGAGGCCCACAAGGAGCTCGTTCCTATGCAGCCGGGCGATGTGCCGGTGACATATGCCGACACTACCCCGCTTGAGGAGGATTTCGGCTTCCGCCCTAACACCAGCCTTCGCGAAGGTCTCAGGCGATTCGCGCAGTGGTACGCAAATTATTATGGAACAAACAAATAAAGATATGAGTGAAATCAAAATCGCTGTAGCCGGAACAGGCTACGTAGGACTCTCAATCGCTACCCTGCTTTCACAGCGTCACAAGGTGACGGCAGTTGACGTAATTCCTGAAAAGGTGGAGAAAATCAACAACAGGCTCTCCCCTATCCAGGACGAATATATAGAGGAATATCTCAGGACCAAGGAGCTCGACCTTACCGCCACTCTCGACGGAGAGTCAGCCTACAGGGACGCGGATTTCGTTGTCATCGCAGCCCCTACCAACTACGACAGCAAGAAGAATTTCTTCGACACCTCCCATGTTGAGGAGGTGATTGACCTCGTTCTCAAGGTCAACCCTGAGGCAGTGATGGTAATCAAATCCACCATCCCAGTGGGCTACACCGCATCCGTACGCGAGAAATTCTCCTACCGCGAGCGTCAGGCCGACGGCACTATGAAAGTTGTCACGCCGAAGATTATTTTCGCTCCGGAGTTCCTGCGCGAAAGCAAGGCTCTGTATGACAATCTCTATCCTTCAAGAATTATAGTCGGCTTCGATTCATCGGACCCTGCACTTGAGGCAGCAGCCCACACCTTTGCAGGCCTCATTAAAGAGGGTTCCCTGAAGGAGGATGTTCCAGTGCTCTTTATGGGAAGCACCGAAGCGGAGGCTGTAAAGCTCTTTGCCAATACCTATCTTGCACTTCGCGTCAGCTATTTCAACGAGCTGGACACCTACGCCGAGATGAAAGGTCTTGACACCAAGTCCATTATCGACGGAGTCTGCCTTGACCCGCGTATCGGCTCGCACTACAACAACCCATCCTTCGGCTACGGCGGCTACTGCCTTCCTAAGGACACCAAGCAGCTGCTTGCCAACTACAACGATGTGCCTGAGAACCTGATTCAAGCCATCGTGGATTCCAACAGCACACGCAAAGACTTCATTGCCGACCAGGTACTCACCAAGGCCGGCTACTACAGCAGCAACAGCCAGTGGAACAGCTCTCAGGAAAAGCGCTGTGTAATCGGAGTTTACCGCCTTACGATGAAGTCCAACTCCGACAATTTCCGCCAGAGCGCCATCCAGGGCATAATGAAGCGCGTCAAGGCCAAGGGCGCAGAGGTCATAGTCTATGAGCCTACCCTAGAGGACGGAGTATATTTCTTCGGAAGCCGCGTAGTCAACAATCTCGACGAGTTCAAAGCCCAGGCCCAGGCCATCATCGCCAACCGCTACGATGCCTGCCTGGATGATGTAGCAGATAAAGTTTATACCAGAGATATTTTCAGAAGGGATTAAGGAATATGAAAGGAATAGTACTCGCAGGAGGCTCGGGAACCCGCCTCTACCCTATCACAAAAGGTATCAGCAAACAGCTGATGCCTATTTATGATAAGCCTATGGTGTACTATCCCATTTCAGTTCTGATGCAGGCAGGGATAAGGGATATCCTTATCATCTCCACGCCTTTCGACCTGCCGGGCTTCAAACGGCTTCTCGGGGACGGGTCGGATTATGGAGTGCACTTCCAATACGCAGAGCAGCCCTCCCCTGACGGCCTTGCACAGGCCTTCACCATAGGCGCCGACTTCATCGGAGACGACTGCGTCTGCCTCATCCTGGGAGACAACATCTTCTATGGCGCGGGACTTACCGGGCTGCTCAAGGAAGCGGTCAGAAGCGCCGAGCAGGAAAGCAAAGCCACGGTCTTCGGCTACTGGGTAAACGACCCGCAGCGCTACGGAGTCGCCGAATTCGACAAAGAAGGCAACTGCCTCAGCATAGAAGAGAAACCTTCGCAGCCGAAGAGCAACTACGCCGTAGTCGGCCTGTACTTCTACCCCAACAAGGTGGTGGATATTGCAAGGAGCATCAAGCCTTCCGCCCGCGGCGAATACGAAATCACCGATGTCAACAGGGCTTTCCTCGCAGAGAACGAACTGAAGGTTCACCCTCTCGGGCTGGGCTTTGCCTGGCTGGACACGGGAACCCACGACAGCCTCTCCGAAGCCTCAACCTTCGTGGAGGTAATAGAAAAGCGGCAGGGCCTCAAGATTGCCTGCCTTGAAGCAATAGCCTACAGGCAGGGTTGGATTTCCGAGGAGCGGATGCGCGAACTCGCCCTGCCTATGATTCACAATCAGTACGGCCAGTACCTGCTCAAGGTCATTGACACAAAGGAAACGGCTTATGAGTAGGAGCATAATAATCACCGGAGGGGCAGGCTTTATCGGCTCCCACGTAGTAAGGCTTTTCGTGAATAAGTATCCTGACTACAGGATTATCAATCTGGACAAGCTCACCTACGCAGGCAATCTTGCCAATCTCAAGGACATAGAGGACAAGCCTAACTACAAGTTTGTCAAGATGGACATCTGCGACTTCGAAGGTATCTATAAACTGATGCAGGATGAGAAGGTCGACGGCATAATCCACCTTGCCGCCGAGTCCCACGTTGACAGGAGCATCAAAGATCCGTTCACCTTTGCACGAACTAATGTAATGGGGACCTTGAGCCTGCTTCAGGCAGCCAAGCTGTATTGGGAAAGTCTTCCGGAGGGCTATGAGGGCAAGATGTTCTACCATATCTCGACCGACGAGGTCTATGGAGCCCTTGCGATGAATCATCCTGAGGGCATTGAGCCTCCGTTCAGCACCAGGGCTTCGTCCGGGAAGCACCACCTCGCCTACGGGGATGAGTTCTTCCGCGAGACCACGAAGTACAATCCTCACAGTCCTTACAGTGCCTCCAAGGCCAGCTCGGACCTTTTTGTCAGGGCCTATCACGACACTTACGGGATGCCGACTATAGTGACCAACTGTTCCAACAATTACGGACCATATCAGTTCCCTGAGAAGTTGATTCCGCTGTTTATCAACAACATACGCCAGCGGAAGCCCCTTCCGGTCTATGGTAAGGGAGAGAATGTCAGGGATTGGCTTTATGTTGAAGACCACGCCAGGGCAATCGATTTGATTTTCCATAAGGGCAGAGCCTCCGAGACCTACAATATAGGCGGCTTCAATGAGTGGAAGAATATCGACCTGATTGAGCTGCTCATCAAGACCACCGACCGTCTGCTCGGCCGCCCTGAGGGCGCTGACCTGGACCTTATCACCTATGTCACCGACCGCCCGGGTCACGATGAGCGCTACGCCATCGACTCCTCCAAACTCCAGCGCGAACTCGGCTGGGAACCTTCCCTGCAGTTCGAAGAAGGTCTGGAAAAGACCGTCCGCTGGTATCTGGAGAACCAGGAGTGGATGGACACTGTCACCAGCGGGGAGTATTTGAGGTACTACAGGGAAATGTATGGGGAGAGGTAGGAAGACCAACACCAAAGTAGAGGAGGAACATTATTAATGATACTTTTCACCTCAAGAAGATAAGAATTCAACGATTATTTCAAGCCAAATTTTCCACGGATTCGTAGGAAATTTCAATATTGATTTATATTTTTGCAAAGAAATTGTAAGGAAGTTTAGACAAAGACTATGGCAAATACTTCTGCAACAATAAAAGATGTGAACGACTTCCTTACACAGATGAAGTTGTGTTTAACAATGCTGGGTGGTCAGGTATTATATAATACGAGGGATAAGAATAAACAACTGATGGCCCAAATGGATTGGTACAAAGAAGACCAAAAGAAAGAATGGCTATTAAAGCTTGAGGCAGAAGACTATTATGAAGGCCCTGATGCAAATGAGCAACCCGGACTAAGTTCCGTATGGAAATTTGGGAAAAGAATTGAAGGCCATTTATGCTACATAAAAATATTCCTTCAAAAACCAAATGTCATTTGTATATCTTTTCACTTAGCTGAACACGATATGTATCTGCCACTTAAAAACATTACAGAGAGAGCATGAAAAAAGTATTAGACAAAAAAAGCCCGTTAACTGGAGGAGCACTAGAACTCCGTACTGAACAGGACAGTCTTGAATACAGGGGTGAGACCATCACTTATATCAAGTCATTCTATCGTTGTGTAGATACCGGATTTGAATTTGAAGACGCTGAACTTGAAAACGCAAATCTGAAAATCATTTATGACACTTACCGCAGAAGACACGGGATTCCCCTTGCTGAAGAATTGATTCAAATGAGAAAGAGATATGGTCTCCCGGCAAGTGCAATGTCTATCATTCTGGGCTTAGGTGAAAACCAGTACAGTCTTTATGAGGACGGAGCTGTGCCTGCTGTTTCTCTCGGCAATCTCCTTGCCTTGGCAATGGAACCTAAGAATATGGAGAGTCTGTTGCGTTCAGCAAAAACCAGATTCACAGAAAAACAGTATTCTAAGTATTGGCACTCCTTTGAGAGAGCCGTTCAGAAGAATAAAACCTATAAAGTCATCTTTGTAGATTATCTTGAAAATGACAAAGAGGACATTAGAGAGTATCCCGCAAATACCATTAGGCTAAACGTCAAGCAGACTTTTGAAAAGTCTGACGAATATAATAAACCCGCTCTGAATTATGCCTTCTGAGAACACTTCAATTAAGATGCGGTTAACGCAAATCGGCAGTTGTGAAACCGAAAACAATCTGCCTTCCATCTCTGTTGAGCGTATTGAAAAAACGAATCTCAAGATAAACTATAGCGTCTTTGTTGAGATAAACCGACCTATGTCCCAAGTGTCAGTTAGAGTAACCCTGAGATACCTTTACGGCACGACAAATTTGTTTAAAGGGAGACTTACCTGCACATTTGATATTGAAAATCTTTCGGCATTCATTGAATTGGATGAAGATAAAGAAGAGTTCAACATTAAGAGCGATTTTCTTCCTACCCTAATTGCACTGTCATTCAGCACTACACGCGGTTATTTTGCCAGAGAACTTGTTGGAACGGCGTTAGAAGCCTATCCGTTTCCAATGGTTTCAAGCAAGAGTTTGATGGAGAGGGTTAAGTATCAGGTGATATAGTATTTCAATAGTATTTCCACGTGCTACGAGGACAAGGAAATGCCGTATAATATTCCAACAGATTGATTGCTAATGCGTTAGAAATTATGTATCTTTAATAAAGAAACAAAAATACCTCCAACAGGCCGTGGAAAGCTGAATTTGCCAGAATAAAGAGACTGATTCCTCTTCGGGAGATGGCGGAGAACTTCGGGCTGGTGAGCAAAAGAATGAAACCAAGACTTAGATTGCTCATTCAAGACAACGCACTGAAGCTAATCACGGTCGGAACGAAACTGACAGAAATCCTATATATCTTCTGCGGTATCAACACAGCGAACGAGGTGCAGTTGGCGGACAGGATAGAGCAGAGTGCACAACTGGCACTTACCTAAAACGAAAAATGCACACAGCACAAAGGTGGTGAAGATTATTCAGGGTTATGTGAGGATTGTGATAATGGTGTGCAGGAAGGAGATGTAATTGAAAATCTTGGGAATTTTTGATTGAAAATCTTGGGAATTTCATATCTTTGCTCTGTGTAATCTGAAAGATATGTATTACGAAAGACTTATTGAAAAGCGAATTGAGCGAAAATTGAAATCTTCAGGAGCAGTTCTGGTAGCCGGTCCTAAGTTTTGCGGAAAGACTACTACTTGTATGCTCTATCAGAACAGTTATATCAAACTGAACACGAAACAGTCAATAGCAATAGCCAGGTTGAATCCCAAGGGAGTGTTGATTGGGGAGCAACCTCGGTTGATAGACGAATGGCAGAAAGCCCCTGATATTTGGAATCATATAAAGGACGACCTGGATTTTGATTATCAGTTCGGAAAATACATTCTGACAGGTAGCAGTACACCTGCGGACAAGACGGATGTGCACCATAGCGGTGCGGGAAGGATAGCGCCCTTATTAATGCGCCCGATGACACTTTGGGAGTCAAAGGAGTCGAATGGCAAGGTATCTCTTGCAAGCCTGTTTGAAGGGGGAACGGATTATCCTTTGGATATGAATTCGGAGTTCACGTTGGAGGACGTGGCATTTCTATTGTGCCGTGGTGGTTGGCCCATAGCAGTGCAGGCTCCCCGGGATATTGCTTTGGAGATTACGAAGAACTACTATGGTGGGCTTTTTATTTTTGAGGACAGTGAGAATGAGAGATTCAGAAATAAAAAGCCGGAGGTTCTGCGAATGATTCTGAGGAGTTATGCGAGGAATATCTCTACTGAAGCTGCTGTGTCAACGATTATTTCGGATATAAGGCAGAGTAACGAGAGGTCGATGGACACGAAGACTTATGAAGATTATATGGAAGCGTTGAAGGACTTGTATATCATTGAGGATATGGAAGCCTGGAATCCTAATATCAGGTCGAAGACTTCGATTAGGAGCACTCCCACTCGGCATTTTGTTGACACTTCGATAGCCTGTAGGAGTCTTGGAGTCAATCCGCTCGACTTGATGAACGATTTAGAGAGCTTTGGCCTGTTCTTCGAGGATTTTGCTGTGAGGGATCTGAGAGTTTATGCCGACAGTCTTGGAGGAGAGGTTAAACACTATAGGGACAATTCCGGTTTGGAGTGCGACGCTGTGGTCCACCTGGAGGATGGCCGCTGGGGCGGAATAGAGATAAAGCTAGGTGGTGATGATCTGATTAATGACGGGGCGGAAAGTCTTAAAAGACTCCGGGACAAGATTGTCCAGAAGAGTGATGAGAAGTCGCCATCATTTTTGTTAGTTCTGACTGCCGTGGGTGCTGCGTACAAACGTGAAGATGGAGTATATGTTGCTCCAATTAATATGCTGAAACCGTGATAATGCGTTCAATGAGGGTACAAGGCCCCGACGAAGCTGACGGAAATTCTGTACATCTTCTTCGGCATACACACGGCAAACGTGGTGCAGCTGGCGGACAGGATAGAACAGAGAGCACAACTGGGGTCTCGTATACCAGAAGTGAGATAGGGATTGTGAAATAATACCTCCCTTTGGCTATTCTGGAAATAAAAAAACAGAGCATGAAAGGTGAAATTCAATACTCTGTTTTGGACTTTCAATGTTTGTGAGGCGCTTGTCTCTCACAGTTGAACATACAACTGCAACAAAGGTAAAAAGAGTTTTCATAAAACAAAAACATATCGAAATAATTAAAACCACTATATCCTATGAGCATTTTTGCAGGAAAAACCTTGATGATTACCGGTGGTACCGGTAGCTTTGGAAACGCAGTACTTAACCGTTTCCTTAAAACAGACATTGCAGAAATCCGCATTTTCTCCCGCGATGAGAAAAAGCAGGATGACATGCGTCACGAGTACCAGGCCAAGATGCCCGAGGTAGCGCACAAAATCAAATTCTACATCGGTGATGTACGCAGTCTCGAAAGCTGCCGCGCCGCAATGCCGGGAGTGGATTATATCTTCCACGCTGCAGCTCTCAAGCAGGTGCCAAGCTGTGAGTTCTTCCCAATGGAGGCAGTCAAAACCAATGTAATGGGAACAGACAATGTACTCACCGCTGCCATAGAGAACAAAGTGAAATGCGTAATCTGCCTTTCAACCGACAAGGCCGCCTACCCTATCAACGCTATGGGTATCACCAAGGCCATCGAGGAGAAAGTAGCTGTTGCAAAGAGCCGTTACAGCGGAGAAACCAAAATCTGCTGCACCCGTTACGGCAATGTAATGTGCTCCCGCGGCTCGGTTATTCCTCTCTGGATTGACCAGATCCGCAACGGTAACCCTATCACCCTCACCGAGCCAAAGATGACACGCTTCATTATGAGTCTCGAAGAGGCAGTGGATCTCGTACTCTTTGCCTTCGAGCACGGACAGAACGGAGATATTCTCGTACAGAAAGCTCCAGCCTGCACCATCCAGACTCAGGCCGAGGCTGTATGCGAACTCTTCGGAGGCAATAAAGAAGACATCAAGGTCATCGGTATCCGTCACGGAGAGAAGATGTACGAAACCCTTCTCACCAAGGAAGAGTGCGCCAAGGCTGAGGACATGGGTGACTTCTATCGCGTCCCTGCCGACAACCGCTCCCTCAACTACGACAAGTTCTTCACTGAGGGCGACTCCAAGCGTGTGACCATCGACGAGTTCAACTCCGACAACACCCGCCGCCTCAACCTCGAAGAAACCAAGGCTAAGATTGCCAGTCTGGAGTACATCCAGAATGAGCTCAACGGAATTGCTAACCTCGCAAAGTAATGAAGATTCTGGTAACAGGTGCCAAAGGGTTTGTAGGAAAAAACCTTTGCGCCCAACTTGGTAACATCAAAACAGGCAAAGCCAAGTGCTACGGAGACCTCACAGTAGATGAGGTCTTCGAGTACGACCTTGACAGCACACCGGAGCAACTTGAGCAGTGGTGCGCCGAGTGCGATTTCGTGTTCAATCTAGCAGGTGTCAACCGCCCTCAGAATCCGGAGGATTTCATGAAGGGCAACTTCGGTTTTGCCAGCACCCTTCTTGACACCCTCAAGAAACACGGGAACAAGGCCCCTGTGATGCTCTCCAGCAGCGCTCAAGCCTCTCTCACAGGCCGTTTCGGCAACAGTGAGTACGGACGAAGCAAAAAGGCCGGCGAAGACCTCTTCCTTCAGTACGGAGAAGAGAATGGGGTGAAGGTCCTGGTTTACCGTTTCCCGAATCTCTACGGCAAATGGTGTCGTCCGAACTACAACAGTGCAATCGCCACTTTCTGCAACAATATCGCCAATGACCTTCCTATTACCGTCAATGACCCAAGTGTCGAACTGGAGGTTCTTTACATTGACGACCTTGTAGAGGAGATGATTTGCGCACTCAAAGGCGAAGAGCATCACTGTGAATTCGAGGGCCTGGAGGTGCTTCCGAACCCGGAAGGCAGGTACTGCTACTGCCCTGTTACCCACAAGGCAACACTTGGAGAAATCGTTGATCTGCTCCATCAGTTCAAGGAGATGCCTAAGACCCTGATGATACCTGAGATTCCCGCTGACAGCTTTGCCAAGAGGCTTTACAGCACTTATCTCAGCTATCTTCCAAAGGAAGGCGCAATCTTCGACTTGAAGATGAACGTGGATGACAGAGGCTCCTTCACCGAGCTGGTTCACACCCTTAACTGCGGCCAGGTCAGCATCAACATCAGCAAACCTGGAATCACCAAAGGTCAGCACTGGCACCATACCAAATGGGAGCAGTTTATCGTGGTCAAAGGCCACGGAC
>CALYTI010000031.1 GCA_945487035.1 uncultured Bacteroidales bacterium
AAGAAAGGATATATATACTTCATGACAAATCGGAATAATAGCGTTTTGTATACCGGTATTACCAATTCCTTAAAAAGGAGAATTCAAGAACACTCTGAAGGTAGAGGTTCTGCATTTACTCACAAATACAACTGCAATAAATTGGTGTATTTTGAAGTTCTTCCGACCATTCTATGTTGCGGTTATCACATACTGCCTGGTAGCCATTGTCGAGCATGACTGCGAACTCAAGAGAACGACCTTTAATGTCCTGAGAGTTGTAAGCAGAGTGCTGACGGACAAGACTCCAATCAGAGACCTTTTCAATGGCCCCGAAAAACTGCCGGATGTATGTGATCAACCTGTTCAACAGGAGTTTGCTTTTAAATATTAATCGTTCAAAGATTTTCTTTGGACACTAGTGATGTTGATATAGGAATCCGGAAGAAATAATTGAGAGTGGAACAGAAACCCTGCAAGCAGGTGAAATTGCAACCCGCTGGTTATTAGGATATTAAAATTTTCGTATGGGGTAAAACACCCCATACGAAAAAATTAAAGTATTATGTATCAAGCCGTTACAATTTCACCCTTCCTGCACTCGGTAAACCTATATCAGGACTATATAGCCTTAATTTCGCACAGCATCCTTGCAATTCCGGCAGGGATATAGTACATTCGCAGAAATCTCAGGTTTTCCGTCCTCGATCAAACGGAGCAACATAGCCAGTTATGTGGACAGAGTACCCGACCATCACATTGGTGCGGGTTCTTGGACCTGAGATAGTATGCAGTTGCTCCAACCCCGTACCCTCACATAGTGCATCCGTGCCTGCGCAGGTAGATTTGCTGCGGGATGATCGGGCGTGCTATCCTGACATCGCCTCTCCGCACGCCGTATTCTCTGGCGAAGCCTTCTATTGCGTCCCGAAGCGTCCACCCGGCCGAAGCCCTTAAGGCTCCGGAGGACAAATCAAGCACCGTATAGGCCACATGCAATCCTCCCGAACGGTCAAGCTCCGGTGCAGGAACGGTTATGGCGCGCAATTCAATCATCAAAAACAAAATTACGAAAAATATGAATTCAGAAACAAACAGAGGCGAAATAGTCCTCTACCAAACTGCAGACGGCAGAACTTCGATTGATGTCAAACTAGAGAATGAGACTGTTTGGCTTACACAGGACCAACTAGTTATCCTATTTGAGAGAGATAAATCTGTAATCTCAAGACATATAAAACACATTTTTGAAGAGGGAGAACTTGACCCAACAGTGGTAGTTGCAAAAAATGCAACAACCACACGCCATGGTGCCATTAATAACAAAAGCCAAGAACACGAAGTCCTATTCTACAACCTTGATGTAATTATCTCGGTTGGCTACAGAGTCAAGTCCCATAGGGGTGTTCAATTCCGTCGCTGGGCCAACTCCGTCCTGAAGGAATACCTCATCAAGGGCTATGCGGTCCGCAACGACCTAGCGCAGCAGAAGTATAACGACCTCAAGCAGCTTGTAGATGTTATGGGGCGTGCAATGAACTACCTGGAAACCCCGGACTCCCCTGCCGGCGAGCAGATCAAGTCAATCTTCGAAGTCGTCAAAGACTACACTTATGCAATTGATACTCTTGACAGTTATGATTTCCAAACCCTGACAATCAAGTCCACGACTAAGGAGCAATTCCACGCAACCTACGAGAATGCAATGGCTGTGATTATGGAACTTAAGACGAAATTCGGCGAAAGCGAACTCTTCGGCCACGAGAAAGACGGATCCTTCCATAGCTCCATCGGACAGATTTATCAGACCTGGGACGGCATTGACCTGTACCCTTCCGTTGAAGAGAAGGCTGCTATGTTGTTGTACCTAGTCGTGAAGAACCATTCTTTCACCGACGGCAACAAGCGCATTGCCGCCACGCTGTTTCTGTGGTTCATGGAGAACAACCGAATCCTGTATGGTTCAGATGGCCATAAGCGCATAGCGGACAATGCATTAGTTGCACTAACCTTGATGATTGCTGAAAGCAAAACCGATGAGATGGATATGATGGTCAAGGTGGTTGTCAATCTGATAAATGGAGATAACAAATAAAAAAATGACACAATTATCAGGAGACACCTTCACCATTACCTTGAAAGCAAAAATCACCCCTGAATTTTGCGCTTTGTGCCTTCAGGATGGCGTGAGAACAATTTCGAGGGGTATTTTTGCGCTTTTGCCTTTTATTATATGGTAGTGTTTCATCGAGTGTGTCCTGCTGAACACGGGAATCTGTACGGGGAAAAGCCCTATTTCCGTACGGATGCGCCTGCAACTTCAATCGGTACGGATTTACCCGGGGTTTTCCGTACGGATTGCCTATAGACTGTAAGCTGCCGGCAGCTCACCTGCTCTGGCGGTTCAACTGCGAAGAATCAGGAAATTTTGACCGGCCGGCTATGAAATCCGTGCGCAAAACCGCCCTTCCTGCGCACCAACTGCAAAATTTTTCAATTCTGTGCGCAAATAAGGCATTTCTGCGCACCGATTACTTTTGTCTGGAATTGATTTACTCCGGACACACTCGATGAAACACTACCTTTGCCTGCCCTGGATTTTCGGGGGCGCGTCCATCAGCTTGAAAGCAAAAATCACCCCTGAATTTTGCGCTTTTGGCTCCAGAGTAGCCGGCAGAGCAATTTCAAGGGGTGTTTTTTGCGCTTTGGGCCTTCAGTGAAGACCGGCAGATAAGGTCAACGTCATTTATTATTAGCAGTAGGATACAGGCTCCTAGACACATCCTCCCTGAATGAGCGTTTCAGTTCAATTGTGAAATCCTCTACAGGGGTCGAGGCATCGGAAGCCAGGCAGAAGGAATATACTCCCGACTTAGCAATCCAAGCCGACTCTTCCTGGTCAAATACGGTGAAACTGCGAGGCGTAAGTTCCAGAGACAGAATGGTATTCTGTCCAGCTTCGAGCAAATCGGTCTTGGCATAGGCAACCAGTTCCAGAGCCGGATATGCGCCCCTTCTGTAGATTTCTACCACCTGCTTGCCTGCGGTATTTCCAGTGTTTGTGACTTCGACATTGACCTTCCAGCCTCCACGAGTCTCCTTCACTCCCAGAACCCGTGTGTTGAAATCCGTATAAGAAAGACCATAACCGAAAGGATAGGCCACAGGGACATTCCTGGTAGTATAGTACCTGTACCCCATCATCAGGCCTTCGTCATAATCGATATAATCGACATTGGGTATTTCATATACCTTCTTACCTGCCGTGTAACGGTAATACGAGCCGTTTACACCTTCGGGGATTTCAACCTGAGGGAAGTTTTGTGAAGGGACATCCGAATATGAAACAGGTATGGTCATAGGGAGTTTTCCGGAAGGATTCACCTTGCCGCCAAGGACATCTGCGATACAGTATCCTGCCTCCTGGCCGGGCTGCCAGGCAATGAGGATTGCATCGACTTTATCCCTGAAGGATGCAACTTCCACAATCCCGGCAATGTTAAGCACTACCACAACCTTCTTTCCTGCGTTATGGAATGCATCACTGACAGCATCAATAAGCGCCAGTTCATCACTGCGAAGGAGGAAATCATCTTTCACGAGGCGGTCCTTGCCTTCTCCGGCCTGACGCACGATGGTTACAACTGCAGCATCAGCTGATTCCGAAGCAGCAGCAGCCAAACCCGGAGCAGATGGCATTTCATCATATAAAAGGTCGCCGAACCACCATCCGCGAGCTTCATTCAGAGGCCTGAGACGCTCATCCTCAGAGCTTACGAACGCCCGGTAAGCGCCATCAAGCAAAGGCTCTAGAGTGAATCCGGCATCGCAAAGGCCTTGGTCAAGATTGATGACATAGGCTTTATTGACATCCCCGGCTCCTGTTCCTCCCGCGAGCAATTTGTAGGAGTTGGTCCCGAACATAGCCAGACATTTGCCATTGTCGAACGGTAGCACATTGTCATTCTTCAAAAGCACCATACCCTCGCTCCCCGCTTTGCGTGCAAGCTCGGCATGAGTCTTCAAATCAGGAGCCTGGGACGGCTTGTATCCCTTACCGTTCGGACATTTTGCGATGAGTTGAAGCACCCTGCGGACATCACGGTCAACATCTTCCATTGAAAGAGATCCATCCTCAACGGCCTTGCGGATTTCATCCAGCCTATCCTGGCCGCCGGGCATTATAAGGTCATTTCCGGCACGAATCATTGCGGGAGTGTCATATCCTCCGCCCCAGTCGGAAACCACAAGTCCGTCATAACCCCAGTCCTTGCGCAGGACATCCTCCAGAAGTTCAGGATTTTCGGATGTCGGCAAGCCGTTCAGATAGTTGTAGGACGACATTATAGTCCAAGGATGACCTTCACGGACAGCAATTTCGAAATTCCTGAGATAGAGTTCCCTCAAGACAGTCACATCCACTCTGGAATCACAACAGAGACGGTTAACCTCCTCATTGTTTGCAGCAAAGTGTTTGAGACTTGCCCCCACGCCCTCACTCTGCAGACCGCTGATGAATGAAGCGGCCGTTTTTCCTGAGAGCAACGGATCCTCGGAAAAATACTCGAAATTCCTGCCGCAAAGAGGACTCCTGTGAAGATTCGCCCCTGGAGCGAGAAGAATGTCAACACCATATTCTCGTGTCTCGACGCCCATTGCGGACGCCACTTCTGCCACAAGAGGCTGATTCCAAGTCGAAGCAAGAGAAGTACCTATCGGGAATCCGGTGCAATAGAAAGTGCTGTCGTTGCCTTCCCGAGTCGGTTCTATGCGCAAGCCTGCAGGACCGTCAGCCAGAATGATGGAATTGATGCCGAGCCGAAACACCGGCCAGGTATAACCGGCACATCCCGGAACGGAGGCCTTCTTGCAAGCGGCTATCATCTCGACTTCAGTAGTATCCTCTCCTGAAAGCCCGCTGGCCCCCACAAGAAGATGCAACTTTTCGTCGGTAGTGAGCTGACCGAGAATACGGTCAACATTGCTCCCGCAAAGCCGTGGCTGAGTACAGGAGACAACTGTGAGAACAGTAACAATTGGAAGAATGATTTTATGCATTTTCATCAGAATTAATATTTCATGTCAGGCGCTCCTGTGGGATTGGAAATACACACTAATCGCCTCGTTTTAACCTTGCATTTTGCTTCCATACCGGACAGTGTTCGATGGTTTGAGGCACGGAGATCAATAAGGAGCCTATTGTTCAACTACATAGCCCTTGGCCGTAAGGAATTCCCAGATGCGGTCAAGATGCGTATAGGAGCCGGTTCCCGGACTGCTGCTGTAATGGAAGCAATGGTCGCGCAGTGCCAGGGTATGGAGTTCGCTCTGTATGCCCATAGCGCGCATCTTCTCCCAACACTTGACGGAATTCATTGAAGCCCAACCGTCAGCATCTCCGTGGATAAAGAGCATAGGAGCCGTTTTGAGGTCGAATGAAAACTCAGGTGCCAGGATATCGGAATCTTCATTTCCTCCGTGCACATTGAGCTGGTCAAAACCGTCGCTGAGGGCATAGGCCGGATAAATTCCTATTCCCCACTGCACATTGCAGGGAACTTCCCTGTCAATATTGTCAACAGGCAAATACGCCCTGTGCAGAGAGGAAGTAACTCCCATAAGCGTAAGGTGCCCGCCTGCGGAGCTGCCCATAATGCCTATCCTGTCCGGGTCGAGGCCGCGCTCTGCCGCTTCGCTGCGGACAATTCGTATTGCCCTCTGCAGATCCTCCCAGGCAATGGTATGCTTCGAAAGGCCGCTTTCCGGCAGAGGCCGCGGAGTGCGGTACTGAAGTGTCACAACCGTCATTCCCTTAGCGTTCAGATACCTTCTTGCAGGAGCGACTTCAAAACCGTCAGGGCTGTTGCCGGTATAGTTCCCGCCAGAATAGATTATCTGTATAGCCTTGGTAGTAAGGTTCTTGGGGATATGCCACTCGATGTAGGGATGGCACTGTCCCTGCTGCACATCCGGCATCTTTCCTTCCGGCCAAATATCTTCCTTGATGAGTTCCGCCCTGTCATCATCACCAGGATATTGCTCCATAATCGGCACTTCAGGCTCCAGTTCGCCGAGCCAGCCCATCTGACGCATAAATTCCACTGCCCTGTCAAATCCCAGGGCTGCGTGCCCCTTATCTGCATAAAGGTGCAGTTCGGCAGGTATTCCCATTCTGCGGAGCTGCCTGTAAACCAGAGTGGAAGTCATAGGAGAATAAGGGTCGCAGCCGCCGTGATGAAGGCTCATAGGGCAGGTCTTTTCATCAAAACGGAATACCTTGCTGAGTGTCACATCCGTTCCGTACCCCTCACGCACAGCCTCCGTTCCGAGTTCTCCGTCCGTCGTGCCGTAGGCAGGGGCATTGACTATTGCCCAGTTGATGTGGCACGGGATGCTGTCTTTCTTGTCCACCGGAGCATAAGCCCTTGTCTGCGAGCTGGTTGCAAGAAGCAGGGCAAGATGGGAGCCGGCAGACATCGAGATGGTACCGATTTTTTCCGGGTCGAAACCGCGCCGCTCTGCCTCGCTTCGGATGATACGTATTGCCCTCTGGCCATCCTCCCAGGCGGTCTGATAAAAGGCAATGCCTTCAGGACGCGGGGTCCTATAGACAAGATTAACGCACTGGAAGCCGAGCTCCGTGAGTCTTTGCGACCATTCTCGGATATACCCTACATCGCAGCATCTGTTATATGCTCCACCGGAAATCAACACCATACAGCCCCCATTGCGCTTCTGCGGGGCCGGCGCATCAAACCATTCAATATAGGCGGTGCGATGCTTCTGCGGCTTGAAGCCCTTTTGTGAGACTTCGTCGGTCATCGCAGCAATCTGATGCGGCTGGGCATCAGGCATTTTGCCCTTGGGCCAAACCAATTCCCTCTCTGCTGCAAAAGAATTCACGCAGCAAAGAAGTCCCAAAAGAATCAGTGTACGTTTCATACTTGACCGAAAAAACTAAGTCAAAAGAGACTTGTCATCAGATAACTACCGCGCCGGCGACAGGAAGAATGGCTCCGGAGATATAGGAGGCCATATCGCTTGCGAGGAACAGGAAAGCATTTGCTATGTCCTCAGGCTCCGCCATTCTGCCGAGAGGGATATTTCTGATGATAGGCTGAATCATTTCATCCGGCAGCACTGCTACCATATCCGTGCGGGTTACTCCCGGAGCAACGGCATTGACGCGGATTCCGTATTTGCCAAGTTCACGTGAAAGAGACTTGGTCAGACCGTTTACGGCAAATTTGGATGTAGGGTAGCCGCAACCTGTACCCTGGCCGTTGAAGCTGACTATCGAACTGGTATTGATGATAACTCCCCCACCCTGCTCTTTCATAATCTGGGCAGCAGCGCGGCTGCATACATACAGGGCTTTGATATTGAGGTCCAGAATCTTTTCGAAATCTTCATCCTTATAATCGAACAGAGGGGTATTCTGGGAGATTCCGGCATTATTGGCAAGTATGTCAAGTGAGCCGTATTTCTCTTTAACACGTCCAAACTCTTTTGTTACTTCGTCTCTTTCACAGAGATTTGGCCATATAGCCTCTACCTGAGCATCAGGATACTCTTCTTTAATCTTGGCCAAAGCCTTGGCGGCAGTCTCTTCACGCGAGCCGCAAAGAATTGTAACCGCACCGGCTTCCACATACTTCTTTACTATGGCATAACCAATGCCTCTTGTGCCGCCCGTAACGACAGCAACCTTTCCTTTCAATAACTTATCCATATTCGATGACAGTTTTAGTGACCTGCAAATATAGATAAAAATTAAGGACACCTTTCCCGAATTGCAAAAAATGCTTAATTTCGCATTGATAAAATCCGGAGGAACATAGATGAGTCTTAACCAATCAATTATCACCGCCCTTGCATCAATGCTTGCGCTTGCGTCCTGCAGCGGCAGACAAATCGACCTTGTAATAGGCACTTACGGGCACAATATCTACGAAACGGCATTCCGTACGGACGGCAGCTTCGGCCCGCTGAAGGCAATCCCTTCAGAAAATCCATCATTTGTGATAAAAGACGGCCCCGGGCATTACTTTGCCGTAAGCGAAAATGACCCCTTCTCGGGGGTATATTCATATTCGGAGTCGGCTGTCACTGCCTTCAGTGAGCATTCGGACTTCTGCCCCTGCCATCTGCTAAGGCTTGATGATTTGATTCTCACTGCCGATTACGGGAGAGGGTCGGTCTCCGTCTTCCCTATAGGGAACGAAGTTGTGCAGACTAAGACCTGCTCCATATTTTTCGACGGCAGCGGCCCGGATTCAGTACGGCAAAGCCATTCGCACATACACCAGCTTAAACTCATTCCAAATGAGATATGCTCCAGGCTAGGCATCGAGGGGGATTGGATTCTGGCAAGCGACCTTGGAGGAGACTGCATATACCTGCTTACCGTTGATGATGAAGGACAAGTGATTGAACATCCGGAGCTTACAATCAAGCTTGAAGCAGGCACCGGGCCAAGGCATATGGAGTTCAATACCGGAAAGGAGATGCTCTATTGCCTTTCGGAAATCGGCGGAAAGGTATTTGCCTTGCAGATAAGCTGCCGTGACGGAGCGCCATATTTCACCCGGATGCAGGCCATAAAAGCTGACCTTGCGGATGCCGCCGGAAGCGCTGACATCCATATCCACCCGTCAGGCAAGTTCCTCTACACCTCGCACAGGCTCGCCAATGACGGAATTGCTGTTTTCCGTATTGCTGAGGACGGCACTCTTGAACTGAGTTCATACCACAATACGGGCATTCACCCGAGGAACTTCCGCATTACCCCGGACGGACGATATCTGCTTGTCGCCTGCCGGGACTCCCGATGCATTCAGGCTTTCAGAATCAACCCGGCAGACGGCAGCCTTTCCGGTCAGCCTGTCTCAACGCTTCAATTCGACACCGACCAGCCGGTGTGCATTGAGTTTTAGGCAGAAAAGGCTATATGTATTACATCCTATTTATTCACAAAAATGAAAGGACAACAGAATAACAAAGTTTATACAATTGAGATTCCTGAAGAAGAATTGAGTATTCACGAGACAATATGTGATTCACATTATGCAATAGTGGTGCGCAATGATGCTCTTTTAGACCTTGATAGTATTCAAAAAGCAGTATTTGGCTGGACATGCAGGGTTCAAATAGGCTATATAAACTGTAACGAGGATAATTTTCCTTTGCACGAAGACAGAGAAGACAGTTCTGACTTCATAGATGCAATCAGCATAGGGTTGAAGGGTAACCCTGAGCACCCTAATGGAGTGTATATTGGAAAGATAATTAGTAATGGTCAATGTGATGCTGTTTGGCAGCTAAATAATCCCGAGTTAGCCGCTAATTATTTGGACAGAGTAATCAATAGCGGAAATTATCCCATTGGTGGCATTGAATACAATATAGAATGCGACCCGTCTTGGAACAGCATTCAGTTCTACTTTCAGGATTTCAGAAATCAATGAAACGCTTATCATTCATCATCCTATGCTCAATGGCCTGCACCTTGCTCTATGCCCAGTCGTCCACCAATTCCCCTTTGACAATGGACAGTTCAGTCCGTTATTGGGATGAAGGGCCATTGACATTTGACAACTTTTCTACAAGGGACACCGAGTGGCCAGTGATATCACAATTCGGCTACAACATTATGTACTCACCTAAGGAATGGAAAATAGGCAATACTGTCATCCGAGCTTATGATTCGCGAAGTTTTATGAATCCGTATTCTTCTTGGGTACATTCGAAATATCGGACAGATGAACTTTTGCAATACATTCAGACCGAGTTCGATTATGTAGAAATATGCCGCAGGCGTGCAATGCAGGACTATTTGCGAGGCTCTGAATTCACTCTTGGCGAGATAATCGGTTTCCATCTGGAAGTGGCAGATAGTTTTATGGCTAAAATGAAAGAAGAAACCAGGCAAGGCCTGGATAGCACAGCTGTAAAGGATTACGCCCGTCGGGTATCCTTGGAATTGGCACAAACTGAAGATGTAAAATACAATGATTTGATGATCAATCCTCAAGGCTTTGCTATGGGAATGCATATCGGAATCGCCAGCGAGTTTTATACAGGTCCTATCGCTGATTATGTCACTCCTATTGCCGGCCTGGAATACGGTTTTGATTTCTGTTTCAGCAAAGTGAATCTGTATCTTAGCGGGCTTCTGGGATTAGGCGGTCAGTATAAAAAGGATATCCCTATGGGTGATTATCAATGGGATGCCGGAGAACAAATGACTGGAGGCAATCTTGACATCTCATTCGGATACACAATTTACGAATCCCAATGGTGGAAAATCTCTCCTTTTGCCGGAATCGGTGTCGGCTTCATTGACTGCCCTTCCACTCCGGAAAACAGCTCCCAGGGTCCAACCGAGATAAACGCCTTCCGTTATCAATTCGGCATTGCAGCTGACTACAAATTCCTCAGAATAATCGGCATCAATCAGGCGACAAGGGGTCTTACTGAATTCTCCCTCAGACCCCGTTTTTATATAGCGCATACATCATTCCCTATTCCCGCTCCATCATGGACTATCAATTTTGGGCTTAGTGTAAATATGCTAACCAGGATTATGTAAGGCACTTCCCTGGTAGCCAGTATGCAATTTTGCTATCTTTGCAATCGGAAATTTAGATAGCAAGACAAAAATCATATTGATAAAAGCGAATGCGGCGATAGAAAGAAACACAAACAGAAGCATTGTAAGAACACAGCAGCGCAATACCTTTGCATCGTCAAACAAAAAGAACTAAAAATGCAAAGTATTATGAAAGCACTCCTTATCATCGCAGCAATGCTGATTTTTGCAATGATACTCAAAGCGATTGACGGCCTCACTGCCGGCAGGAAGGAAAAGATTAATTTGAATGATACGGTGAGCATTCAGCAGGGATTGGCTCATTACAGAGACCTCGAAGACTAACAAATGGAACTCAGACAGCTGAAATACTTTGTAAAGACGGCAGAAACTCTCAATTTCTCCGAAGCCGCCCGAGCACTGTTCATAACCCAAAGCACCCTTTCCCAACAGATACGCTGTTTGGAACAGGAACTGGGAGTCGAACTGCTGCAGCGGGATTCGCACTCTGTAGCGCTTACCGAGAGCGGAGAGCATCTGCTGCCGATTGCAAAGCGGACCCTGCAGGACGCCGAACTCTGTTTTACACAGATTAGCGACCTCAAGCAAATGCTGTCCGGAGTTCTCAATATCGGCATTTCCTACACTTTTGCGCCTGTTCTTACGGAAGCTGTCAACGAATTCACCAAACAGTATCCAGGTGTTCGTCTGAACATCATCTGCCGCACTATGGAAGAACTCCTTGAACTCCTCAAGAAGCGCGAAGTTGATTTCGTACTCTGTTTCAAACCGAAGAATCTGGATGAAGAAATAGAGTCGCATATTCTTTTCGACAACCAGCTTTCTGTAATAATCAGCAGCAATCACCCTCTTGCAGGACACACCAGTCTCAAAATCAAGGACATACTGCCATACAGGGTTGTAATGCCTGCACACGAAACACAGGCAAGACGGGCCTTCGAGTACTTCTTTCCCGGATGCACGGAGAAACTCAACATTGTAGTTGAAATCAACGAAGTCAATGTCCTGCTGGACATAGTCAGGGCAACCCGGATGGTCACCTTCCTTTCAGAAGCAACCCTCTATCAGAAAAACGGTTTGGTTGCCATTCCGATAGATGCTCCGAGCACACAGATGGAAGGTTGTGTCCATACCTTGAAGAAAGTTTACAGAAAAAGAGCTGCCGATGAATTTATCCGCATCCTTAAAGCTACAAACGCAGTTATGGAGCGGGCTAACGGTTGGTTAAAATGACAATAGCACTTTCAATTATCATACTCAGCACCGTAATCGCCCTGGGAAAGCTTCTGGGCCGGTGCAAAATAGCCGGTATTTCGCTCGGCGTAACCTGGATTCTCTTTGTGGGAATCATTTTCTCACACTTCGGGTTCAATCTTAACCCTGAGCTTCTGCACTTTGTAAAGGAGCTTGGACTGATACTGTTCGTTTACAGCATCGGTATGCAGGTAGGACCCAGTTTCTTTTCCAGTTTCCGCTCAGGAGGAATCAAGCTCAATCTCCTCTCGACCATTCTGGTCCTGCTGGGAGTAGGGACAACCGCTGCACTTATCAAACTCACCGGCACCGACGGCCCGACTATGGTCGGCGTAATGTCGGGAGCAGTCACCAACACACCCGGACTGGGTGCCGCCCAGCAGGCATTCGTGGATGCCAACGGAGGTGACCCTTCCGGCATAGCATTGGGGTACGCAGTCTCATATCCTCTCGGTGTAGTCGGAGCTATCCTCGCTTTCATCCTGCTCAAGAAAACATTGTACCGCAAGGAAAACATGCTTGCCCCGAGTCCCGCAAAGAACTCCGACAATGTTGACAATGAAGTAAGGAAAATAGAGCAGGACGCCCGTTCCCGCGGACTTAAATTCGTTCACAAGAAGATTATCATCTCCAAGCGCAAACTCAACGGCAAACACCTCGGAAGCCTTGAATTCGAGAAATTCATGGGGGTTTCCATCACCCGCATCCGCAGGGCCGGCATAGAAATCGCTGCTACACCGGATACTATCCTGCAATTGGGTGATGTCGTGACTGTTGTAGGCGCTGAAGAAAGCGTTGCCGGAATGGAAAAGATACTTGGCAATTCCGTAAAGAAACTCGATGAGCCAAATCTTATAGCCATCTTCGCCGGGATTGCGGCCGGTTGCGCCCTCGGAAGCATTCCGATTCATATCCCGGGCATTCCGCAGCCAATCAAGCTTGGTCTTGCAGGGGGGCCGCTCATTGTGTCCATCCTCATCTCCTATTTCGGGCCAAGGCTAAAAGTGGTCACATACACCACCACGAGCGCAAACCTTATGATCAGGGAAATAGGAATATCACTTTTCCTTGCTTGTGTAGGGCTGGAGGCAGGTACTGGTTTTGTGGATACTATTGTAAACAAAGGCGGCTTATTATGGATTGCCTATGGAGCAATAATCACCTTGCTACCTCTGTTGCTCAGCGCACTTATAGGCAAATTCATTTTGAAATTGAAATACAATACCCTTATCGGATTGCTCGCCGGAGCGTGCACCAATCCACCGGCGCTTGCATTCGCCTCTGAACAGGATGCAAACAGTGACGAAGCAGCCGTTGCCTATGCCACTGTATATCCCCTAACTATGTTCCTGCGGGTACTCTGTGCCCAGCTGATGGTGCTGTTTATGCTTTGACAGGGTCAAACAGAATACGATTCAAGCAGATAAAATGAGCCGGACAATTGCTTGCCCGGCTCATTTCGGATTAAGAAGGTTTATCTATCGAAGGACAGAGCGTTGGTTCTGACGCTCGAGCCCTTGATTTCAGCAGAAAGGGATGCCTTGATGTCGCGTGATGACGCCCCGAGAAGGAACTCATAACGTCCTGCATCGGTAACCCAGGCATTTGCCTGCTCATCAAACGAAGCAAGGTCGGCATTCTTCACCTTAAGGGTAATGACCTGGGATTCTCCAGGCTGCAGTTCGCAAGTCTTGGCATAAGCCTTAAGCTCTTTCACCGGCTTATCGAGCTTGCCCTGAGGCGCAGCCACATAGAGCTCAACCACATCCTTGCCAGCGCGGCAGCCGGTGTTGGTAACCTTTACGCTCACGGCAGTCTCGCCGCGTGAAGACTTCACACTGGCGTCAGTCCACTCGAAGCTGGTGTATGAAAGACCATACCCGAAAGGATAGGAAACCTCCAGGCCCTGCTTGTCGAACCAGCGGTAGCCCACATAGATACCTTCCTCATACTCAGTGTAATCCACATTGCGCTGAGGCTCGGCATCCTTGTCCTTTCCGAACATTCCGAAAGCAAGGTCCACAGGGAAATTCTTTGAAGAAGCGTGATCCTCGTAACGGAGAGGGAAAGTCATAGTCAGCTTTCCTGAAGGGCTTGCAGCACCGCTGAGCACATCAGCAACACTGTTTCCACCCTCCTGACCTGCCTGCCAGGCGAGAAGCACAGCATCCGGCAAATTCTTCCAGGAAGCGGTCTCGATAACACCACCCACATTGAGGATGACAACCACCTTCTTGCCTGCCTTGTGGAAAGCAGCGCAGACGGCCTTGATCATTCCCCTTTCCTGCTCAGTCAGAGTGAAATCCGCAACCTTGCGGTCAAGGAACTCACCGGAATTGCGTCCGAGAGTGATGATAGCGACATCGTTGGCGCGAACCATCTTGTCAAGAAGCCTTGCATTCGGAACGAACTCTCCTGCACGAACTTTAGGCATGAACATCGCCATAGGGTCATTGCTCTTAGGATTGAGCCTTTCGGTCTCATCCTTGATGTACTTGGTGTAGGTTTTCTCAAGTTCGGTGTCGATTGCATAGCCTGCATTGCGAAGTCCCTCAAGCAGGGAAACGGTGTAGGCGCGGTTCACATTGCCCGAGCCGGTTCCGCCGGCGATGAAATCGTAGGAAGTGGTACCGAAAACGGCAACCTTCTTAAGTTCTGCGGCAAGAGGAAGCACTCCGTTGTTCTCGAGGAGCACCATACCCTCGACAGCAGACTGCCTGGTCACCTGGGCATGAGCCTTCAGGTCCGGCTTGTTGCTGAACTCGTAGCCCTTGAAGCGCGGAGACTTGACAATGAGTTCAAGCACGCGGCGCACATTCCTGTCGAGGTCGGCCTCGCTCAGGCGTCCAGAGCGCACGCCCTCAACTATATCTTCGAACTGTCCCGGACGGCCAGGCTGAAGCATATCGTTGCCTGCCCACATCTGGGCGGCAGCATCAGCTCCTCCGAACCAGTCGGTCATCACCATACCCTTGAAGCCCCATTCATCGCGGAGCATAGTGGTCTGCAGGTCCTTGCTCTCAGAAGTATAGACTCCGTTCACATAGTTGTACGAAGACATCACAGTCCAAGGCTGAGCCTCCTTAACGGCGATTTCAAAGCCTTTGAGATATATCTCGCGGACTGCGCGAGGGCTAACCCGAACATCGTTCTTCATACGGTTGGTCTCCTGATTGTTCAGGGCGTAATGCTTGATCGAAGTACCGACTCCGTTGCTCTGCACACCGCTTACATAGGCAGCAGCGGTCTTTCCGCTGACCAGAGGGTCTTCCGAATAGTACTCGAAGTTGCGTCCGCACAGAGGGTTGCGATGGATGTTGAGCGCCGGGGCGAGGAGCACGTCAGTACCATATTCAAGAACCTCATTGCCTATTGCCTGACCTACCTGCTCCACAAGCTCGGTGTTCCAGGTGGAAGCGAGCAGGGTTCCTATCGGGAAATGGGTGCAGTAGTAGGTGTTCTCGTCCCCCTCGCGCAGAGGATTGATACGAAGACCTGCAGGGCCGTCGGCAAGCACGATTGCAGGGATGCCGAGTCGGGGAATAGGATAGGTCGTACCGGCAGCTCCAGGTACAAGATTGCGGGTCTCCCCAACCACCGGAGCTTCTCCGCTGGAGCCGGCCATTCCGGTACCTATTACCAGATGGGCCTTTTCCTCGAGGGTCATAGCGGCTACCACCTTGTCGATCGAGTCCTTGCCAAGCTGGGGATCACCCTTTGGTGCACAGGACATTACGGCGGCAGCGGTCATTGCGATTATTGCTGTTTTTTTCATACTTTGTTACTTGAAAAGAAGTGGAACAAACTCGCTGAGATAGATTCTCCAGTTGCGCCAGATGTGTCCGCCTTCGGTTTCCATATACTCAAACGGATAGCCGGCATGGGTCATCTTCTCCATAAAGTCGATATTGGCTTTGTAGAGGAAGTCGGTGTTGCCGCAACCAATCCACAGCATAGCTGGCTTCTTGCTGAAGTACTTGGCAAGCTTCTTATCGAAATTGTCGTACATAGGGCACATCTGCTGCTCATTCACTCCGATTGCTGCAGAGAACATTCCTGAATAATCGAAGAGATCCGGGTAGTTGAGACTGATGTACAGGGTGTGGAAACCGCCCATTGAGAGTCCGCAGATTGCGCGGCCCTGCTTCTTTGCTATAGTCTTGTAGTTGGCGTCGATAAACTTCACGATTTCAGGGAAAGAAGCCTCGAAAGTGCCGTCCATAGTCTTCGGAAGCTGGGTGGTAGGACGGGTGTATCCGGTGGAGTTCTCGCCCGGAGCAGCCTCCTGGGAGATGTTGCCGTTGGTGAATACCACAATCATAGGCTTTGCCTTGCCCTGGGCAATCAGGTTGTCGAGAATCTGGGAAGCACGGCCGAGTTCGAGCCAGGCATTCTCATCTCCTCCGATTCCGTGAAGGACATAAAGCACAGGGTAGCGGGTCTTGCCGCAAGGGTTGTAGCCTGCCGGAGTGTAAACGCTCAGCCTGCGGTCAAATCCAGCGGTAGGGCTGTCATACCACACCTTTGCCACTGTTCCGTGCGGAACATCCTGAATTCTGTAGAGGTCAGCGTGACCGCCCGGCACGATGAAGGTGCTTGTCATTGAGGCTATGTCGCGGTTCACCCAAATATTATTGTTGTCAATCACATTGAGCCCGTCAACATTGAAGGTGTAGCTGTACATCTCTGGAGCCGGTGCAAAATCGGTAGTGTACTCCCAAACACCATTCTCCCCTTCTTTGAGTTCGGCAACTCCGGGGATGTCGAATTCTCCGTAAGGAGTCTGGACTTTTTGTGTCGGGAGGAAATCTCCGGATACGGTAACCTTTACTGCCTTTGGAGCAAGATAACGGAAGGTTACGGTACCGTCCTGATTGATAACGGGAGACTCGACCTGCGGGCCTCCCCAGAGGGCCTGCTGCGCAAATGCGGACACGCCAGCAAAGGCAGCAATCAGCAACATAATTGTCTTTTTCATTTTTATAATCATTATTTGATGACATCAGTGTCCGGTAAAAAATCATAAAAATTCTTTGAAAATATTGAGAGTCAGGTAATTATAAGGCTTTTTTGAGTCAACCGATTTGAATTTATCTTTGCAAAACCTAACTACAATATTGTCAATGAACTGGATGGTTCTACCGAACCAACTTTATTTAAACAGTTTCTTAAAGTGCAGGGTAGATATATTTCCAGATGAGATTGAGTTCGGCCTGCATATCCTGAATGTGTGCTGTGGTCACTACTACGGCATTCTTTTCAGGAATGACAAGGATGTACTGACCGTTTGCACCGTCTGCCCGGAATGAGTTGTACCTGCTCCTCCACATCTGATAGCCATAGCCCTGAAGCCAGTCGCTTGTCTTAGCGA
>CALYTI010000032.1 GCA_945487035.1 uncultured Bacteroidales bacterium
TAGAATCTATAAGATCTTTGGATAACTTAAACACGGAACTTTGCAGGTGAGCCCAAAAAAGCCGGACAATTGCTTGCCCGGCTCAATCTGGTTTCGAAAAGCATTATTTGTCAAAAGACAATGCGTTGGTTTTTTCGCTGCCTCCCCTGATTTCCGCACAAAGGGTAGCGCGAATGTCGCGGGATGATGAACCGAGCATGAAGTCGTAGTGACCTGCATCCGTTACCCAGGCAGAGGCACTCTCGTCGTACGAAGCGAGTTCAGAGTTCTTCACCTTGAGTGTAACAAGCTGTGATTCACCAGGCTGCAGTTCGCGGGTCTTGGCATAGGCCTTGAGTTCCTTGACAGGTTTGTCGAGTTCTCCCTGAGGCGCAGCCACATAGAGTTCCACCACATCCTTGCCGGGAATCTTCCCGGTATTGGTCACCTTGACGCTGACCGCAGTCTCGCCGCGTGAGGGCTTCACGCTCGCCTCAGACCATTCGAATCTGGTGTAGGACAGACCATAGCCGAAAGGATATGAAACCTCCAGTCCCTGCTTGTCGAACCAACGGTAACCGACATAGATACCCTCCTCGTACTCGGTATAGTCCACATTGCGCTGAGGCTCGGCATCCTTGTCCTTTCCGAACATTCCGAAAGCCATATCAATAGGGAAATTCCGGGATGATGCGTGATCTTCATAGCGTACAGGGAAGGTCATTGTCAGCTTTCCTGAAGGATTGGCAACGCCCTTGAGCACATCCGCCACGCTGTTACCGCCTTCCTGACCTGCCTGCCAGGCAAGCAGCACCGCATCCGGCAGATTCTTCCAGGAAGCGGTTTCGATAACGCCCCCAATATTGAGTATTACCACCACCTTTTTGCCTGCCTCGTGGAAAGCCGCGCAAACGGCCTCAATCATTCCGCTTTCCTGCTCTGTAAGAGTGAAATCCGCAACTTTTCTGTCAAAGAACTCACCTGAATTGCGTCCGAGGGTTATGATTGCAACATCATTGGCGCGAACCATCTTGTCGAGAAGCCCTGCACTTGGCACGAACTCCCCTGCCCTTATCTTAGGCATAAACATCGCCATAGGGTCATCGCTCTTGGGATTGAGCCTTTCGGTCTCCTCCTTGATGTATTTGGTATAGGTTTTCTCAAGTTCGGCATCGATTGCATATCCGGCATTGCGAAGTCCCTCGAGCAAGGAAACAGTGTAGGCACGGTTCACATTGCCGGAGCCTGTTCCACCGGCTATGAAATCGTAGGAAGTGGTTCCGAACACAGCCACTCTGCTGATTTCGGAAGCAAGAGGAAGCACACCATTGTTCTCGAGAAGGACCATACCCTCAACAGCCGACTGCCTTGTAACTGCAGCGTGAGCCTTGAGGTCAGGCTTATTGCTGAATTCATATCCCTTGAACCGCGGGGACTTGACAATAAGCTCAAGCACGCGGCGCACATTCCTGTCCAGGTCAGCCTCACTCAGACGGCCTGAACGCACACCCTCGACTATATCCTCGAACTGTCCCGGACGACCAGGCTGAAGCATATCGTTGCCTGCCCACATCTGGGCTGCAGCATCGGCGCCGCCGAACCAGTCAGTCATAACCATACCCTTGAAGCCCCACTCGTCGCGAAGCATAGTGGTCTGAAGGTCCTTGCTTTCAGAAGTATAAACCCCGTTGACGAAGTTGTATGAGCTCATCACAGTCCACGGCTGAGACTCCTTGACGGCGATTTCGAAACCTTTGAGATAGATTTCACGCACGGCACGGGGACTCACTCGCACATCGTTCTTCATTCGGTTGGTCTCCTGATTGTTAAGGGCGTAATGCTTGATTGAAGTACCGACGCCATTGCTCTGCACGCCCCTGACATAGGCCGCTGCAGTCTTCCCGCTGACGACAGGGTCCTCGGAATAATATTCGAAGTTACGGCCGCACAGAGGGTTGCGGTGGATGTTGAGAGCCGGAGCCAGAAGCACATCCGTTCCATACTCCAGGACCTCATTGCCTATGGCCTGGCCTACCTGCTCCACCAGTTCGGTGTTCCAGGTTGAAGCCAGCAGGGTTCCTATAGGGAAATGGGTGCAGTAGTAGGTGTTTGCGTCACCCTCGCGAAGCGGATTGATGCGCAGCCCGGCAGGGCCGTCAGCCAGCACTATTGCCGGAATGCCGAGACGAGGGATGGGATAGGTCGTGCCGGCGGCGCCGGGAACCAGATTGCGGGTTTCGCCCACTACCGGAGCTTCGCCGGAAGAGCCGGCCATACCGGTGCCTATTACCAGATGGGCCTTTTCCTCAAGGGTCATGGCTGCTACCACCTTGTCGAGCGAATCTTTGCCCAACTGTGGGTCACCCTTTGGAGCACAGGAAAGTACAGCAGCTGCGCTCATTGCCAGAATAGATATCTTTTTCATAATCGTTACTTGAACAGAAGTGGAACAAACTCGCTGAGGTAGATTCTCCAGTTGCGCCAGATGTGTCCGCCCTCGCTTTCCCTGTATGTATAAGGATATCCGGCCTGATTCATCTTCTCCATAAAGTCGATGTTGGCCTTGTAAAGGAAGTCGGTGTTGCCGCAGCCTATCCAGAGCAGGGCCGGCTTCTTGCTGAAATACTCCGCCAGTTTGGCATCGAAATTATCGTACATAGGGCACATCTGCTGTTCGCTGACGCCTATTGCTGCTGAGAACATTCCTGAGTAGTTGAACATGTCAGGATAGTTGAGGCTGATGTACAGCGTGTGGAATCCGCCCATTGAAAGGCCGCAGATGGCGCGGCCCTGCTTCCCGGCGATAGTCTTGTAATTGTTGTCAATGAACTTTACGATTTCCGGGAATGAAGCCTCGAAACTGCCTTCCATAGTCTTTGGAAGCTGAGTGGTAGGGCGGGTGTATCCTGTAGAGTTCTCTCCCGGAGCCGCCTCCTGCGAGATATTGCCGTTGGTAAAGACAACAATCATAGGTTCTGCCTTGCCCTGAGCGATGAGATTGTCCATAATCTGGGCGGCACGGCCAAGTTCAAGCCAGGCATTCTCATCTCCTCCTATTCCGTGAAGGACGTAAAGTACCGGGTAGCGGGTCTTGCCGCACGGATTGTAGCCGGCAGGGGTATAGACGCTCATACGGCGGCGGAAACCTGCGGCCTTGCTGTCATACCAAACCTTGGATACAGTGCCGTGAGGCACATCCTGAACCTTGTAGAGATCAGCCCTTCCGCCAGGCACGATGAAGGTGCTGGTCATTGAGGCGATGTCGCGGTTTACCCAGATGTTGTTGTTGTCGATAAGATTCAGTCCGTCAACATTGAAGGTGTAGCTGTACATCTCCGGAGCCGGCTTGAAGTCGGTTGTGTATTCCCATACTCCATTCTGTCCTTCCTTGAGCTCAGCCACTCCGGGAGCGTCGAACTCCCCGTAAGGAGTCTGGATTTTCCGGGTCGGGAGAAAATCTCCAGACACAGTTACCTTGACTGCTTTGGGTGCCAGATAGCGGAATGTGACTGTTCCGTCCGCGTTAAGCACCGGAGACTCTACCTGCGGGCCGCCCCAAAGGGCCTGCTGTGCAAAAGCGGAAACTCCCACAAATGCTGCAGCGAACAACGTAGCAATTTTTTTCATTTTGATCTTTGGTTTTATTTATTGAATTCTTTTCCGAATGCTTTCAGAAATTTCGGGATGCATTCTCCCCAGAATTTCCAGTCATGACCTCCATACCATTCCTCGTATGAGTGCTCTATTCCACAGCTTTCCAGCAATTCGCTGAACTGTTTCGGCGACTGACCGACAGTCATGTCATTAGTTCCGTTTGCAATATAGATTACTGGAAGAGCATCCTTGTCCGCCTTCATTGCAAGTTCTGTCAAAGGGTTGAAAAAAGCCTGACTCATTGCATACAGACAGCAGAATTTTTCCGGATATTTCAAGGCATAATAAGATGAGCCATATCCTCCCATGGATAGCCCTGCGATTGCACGGCATTCACGTCTCGAATCAATATGATATTTCTTTTCGACATGAGGCATAAGTTCTTCATGGAAAAAAGTTTCATAATCCATGAGGTCACAGAATCCGCCGATATATTTTTGGGCGTCGGAACTGTCCAGATAAAAGCTGTTCCAAGCCTGAGGCATGATGATTACAGTCGGAGCGATGGCTCCTTCTGTAATCATCTGTCCAAGCTCAAACGCAAGAGAATTTACTTGGCCCCTTATCTGAGGAGATTCGCTCCATGCCCTGTTGTCATCTCCCATGCCATGAAGCAGATAAATGACATTGTATTTGCCTTCTTCACTGAAATCAGGTGGCAGTATGACATTGAACCTTACGGTTCTGCCAAGGACCTGACTCGAAAGTTCACGGTCTTTCAGAACCTGACAAGTCTTAAGCTCTGGAAATTCCTCGTTTGACGGTTTATTTTCGCATGAAACTGCAGTCATCATCCACAAGACAAGCGCAGCTGAAGCAATATGGCTGAAAATTCTCATATCAATGTTTATATTACAACTCAATCGGACCAACATATCTGGCATTGACAGTGCTGCTCTGAAGTGCAACTGTATAGTTGCCTCCGTCAAGGGAAACAGTCACAGTACCATCCAGCACCTTCTGAGCGGATGTCGCTCCATCAGTCACTGTCCACCAGCACGTACCCCAGTTAAAGAACTGCGTTCCCCACATCTCGGTGTCATATCCGATTCCGAACTCTCCAGCTCCTATGGCACCGCCTGTTGCACATGCATTGTATGTCCCGGGAGCAAGCTGACCATCGGCACTATAAATATCGAGGGCAAGGTAATTACCGGTGCCTGAATATGTTGTTGTCCACGTAGCCGAATCAAATGTAGATGAAACTCCATCAGTAGCGAACTGGAAGGTAATAAGGCCGGCATTCTGGTTGTTTGCCGAAAGGACCTTGGTAAGTTCTTTGTATTTGACCTCACCGGTAGAATTCGGATCTGTGAGGGCAGGTACTTCGCCTTCAAAGAGGCCCCAGACCATGTCTTTGCCTTCTCCGCTTACAAGCTCGATGGTCCATTTGTTTCCATTACGGCTCACGGTGACAGTACCCTCGGTGATCTTTTTCTCGGACTTTGCAACTCCGCCGGATACATTCCACCAGCAGGTGCCCCAGTCCGTGAAGAGAACTCCCCAACCGAAGATATCACCCGGGTCCCAGCCAATGCCGAAGGTACCTTCAGTGACCTGCCCACCGGCTGCAGATGGGGTATATGTTCCCTCATGGAGATAGCCATCAGCACTGTAGAGGTCAATAGCAAGGTAATGACCTTCTCCAGTCCAGGTAGTTGACCAATCTGGATTCTGGACAGAAGATATACCTGCCTGAGCAAGATTGAGGGATACTGAAGGAGTTCCGTTTGCAAGGTTTGAAGAAGCAGAAAGCACTGTTGAAAGTTTTACAGGCTCTGGATCAGGCTCATAAACGATTGTCACCTTTGAGTTGATTTTCACGACATTGCCGTCAGCAAGCCAGACAGAGCCGCTGAAAGAATAGTCGCTGCCGTTTGCAGAGACCGAAATTCCGCCATGGTCAAGAGCAGTTGTCTTTCCGTTCTTTGTGTATGTGGAACCGCCTTCTCCGACAAGATAGAAGCCCTTCCTGATTGAAGCAGCATCAGCTGAAGAATAGGTTACAGGCTCAAGATAGTATTTGTCGCAATAGAATTTTAGAATAAGTCTTGCTCCCGCATCCTCAAGTTCAACATTGAAACAGCGGACTCCGTCTAATTTGTCTATTGAAGATGATACCAGCTCGGTTGAGTTGAAATCATCCGGCCTCTGGTAAACGCCCTCAAGCGGAGCAATCGCTGATTTGGTGCATGAGCCGAGCACAAGCGCAGCCGCAGCGATAAAAATATATTTCAGTTTCATAATTGTCTAAGATTTACGATTATTCCCAACCTTCATTCTGGCGAATGTTCTTATTCAGACGAATCTCGGTTCCAGGATAAGGAAGTTTGTTGTGTTTAGGCTTGAATCCGTAACGGGAAGTATCGTCACCATTGTAATTTACATAGCTTACGTTACCGTTTGATTCAAGCTTAGGACAGTGCTTTCCATTGTCCTTCATCTTCCTCTCAGCATCACCCCAACGGGTAAGGTCCTGATAACGAAGGCCTTCTCCGCAAAGTTCGAGACGTTTCTCAGCCTTGATATCGTCAAGGGTCACGCTACCAAGAGGAGCAAGGTGAGCACGTGTACGGATTTTGTTCACATACTCCGCAGCCTTGGCACCATTGCCTGCTGCAAGATGTGCCTCAGCACCGCAAAGTAGGACTTCAGCATAACGCATCCAGCGTGGGTTGTTACAGTCTAGGAAGAAGTCCATTCCAGAAGCATACTGTGAATATCTGTCCTGAGTAGATCTCCATTTCCACATGAAGTAGCCTTCGCTGATGATTGACTTTCCAGGAAGGATGGAGTGGCCGCGGTCCTTCATCTGGTCATAAGTCTTGATAGTACAGTTGAGACGATATCCATCTTTGCCTTCTACCTTTACGAACTCATCATAGAGGTCCTTTGTAGGGTTGAGGAAGCCCCAGCCAACTTTTGCAAGATTATCTGTTGAACCGTTCTGGTTGATAGACATACAGTCTGTTCTGTAGTGAGTCATCACACCGGTGAAGTCCCAATTGTCAAAAGGATTGTTCTGGTCATCGAACTTGATGCTCTCGAAGAGGCTCTCGCAGTTCTGCTTTGCCCTGAAATTGATCACGTTCTCATAATCGTCATACAGATCATAAAGTTCGCTCTTTACAACCTCATCGAACTGAGCAGCAGCCTCGGCATTCTTTTTCTGCCAAAGATAAGCCTTACCAAGAACTGCCTGTGCGAACTGCTTGGTAATTCTCCAGGACTTTTCATTTACGGAAGATTTCTCAGTCAGTGCCCCTGAAGCAATCGCCTCTGTAAGGTCTTTTTCAACAAGGCCCCAGAGTTCCTCTGTTGTACCGTTAGGCTTTGCATATTCTGAAGGCTCAAGTTCATGGTCAACAAAAGGCGGGTTGCCCCACATTGAAATAAGCTCGAAATATGACCATGCCCTGAAAACCTTGGCCTCAGCCCTTGCACGATTCATCACAGGAGAATCTCCGGTAACGTGACCAAGCACCACGTTTGCCTTGTAGATAATCTGGTAGTAGCTTGTGAACATACCCTGAAGCATGCCCTGATCAGTTCCGAAGGTGAACTCATTGAGCTGTTCAAGTTCGGCATTGTCGTTACGACCGCCACCGCCTGCCCAAAAGTCGTCGGTAAGCATGTTCTTGCCAAGATTGTAGTTGTAGCTGAGACCTCTCATCTGGAGATAGCATGCAATAATCGCATTTTCCGCATCCTCATCAGTCTGATAGAAAGTCTCGTAATTGAGGACTCCGTGCTGAGGGATGTCAAGTCTTTTGCTGCAGGAAGACAGGGCAATAACCGATGCAGCAGCAACCATTATAATATTTCTTAATTTCATTTCAGTCTCAATTTATGATTAGAATGTAATGTTAAGACCTGCAACGATCTTCTTTGAGTTAGGGTAACTTCCCTTATCAACTCCGAGTGAGCTTCCAACACCTGTAACCTCAGGGTCGAGACCAGGATATTTGGTGAATACGAAGAAATCATCGAGAGATGCATAGATACGGAGATTCTTTACCTTAATCTTGCTCATCCATTTCTGAGGGAAGGTGTAACCGAGCTGGATCTGTTTGATCTTGAAGTATGAACCGTCAAGGACACTTGCAGATGAAATGAAGAATTTATCCATGTCGTTGGCGCCTGCCTTAGGCATCGTTCCGCCTACATTGTCTGCCTTCCACCTGTTTTCTGTGAAATAGGTCAGTTTGTTGAGAGTATAGTCTGCACGGTTGAGACAGCAGTAGATATCATTTCCGATTGATCCGGTTCCGAAGAGAATCAGGTCAAGGCCCTTCCATGCAGCGGTGATTGTGATACCATAAGTTGCATCTGCCATACCTTTGCCGATCATGGTCTTGTCGCTGTCGGTGATGGCATTGTCACTGTTGAAATCCTTGAAAGTAGGGTTACCGGTTTCCGGGTCTATACCTGTAAATTCATATCCATAGAAATACCATGCAGGCTTGCCGACCTCGAAACGGGTGATGGCTCCATAGGTATGGAAGCTTGCACCATCGATTGCTGAAAGTGTAGGGTGGATGTAGGTAACCTTGTTTTTCAGTGTAGAGATATTCCCACGGATTCCATAGCTGAAGTCACCGACCATGTCCTGCCACCCAAGTTCGAACTCAAGTCCGGAGTTGACGATATTACCGGCATTCACAGGTGAGGCTGTATTGCCGACCACTGTCGATGGGGTGATGCCGCTTACGATGAGGTCCTTGGTCTCTTTTCTGAACCAATCAGCAGAGAAAGTGAGTCTGTTGTTCAGGAAACGGGTGTCAATGCCGACATTGGTCTGCTCTGCGGTTTCCCATTTGAGTTCTTTGTTGCCGGTTGCCGATGGAGCATATCCGACCTCATAGTGAGGAGCATCCGAAGTTGTCGGATAAGAACCAGTAGATCCGATGACAGTTGCATATCTGTAACCGCCGAGACCTGCGATGGAACCGTTCTGTCCCCATGAAGCGCGGAGTTTCAAATGGTTGAGCCAAGTGCGTGCATTTGAAAGGAACTGTTCATTTGAGATTACCCAGCCGGCAGAGACTGCAGGGAAGAAACCCCAGCGTTTCTCGACAGGAAGCACGCTGCTGTCAGCTGCATCGGCACGTAGGGAAATCTGAAGCAGATATTTGTTGTCGAATTCGTAGTTTGCACGGCCGAAGTAAGAGAGTTTTCTTGAGAATGAAGGCTCTCCACCGCTGACATCCTTGTTTGCATTGCTGACTGCATAGGCGAAATACCAAAACAGCGGGTCGTCCTTTTTGAAACCGAGACCTGCCTCCTCGTTACCGCCCTTTGAACCGCTGACACCGAATGAACGTGACTCGCTGTAGCTGGTTCCGAGCATGATGCCGAAGTTGTGCTTCTTGATCTGCTTGTTGTAGTTGAGGAAGTTCTCCCACTGCCAGTATGAGCTTGCGCTTGAGCCTGCATTCACGCTGAGGAACTTGTTCTGGACCTGCGAATGTGCATAGTAGTCGTGGGAAATGCTATAGCTTTCACCACTTGAGAGGCGATAACTCAGGCGGGAGGTCACAGTAAGACCTTTGACCGGCATGAAGTTGATGAACGTGGTACCGTTGATATTGAATCCACGACTGTATGAATCTGAGCTGTTGAGCATGATGTAAGGGTTGACACTTTCGCTGACAACGAATGGAGATACACTATAGATATTGCCTTTCCCGTCGCCGAGCATAGGAGCATGGCTCTTGTCATCGTAGATCTGCTGCATGTGCAGTGGAAGTTCATTCTCCGGATACCAAGGTTTGGTAAGCGGGTCAAGGGTAAGGAGCGAGAGCAGGTAGCCGCCATATTCAGAACCCTCTGCAACTGAAGATACCTTATAGTATTCCACCTGATTGTTGGTCCCTATCTCAAGCCAAGGCTTGATTTTCCAGGAAGCATTGATCATTCCGGTGAGACGGTTGTAATAGTCCTTGTTCCCGGAAACGATACCATCATTATTAAGGTAAGTTCCTGATACATAGATGGATTTATCCATATCACCCGCCGAGAAGGTCAGGTTGTGCTTGTGCATGTTGGAATTCTCGAAGCCGGTCCTGATCCAGTCTGTGTTGGTCTCGAAATCCCAGTTGTTGTAGAATTTCTCAAGAGAGATGAGGTTTGCCTCGCTGTAGTAGTCGATGTACTGCTCCGAGTTCATCATGCGAGGGACCTTCGACACACTCTGGCTTGAGTACTGATAGTCGTATGTGATCTTGCCTGTTCCCTTTCCTTTCTTTGTAGTGATGAGAACGACACCGTTTCCAGCCTCAGCACCGTAGATTGCCGACGAGGCACCGTCCTTGAGGACCTCCATTGACTCGATGTCATTCGGGTCGATTCCCGCAATATCCTTTGTAAGACGGCCGTCAACAACATAAAGAGGGTCGCTTGAACCGTTGGAACTGATACCACGGATGCGGATGGATGGGGATGCTCCCGGTCTTGCAGAAGCGCTGAGCACCTGTACGCCGGAAGTCTTGCCCTGAAGGGCCTGGCTGGCGGTGGTGATGGTTCTGGCTTCAATATCCTCGGATTTCACCTGAGATACGGAACCGGTGATGGAACTTTTCTTCTGAACGCCATAGCCGACAACCACGACCTCTTCAAGTACCCTGGTGTCAACCTGCATCTGAAGATTCATGCCCGCTGCCGCAGGAAGAACGACTGTAGTGTAGCCGATGAATGAGAATTCCAGAATTGCGCCATTGGCGACATCGAGTTCCCATTTACCGTCGATGTCGGTTATTACGCCGTTCTGAGTGCCTTTTTCGATGACACTGACTCCAATCATAGGAGTTTTGTTCTCATCGATTATCGTACCGTTTGCCGAAATCCTCCCCTGTGCGGCAAGATTCTGGCAGGCAAGAATGAAAAGCGATGCGCAGAGCGCTGCCTTCATTACCTGATTGATTAGTTTGGTTCTCATTTGAATTTGGTGTTGATAATTATATGATTTAGATTAGAAACCTCTTGTCGGATACCGCCTTATGAAATCCATAAGTTCTTTGTCGTGGCTGTAGCTCATCTTGCAGGTGTTGTCAAAGAACATCACGGCCCTCTTTTCGGCCTCGAAAGGCTCCCATTCCGGAAGGCCCTCGGCCGACGGTTTGCCGCAGCGTGCGAATTCGGCCCAGCAATGGCTCATCTTCGAGGCGAGTTCCATAGCCTGCGCTCCGCCGCCCGTCATGCTCGCATGCCTGTCCGCATTATTGAATACGAAGGGTATCTCCATGCAATGGGTGCTGCGCAATATGCCGTCGAGTACAGGCGACTCCCAGTTGAACATATACATATAGACCGGAGCGGCACCCTGAAGGGATTTGCGCAGAGCCTGCTCGATTGCGCCCGGACGGAAGACAAAGTCCGCATCGAGCATATCCGCAGGCTTGCTGCCCGGGTAGGCTTTTGCAAAAAGTTCGAGGAATCTTTCGGTTCCCTCACCATATCTTCCCTTCAGAATACCTATAACCTCTTCCCTGCCTGCATTGCGAAGCGCCGGGACATAGGTGGTCATTGAGAATTCGTGACGGGTGGTGCCTATTATCATAGGAATTTCCGCAGAAATGGCAGGCGCCTGAGGGTCGAAAGGCTGGGAAGGAAGCACGGCGCCATCTACTGTGGGAGCCCAGCCGAAGATAAAGCTTGCAACTCCATCCCTGTCAGCTTCGGCCTTAACCTGCGCTATGGCCTTCTCCCCTGCCGCAAGCAGCTCTCCATAAGGCACTTCCGAGATTTTGTCAATGCTGGACGCGTCAAGTCCCAGGTTGCGCACCGTTGCTATGCCAATTTTGCGGGAGTACTTGGATTCCATAGTGCGAAGCATGGAACCGCTCTGAACTATCGCCTTGTGGAAAAGGCCTTTGGCACAAGGGGTTGCAAGCAAGGTGGTGACCTTGCCTCCACCGCCCGACTGCCCGAATATTGTTACATTGGAAGGGTCGCCTCCGAACGCTGCGATATTGTCCCTTACCCACTTAAGTGAGGCGACGATGTCGAGCAGTCCGGCATTTGCGGACTTGGCATACGTCTCTCCATAGGCCGAAAGGTCAAGGAAGCCCAGCACGTTGAGCCGGTGGTTTATGCTGACCACCACCACGTCCTCCGCGAAGGCAAGTGAAGTGCCGTCATAGGAAGGCAGTTCCTGGCCCGATCCCGCGGAATAGCCGCCCCCATGCAGCCATACCATCACCGGCCTTTTCCTTGAATCCAGGGCCGGAGTCCAGACATTCAACCGGAGGCAGTCCTCGCCCTGCACGCCGTCATTCCAATTGAAGGCGAAGGCGATTTCGTCATTGGCCCAACCGGAGCGCGCACCCTGAGGCGAGACCGGACCGTACTGGCGGCAGCTGCGTATGCCCTCCCAACTGTCGGCCTGGACCGGAGCCTCGAATCTGTTTGCTTTGGCATATGGTATGCCCTTGAAAATGGTGACGCCGTCCTGAATGTATCCGGCGACCTTGCCATTTGCGGTCTGCGCGACAGCTACGGAAGAGGAGGCGAGTATCCCGCTATCCTCTCCGGAGGAGCAGCAGCCCTTGCGGGAACAGCATCCGGCCGTCGCCGTGAGAATGCCGACAAATGCAAGAAATTTCAGAAATGTTTTCATGTCGTTAGTGTACTGTGGTTTACGATTGCAAATTTCACAATAATACCTCTATTTGTCTTTCTCTGTTGTTCAGTTGGTTTTCTTAAAGGTTCAACCTGTTTTCCGTTTCGTTCAATTGTTTTACTTTTTGTTCAAAACATAGTGTCAATACCAATTATTTTGTAACTTTCAGCATTATTGATTGACCACAAATGAGAAAACTCATCATCGCCGCGCTTGCCTCAATCGGCTGCGTCGCCGCCTTTGCACAAACCACATCCGAGAGAGTCACTTCCTCCAGCCTGTCGAACAACAGGATTACCGCCATAGCTCAGGACAGCAGTGGCCACATCTGGCTCGGCACCTTCCGTGGACTGAACCGCTTCGACTCCCACGAATACCACCAGTATTTCTGCAGCAGCGACGACAACTCCGGTCTGCCGGACAATCAGATCCAATGTCTTCTGAGCGACAAGACCGGCCGGCTCTGGGTCGGAACCATGAACGGAATCTGCAGATACAGGGATGACGATTCTTTTGACTATATTCCAATCTATGGCACCAAAAGCAACAATGTGGTGCAAATTATGGAGAGCCGCAGCGGGAAGATACTTATCAACACCGCCGATGCCATCAGCCTGTACAACAGCGAATCCGGCAACTTTGAAAGCAGGCTCGCAGTCTATTCCAACGACTGGCAGTATATGACCGGGGCCTTCATTTCGCCGGATGACAGGCTTTGGGTTTTCGGAGACAGGATATATTGCTATAACATAGACAATTTCAGACTAGAGTTAAGCATAGAGCTGTCCTGCGGCAACCCGGTTTCAGTCTGCATGGGCCCAGACGGGAAGATATGGATCTACACTGACAGAGGGCTGAGCGTTTTGAGCACAGCCGAAGAAAAATTTGTTCCTCTTCCCTCCGAAATCAGTTCAAACACCGCATTCACGGATTGCTTCATCACACATATATTTCTGGTGAACAACTCTCTGCTGTTCGTCACAGAATCAGGGGACTATTATTCATACAATCCCGGCGAGCGGAGTTTTGCACGTCAGGGAGACCCGGATTTCCCTTTTGACATTCCGGAATTCAGGCTCAATGCCGTATTTGAGGACTCGGAAAAGAACATATGGTGGTGCTCCTACGACCAGGGCTACAGCATTTCCTATGCCTACAAGGACAAATTCAGCAACAATGTGCTGAATGCAGTATTGGGCAGAAAATCCGTTCTGAGCATGGATGTATGCGAAGAGAGGATTTATTTCTCCACCTTGAGCGACGGCATCTATGACTATGACCTCAGCACCGGGGTACTCACCAGGCTGGAAGAAAGGAACATTATCAAGCGAAGGAACAAGCAATACATCTCCTGCCTAAGAGCCGGAAAGGACGGAAAACTGTGGATTGGGGCCCAGGACAAGATCTTCCTTTGCAAACAGGAGAACAGCATATTGAAAGTACTGAGGCACTGGGATTGCCCGTGGATTCTCTGCATGCAGCCCGACAGAGAAGGCAATATGTGGATCGGAGTCTTAAACGGCCTTGTCATGAGGATAAGCGCGGACGGTGCCAGGATGGATTACATCAATTTGGGAATACCCGGCTACTCCTATTCTTTCGTCAGCGGTATCGATTTTCTGGCATCTGGCAATGTGATTGTCGCCGCTTTCAGGGAAGGACTGTTTGAAATCGACCGCAACACTCTTGAGGCCAAGAAAATAGAAATTTCCCCGGAAGACTGGCAGAGAAGCATTACAAGATCCATCTTCATCCCTTCAGCGCTCAAAACCGACAGCAAAGGGACTGTATGGATAGGAACCGTAGCCAACGGCCTTTTGCGCTATGACCCTTCCATTTCAGAACTCACGCCCCTTCCCGGCACTCCCTGCAGCGATATATGCAGCATAGAAGAAGACCTTCAGGGCAACCTCTGGGTCAGCACCCAGAACGGTCTTGCAAAATATGACCGCAGCGTCGGGCGCTTTATCAACTGGTTCGAAGCCGACGGAATAGGAGGCAATCAGTTCTACGACAGGGCATCGGGGATACTTGCTGATGGCTCGCTTGTCTTTGGCGGCACTCACGGAGTTACTCTTTTCAATCCGGTAGAATTGATGACGCACAGGACCGTGCCCCTCTGTTTCGAGGAACTGAGAGTGCACAACAAAACGATTTTGCCTTCAGAAGGCGGATGCATTGCAAAAGCAATGGCATTCAACCCTGATGTCAAACTCAAATACAACCAGAACAGTTTTGCCATCTCATTCTCAGCCCTGGATTACAGCGAATACGAGAGGGTGAGGTACTCCTACATGCTTGAGGGCTACGACCAGTATTGGATAGATGCAAGCAACAGCAGAGAAGCGAATTATGCCAACGTACCTTCAGGAAAATACATTTTCAAAGTCCGCCTTACCAATATAGAACAGACGGAGGTACTCGCTCAAAACAGTCTTGAACTGTCGGTCGGCAGGCCGCTGTACCGCTCCTGGTGGGCCTACACCCTGTATTTTTGCCTTGCGGCAGCAATTCTGTGTGTAATAGCCGTGTACAGAAGGCGACTGATTGTTGAAAGGGAAGCCAAGAAAAAGGCGGCTATGGAAAGGGAGCAGGAGAAGAAGGTCAATGAGATGAATATGAGTTTCTTTGCCAACATCTCCCACGAGTTCCGTACCCCGCTGACTATGATTTCCGGCCCTATTGCACAAATGTCGGAGTCCCCTGCCATTGACGATGAAGGAAAACGGCTTCTGGAAATAGTTCAAAGGAATATCAAGAGAATGCTGAGGATTGTCAATCAACTGCTTGACTTCAACAAACTGGAGAATGACAGCCTGAAGCTGAAAGTCAGGAAAGTGGATGTGGTTTCGTTGCTGAACTATGTGGTTGACATTTTCAAAGTCAATGCAAAGGAAAAAGGCATCAGTCTGGTGGCCTGGGGAATAGAGGATTCCCTCAGCGCATGGGTGGATGATGACAAAGTGGACAAGATTTGCTTCAATCTGCTGTCCAACGCAATGAAATTCACCGGCCAGGGTGGCAAAGTGGAAATCAGCCTGGACCATCTGACCAAGGATGATGCGCAAAAGCTGTTCGGGGAGTATATGGACTGCTCCTGCGGAAAATATGTAAAGATTACGGTCAAAGACTCGGGCCCTGGCATTCCCGAGAACGAACTGGAAAGGATCTTCGAAAGGTATTACCAGTTGGACAACAATGTCCGCGGAGCCTACAACTGGGGCACAGGAATCGGGCTTTACTACGCGAGAACTCTTGCCAGAATGCACCACGGATGGCTCAAGGCTTTCAACAGGACAGACGGAGTGCAGGGTGCGATGTTCATACTCCTGATTCCTGCCGACGAGGCCTGCTACACCGATGCGGAAAAGGCAAAAGGAAGCGATTTCGTACAGAAAAAGGCCATTATGCCAACACTGCCTCTTGAGGATGAGGTGCAGGACGAGCATAGGCCTACCGTTCTGATTGTGGATGACGATACGGATGTGGTGAGATATATGAAGGAACTGCTGGCCACCCGTTACAATGTGATTTACAGATATGATGCGGACTCCGCCTTCCTCTCAGTCAAGAAGGATGCTCCGGACATAGTTATCAGCGATGTGGTGATGCCGGGCAAGTCCGGTTATGAATTGTGTCGTGACATCAAGGGTTCTCTGCAGTTGTCGCATATACCTGTAATCCTGCTCACAGCAAAAGCTGATGTGGATGACCAGGTGCAGGGTTTGGATTGCGGAGCTGACGCCTATGTTACCAAACCATTTGAGCCACAGTATCTTATGGCTTTGGTTAACTCTCAGATCAAAAACCGCGAGAAAATCCGGGCCGTGCTTTCTCAGGCCACCGAGGTAAGTTCCCTGGATGAAAACGTGCTCTCAGAGCAGGATAACGCCTTTATGAAGGACCTCTACGAACTGATGGAGAATGAACTATCCAACGATGAGCTGGATGTTACTGGAATGACCGAGAGACTGCATATGTCAAGAACGAAGTTCTACTACAAGGTGAAGGGTCTTACGGGCGAGAATCCGAGTGTATTCTTCAAGAGATACAAGCTCAATCGAGCCGCACAGCTGCTCAAAGAGCACAAATACAACATCTCTGAAATAGCTGATATGACAGGTTTCAGCACCCTCTCCCACTTCTCCACCAGCTTCAAAAAGCAATTCGGCGTTTCCCCAAGCGAATTCAGCAGGTAAGCAAG
>CALYTI010000033.1 GCA_945487035.1 uncultured Bacteroidales bacterium
GAGACTAACCCTGCTTTCTTTTACTATCTCCACAGCATCCCGGAGACGCTTACCGCAGAATGCACTCCAGGGCACATCAATCCCAGAACGACGCAAAAATCCGTCGTTTTGGGATTCGCCCCCTCCAGAAGGCCCTACAAGGCATCCCAATCCCAAAACGATTTGGAACAACGCCTCTGCGCAGACAGGATGACGGATTCGCCGTCCTATTCTGCAAAAATGGGGATGCTGGGCTTGCGCCCTTTACCACCGAGATTGACTGTTGCCGCATCATCAGATGCTTCGAGTGTAGTCTTATTGTCCTGGAATTCCTGAACAGTCACATCAGGAGCAAAAACGCCCTCCCACACACTTTTCCCTCCTCATCTTACACATCAGGAAAGCGTATGAAAAATGCCCGACCGAAGCCGGGCATCTGTTATTTCGTAGGCTGGCAGTCTAGAGTTCCCAGGCAATAGCTGAGGAACCGAGGATGGCTGCGTCAGAATCCTTCAGCTCGGAGAAGAGCAGCTGGACCTTGTCCTTCCACATTGGGCATACAGCCTCGTTCATAGCCTTGACTGCCGGTTCGTAAAGGAGTCTGCGAGCTTTGGCCACACCACCGAAGAGGATAATGGCCTGAGGTGCAGAGAATGCGATGAAGCCCGCAAGAGCCTCACCGAGAATCCTTCCGGTATATTCGTAAACCTGATTTGCAATCTTGTCTCCGGCAAAAGCTGCCTCCTGGACATCCTTTGCAGTGAGCTTCTCTATTTCACGCAGTGTGCTAGGCTCATCCGAAAGTTCAAGGAGTTCGCGGGCAGTGCGGGTGATTCCGTTGGCAGAGCAATATGTCTCAAGGCAACCTACCCCGCCGCAGCCGCAAGGACGACCGTTGTAGCGCACAACGCGCACGTGTCCGAGCTCACCGGCAAATCCGTCGCTTCCATAAACCAGCTTTCCGTCAATCACGATACCGCTTCCCACGCCTGTGCCGAGGGTAATCACGATGAAGTCCTTCAGCCCTCTCGCTGCACCGTAGTACATCTCTCCGAGAGCAGCCGCATTGGCATCATTGGTAAGTGCTACAGGCATTCCGTCGAGAGCCTCGCTGAGCATTGAAGCAAACGGCACGCTGCGCCCTGCAGCCCAGGTCACATTGGCGGCATTGTCCATAGTGCCCTTGAGGAAGTTTGCGCAAGGAGCACCTGTTCCTACACCGACAACTTCTCCCTCAACACCGGCCTTGGCAATCAGGGCCTTGAGTGTTTCAGACAGGAATGCAACGAATTCGTGCTCGTCAGTGTGCTTGTTGGACGGAATAACGGTCTCTGCAACCACGTTTCCGCGCCTGTCAATAATGCCGATTTTTGCGGTCTGTCCGCCGATATCGACACCTACTACATAGTTTTTTGCTTTGTACTCCATATAGTGTTATTTCAATAATTTTGACAACTCTTTGCGGAGAGCCTGCTCTCCTGTGATATTGGTTGTTGACACCTCTCCGTCGGCAATAAGCACGGTGGAAGGCAAAGTCTGGATATTGTAGTACCCTAGTGCCGGACAGGCGGCTCCCAATCCGTCGCACACATTAATCCAAGGGAGTTTCTGGTTCCTGACTACGGATGCCCAGAGGGCCTTGTCGGTAGAAAGGCAGACGGAGTATATCTCCAGTCCCTTAGGATGATATTTGGTGTAGAGTGGCATAAGCACCTCCTGATTGAAGAGCTTCTGTGCAGCATCGTCTGCAGTCCAGAAATGCACGAGTATAGCCTTGGCATCAACCCCTGCAAGTGAGACCTTTTCGGAATTCACGTCAGGAAGACAGAGTTCCGGGAATCCTGCCTCCTCTGCCTGTGAAAGGGTCACCTGAAGGCCCAGGGCATTTTCCCTGCGCTGAGTTTCCCTCTCAAGAGCCTTGACATAACGCGAATCAGGGTATGCCTGCTTGAGAGAATCGCAGATTGCCCTGAAAGTGATGGCATCAGTTGCCTGACTGAAGACCGGCACGCCCGGAGCCAGAGTCTGGTACAGTACAGGGATGACCGAAAGCGAAGAGCTGTGGCCCATCACATAAGAGACCCTGCTGCGGTAGTAATTGATATAGGTCTTGCTGAAGCTTGGAGTGTCTGGAGCGGTCTTCATAGCAGAAATGAATTCGGCATAGTCCTTCTCCACTTCGCAAAGCTCTTCGGATCCCTTTGAGCCGCTTACGCTGTATGAACCCAGTGTATCAGCCTCAACCACAGCTTTTTCTCCCGCCTCAAGCAGGAGTGAAGCGAGCCTTGTGTCTCCCTTGAAAACATAAATGAAATCCGGGTCACCTTTCTTCACATCCACACTGTAGCGGAAGTGTCCCTTTGCATCGGTGCATACAGAATCCAGAAGCTCGGTGGTATTCACATTGAGCTTATGAACTGCCAGTTTGGTTCCGGGCGCGTCCTTAACTGTCATATCGATGCTTGCCTTAGGCGAGCAGGCAGTCAGGGCGGCAAGGGCGGCACAGACTGCGAATAGCGGTTTACAATTTCTCATATTCGGAAAGAATAGCTGCTGCAAGTTCAGCCTTTCGGCTATCGGATACTTCCGGGCGGACCTTGCGGAAATCCATATCCGCTTCGCTCTGCAACGGCACCAGATGGATGTGGGTATGAGGGACTTCCATTCCGAGCACGGCAACGCCTATGCGTTTGCAAGGGATGGCGGCCTTCATTGCGACAGCGACCTTGCGGGCAAAAGCCCACAGGCCTTCATAGGTCTCGGGGTCGAGATTGAAAATATAATCATCCTCGACATCCTTGGGAATGACAAGGGTATGGCCCTCTGCAAGAGGGTTAATATCCAAAAAGGCGTAGAACCTGTCGTTCTCCGCCACTTTGTAGGAAGGAATCTCTCCCTTCGCGATTTTGGTAAAGATTGTCATATCAGACAGTGATTTCAAGAATCTTGAACTGAATCACACCGGCCGGAACCTTGGCCTCAACAGTCTCACCTACGCCGTGACCGATAAGAGCCTTGGCAATAGGAGTTGTAGCAGCGAGTCTGCCCTTGGTGAAGTCTGCCTCGGATTCTCCCACAATGGTGAAGGTCATTACCTTCTTCGCTGCGAGGTTCTCGACTTTTACAGTGTTGAGCATCTGGACCTTATCGGTGGAGAGCATTGATGCATCCAGGACTTTGGCCTTTGCAATCATATCCTGAAGGTTTGCAATCTTGATTTCAAGAAGGCTCTGCGCCTCACGTGCCGATTCGTACTCGGCATTCTCGGAAAGGTCTCCCTTCTCTCTTGCTTCAGCAATGGCTGCAGAGATGACAGGGCGTTGTGCAAGAGCCTCGGCAAGGTCTTTCTTAAGCTTGTCGAGTCCGTCTTGACTCATATAGTGTACTTCTGCCATAAAATGTTAGTAATTAGTAAAATCAATTAAAATAGAGTCCCGTCTTGAAAACGGAACCCTTCAATTGCAAAGATAGTAAAAAATATCTTAATCCAGTCCTTCGTCGAACTTCGGTTTTATCAGTTCGGAGTAAATGAACATCTTTTTAAGTTCCTTTTTCCTCTCCTCCTTGTCCTCCGGGAGAATCTTGGATTGCTTGTTATCTTTATTGTCGGTAGTCATAATGCAAATTTAAACAAAGTTACGCGAAATCCCGTGCGCAAAAACGGCCTTTGTGCGCACCGACTGCAAATTTTCCCCAATCCGTGCGCAAAACAGCCCCTCTTGCGCACCAACTCACCTGAAAATCAGCTTTCCGCTTTCCTGATGTGTAAGATGGGGTGGGAAAAGTGTGTGGGAGGGCGTTTTTGCTCCTGATGTGACACTTTCGGAAAACAACGGGAGAGCCGGAAGGCACCTGCCTGCGGCGATATAATGACTGCAATTTGTGCAGGAGAAGCCTCTCTGTGCTGTACAAACTAGGTTATGTTTTCCTGTTCTGTGAGATGAGGAGGGAAAAGTGTGTGGGAGTGTGTTTTCATACACGATGCGACAGATGAGGAATAGTGAGATGTGGCACAGAGTGCGGCGAGGGGCAGGTCGGAAAATAAAAATGCCCGGCCAGGGCCGGGCAAGCAGGCTATTTTCCGAGCAGCTGCTGGCTGCGGGCTATGAAGTCGGCGAGAGCCTTGCCGGTGAGCAGTCCGTTGGAAAGCAGAGCAAGGTCAACTACCTGATGGAGCAGGTCTGCGGTGCCTTCGCGGTCAGCCCAGATCTTGGCCATAACAGGGTTCTCCATATTGACCTTGATGTCGTACATCTGCGGCATAGAACCGTAGAAGTTCATACCTCCACCGATTGAAGACATCTCGCGGTAACGGCGCATAAACTCGTTCTGGGTGATGAGAATCGGTGCCTCCTTCTCTCCGAGGTTCACAGCCTCGACCTGATACTCAGGTCCCTGCGGAAGCACACCCTTAATCAGATCGGAAAGTGTCTTGCTGTCCTCCTCGCTCATCTCAGGCTTAACCTCATCCTCCTTAGGAATCAGACGGGAAGCTGAATCGGAATCCACACGGGCGCAGCGCACATTCTCAAGCTTCTGCTCCAGAAGGCCCACAAAGTGTGAATCCAGTTCGCAATCCATAAGCAGCACATTGTAGCCCAGAGCCTTTGCAGCCTCGATTGCGCTGTACTGTTTCTCCGTATCGGTAGCATAAAGGAAAACAATCTTCTTGTCCTTGTCGGTCTGAGCCTCGCTGACGGCCCCCTTGTATTCGTCGAAACTGTAATACTTTCCGTCGGTATCCTTGAGGAGGGCAAAACTCATGCCCCTGTCACCGAACTTCTCGTCTGAAAGCATACCGTACTCGATGAAGAGTTTGATATTGTCCCACTTCTGCTCGTAGGTCTCTCTCTGCTCGCGGAAGATATCCTCCAGACGGTCGGCAACCTTCTTGGTAATATAGGTGCTGATTTTCTTCACATTAGCATCGCTCTGCAGGTAGCTGCGGCTCACATTCAGAGGAATGTCCGGAGAGTCGATTACACCGTGAAGCAAGGTGAGGAAGTCAGGAACGATGTTGTCCACGTGGTCGGTAACGAACATCTGGTTGCAATAGAGCTGGATTTTGTTCTTGTCTATTGCCATACGCTCCTTAATCTTAGGGAAATAGAGCACGCCGGTAAGGGTGAAAGGATAGTCCACATTGAGGTGGATATAGAACATAGGGTCCTCCTCCATAGGGTAGAGGGCGTGGTAGAAGTTCATATAATCCTCATCCTTCAGCTCGCTCGGAGCCTTGGTCCAGATAGGCTCGATGGTATTGATGACATTGTCCTCATCGGTCTCCACGCTCTTGCCGTCCTTCCACTCTGTCTTCTTGCCGAAAACCACCGGAACAGGCATAAACTTGCAATACTTGCCGAGCAACTGCTCGATGCGGCCCTTTGCTGCAAACTCATCAGAGTCGGAATCAAGATACATAGTGACAACGGTACCGCGGTCCTCCTTGACGCACTCGCTCATCTCATAGGCAGGGGAGCCGTCGCAGCTCCAGAATACAGGCTTTGCACCCTCCTTCCAGCTCAGGGTCTCGATGGTCACCTTCGAGCTGACCATAAAGGCTGAGTAGAAACCGAGTCCGAAATGACCGATAATGGACTGGTCCTTGTATTTCTCGAGGAACTCTCCGGCTGAAGAGAAGGCGATTTGGTTGATATATTTCTCAACCTCCTCTTCGGTCATACCGATACCGCGGTCAATCACCTTCAGGGTCTTTGCCTTTTCGTCCAGTTCAACCCTTACCGGGCATTCGCCGAGCTCTCCCTTGAATTCGCCGTTGGAGGCGAGTGTCTTCATCTTCTGGGTTGCATCCACTGCATTGGCAACGATTTCACGAAGGAAAATCTCGTGGTCACTGTAGAGGAACTGTTTGATTACAGGAAAGATATTCTCTGTAGTTACTCCAATTTGTCCTTTCATATTGTATTGTCTTTTATGATTATTCAAAAAACCTGCACGGCTTGCGGCCGTACAGGTCATATGAAAATCAATTATCGTTCCAGTGACAAATTGTCAGAAACTATTTGTAGAGGAAGCGCTTGATTGACATCTTCGGAGTTTTCTCGAAAGGCTTGTCAACAAGCTCCACCTTGAAGATGCGGCTGTAGGCAGGCAGGTCCTTGTTTACGGTAAGGCGGATGACCTCAGGCAGATCGGCCACAGCGGAAATGCTAAGTCCGTCCTTTCTGATTGCTTCCGTATCGACATAAACCAGGGCGTAAATCTTGTTGCCTGCGCGCTCTACCACCACGGACTCAACAACATAAGGCTGACTGTTAATCATAGCCTCAAGCTCTTCAGGATAGATGTTCTGTCCGTTGGCGGAAAGAATCAGGGCCTTTGAACGTCCCTTTATGTAGATGTTTCCTTTCTTGTCGATTACACCCAGGTCTCCGGTGCGCAGGTAGCCGTCTTCGGTAAAGGCAGCCTTGGTAGCCTCTTCGTTTTTGTAGTAGCCGAGGCAGATATTGTCGCCCTTCGCTAGAATCTCTCCTGCAATCCTGTGCGGGTCTTCAGAGTCAATCTTCACATCGGCGCAGTCAACGGCCATACCGCAGGAACCCTTGGCATATTCCCAAGGATGTGCATAAGCAAGCAGAGGTGCTGCTTCGGTCATACCGTAGCCCACGGTGTAGCTGAGCTTGATGTCGTGGAAGCATTTCTCGACCTCCGGGTTGAGGGCGGCTCCACCCATAATGTACTCCTGCACATTGCCTCCGAAAGCGGCATTCAGAGAAGAACGCACCTTCTTGAACACGATTTGCCTCAGGCCCGGAATGCGGCTGAGAACCTTCACTGCAGGTTTCTGGAGAGCCGGCTTTACGGAAGACTTGTAAATCTTCTCCATCACGAGCGGTACGGTTAGCACCAGGTAAGGCTTCACCGTCTTCATTGCCTTGAGCAGAAGTGAAGGTGCCGGCGACTTGCCGAGGAAGTATATGCAGGCTCCGCCGCAGATAGGGTAGATGAACTCGAATACAAGGCCGTAGATATGGGCCATAGGGAGCATAGACACAATCTTGTCACCGTCCTTCACCGGAATCTTGCGGAGCGCGAACTCGATGGATGCGCTGATGTTCCTGTATGTAAGCATAACGCCCTTGGGAGCGCTGGTGGTTCCGGAGGTGTAGTTGATGATGGACAGGGCCTCGATGTCTTCCGTGTAGTATTTCACGTGCTCCGGACCGAACCCTTGAGGATATGCAGCCTTGAAAGTCTCGTCCAGTTTCCTGTAGGACTCCGTGAGGGCCTTGTCGCGCGAGAATAGCAGCTCGAAATCGTCGCAGTTGATGACTGCGCGCACTTTCGGCATCTTCTCCGGGTCGAGTTTGTTCCATATTTCGCGGTCGGTGAAGAGCATCAGCGAATCCGAGTGGTCCACAAGATAGTTGACGCTGTCCGGATGGAAGTCGGCGAGAATAGGTACTATCACCGTACCGTATGTTGTCACCGAAAGGAAGGATACTGCCCACCTGTGGGTGTTCTTTGCGCAGATTGCAATCTTGTCACCTACGGCGATGCCGTTCTCCTTGAAGAAGAGGTGAAATCTTGCAATGTGTCCGGCCACCTGGCCGAAGCTTAATTCTTCGCCCTGAAAGAAGCAGAGCGCCGGCTGGTCCCATTTTCTTTTGATGGTAGCCTCAAGGTTTAGGAGATAATGTTGTTCCATATAGCAAAAATATTATTTTTTCCGTATATTGTGAACAAATCGTGACAAAAAATGAGAAAACCGATTGTAGCACTTGTCTATGACTTCGACGGAACCCTTTCTCCGGGCAATATGCAGGAGTTCGGATTCATCCAGGCGGTTGGCACAACGCCGCAGCAATTTTGGGATATGTCCAACCAACTCGCAGTGGGTCAGGATGCATCCAATGTGCTTTCATATATGAAAATGATGTATGACGAGGCACATGCCAAGGGCATCAGCCTGCGCAGCGAGTCCTTCCGCGAGTTCGGCAAGGACGTGGTGCTTTTCGAGGGCGTGAGGGAGTGGTTCCGCCTCATCAACGAGTACGGCCGCAGTCAGGGCGTGAAGGTGGAGCACTACATCAATTCCAGCGGCCTCAAGGAGATAGTCGAGGGCACCCCAATCGCCAAGGAGTTCCGTTACATCTTCGCCGGATCTTTCATTTACGATGAGAACGGCGAGGCGGTTTGGCCGGGCATTGCGGTGGATTCCACCAACAAGACCCAGTTCCTGTTCAAAATCAACAAGGGCATATTCAGCGCCCGCGACAACAAGAGGCTCAATTCCTCGATGGCCGAGGAAAAGAAGAGAGTGCCTTTTACCAATATGATATATTTCGGTGACGGTGAGACGGATGTGCCTTGTATGAAGATAGTCTCCATGTTCGGAGGCAATTCGGTAGCCGTCTATGCTCCGGGCAACGAGAAGAAGCGCGCCATAGCCCAGAGGCTCAAGAAGCAGGGCCGTGTGCGTTTCACCGTGCCTGCGCAGTACACCGCAGACAGCACCGCCTACAGGCTGGTCTGCGCCATCATAGACAAAATCAAAGCCGATACCGTCCTTCAGCAGTTTTCCAAGTAAGCTATGACTCCATATCTCAAGCAGGTCGCTTCGCACTGGGCAGCGGCGCAGGATTTGGGCAGCACTATGTTCATATTCCCGAACAGGCGCTCGCTCGTCTTCTTCAAGCACTATCTCAAGGAAGAGGCTGTCCTGAGCGATTCGCCTTTCCTCGCGCCGCCCATGCTCACAATCAACGACTTCTTCTGCCGCGCCACCGGCCGCAGCGCCTCCGACCGCATCTCGCTGCTGGTGAGGCTCTATGATTGCTACCGGCAGATAAATCCCAAGGCGGAGTCCCTGGACGAGTTCATCTGCTGGGGAGACGTGCTGCTGGCGGATTTCGACGATGTGGACAAGTATCTCGTGGACGCGCGCGGCCTCTTTGCCAACATAGGGGACCTCAAGAGTATCGAAGATGACTATTCCTGGCTCGATGAGAGGCAGAAGGAGGCCATAAAGCGCCTCGCGGGCTATGCCCTTGACCATAAGGCGCCGCAGGGGGGAGGCCGTGATGTGAAAGGCGAATTCGTGACCATGTGGTCTATGCTGCATCGCCTTTACACCGGGTTCCGCGCAGCACTTGACGCAAACGGTGAAGCCTATGAGGGTCAGATTTACCGCGCCCTTGCGGACAGGCTGGAGTCGGAAAGCATAGTGGATATTCTCGGCAAGGCCCTGCCTCAGGTCAGCAGCTATGTGTTTGTCGGCCTCAATGCCCTGAACGAATGCGAGCGCAAGGTGCTCCGCAAGATGCACACCGCCGGCATAGCGCAGTTCACCTGGGATTACGCAGGACCTATGATTACGGCAAAGGGCAACGGCAGCACCCACTTTATGGAGCGCAACCTGGCGGACTTTCCGGGCTCCTTCGTGCCTTCTCTGGAGCGCTCAGGCAAGCCTGAGGTAATGGTATGCGGCATCCCGTCGGCTACCGGGCAGGCCAAGATGCTGCCGGAGCTGCTCTCGCAGGTGCCGCAGGAGCAGCGGGGCCTCGACTTTGCCGTGGTGCTGGGCGACGAGACTATGCTGATGAGCGTGCTCAACAGCCTGCCGCAGTGCCCTGACGGGGTCAATGTGACTATGGGATATCCGCTCTCTTCCAGTGAGTTGGCGGCTCTTATGACGGATGTGATGGAGCTGCAGCTGCACCTTCGCAACAAGGACGGGCAGTGCTATTTCTACCATAAGCAGGTGCACGACATCTTCTCCAGCGGGCTGCTCAAAAACGCGCTCAGCGAGGCGGACCGGCAGAAGATTATAGCGGTTGTCGCTGCCGCGAATTATTTCGTGCCGCAGAGCGACTTCGACGGCGCACCGCTGCTGGGCATTATCTTCCGCCCCTGCGCCGATACTCTGCTCGAATACCTGCTGGATGTGATAGCTGCTCTGGCTCCGCATCTCGACGATCTGCAGCGCGAGTTCGCACAGCGCTGGTTCCAGCTTGCGCAGAGGCTCAAAGATATGCACCTGGATGTGCTTCCCCGCACCATGGTACGCCTGATGCAGCAGCTTGTTGCGGGCGTGAGCGTTCCGTTTGAAGGGGAGCCGCTCGGAGGCCTGCAGATTATGGGTCCGCTTGAAACCCGTGCGCTGGATTTCCGCAACCTTGTGATTATGGGCGCGAACGAAAGCGTATTCCCGCGCAGCGCCATTGCCCCTTCCTTCGTCCCTCCGGAGATACGCAAAGCCTTCGGCCTGCCGACCTATGAGTATCAGGAGGATGTGTGGGCGTATTATTTCTATAGGATGATATCCCGCGCCGAGAGGGTATGGATGCTCTACGATTCGCGCTCGGAAGGCCTGAATACGGGGGAGGAGAGCCGCTATGTCAAGCAGCTCCAGTACCTTTACGGAGAGCACTGCACCCTGCGCCGCATATCCTGCCAGGCTGAGGTGCGCAAGAGCGGGGAGCAGGAGGCCATCCCCAAGACTGGGGACGATGTCGATAAAATCAAGAATTCGCGTATGTCCGCGAGCGCGCTGCAGAAATACATCAGCTGCAAGGCGCTGTTCTATTATACCTTCATCGAAGGGCTCAGCCCTGTGGACGAGGTAAGCGAAAGTCTGGACCCGGGTATGCTCGGAGATGTGCTCCACGGCACAATGCAGGCCCTGTACTGCGGAGAGGAGGCTATGAAAGGGGATTTCCCTGGCGACAAAAGGGTGTCCGAGCGGGAATTCGGTCCTCTGCCTGTCATCAGCTCCGCCTATATCAAGAGCTGGCTCGGCCGCGAGGACGAAATACGCGCCAAGGTGCACAGGCTCATTGCCCGGCAGATGCGAAGCGTTGAGGTGCGGGGGCGCGACCTCGTGACCGCCGACATCATAGTGCGTATGGTCCGCAAGATACTTGAAGAAGACCTCGCTTTGATACGCAGGCGCGGGGAGATGAGAATCCTCGGTCTTGAGCTTCGCCGGGAGGTGACGATAGCGGGGCATAAGTTTACGGGCATCATTGACCGTCTCGACTCCTTCCCGGACGGCACGGTAAGGGTGGTGGACTACAAGTCGGGAGGGGATTCCCCTGATGTGCTGGGCCCGAAACTCGAAGTTGACAAAGTCTTTTCGGAAAAGGACGGACACAGGCATAAGGCGGCCCTGCAGTTCTTCATCTACGACAAGATGGTGGAGAAGGAGCTCGGAGACGAGGTGCTCAATGCTATGTATGCGATGTCCGACATCTTCAAGAATCCTGTGCCGGAATACGGGCAAATCCCAGAGCGCAACGCTGCCTTCGAGGAGAAAATCGAAGCCGTTTTCGAGGAAATGGAGGACCCGGCAGTGGATTTCACCCTGACTTCGGAGAAGGGCAACTGCAAATACTGCGATTTCAAAATTTTGTGCGGGAGGAATTAGCCATGATGAAGGTTCTCAAAGCTTCTGCAGGTTCCGGAAAGACCTACAATCTTGCAAAAGAATACATCAAATTGCTGCTCCAGGACAGGGCTCGCGAAGACTGCCGCCCTTACAGGCATATACTTGCAGTGACCTTTACCAACAAGGCCACAGCCGAGATGAAGGGCCGTATAGTCAAGGAACTGGATGTGCTGGGAAGGAACCCGGCTGCTTCACCCTATCTGGCAGAACTGATGGCTGAGACCGACCTAAAGAGCCCGGAGGCTCTTGGAGCAGAGTGCCGCAAGGCCCTGTCCGCCATACTCTCCGACTACGGTGCCTTTTCGGTCAGCACCATTGACAAGTTTTTTCAAAGGGTGCTCAGGGCCTTCTCCCGTGAGCTGGGTCAAATCGCTCAGTATCAGGTCGAGCTGGACAAGGCTATGCTCGTTCAGGAAACGGTGGACCGCGTGCTTGACTCGATAGACGGGCAGAAAGACGAGCTTCTCAAATGGCTGTCGCGCTGCAGTATAGAAACCATAGAGGAAGGAAACGGCTACCATCTGGAAAGCCGTTTGGGAGAGTTCGCTTCGGGCTATATGTCCGAGGGCTACCGCAAGAAGGTCGAGGAGCTCGGGATTGATACTTCAAAGGCTTTTGCCGAAGACAGCATCAAGGAGCTCAAATCCATATGCAACAAGATAATAAAGGAGTTCGACGCAGGCTTCGTGAAGGCTGCCGAGGGACTCTGCATCATAGCGGAAGGATGTGACGGGCTCAATAAGAATTTCCAGAAGTTCTGCCTGGCGCTGAAGTCTTACAAGAGCGGGGACGAGCTGGATTTTACCAAGGCGGCCTGGCGTAATGCTCTGGAGGATTTTAACAAGCTTTTCGTGAAGAGTTCACAGGCAAGCGACAGTGACAGGCTTGCCCTTTCCGGGGCCATTGCCCAAGTTCAGGAGTATGCTCAGGTATATCCTACGGTGCGCACCGCAAGGCTGCTCCGCTCACAGGTGGATTTGTTCTATGTCGCGGACAGGCTTGATAAGGAGTTTGACGCTCTTCTCAAAGAGAAGAATGTACTCAGCCTTGAGGACAGCAATACTCTTTTGAGGGAAATAATTTCCGACGACAATGCTCCTTTTGTCTATGAGAAGGTGGGCGTGCATTACTGGCATTTCCTTCTGGATGAATTCCAGGATACTTCTGTGGTGCAGTGGGAGAATTTCAAGCCCCTGCTTCTGAACAGCCTTGCTTCGAACTTCTACAACCTGATTGTGGGAGATGTGAAGCAGAGCATATACCGCTGGCGTAATGCGGATTGGGACATCCTGGACTCCAGGGTACAGAAAGAGCTTCCGGATGTTACGCTTCAGAGTCTGGATTGCAACTGGAGAAGTGCTGCAAAGATAGTCGAGTTCAACAACGGCTTCTACAAATATCTCTCCGAGACTCTGGACAGACAGCTTCCGTGCCGTCTGCCACAAATATATAGTGATGTGCAGCAGAAGGCCAAATGCGGCATCAAGGCAGCCGGCTATGTGGAGTCCTGGTTTGTTGCTCCTGACTGCATTGTGCCGGCGGCAGTCAATTCGGTTCTCAGAGCATCCGAGCAGGGTTTCCGCTGGAAGGATGTGGCGGTCATAGTGCGAAGCAACGCAATGGGTGCGGAAGTGGCTTCAGCTCTTGTGGAAGTCGGTGTGCCTGTGATTTCCAATGATTCGCTCAACATAAGCAGCGGAGCGGTGGTGCGAGCTCTTGTGAGCTGCCTGTCAGTGCTGGATGACCCGTCCGACAGAATCGGCGGCTATTTTGCCAAGGGCTTCGACCCTGCCTGCGTGAAAGGCTGCCAGTCGCTATGCGATATGGCCGAGGCCATACTCCGCACTTTCGACAGGGCGGAGGTCAATACGGACACGCTCTATGTCCTTGCGTTTATGGACCTGCTTCGCGATTATGTCGCCCGCAACGGCAATTCGCTCCATTCTTTCCTCAAATACTGGAAGGATGAGGGTGTGGGCAAAAAGATATCTTCCCCTGAGGACTGCGATGCCGTGACCATTATTACCATACATAAGGTAAAGGGTCTGGACTATCCTTATGTGGTGATTCCTTTCCCGCGCAAAGACAGTTTTATGAAGTCCGATTTCAAGGCCTGGGAATGTCCGGCTACGGAAGGCACAGGCTTGGAGGGAACTCGGAAGGCGTTGTACTATACCAGTTTGAGCAAGTCGTCGGAAAGCACCCTGTTTGCGGAGAACTACCGCAGGGAATTGAGGTTGAGCTACATCGATGCTGCCAATGTGTGGTATGTGGCAACAACCCGTGCCTCGCAGACTATGATACTCATTGCCCCGCCTCCTGCAAAGAGCCATATTGTCGGCACCGCTTCCAAGATCTCGGATGCGCTTTATGATTATGTGGATATGCATTTTGTAGAACTGCCGGCTTGCGAGGGGGATTTGGGAGGGAAGCGCTATTGCTTCGGTGTGGAAGAAAGGGCGGCCACAGGGAAGGGCAGCGTGGAGGGCTTGCAGTCGCACCAGCTGCGCTATATGGCTCCCGACTCGGGCCCGGTTGCAAGGGAACAGGTAAGAATCAAGACCTCTTCCGCAGAGTTTTTCGATACTTCGCGCAGGCTGCGCGGCATAGTGCTCCACAAGATTATGGAGAGCGTGCATACTCCGCAGGACCTGCCCGGGAGCGTGGAGCGTGCCCGCAAGGAGGGCCTGCTGGATGCCGCTCAGGCGGCCGAGTCGCTCTCAATGCTTTCTGAGGCAGTGGCCGGCGTTTCGGACAGGGGATGGTTCGCTGAAGGTGCTGATTTGCTTGACGAGCGCGATATCCTTACACAGGATGGTACCTACCGCCCTGACCGCGTGGTGCTCAAGGACGGGAAGGTTGAAATCATCGACTATAAGTTTGCCCAGAAGGACGCTTCGCACCGCACCCAGGTGCAGCGCTATGCGGAGTACTACCGCCAGATGGGATACTCCGATGTGAAGGCTTTCCTCTGGTATGTGGATTCCGGTGAAATTGACGAAGTTCTGTAGGCAGGCCGTGCCCTCCAGAACCGTCTCGCTTCGCTCGACCCCACCGCTGACGCGGTCCCCCCTCTTATGGTGCCGAGGGTGGCACAGGTTCTCGGAGGGCACTGCCTGCCAGCGTAGGAGCAGTTTATCTTATTAGATTCAGGAATTCGTTGCGGGTCTTCTCCGAGTTGAGGAAGGCCCCGCTGAAGGCTGAGGTGGTGGTGATGGCGTTGGATTTCTGGACGCCGCGTATCTGCATGCAGGTATGGGTAGCTTCGATTACTACCGCCACGCCGAGCGGATGCAGGGCCTCCTGGATGCAATCGCGGATTTCGACTGTGAGCCTCTCCTGGACCTGAAGCCTGCGGGCGAATGTCTCGACCACCCGGGCAATTTTGCTCAGGCCGGTGATTTTGCCGTCCGGGATGTAGGCTATATGACACTTCCCCAGGAACGGGAGCATATGGTGCTCGCAGAGTGAATACAACTCTATGTCCTTTACCAGGACCATCTGCTGATATTCTTCGTCGAAAATAGCCTGCCGCACTATCTGAATTCCGTTTTCCTGATAGCCTTTGGTCAGGAACTGCAGGGATTTCGCTACCCTTTCCGGAGTCTTGAGAAGACCTTCTCTTTCAGGGTTTTCACCGAGGAGTTCGAGTATCGCTTTGACGTGCTGAGCTATCTGTTCAGTAGTCTTTTCGTCGTATTTTTCTTCTTTTATGTATGCCATTGCGCAAAAGTACGAAATTTCTATTGAACTAAGCTTTTTTTGTATATCTTTGCGGCCTAATTGAAATACGAAACAATAAAACGACTTTTGATATGTTTTGGACACTTGAACTCGCCGGAAGCCTGGATGATGCTCCATGGCCGGCAACAAAAGATGAACTGATTGATTACGCCAACCGCTCCGGCGCTCCGGAGGAGGTGATCGAGAACCTTCAGGAACTTGAGGACGACGGTGAGATGTACGAGACCATCGAAGATATCTGGCCGGATTACCCTACCAAAGAGGACTTTTTCTTTAACGAGGAGGAGTATTAAAGGTTAACTATTCTGATTCTCAGATAGATACACTTACCAAGGGCGATTCTTAGGAGTCGCCCTTGGTGCGTTTTGACCGCATCTGGCGGCATTTCGTTGAATTCAGACTTACCAAGATTTTTACCAAATAGTTACATTTACCAAACCTAAAGCAACCTCTCTGAAGTTCCTGCCGTACCTCAGCTGGCACTGGTTAACATCGGCAGGTGGTACATTTGTTTCCACTACATATGGTACATTTCAAAGTGATATAGGCGGTACATTTGTTTCTGATACGCCCGGTACATTTGAAAGTGATACAGGGGGTACATTTAATCCGCTGCTATCACTTCATGTTAGGCATCAATTCTGAGGAACCGGATGGGGCGAAGGTGAGAGCCATCCTTATCGGGTAGCGTTTTACCATGAGTAAGGTGTATGCGCTGATGTCGACCCGCTGGAGGCGAGAAGAAGGTTGTCGTCCACCTAAGCCACAGACCGAGACTTCTTAGTACAAATAATTGCAAAACTCAGAGGAAAAGATGGAGCCGCCGCTTTGCGGCCCACCTCGCGCGAACTTATTAATATGT
>CALYTI010000034.1 GCA_945487035.1 uncultured Bacteroidales bacterium
TGGTAGCACAGTATCGTGGTATCGCAATGTTAATGGATCTATCAACGAAAATTCGGAATCATCGACATACGATTTGGGCGGATCTTCATATACTATAATACCTTCAGCTACTCTAGGGATATTCCCTAGAACTCAATTATTCATTTTGGAGAATAGTAAAATATCTGTTGCTAGATACGATAGGAATGAGTCAATAGAAAGGCAGATTTCAGACTGCATTAATAGCTATGGAATAAGGATACACACGGACTATAAAGATATTTCACTATTCGGAAATGATGTTTACCAATCAAGCCCTGATGTTCAATGGGATCAACAAAGGGGGTTTCATGCTGGGATACTCCCGTTAAATGTTGTTGAACAGGAAAAGACTACTATAGGTGAAGATATATTGATATGGAAACATTATAGTTATAAAGATTTATGTTTGAATAATTGTGGATTGGGATTCTGTGGCTTTAGGGAAAAGCTCGTTGAGGATGACTTAAGTTTATCAGGAGATGTCTATCGACGAAGAACAGTCTATAATCCGCAACAATTGGGCCTTCCTATTCTTTCGCAGATGTGGTCGATTTCCCAAGATGCGGGGAATAAATTGATGTCCAATATGAGCATAACGTATGATAATAATTGTACTCTATATGGTAAAGAGAATCCACAACTTACAGATATGGTGGAATATGACGCACTTACAGGAATACGTAAGCGCTCTCACTACATATATTCGTCATATGGATATCCACTCAAGCAGTTCTCTATTTTTGAGCTAAATGGAGTAATTGACCAAAGGGATACGACAATTAATACTTATAACAATATCATTTCAAATTCAAGATATCAGCTCGGACTCCCGATAACAGTATATAACTCTGTTAAAAAAGGTGAATCATCTCCTATGCGCAAGAAAAGCATAATGAGTTATTCTGGGAGTGGCCATCTTTTGTCTTGCCAGATTTTTGTTGTAGCAGGGGATAGCCTTATTACAAGTGAGACTTCAAATTATACATATTCCACAAAAGGAAAAGTGTTGTCAAAATCAGTATCGAATAGAGGGGCGTTAGCAAATAATACAACTACTTATACATATGATTCACTTGGAAGATACTGTATTCGTGAAATGGATCCCCTTAACAGAATAATTGAATATAGAGCAAGAGATAAATGGGGAACAGTATTGGAACAGACAGATTATCGAGGGAATTCTTTTAGTGTTGTCACAGATGTGTGGGGTAATGGAATTGCATTCAGTTCTCCAAGTGGTGCGATTCGATATATAAACTGTAGTTGGGGAGGGAATGGACTGTATACTGTCACGAGACAATCAAATGATGCTCCGACAGTAGTATCTCATTACGATGCTTTAGGCCGAGAGATATTGCACTCTGAGTCTCGTTTTGATGGTACTGAACTTAAGCAAAGCGTTTCTTACGATAGATTTGGTCGAAAGGTTTATGAGTCTATTCCTTTCAAGGGTGTATCTACTTCATTGTACAGTAGAAATGTTTTCGATAGATATGGAAGACTTGTGGAGACAATCACTCCTGCGGGCAAATCAACCACTTGGGAATATAATGGGGCTTCAGTAACAAAACGAGAAGGCGGATTCTTTCTAAGAACAACCACAGATGCTTCAGGAGATGTGGTATATACTGAAGATAATGGTGGTGAAATACATAGAATTCTTCGCTCTGATGGACAGCCTTCGTCAGTGGGTGAGACTACTTTTTCATACGATATTTATGGAAGGCGTATTTCAATTAGTGATCCTAGTTCCGGTATTAGGACATGGTCTTATGCAGATATGCCAGATGGCTCTTATAATGTTGTGTGTTCTTCCTCATGTGGATGTCGATTGGAAAACTATGATTGCCATGATAGATTGTTGTCTGTTTCAACAGAAGGTGAGTTTTCCACAATTTATTCTTATAATGATTATGGCGATATTGTACTTGTACAATCCTCTAATGGAACATCTACTTCATATTCATATGATAATTTGGGACGACAGTCAAGTATGACTCAAACCGTTAGTGATGTGTGTTGGATGACTGTTGATTATTCTTATAACCCACAGAATGGCTTATTAAATTCAAGTTCATTTTCTTCATTTAGAGGGGTGATAGGAACGGAAAGTTATATCTATTCAAGAGGCTATTTGACTTCGACTTTATGGAATGGCTCATCTGTGATGACACTCATCACTGAAGATGCTTTAGGCCTTCCTGCTAAAGTAAGGACTGGCGTAATAGATAGGTTTTATACCCACAATAATTATGGTTATGAGATTAGACGATGGGCGTGCCGTGATGGAGCTCAGTCTAATTTATACGATGAGGAGTATACATTCAATGTGACCACGGGCAATATTAGTTCTCGAACTGACAGAATAACTGGAAATGCTGAATCTTTTTCATATGACTATCTAGATAGATTAACAGCAGTTCAAACCGGCATGTCGATAGAGTCTATGAGTTATGATTCTAACGGCAATATACTTTCTAGGTCTTCCGTGGCAGGATTTGATTATGAAGATACGCAACATCCTTACAGAATGACTTCTGCCAGTGCTACATCTGCTATTTCTGCATTGCCTCAACATATTAGTTATAATTATGATGGTAGGCCTTTGGAGATAGAAGAGGGTGGGGTTAGAGCTTCATTTACTTATAATTCGTCTGGGGAGAGAGTGAGAATGGATGTCAGTGACTCAGATGGTAATCCCCTTTTAACAAAGCTTTATTTTAGTAATCGTTACGAGGTTGAAATTACCTCGGATGGCAACTTTGTTGAAACGCTTTGGTTGGGCGGTTCTTCGTATGACGGTACTGCTATGTGTGTTCACGAATCTTATACCGGAGGTGAACAGATTATCCAAGTGCTTCGTGATAGACAGGGCAGTATTATAAATACTGTGAATGAATATGGTGTTTCCGTTCGATTGAGTTATGATGCTTGGGGAAGACTCCGCAATTCTGATACTTGGGAACCTCTCACAAGTAATGAATTGAAATCGCTCCCGAGTCAATTGTTAACTCTTCGCACCTATACTGGACATGAACTACTCCCTTGGTTTGCTCTATATAACTGTAACGCTCGTCTCTATGATCCTGCTACAACACGTTTCCTTGGACCTGATCCTTTCATACAAATTCCTGACTTTACACAGTCTTATAATAGATATGCATATTGCCTTAATAATCCGCTGAAGTATACGGATGAAAGTGGAGAGCTGTTCGGAATTGATGATGCGGTAATAGTAAGTGCACTAATCATCGCAGGCGTATCTATGGCTATAGATTATGGGATTCAAGTATTCGCCAATTATATTGAATCAAAGAATAATCCAGATATGACTTCTCAAGATATTTGGCTTAATAATATTGATTGGTTTGATATAGGTGTTACGGGAATAGTGAGCGGTTTAACAGGTGGATATAGTGTAGCTGCTCAATCGGGTCTTGCAATAAGTAAATTTGGTAAACTCTTACTTAGACAAGAAAGAATTTTGAAAGTAGGAGAGATTTTGATTACATCAGCTATAGATATTACAGGAAATGGTTATCAGGGTGTTACTTTTTCACAGTTCTCGCAAAGAGCCATCTCAGGTGTTATAACGATGGGAGTTGTGGAACAGTTAAGTAAGACTCTATCGCGAACTAATTATGCTACAGATATAGGTCTTCCTGAACAGACACACCATTTTGCTACCAATAAGAACAAATTCTTTACCCCTCAGATGCAGGAGATAGCAGGAAAGTATGGATTAGATTTGGATGGTGATTGGAACAAGGCGTTAATTCCACATTTAGGACGTCACCCTAATGAATATCATAACTTCATTTTACAAACAATGTATCAAATTGATTATGAGGCAGCAGGAGATACAAGTAAATTTCTAGAGCTGTTTGATTTATACATAAAGCAAACAATTATTAATAATCCGGAACTTTTAAGAAAATCTGGTTGGAGATTTTAATTATGAATTATTATTGGATATCAATTAATGATGAAAAGGTGTCAACTGTAGCTTATGCTCCACAAGGGACCCCATCCTCATATGAATTAATCCCTAAGATGGTAGACAATAATACTCTCCCTTTTCCGTTGAGATTATATGAAGTGTCCGTTAATGACAAACTGGAAAAAGGAGCTATTAGTGATACCTATTACGATTACCAGCCTAACAGCTTGGCTTGGCCTCTTATGTCGAAGAGAATGGCATCAATAATAGCATCACACCTAACGGGGCTTGAGAACATTGAGTGGAGGGAAGTTATGGTTGAAGGATGTACATCATCACGAAAATATTATATTCCGCTGTTTACGACAGAACTTGATACACTTAATGTGACAGAGAGTGTCTTTGTCCCATCCTCTCGAATAGTATTGAAACCCTGCTTCAAAATGGAAAAAGTAGAAAAATATGCTATGTTCCATGGATATGGCAATTTCTGGCAGATAACATCTCAGATTTATGTCAATGAAGAAATAAAGCAAGTACTGGAGGATATGAACTTAGAGGAGTTGTCTTTTAGCAAAATACACATCAAGTAGGTTCATGATGATTTGTTAATACCAAAAAACCAAACGATTGATATGGACTCTAACACTTTCGATTACGCGAAAGCGATTGCGGAGCTGGAAAAAATCGCAGCTGAAGTTGAGGACCCTTCCGTGGACCTCGACAAAATGGACAGCGCCCTCAAGCGCTCATCCGAACTCGTCGAACAGTGCCGCGCCTACCTGCGCAGCGCACGCGAAAAACTGGACTCCCTGGTTTGAAACTTGTTGACACTATAATCCGTATTATAAGAAATATAGAGATATATGGAGAAAATCTACGATATGGACCCTTGGCTGGGACCGTGGAAAGGAGCAATAGATGCACGCCACGAGAATATCCTCGCCACAAAAACCAAACTCGCAGGGGAAGGGCCCCTCAGCGAAGCGGTAAACAATCATCTGTACTACGGACTTCATCACGAAACTGACAGCTGGGTGCTCCGCGAATGGGCTCCCAACGCCAGCCGCATCTACCTCATCGGAGACTGCAACAACTGGAAGCGTTCCGAAGCCTTCGCCTTCAAACCGGTAGGCCAGGGCAACTGGGAACTCAGGCTCCCGGAAGTCTTCCTGCACCACGGTGACCTCTACAAGCTCTGGATAGAATGGCAGGGCGGCGGGGGAGAAAGGCTGCCGGCCTATGTCACCCGTGCCGTACAGGACCCTCAGACCAAAGTCTTCTCCGCCCAGGTCTGGGAGCCCGCAAAGCCTTATAAATGGAAACATAAAGCCCCGGGCAAAATCGACACCCCGTTCATCTACGAGTGCCATATCGGAATGGCCGGAGAAAAGGAGCAGGTATCCAGCTTCGAGGACTTCCGTCGCGATGTGCTCCCGCGCGTCGTGCGTCTGGGCTACAATGTAATTCAGATAATGGCCCTTCAGGAGCATCCTTACTACGGAAGCTTCGGTTATCAGGTAGCCAACTTCTTCGCCCTCAGCAGCCGCTTCGGCACTCCGGAGCAGTTCAAGGCCCTTGTGGATGAGGCCCACAGCCACGGCATTGCCGTTATTATGGACATAGTCCACTCCCACAGCGTCTCCAACGAAGCCGAGGGCCTGAGCCGCCTGGACGGTCGCGAAGACCTCTACTTCTATCCCGGTGCAGCCGGCCACCATCCGGCCTGGGGCTCCCGCTGCTTCGACTACGGCAAGGACGAGGTGAAATATTTCCTCCTCAGCAACTGCAAATACTGGATGGAGGAATATCATCTCGACGGCTTCCGCTTCGACGGAGTGACCTCGATGCTCTACTGGGACCACGGTCTGGGCACAGCCTTCGGCAATTACGACCTGTATTTCAACAAGGGCGTGGACGAGAATGCCGTATGCTATCTCGCCCTTGCCAATATGCTCATACATGAACTCAACCCTGACGCCATCACCATTGCCGAGGATGTCAGCGGTATGGCCGGCCTTGCCGCGCCTTTCGATGCCGGTGGAGTCGGTTTTGACTACAGAATGGCAATGGGCGTTGCCGACCATTGGATCAAGTGGATTAAGGAAAAGACTGACGAGCAGTGGTCTATGGGCGAAATCTGGTGGGAGCTCACCAACAAACGCGCAGACGAGAAGACCGTCAGCTATGCCGAATGCCACGACCAGGCTCTTGTGGGCGACAAGACCATCATCTTCCGTCTCATAGACAAAGAGATGTACTGGTCTATGAACAAAGGAAGCCAGAACCTCATAGTTGACCGCGGAATAGCCCTTCACAAACTCATCCGTCTTGTCACCGCCGCTACGGCAGGTAACGGTTATCTCAACTTTATGGGCAACGAATTCGGACATCCGGAGTGGATAGACTTTCCTCGCGAAGGAAACAACTGGTCCTATGCCTATGCCCGCAGACAGTGGTCGCTTGCGGACAATCCTATGCTTCGCTACGGCTGTCTGGAAGCTTTTGATGCCCATATGGTGCACTTCCTTCGCGACCGTAAGATTCTTTCCGAAGCACCTGTCCTTCTGCGCGCCGACGAGGAAAAGAAAATCTTGATTTTCCGAAGGAAAAATGTTATATTTGCGCTCAATTTCAACCCTACCCAATCGTATGAGAATTACGGCTTTGAAACAGAGGATGGGGAGTATGAACTTAGCTTCAACACCGACGAAGGCGTGTACGATGGATTTGACCGTCTTCGCAATGGAGAATTACACGTTACCACAGACCATACACTAAGGCTGTACCTTCCGTCAAGGTGCGGTCTGGTGCTGGTTAAAAGATAAGAGATATTATGGCATTATTGAAATTCAACAAGGCAGAGCTGGTGAACCTCTCTTACTCGCTTAAGAGGGAAATCATCAGCGAAAACAAGGAGGGAGCCTACATCAACACGTCCATCATTACCTGCAACACCCGCAGGTATCACGGACTGCTCGCCCTTACCCTTGACCGCTTCGGCGGCGACCGCTACCTCTTGCTCTCATCCCTTGATGAGTCAATTACCGTGAGTGGCAAGCAGTTCAATCTTGGAATTCATTGCTACGGAGACATTTACGAGCCGAGGGGCCACAAGTATGTGGTTGACTTCACCGAAACTCCGGTGCCGCAGATTACCTACAAAATCGGCGACATCGTGTTCCGCAAGACCCTTCTGCTCTGCCCTGACAGAGACCAGCTTCTCATAAATTACGAGCTTCTCGAAGCTCCCGAGACTGCCACCGTGCAGTTCAGGCCGCTGCTCGCATTCCGCAATATTCACGACCTCACCCACGCCAATGATGTGGCAGACCAGGGATATAAGCTTTGCGACCACGGTGCATCATTCCGCCTCTATGAGGCTTTCCCTGATCTGTACCTTCAGTTCTCCGGCAAGGCCCGCTTCCGCAGCGACGCCCACTGGTATTATGGAGTGACATATTCCGACGAGTACCGTCGCGGCTTCGACTGCAGGGAGGACCTTCTTTCGCCTGGCGTATTCGAAGTATCCCTCAGGCCGGGAGATTCCATTATCTTCTCGGCTGCCAAGTATGAGCAGAAGCCTTCGGAGTTCCGCAAGACCTTCCGCAAGTTCTACAAGGAGGCAGGCAAGCCGCTCAGCGATCACGAACTTCTCGTGCGTTGCGCCGAGTCTCTGATTACCTGCCACAACGGACGCAAGAAAATCAACGCAGGACTTTCCTGGATGTACACCGGACTTCTCAGGGAGACCATTCTTGCCCTTCCGGGACTGACCCTCTACGGCAATCATCCGGAGGATTTCGAGGAAATACTCGACAACCTCATCGCAGATGAGCAGGAGAGGCTTTTCCATCGCACCACTCAGGTTGAGGCGCCTCTCGCCCTTGCCCAGACCCTGATCCGCTACATTGACCACGGAGCTGACGAGAAGGCTGTGTGGAAGAAATACGGCAAGACCGTCAAGAAGGTGCTCGAAAGCTATCTGCCGGGTGGAAGGAAAGAGGTTGTTATGCATCCTAACGGACTGCTCTGGGCTCAGATGGACGGTGTGGCACTCAGCTGGATGAACGCTTATGTGGGCGGCAGGGCCGTTACCGAAAGGGCCGGCTATCAGGTGGAGACCAACGCATTCTGGTACAACGCAATCCGCTTTGCCCTCGATATGGAGCGCAAATATGCATCCAACAAGAATTTCGTAAAGCAGTGGGCTCCTATTGCAGCCCTCATCGAGGCGAACTACCAGAAGACCTTCTGGAACGAGGGACGCAGGTGTCTGGCAGACTATGTGGACAACTTCGGCCAGAATATGGACATCCGTCCTAACCAGCTCTTCGCAATCAGCCTCAAGTATTCAGCCATCGAGGATGAGCTTCATCCGCTGATTCTGAAGGTAATAGACTCCGAGCTCGTTACCGCAAGAGGTATCCGCACCCTCTCTCCGAGAGATATGAAGTACAAGGGAGTATATGAAGGCTCGCAGCTCGACAGGGACCTCGCATACCATCAGGGTTCCACCCGTCCTTGGCTGCTCGCCCCTTATATCGAGACCTGCTTCCGCGTGAAGGGCCCGTCCTTTGTGAAGAAGGCCGAGTGGCTTACCGAAGGTTTCTTTGCAGACCTCAACAAGCACGGCGTGGGCGCATTCTCCGAGCTCTATGACGGAGACCCTCCGTTCGAGCCGCACGGAGCAATCTCATCAGCCCTCAGCACGGCCGCACTTCTTATATGTGAATCAGTTTTGAACAAATACAAGGAATCATAGCGATGAGAGTACTTATGTTCGGTTGGGAGTTTCCTCCCCATATTGCAGGCGGACTTGGAACGGCTTGCAAAGGTATAGTCGAAGGTCTTGCGCACAACGGCGTCGAGACTCTCTTCGTGATGCCTTCCGCAAGCGGAGACGAGGACCAGTCCTGCACCAGAATCATCAATGCCAGCGATGTTGCTGTGCAGAATGTGAGCGAAACTGTGGATGAGTTTCTCAATAAGGTGAAGTTCATCCACGTTGATTCCAATATTGTCCCTTATGTTGACCCGGATGAATATTTCGAGGCCATCGAGAAAATGAAAAGGGAGCGTATCACCGAGACCACGGTAGGTTTCGGCCAGAAGTTCAAGTTCTCCGGCAAGTACGGCGCCAACCTTATGGAAGAGGTGAGCCGCTACGCGCAGGTTGGCGGAACCATTGCTCTCCAGCACAAGGACGAGTTCGATGTCATCCACGCCCACGACTGGCTTACCTATCTTGCCGGCATCGCCGCCAAGGAACTTACAGGCAAGCCTCTGGTAGTGCACGTCCACGCGACTTCCTATGACCGCGGAAGCGAGGATATGATCGATACCCGCGTGCTCGCCATCGAGAAGCGCGGAATGCAGGCTGCCGACAAGGTTGTAGCCGTTTCCGAGCTAACAAGGAACATAGTCATCAACAAATACGGCATCTCTCCCGACAAAGTTGTCGCTGTGCACAATGCAGTTGACTTCAGCGGCCGCGAAAATATCGAGGTCGAAAGGGGAGTGAAGGACAAGGTCGTTACCTTCCTCGGACGAATCACCTTCCAGAAGGGACCGGAGTATTTCATCGATGCCGCCGCCAAGGTCCTCAAGCGTACCAAGAATGTGCGTTTCGTTATGGCCGGAAGCGGAGATATGATGAACCGCGCAATCCGCCAGGTGGCAAAGCTCGGCATTGCCGACCGCTTCCACTTCACAGGCTTCCTGCGTGGTGCAGATGTGCAGAAGATGTTCGCCCTTAGTGATGTTTACATCATGCCTTCAGTGAGCGAGCCGTTCGGAATCTCGCCTCTTGAGGCTATGCGTTCCAATGTGCCTTCCATCATCTCCTATCAGAGCGGTGCTGCCGAAATCCTGAAATACGCCTTCAAGGTGGACTTCTGGGATGTGGACGCTATGGCAGACGACATCTATGCACTCCTTCAGTATCCTGCTCTTTCCCGCTTCGCGGCAAAGCAGGGCCTTGACGAGGTAAACGCCCTCAAGTGGGATCACGCGACAGCAAAACTCAAGACCATTTACGAATCATTAATAAAGTAGATATATTATGGCAAAATCAATCTGCATGTACTTCCAGGTACATCAACCTACAAGGCTCAGATTGTACAGGTTCTTCGATATCGGCAAGGACTCGCACTATTACGATGACTTCGCAAACCGTACCATCCTCAAGAGGATAGCCCAGAAGTGCTATCTTCCGATGAACGAGCTTCTCCTCAAGGCTATCAAGGAGTCAAAGGGCGAGCTGAAGGTCGCTTTCTCGATTTCCGGTTCTGCTCTCGAGCAGTTTGACCGCTATGCTCCGGAAGTGCTCGACAGCTTCAAGGCTCTCGCTAAGACCGGCAGTGTGGAGTTCCTCTGCGAAACCTACTATCATTCTTTGGCTTCAGTAGGCTCCATTCCTGAGTTCCGCCACCAGGTGCTCAAGCACAAGAGTGCCATCGAAGAATATTTCGGCCAGACCCCTGTGACCTTCCGCAACACCGAGCTTATCTACTCTGACCAAATCGGTAGGGAAGCTTTCCAGCTGGGTTTCAACACCATGCTTACCGAAGGTGCCCGCCACATTATGGGTTGGCGCTCTCCTAACTATGTCTATACCAATGATTTCGAGAGCTCACAGAAGCTTCTCCTGCGCAACTACAAGCTCAGTGACGACATCGCATTCCGTTTCGGTGACCGCAATTGGGCAGAATGGCCGCTCACAGCCGAGAAGTTCAGGGATTGGGTTGAGGCAGCAGAGGGTGATGTAGTGAATCTCTTTATGGACTACGAGACCTTCGGAGAGCATACCCCGGCCCAGAGCGGAATCTTCGACTTCATGGCTGCCCTTCCTAAGGTTTGCCTTGAGAGCGGTATCTCTTTCCTTACCCCTGCTCAGGCTGCAATATCTTTCAACCCGGTATCAGAACTTTCAGTTCCGAACGCCATTTCCTGGGCTGACGAGGAGAGGGACCTTACCGCCTGGCTCGGAAACGAGCTCCAGAGCGAGGCTTTCAACAAGCTCTACGGCCTGCAGGAGAAACTCAGCCTGCTCAACGACCCTATACTGTGGGCAGACTATGGCCATCTCCAGGAGAGCGACCACCTGTACTATATGTGCACCAAGTTCTTCTCCGACGGCGATATGCACAAGTATTTCAACCCGTATTCAACTCCGTATGAGGCTTTCATCAACTATATGAATGTCCTCAGCGATTTCATAATCCGCATAAACGAAGCGATAGCTGAAAAACAGTAAAAAATCCTTATGAACGTAAACACAATTGACACACCATCCTGGAAAAGCGTGATGGTGACGAGGCACTTGCCTGAGGCTCTCAGCGGTCTCGAACTGCTCTGTAAGAACCTGTGGTGGTGCTGGAACGACGATGCCAAAGCACTTTTCAAGAGCATCGACTCCGAACTTTGGCACAAGTCCGGCCACAATCCTATGGAAATTCTGGACAAGGTCTCACTTAAGCGCTACAACGAACTTGCAAAAGACGAAGAATTCCTCTGCAGGCTTGATGCCGTGATGAAGGAGTTCAACGCATATATGGCCGAGAAGGCAAACCGCACCGAGCCTTCAGTTGCATACTTCTGTATGGAGTATGGTCTGGATACCTCTCTGAAGATTTATTCAGGAGGTCTGGGAATTCTTGCGGGCGACTACCTTAAGGAAACATCCGATATGAATGTGAACCTCGTGGCTGTCGGTCTTCTCTACCGTTACGGTTATTTCACCCAGCGTCTCACCCCTCAGGGCAATCAGGTTGCCGAGTACCAGCCTCAGGACTTCCTCAAGATTCCTGCAGAGCCTGTTCTCGGAGAGGACGGCCAGTGGAAGACCGTAAAGATGGCTCTTCCGGGAAGGGATATGTATGCCCGCATTTGGAAAGTGGCTGTAGGCCGCACCGACCTCTATCTGCTCGATACCGACTATGAGGCCAACAGGGAAGAGGACCGCAGCGTCACCCATCAGCTCTACGGCGGCAACTGGGATAACCGTATCAAGCAGGAAATCCTGCTCGGCATAGGTGGTGTCCGCGCTCTTCGCGCTCTTGGGCTGAACCCTACCATTTACCACTACAATGAGGGACACGCAGCCTTCGCCGGCCTTGAGAGGCTCCGCGAATATATGCAGGACCAGAAGATGGACCTCGGTCTGGCTACCGAGCTTGTGCGCGCATCATCCCTTTTCACCACCCATACACCTGTCCCTGCCGGACACGATGCCTTTGATGAGGAGACTATGGGACGCTACTTCGGCAGCTATCCTCAGCGTTACGGCCTTGACTGGAGAGGCTTTATGGGCTTCGGCAAAAATCATCCGGATGACCGCAACGAGAAGTTCTCGATGTCCGTGCTCGCAGCCAATATGAGCCAGAATGTCAATGGCGTATCTATGCTTCACGGCAAGGTGAGCCAGGATATCTTCGCTCCTATGTATCCGGGTTATCTGCCGGAGGAACTCTATGTGAGCTACGTTACCAACGGTGTGCACTATCCGACCTGGGCTGCAAAGGAGTGGAAGGCAATTCACGCCCGTGTATTCGGCGAGCAGTTCAAGACACATCATTATGACAAGAATTGCTTCGACGGCATTTATCAGGTGAGCGATGAGGAGGTATGGGCTACACGAAAGATACTCAAGACCGACCTTATCAATACCGTAAAGGCCCGTCTTTCCGACCCTGAACTCAGCGCACACTATTCTCCAAGCCAGGTTGTCGAAATCAAGGAGACCCTGCGCGACGATGTGCTGACCATAGGTTTTGCCCGCCGTTTTGCTACCTACAAGCGCGCAACCCTGCTGTTCCGTGACCTCGACAGGCTCGATGCAATCGTCAACGATCCTAAGCATCCTGTCCAGTTCCTCTTCGCAGGCAAGGCCCATCCGGCTGATGTGGCAGGACAGGAATTCATCAAGCAGATTATCGAAATCAGCAAGCAGCCACGTTTCATAGGCAAGATTGTCTTTGTGCCGGGCTATGACATTACCGTTGCAAAGCGTCTGGTGCAGGGCGTGGATGTATGGATGAACAATCCTACCCGTCCTCAGGAGGCTTCCGGTACTTCCGGAGAGAAGGCCGCAATGAACGGCGTTATGCACTTCTCCGTACTTGACGGATGGTGGGTTGAGGGTTATCGCGAGGATTCCGGATGGATGCTTCCTCTCGAATCCACATACCAGGACAACGAGTACCAGAACGAACTCGATGCAGCTACACTCTATGCTACAATTGAATCCGAGATCGCTCCTACCTACTACGATGTGGATCCTAAGACCGGACGTTCCGAGAAGTGGATTTCATATATCAAGAACACCATTGCGAAGGTGGCTTCCAACTTTACCACCAACCGTATGCTTACGGACTACTGCAATCAGTACTACATCCCTCAGACCGAGCGCTTCAACCATATTGCGGCTGAAGATTGCAAGGTTGCCAAGGAACTTGCAGCCTGGAAGACACATATGACCAGCGAGTGGAACAATATGAGAATACTCTCATACACCCAGCCGGCAACCTCCTATGTGCTCTCCCAGAAGAATATGCTTACCAGTGAGGTTGTGATTGACCTCGGACGTATCAAGCCTGAGCATGTCGGTGTCGAGATGCTGTTCACTTTCTCCGACAAGAACGGAAAACTCCATATTGCTGAGGTTTGCCAGTTCGACCTTGTAAGCTACGAGGACGGTATTGCTACTTTCCGTGCCAGCATTCTCCCTGAGAGGACCGGTATGTACCAGGTTGGAACCAGAGTTTATCCTAAGAACTCCGAGCTTCCTCACCGCCAGGATTTCCCTGTCGTGAAATGGCTGTAGCAGCTACCGGCTTTTTTGACGGTGTCCATCTTGGACACCGGGATGTCATAGAGACTTTGCTCCGATGCGCCGCAGAGCGCGGTGAGCAGAGTCTCATTCTGACATTCTGGCCACATCCGAGAACGGTGCTCCGCGACGGAGCACGTGAACTGCGTCTTCTCAGCTCTCAGGAAGAAAAACTGCAGCGTCTGCGCTCTCTTGGCGTGGACAGGGTAGAGGTGCTTCCTTTCAGCAGGGAGTTTGCTTCGCTTACGGCTTCTGAGTATCTGGACCTGTTGATGAAAGACTATGGGGTAACAACTCTTGTGCTGGGTTACGACAACCGTTTCGGCTCGGACAGGCTTTCGACAGCGGATATTTCCGAGCTTGCCCGTTCTCGCGGTCTTCAGGTCAGGCTCGTATCTCCGAGAAGCTCCGATGTCGTGATTTCCTCTACTGAAATCCGCAAGGCCCTTGCAGAAGGACGCGTCACCAAGGCTGCCGAGATGCTGGGCTATGACTATACACTTGAAGGGGTGGTTGTCAGCGGCAATATGATGGGGCGCACCATCGGGTTCCCTACCGCCAACCTCAAGCTTCGCGAACCTCTCAAATGTCTCCCGGCACCCGGCGCCTATGTGAGCCGTGTCCAGGTTGACGGAAGGGAGTTTACGGGTATGACAAACATAGACCACAACGGCAAAATCGAAACCCACATACTTGATTTCTCCGAGGATATCTACGGGTTTGACATCCGGGTCAGTTTCCTGGGGCGCCTTCGCGACGAGATTCACTTCAATTCATTTGACGAGCTCAAAGCCCAGCTCACCCTCGACCTCGCCGAAGTCCGCGCTGCACGAAAATAGCCTCTCACACACTTTCCCTCCTGAACTCTCACATCAGGAAAACACCAACCTGCCCCTCGCCGCAGGCAGTGCCCTCCAGAACCGTCTCGCTTCGCTCGACAGGCTTGCGCCTGTCGCAAGACTTCTCAACCCCAGTCAGCTGACGCTGACAGCCCCTTTCAGGGGCACACGGCCTTCGTTACACTCTGGCCGGTGGCTCCGCTGCTTCGGTTTTCTACGAAAACCTCGCTGACGCTCCACCACGACCGCTGATGCGGTCCCATCGCACCTCAGTGCGACGGCGGAGGCCGAGATGTAGCGAAGCGAAATCGGTAGGCCGGGAGCCGCAGAGGATGGTGCGGAGGCGGAGCCTCTGCAAAAAGTGCCGAGGGTGGCACAGGTTCTCGGAGGGCACTGCCTGCCGGCTCTCTGAAGATTCCCAATGTATAACATCAGGAGCAAAAATGCCCTCTCACACACTTTTCCCACCCCATCTTACACATCAGGAAAGCGGAAAGCTGATTTTCAGGTGAGTTGGTGCGCAGAAAGTGCGTTTTTGCGCACGGAGTGGGGAAAATTTGCAGTTGGTGCGCAGAAAGGTCGATTTTGCGCACGGACTGCTGCTGCAACAAGCTGGTGACTTAGACGGCGGGGCGATTATTTGGGTCTTTATCCTGCGAACCGGCACTCTCTTCAGTTGTTCCAAATCGTTTTGGGATTTACCCCTCGCAGAATGTAAGCATCTCCGCGATTACGTATTGATGTGCATATAATCCTCTCGTACCTTTGC
>CALYTI010000035.1 GCA_945487035.1 uncultured Bacteroidales bacterium
GGCCATTGCTGCCAAAAACATTGAAATCTTTTTCATAACTGTTTTTGAATGTGTTTGAATTAATGAATTATTGTTTGTTGATCAAATTTCCAGTGGTGTGTTTCAAAATCGTTGCAAGATAGCAAAAATATTTCAATCTATTACTATCAATCGTTTATTCTTGCAAAAAGAATCTTCGCATTGCCGGTGGTCACTTCCGCCGCCTCTTCAAGGCTTATCCCCTTTATTTCAGCAAGTTTTGCGGCTATCAGAGGGATATTGGCGCTTTCGTTGCGGGTCCCCCTGAGCGGAGTAGGGGCGAGATAGGGCGAGTCGGTCTCCAGAAGTATCATTTCCATAGGTATATCGGCTATGTCCCTGGCTATCCCGGCATTCTTGAAGGTGAGCACTCCTCCTATCCCCACATACCAGTCTCCGTAGCGCCTGATGCGCGCAGCAACTTCCTTGCTGCCGCTGAAAGCGTGCAGGTTGCCCCGCAGTCCGAGTCCGCGGCAACTGTCCAGCACCTTGAAAAAGTCGTCGGTGGCGTCCCGCAGATGTATGTTTACGGGCAGGTTGAGACTCGCAGCCAGCTCCAGCTGGGCCTTGAGCGCGTCCTGCTGCTGCGTTTTGAACTCAGTGGACCAGTGGTAGTCCAGACCTATTTCTCCAATCGCAACTATGTCCGGAGCGCAGGCCGTCCCATAAACCGAATCCACTTCCTCCTGCCAGTTCTCTTTCACCGAACCCGGATACAGCCCGGCCATCCTGTAGAGTACTCCGGGATGCCTGGCGGCCAGTTCGTGCATAGCCTGTCTTTCGCTGCTGTCTATGTCGGCGAGCAGCATTTTGTGCACTCCCGCTTCCAGCGCACGGTGCACTGCCGCGTCCTCTTCCCCCTTGAAGGCGGGGTCGCTGAGGTGGGTATGTGTATCTATGAATTCCACGATGCGAATTTACGCATTTCTTACGACAATGGCACACCTCAGCAGCAAATCCTGCTCCACAAATCCGTCGCTGCACAGCCTTGATATCCTTCTTCTGGTCTGCATATAGTCCCATCCCAGCGCTTCGGAGATTTCTTCTGGGTTGTGACCCCGGTTGAGCTTTATGTAAGTTGCAAGCTGCTGGAGCATATCCACTTCGTTCACGCTGAGCGCATCCCTGTAGCGGTCAGCAATTTCGTCGGCGAGCTCAGCTTTGCGCCTGCGGTTGAAGCGCCCCAGCCCGAGGGCTTCAGGAAGCAGGGTTACATCGCTGATTATTTCGGCAATATGCCCCGCTGCAAGCTGCAGGCAGCCCTGGGAGCGCGGGTCCTCGATGCGTCCCGGCAGCACCCAGACCTCCCGTCCGTAACTGAAGGCGGTATTGGCGGTAATCAGGCCGCCTCCCTTCTTTTTCGACTCTACCAATATGGTTGCTCCGCTCAGACCGGCTATGATGCGGTTTCTTCGCAGGAAAGTTGCAGCCTGAGGCGTCGTGCCCGTGGGAAAGTCGGTAATCAGTGCGCTGCCGGGAAGGGCGCAGATCCTGTCGGCGGCCTTGCGGTGGAAATTCGGATACATATCGTCTATGCCTGTCGGCAGCACACCTATTGTGCGCAGTCCGGCTTCCATAGCCGCCTGATGCGCGGTGATATCGACTCCAAGAGCCATCCCGCTGACGATTACGGGTTTTACCGGAGCCTGGGAGAGGGCGAATACTATGCGCCGGCACCATTCTTTCCCGTAAGGGGATATGTCTCTGGTCCCCACAATCGAAATGCAGGGCGCTCCGTCAAATATTTCCCCGACAGGGGAGTCGCTGCGTATGTAAAGCCCGAGCGGACAATCCGGACATTCCCTGAGAAGGGCGGGATAATTCTCGTCCTCAAGTGAGATAAAGCGGTAACCTTCTTTGTGGATTGTCTCAAGTTCGCGGGCAGCCTCGTCGATCAGGGCCCCGGAAAGCCTTCCCCTGTAGCGTGAAAACGGTCCCAGGAGTTCCTCCCTCTCTTTTTCGGACAGTGAAAACAGTGCTTCCACCGAGCCGGTCGCCTCAAGGAGCCTGTGTGCGACCAGAGGCTCATAACCGAACGCGCGGCCGAGCGCACAGGCGCCGACCGCGGTCAGATTCTTTGTGTAATCGTTCATTTGTCATAGTTGTCTGTCCAGGATTTACATTGTTTTACTTTTCTGTTGCTTTGGCTCTGAAATTCCTTTCCACGAGCTGGACCGTGTCCACCAGAGTCTCATCGTCCTTTGCGCAGATGCTGAACAGTGCGAGATAACCGGATTTTATCTCCACACACATAAGACGCATAGGGGAATCATCCTCACACAAGGCTTCGAAGCCATAGGCTTTCTTGCCTGCGAAAGGCCATTCGGTGATGGGGTCGTAATCCTCGGGATCGTCATCGTCAAATCCCACTATGTCGGCATAGTTGGCAAGGGCCTCATCCGCCGCAGTGGTGTCAGAAGGCATCTTTCCTGCGAAAATCTCAATTTCGGCAAGGTCCGTGCGGGCCTCGTCGTCCGGGAGGTGGCAGCTGAAGTGGGTCAGTGCATTTCCCTCCGGGTCCTTCTCGCGGGATACTTCCTTCTCCCATCCCTCAGGAAGTTCGAGTGTGAAATTGTAAGCCATTGTTTATCTGGTTTTAAAGGATAAGCATTGCGTCTCCGTATGGGCCGAAGCGGTACCCTTCCTCAAGAGCCACCTTGTATGCGTTCATCACATTCTTGTAGCCTCCGAAGGCCGCCACGGACATCAGCATTGTGGATTCCGGCAGGTGGAAGTTGCTGACATAGGCGTCAGGAATGGAGAACTCGTAAGGAGGGAAGATGAACTTGTTGGTCCAAAGGTCGTTGGCCTTGACCTCGTGCTGTGTGGTCACATAGGTCTCAAGTGCACGCACTACCGTAACGCCAACGGCAACTATCTTGTGTCCGGACCTCTTGGTGGCGTTGATTTTGGCTGCTGCCTCCTCGGTGATAATCATCCTCTCGCAGTCCATCCTGTGTTTGGAAAGGTCTTCCACATCCACTGCACGGAAGTGGCCTATCCCCATATGAACGGTAATGAAGGTGGTGTCGATATCCTTGAGTATCATCCTGTTGAAGAGCTCGCGTGAGAAATGCAGCCCGGCAGCAGGTGCGGACACCGCACCTTCGTTCCTGGCGAAAATGGTCTGGAAGTTCTCCACATCGGACTCGTCAGGAGTTTCCTTGACCCACTCCGGCACCGGAGTCTGTCCGAGTGCGAACAGAGCCTTCTTGAACTCCTCGTACGGTCCGTCATAGAGGAACCTGAGGGTGCGTCCGCGGGAGGTGGTGTTGTCAATCACCTCGGCCACCATACTGTCGTCCTCTCCGAAGTAGAGCTTGTTGCCGATTCGGATTTTGCGGGCAGGGTCCACCACCACATCCCAAAGCCTCTGCTCCTTGTTGAGCTCGCGAAGCAGGAATACGATGATGTCAGCCTCGGTTTTCTCCTTTTTGCCGTAGAGTTTGGCAGGGAAAACTTTGGTGTCGTTGAGGACGAAGTTGTCGCCCTTTCCGAAATAATCTATAATGTCCTTGAATTGCCTGTGTTCGATCTCTCCAGTATCTTTGTGCAGCACCATAAGCTTGCACTCATCTCTCCAGCGGGTAGGCTGGGTTGCTATCCTGTCTTTCGGGAGATCGAAGTCAAACTGTGAAAGTTTCATATCTGCTAAATGTATATTCTTTAAATATACGGAGGAAACTTTCAAAAAGTTTCATACTTCTACACTTTTGCTTCGCGGAATACTTCGAGAATGGAAGGATAGGTGTTTTTGAGGAAAGGCGGAAGGCTTGATTTGGCCACCCAGGCAGCCTTGGAGATGTCCTCTTCCCTCTGTGGCGTGAGGTCGGTAGGGTTGGTGTAGAGCATATCATACCACCAGGTGTGCTTGAGGTGCCAGATATTGTTCCTTAGGTAGCAGTGGTCGGTAACGCAAATCAACCCGCGCAATTCGAGCTGGTCAACTCCGGTTTCTTCCTGCACTTCCCTGAGAGCGGTCACGGCTATATCTTCTCCCGCCTCCTGATGGCCTTTGGGAAGGTCCCACAAACCGTTGCGGTTGATCAGCAGATAATCGCCCCTGCGGTTGGACACCAGCCCTCCGGCAGCGACCACTTCGCGGAACTCGGAGCACAGGCTTCTGTAGGTGCCGTCCACATCCCGGCTTGGGATATAGACCCTGGAAATTGAGTCCGTAGCCTGGAACATCTTCACCAGTGTGCCTATGTTGATTCTCTGTCCTATATGGAATTCTACGGAGTTGGGGTCAGAAAGCCTTTCGTCTTCCGGACTGCAGATGATGATGCATCGTTTCTCGAAATATATCCTGTGCATAAGAAATTTGCTATCTTTGCGCCACTGAAAGGACAAATTTAGCAATTTTCTATGGCAGCGCAATACTCCAGCAAACACGGCGTGGTGGGAAGAGCTCCCGCCGAGCTGTTTATGGCCTTCACCGACCTGCGCAATTTCAAGCAGATGGTGCCTCAGGACCAGAAAATCGACATCGAGGCGGATTACGACACCCTAAAAGCCACCGTTCAGGGTATGAGTATGGGTGTGCGGGTAAGCCGCCGTCTTCCGTACAGCCTTATCGAACTTCAGGACAACGGTGCTCCGTTCCATTTCACTATGACCCTGCATTTCGACGATATGGGCGGCAGCCGCACGGACTTCAGCATTGAGGTAGAGGCGGAAATCAGCGGAATGATAAAGATGATGGTGGGCGGAAAGGTAAAGGAAGCCCTCGACAAAATCGTGGACGGCATAGTTGCATCCGCACCTGCCCATTGAGATGAATACTGAGGCGGGTACTGCAATCAGGCTCAACCCCTTCAAGGGGCTGGCGGGACCGGAAGGCACTCCGGTTCCCTGGAGCCCGTACGGCAGAATCCTGGAGCAGCGCCCCGTCTTTACCCTGGACCCTCTTTTCCACGCGGGCTGCTACTACGTTCAGGATTCGTCCGCGATGTTCGTGGGGCATATTTTCCGCCGCGCTCTTGCATCGGTGGGGCGTCCCGGCATCAGGGTGCTGGACCTCTGCGCAGCGCCCGGCGGCAAGACCACCGACCTTGCAGCATCGCTTCGTGAAGCCTTCGGAGATGAGTTTCTGCTGGTCAGCAACGAGGTAATGAAGGACCGCAGCCGTATCCTCTGTGACAATGTGGCAATATGGGGCGACCCCAATGTTATGGTCACTTCCGCCGACCCTGCCGCATTCGGGCGCTTTCCTGGATATTTCGATATTATCGTTGCCGATGTGCCCTGCAGCGGGGAGGGAATGTTCCGCAAGGACCCGAAGGCCGTGGAGCAGTGGTCCGAGCAGACGGTGCAGCTTTGCGCAGCCCGGCAGAAACGCATTCTCGCCGACGTATGGCCTGCCCTGAGGCAGGGAGGGGTGCTGGTCTATTCGACCTGTACCTATGAGGATTGCGAAAATGATGCAAACCTCGAATGGGCAGCCACCGGGTTGGGAGGAGATATAGTGGCCCCGAAAGACGAATTCTCCGACTGGGGCGTGGAAATCACGCGCCACGGCAACCTGCTTCGTGCCGGTGTGGTGCCGGGCGAAGGACAGTGGGCCGGAATGCTGGTGAAAACCTCGCCCGAAGGCAGCTGTCCGCGATCCGACCTGTCGCAGAGCATCAAACCCCTTCGCTACGGCATCCCCACCGGCACGCTCAAGGGCGGCAAACTCATTCCGGATCCGGACTACGCCCTGAGCCTTGGCTACAGAGGGGAGTACCCGACCATAGAACTGGACCGCAGGCAGGCCCTCGCATACCTGCACCACGACGCCCTGCGTTTCCCCGAGGCTCCGCGTGGCTTCAATCTTGTAGCATACAGGGGGCATCCGCTGGGTTTCGTCAACAACCTCGGAACCCGCGTCAACACCCTTCATCCTCTAGCAAGGAGGATACTTATGAATATAGACCAAGTAGAATGAAACTCAAATCAATGCTCGCTGCGCTAGCAATGGGACTCTGCACCCTTCTCGGCGCACAAACCACTTCGGAAGAATTCAACGCACGCTACCAAAGGCAGGTGAGCCGGCTCGGCTATGCCGGTGTGGGCGTGGAAGGCATACTCGACAAATGGGAAGCCGCCTTCCCGGAGGACGGCCTTATGCTCGAAGCCCGCTTCAACTACTATCTTGTGAAGAGTGTGCGCAGTGAGGTTGTGAAGAAAGACTGCAAGAAATGGCTGGGCGCAGACCCTATACTCTCGATTCCGGATTCGACAGGTGTCAAGGTCAATTACTTCGAAGAACAGTTTTTTGACGAGCAGATGTTGGCCACAGCGCTGGGCTTCATCGACAGGGCAATAGAGCTCTACCCCGACGAACTTATGTACAGGGTGGACAGGACCTGTGCAATGCTCTCATACGAAAAGGAGTCCCCCGACCTTTCCCTGGAGGAGCTGACGGCTCTCGCGGACAGGCACAGCAAAGAGGCTCCGAAGTGGACCATTTCCGGCACGCAGATAGAAGAAGCCGATTTCATCCGTCTGATGGCGGAGTTCTGCGTGAGGCTCTACAATATAGGCACCCCTTCCGGCTATGAAGCTTTCCGGGTGCTTTCCGAAAAGCTCAACAGGATGTGGCCCAAGGAAGCGGTATTCCTCAACAATCTCGGCTCATACTGGCTTGTTGCCAAGGGAAAGGACAAGAAGGCGGCCTCATATTACAAAAAGGCCCTCAAACTGGATCCGGAGAGCGATGTTGCGAAGATGAACCTTCAGCTCATCGAACGCCGCAAGGCAGCAGCAAAGAAAGGCAAATAATCAGGAAATATCTCCCTTTATGCTTTGTGCGGGGTCTATGCGGGAAATCAGCATAGACGGTATCAGCATAAGCAGCATAATCACCGCCCAGGCTCCGAGGTCGGTAGCTAGGATGGCGCCGATATTGAGCTTTACCGGGACATAGGAAACGAAATAGAAGGCCGGGTCCAGTTTCAGGAAATGGGTGGCATTCTGCAGGGCGCATAGCAGTATGGCGGCAGCATTGCCCGCGAGCAGTCCAAGGACGGTGGAGCGCGATGCCACCCTCAGGAAGGTACTTGCTATGCTGCGGTTGTCCATACCAATGGCCTTGAGCGTGCCTATGGTCGTGGTGCTGCGCATAATCATAATCAGCAACCCTGAAATCATATTGAAGGCCGCAACCAGGGCCATAAGCACCAGAATCGCAGCTACATTGATGTCAATCACCTGAAGCCAGTCGAAGACAGGGGCATAGAGCCTTGCGCCCGATTCGCAGCGCAGGCCGGTGGCAAAGCCTATCTCGGCCGCCTTCATATTGATTGCTTCGCGCCCGTCGTAGCGGGAGTCCAGCCTTATCTCCACGCTGCCGGCCTTGTCCCGAGGCATCCCGAGCACCCTCTGCATATCCCCAAGCGGGCAATATACCACCAGGTTGCGGTCCAGTTCGACCGGGTTGGGATATACTTCCTTTATGGTGAAATTCCTCGCCTTAACCTTGCCGGCGAAGAAGTAGGCCGTAATGCGGTCTCCCTCGCCTTTGCCCAGGATGCGTGAAAGCCTTTCCGGTATGCGGATGCTCAGAGCATCTTCATCGGAAGGGGTGCCTTTGAAAACTACTCCTTCCATAATGTCCCCGCATTTGATGACGCCCGGCTCCACAATCACAGGGGTGACTGAGGCGATTCCGTCAATTGCGTCCAATTCGGAGAGCAGGGCGCTGTCCAGCAGCACGCCGTCCTCCGCGTGAAGGGTCGCGTCGGCACATATATCGGCAACGGCCTTGCGTATTTCGGCCCTGTAGCCGGAAGATATGCTGACAGCCACTATCATCACGAAGGAAGAGATGGCAGTCGCCCAGACTGACACCCGCCCCTTGAAGCGGAGCTTTTGGGATATGAAGTATGGAGCGCCCACTACCTTGAAACCTGAGGATTCTTCTCAATGGAAGGATAGAGAGGCCACCAGATGCCCAGCTTGATGCCGCTGGTGCCGTTCTGGGTGATGATGTGCCTGTGTGCGCTGAAGTAGTCTGCGTGGTCCATAGGCCATCCCTTGCCGAGGTTCTGCATCTTGACGAAAATGCAGCACTTCTTCCACTGGAGGTTTATGAAGACGTCGAAATACGGCCCGTTGTTGTACTGCCACTCGTTCTGGCTGGCGAAGGTGCCGGTGATATAGTTCCATTGAGGGCTGTACCACTTGGTGTTCCACCAGGCGTTGATACCTGCCTGCATATCCATAACTCCCGGCTGTACAGGGAATTGCAGGAACCACTTCAGATTGAGCGAAAGTGCCGGAAGAGGCAGGACATCCTGATTGGAAGAATATTGCGCCAGCAGATGGTTGTCCATATGGAAGAGCCCTCCGATGACGAACTCCTGCCTGAGGTCGGCGCTCAGAACGCTTACCGGTTTGTCCGTGTACTGTTTTACAACGCCAAGCGTGTCGTACCAGGTCATTCCTCCAACAAGGGCGTAGCCAGCGTTGAGCCTGGTCTTCCAGTGAGGTATATCCACTCCTCCTTCAATCTTCGCGCTGGTGATGTTGCGGAAATCGTTGTCCCAGCGGTACAGCTCATTGATGGTGGAGTACATATGTCTCTGGTAGAAGGTCGGTCTCCTGGACTCCGCACTGAACTGCCCGTAAAGGGATACCGGGGATTTGCGCGCCTTGCGGAAAGGATAGAAATTGAGTTCAGCCCTTGCGCTCAGGTCGGTATTGCCCGCGTCCGCTCCCGCAAATACCAGATGCCCCTTTGCGTTCCACCTGAAATTGTTCCCTATAAAGCCCTTGACTCCAGCATATGCATAGAGTGAGTTCTCGCTGAGTTTGGAAGTGTCCGCAGCGGTGACATTGTGGTAGGTGTTCACATAGTCACCTATCCCCACATCAATCTTTGAGATGAAAGCCTGCTCCTTCCAAGGCTGCAGCCTGAGATACAGCTTGTTGTCAATCCTTGTCTGTCCCAGCGAATCGGCCTCCTTTCCGTTCTCGAACTTCCTTCCGTAACGGGAATACTCGAAGCTGTGCCCTACGAAACCGGTGGTAAGTGAGTCTCCCCAAGGCAGGAAACTGATAGGGAAGCGGTACTGCTGGTCTCCGTAGAAGGTCAATTTTTTGGTTGTGGATTTGGCACTGGACATTGCCACCTTCACTTCCCTGGACTCAAGGGTTGTATCCCTGATTTCCGAGATATCCACTATACCTCCGTTTTCGCCGGCGCTTACGGAATTGCTGATGAATCCTGCGTGTGCCGTATATTTCTTGCCCACATAGTTGAGTGAAGTGGATACGGTCTTGTTGGCCACTTCCTCATTGATGAGCATTCCTCCGCCTCCCCATCTGTCATAGAGAAGCTGGAGATTGAGCGCAGGAGTGATGTTCTGCGTGGTAAGTATGTGGATATTGTCGGATTCCTTGTCGTCGGAGGCGAGCAGGGTGCCGAAATACGCAAGCTCCGTGTAAGGTGTCTTGGTGTTGTAGTTCGGAAGGGTGGACGGAGAGAAACTCCAGCTTTGGAGCGGGTCGTAGAAATCCACTCCGCAGGATTTGCGCTTGAAATAATTGTAGGTCTGGACAGGAGAGCCTGAGACTCCGAGCCAGGTGGCATTCACATCTTCCTTCTGGAAAGGATGGTCATAGAATCTGCCGTTGAAGGTTGTGTCCGGTATGGAGGCGTTCAGGTCCTGGAAATCCCTGTCCACGGTCCATTGGATTATCCTCTTGTAATACAGGGAGTCCGGCAGGGCATAGGCTTCGAGTATGCGCGGAGTTGCCTTGCGTATGCTGTCCTTGCGGGCTTTTTCTTCCTCCTTTATCGCATCCAGGCTGTCGCGTACGGCCAGTTTCCTCTTTTCCTTCTGCTCGAAATCGTATTTCTTGCGGGCTTCAGGGTCAAGGGAATTGTACCATTTTTCGAATGCAGCCTTGGCTTTGAGTGTGGAATCCCTGAAATAGAGGGAGTCCAGCATCCTTTTTTCGGTGAAGGTGGTGTCCGCCATACGCCAGTACAGAGAGTCGGCCCTGTTTTCGAAAACGGTCTGCAGGGAATCTCCTGTGCGTTTGAGTGAATCACTGGTCTGCCTGTGGGTAAGCGAGTCCACTATGGCTATGTAGTACCTGTACCTGAAAGGGTCGGTAAACTTAAGTGAATCAGGAACTTTTATGGTGTCTCTGGCAAGTATGGCCGGAGTAGTGTCCTTCGGGGCAAAGTCCAGAGAGTCGCTACCTCCAAGAAGGCTGTCTGCGATTTCAACTTTGTCGAAATTGCCCTTTCTGCGGGCGCGGTAGTTGTCCGGCGGATAGATTACGGTATCCGGGCTGGCTGCCTCTGCCTGTACTGCAAGCGGTGGCAAAGCTGCTGGGCCTGACATCATTTCGGATGCCACGCCTATACCTATGCTCCCGACCAGGGCAATAGGAAATATCAATTTTTTGAATGCGTTCATTTACGGAATAAGGTAGATATCGTCCCCCTCCTTTGCAAAATGGTATCTCTCCCTTGCGTATTTCTCCAGGGAGTCCCTGTTGGCGGTAAGGTCCTTGAGAGTCTGCTCCATCTGTTCTATCTGCCTTGCGTTGCTCTTGATTTCTTTGTTCTGGCGGTTTATGGTGAAGCCCGCTTCCACCCATCTTATGACATTGTCCTTTTTCAGAAAGAGGAAGACTACGGCAAGGCTGAACGCAACTATCATGGTGCGCTCGAAAGAACGGAGTTCCTTGCGGGAACCGTCCTTCTTCCTGTCCCATATGTCCAGAAACTTACCCATCAGAGCATCTTTTTTCTTTTGAATATGATAAGGACCGCTCCTACCATCAGCAGCATCAGCACGAAGATGCCCACCCAGGCGAGCTTGATTTCAGCAAACGGGAGGGTGACATTCATGCCGTAGAAGCTGCAAATCAGGGTTGCAGGCATGAAGAGCAGGGAAATCAAGGTGAATATCTTCATAATCTTGTTCTGGTCAAGATTGATGATACCGACCACAGTGTCCTGCAGGTATTCCAGCCTTTCGAAGGTGAAGTTGATATGGTTGATGAGCGAGGAGATATCCTGAAGGATGATGGAGAACTTCTTGTCCAGAGCGTCCGGGAAAAGGTCGCTCTTCAGGATGTTTCCGAGTATCCTCTGCTTGTCCACAACGTTCTCGCGGATAACCATTGCATTTTCCTGCAGCTGATTGATGTCCAGGAGGAATTCTTCGTTGATACCCTCGTTCTGGTTGATTCTTTTGCTGAATTGTGAGGTGTCCTGAGAGATTAGCTCCACGATGTCCGCATCCAGGTCCACTCGCTTGTCAATGATTTCCACAAATACATTGAATCCGTCGTGGTACAGGTCCGGCCGTGCCTGAATCTTGTTTGTCAGAAGGTCAAAGGAGCGGATTGGAATGTCCCTCAGGGTGGTGAGGGTATGCTTGGTGAGCATAAAGGATACAGGGTCCATAGACATCTCTCCTCCTGTAGGGGAGATGAAGTTGGTGTTGGCGTAGATAATGCCGTCCGCCTCGTGGAAACGGGACGAACTCTCAATCTCTTCGGCCTGGGCCCTGCTTTGAATGGTAGCTCCGAGAAACGCCTCGGCAGCCCTCTTTTCCTCTCCTGTAGGGTCCAGGAGATCTATCCAGAGAGCGTTTTCTTTGCTGATAGCAGCAAACTCCGTTTTGGACTGTGAGAGGAGTATTTCCTCTCCCTGCCTGTAGAAAATCTTAATCATTGCCTTCCTGCTTTGTTCCCGGCTTTCTGTCGGAAGGGGTTAATACTTACGGGTTAGCCGTGCGTCACGGAGAAGCAGCGGCGCCGCAAATATACAGAAAACGCTCAAAAAAAACTATATCAGAACTGAGATTCCTATCCCGATAAGAACAAAGCCTCCTGCAATCTCGGCAATGCGGCCGACCTTTTCGCCGATTTTCTTGCCGAAAGGAATGCCTATGACTACGGACAGTGTGGTGCATACAAATACCGAGATGGCCTCAGGAAGGGTTGCGCCCCAGACCTGACCCGCCATACTCAGTGAAATGCCCACCGCAAGGGCGTCAATACTCGTGGCAATTCCGCCGAGAATGACATTCTTCCAGCCGTTGAGGTCCCTCTGCTCCGATTCGCCCTTGAAGCCTTCTATGCACATTGAGCCTCCCACATACAGCAGGAGCAGGAAGCCGATGATGTGGGCAAGCCTTTCCACATAGCCGACCATCAGGCTGCCGAAGGCCCATCCTGCGAGCAGCAGGCCGGTCTGGATGACGGCGAAACTGACTGCGACCTTGGCAACGCTGCCGAAGCGTATCTGCTTAAGTGTTACCGATGAGCAAACCGATACCGCAAAGCAGTCGGCACACAGGGAAAGTCCGAAAAGTAAGGTTTGGAGCAGCTCCATATCTAAGGTTTGAACGGTTGGCGTGCCGCAATCGAGCGTCCGAGGGTAAGGGCATCGGCATATTCGAGGTCATCCCCGAAGCCGAGACCGCGCGCAAGGGTGGTGACTTTTACTCCGAGACCGGCAATCTGCCTGTAAATGTAGAATGAAGTGGTTTCCCCCTCCACGTCCCCGCTGAGTGCCAGAATCACTTCCATTCCTTCCTCAAGGCGTGCGAGGAGCTCCTTGATATGCAGGTCGCTCGGAGCAATGCCGTTGATAGGGGATATGATGCCTCCCAGTACGTGATACACTCCATTGTACTGTCCGGTGGCCTCAATGCTCATCACATCCCTGACGCTCTCCACTACGCATATTGTCCTTTGGTCGCGCTTTCCGTCCGCGCATATGCTGCAGAGGTCTCCGTCCGCTACCATCATACACTGCCCGCAGTAGTGCACATCAGTTGCAAGCCTGTCCACGGCAGTTGCGAACTGGTGTATGGTCTCGGAGGGCTGCCTGAGAAGGTGCAGGGCAAGCCTCAGGGCGCTTCTCGAACCGACTCCGGGCAGGGAACTTATGGCCTCGACTGCATCTTGCAGCACTCTTGACGGGTAGTTGCTGTTCATCGGTAGATTCTGCTCCAGAGTTTGTCAATCAGAGGGGAACTTCCCTTCATCATTAAGCCTATGCATACAGCCATAATCAGCGTTCCCCAGCCAATGATAGGCTTCCCTTCGGGGCCGAACGGCCTGCCGTCGAAGAACCACAGGCAGAGCAGGGCTCCGAGCAGCAGCATCAGGCAGTCCATAATCACCTTGTTGGTGTCGAATTTGCCGCCGAACCTGCGGGTGAATGCTGAAACGGTCATCTCCGCAGGCAGCATCCAGGCCTGGGCCGCCACTTCCATAGAAATGCCGAATGCGGTGATTACGCAGGCGAGAACTATGAACACGAACTGCATCGCAAGGCTGCCGGGAATGATGCCGCAGGCGTGGAGCAGCCAGAGCGAACCGTCAATCATCAGGCTCAGCAGGATATTGGCGACCAGCTGCAGCAGGTCTGCCGCTTTGAAATCCTTCCCGAGGACCACGAACTGCAGCAGGACAAATATTGCATAGATAATGAAGTTGCAAGTGCCAACCGAGAGGCCTTCCAGCCCTTCAGCCATAGCATAGCTCGCAGCGTTGAGCGGGCTGGTGCCCAGATTGGCAACAATAGAGACGGCGATGCCGAGCGCAACCAGCAGCATGCCCAGGGTTGAGAAAATATATCTCTTGAGTATATCTTTTGCTTTCATAAGGTTTGCAAAGGTAGGAATTTTTCCTTATATTTGCCCGCTTTTTCGCCGTACGCGTATATGCGCAGGCGATTGAAGCCGGTGTTTTAAGTTTAACTTTTTAATCAAATTTTGTTTTACCAGTTATGGCAGAAACAGAAAAGGCGCGTCTGAACGCATCCATCGCTCCTGAGGCTTTCGATTGGGAGTCTTTCGAGAACGGCGGTGTGTACGGCAGCGCAGACAAAGAGGCCATCAGGGCTGCTTACGAGACCACTCTCAACAAGGTAGTTGAGAATGAGGTCGTAGAGGGTGTAGTTACAGAAATCAACAAGCGCGAGGTCATCGTTTCAATCGGTGGCAAGAGCGAAGGTGCAATCAATGCAGCAGATTTCCGTTACAATCCGGAGCTCAAGGTTGGCGACAAGGTAGAAGTTTTCGTTGAATCAGCAGAAGACAAGAGGGGTCAGCTCGTCCTTTCACACAAGAAGGCACGTGCTCTCAAATCTTGGGACCGCGTCGGCGAAGCATTCAAGAACGACGAGGTTGTCAAGGGATTTGTCAAGACCCGCACCAAGGGCGGTATGATCGTTGACGTATTCGGCATCGAGGCATTCCTCCCTGGCAGTCAGATCGACATAAAGCCGATCCGCGACTATGACCAGTTCGTAAATCAGACAATCGACTTCAAGATCGTCAAGATCAATGAGGAGTTCCGCAATGTGGTCGTATCCCACAAGGCTCTTCTTGAGGCAGAGCAGGAGGCCAGAAGGGCTGAGCTCATCAGCAAACTCGAGAAGGGACAGGTACTCGAAGGAGAGGTTAAGAACATCACCAACTACGGTGTATTCGTTGACCTCGGCGGTGTTGACGGTCTCA
>CALYTI010000036.1 GCA_945487035.1 uncultured Bacteroidales bacterium
GTCTGTGCCAGACTTTCCCGCGTCACGTAGGCCAGGTCCCTATACGCTACAACAACTACAGGACTTTCTGCGAGATATATGCCTGCGATATTGAGTCCGGTCCACAGTTTCCTTTCGGCTTCGGTCTGAGCTACACAGAGTTCGAATACGGAGAGCCTCAGCTTGAAGCCGAGCGCTTCAGCATTGGGGAACCGGTCCGCGTTAAGGTGGAAATTACAAATACAGGCACACGCACGGGAACGGAGACTGTGCAGCTCTATGTCTGCGACCTCTTCGCTTCAGTCGTTCCAAGAGACAGGCAGCTGAAGGAGTTCACCAAGGTCACCCTTGCTCCGGGAGAGAAGACTACCGTCGAGTTTACCCTCGACAGTTCTGCCTTTGAGATTTATTCCCAGAGGCACATTTGGGAAGTGGAGCCGGGTGAGTTCCGTATCGAGGTCGGACGCAACTCCCTCGATACCAAGTCCGTAAATCTGTATATGGAGTAATGCTATGCCTGCTTTATGCGGGCAATCATATCTTTGGCGAATTCGCGTGAGGCTGCGCCTTCTCCGAGAGCATCCCGGACGGAGGCGTAGTCTTGCAGCATTTGCGAGCGCGCTGCATTATCTTCCATAAGCCTCCTGAGCTCGGCTGTTACGGCCGGGGCGTTGAAGTCCTCCTGAATCAGCTCTTTGAAGATGAGTTTGTCCGCGATAAGGTTCGCAAGGGAAACATATTTGATATGGTCCATAACCCTGAGCACCTTGCGTGCAAGGAAGGCGGTAAGCGGGGAAGTGGACCAGCATACCACCTGCGGGGTGCCAAGAAGTGTTGCTTCCAGAGAGGCGGTTCCTGAATTCACTATTGCCGCCCGGGCATTTGCCAATATGCCGTAGGTGCGCCCGAATATCAGCGAAACATAGTCCTTGCGGGGCTCCGTCCACTGATCGTAGTCCCCAGGCTCGCAGGAAGGAGCACCGGCGACCAGAAACTTGAAGTCCCTGTACTGCGGAAGTGAGTGCAGGGCGTCGGCAACTTCCATACAAACCGGCATCATACGGCTTATTTCGCCTTTTCGGGAGCCCGGAAGCACCGCTATGCTCGGGGCTTCGCATACGGGGCTGCGGTCCGCCTTGTCTATGGCTTCGACCAGAGGGTTGCCCTTATAGACGAAAGGTATGCCCTTCTGCGTGAAATAAGGTATTTCGAAAGGAAATACTATGTAGAGCATATCCACATAGCGCTTGAGCTGGCGGTTGCGGCCTTCGCGGGATGCCCAGGTCTTGGGTGCTATGTAATAGAACACCTTCAGCCCCTTGGAATGGGCGAAGCGGGCGATACGCATATTGAAGCCCGGGTAGTCGATGAGAATCACGGCATCCGGCTTCCAGGCGAGCAGGTCGCGCTTGCAGCTGCGCAGATTGCCCAGCAGCCGCCCCGCCTTTTTGAGCACTTCGCTCGCCCCCATCACAGCACCTTCCTTGTAATGGTGCACCAGGGTGCCGCCTACAGCTGCCATTTTTTCTCCACCCCAGAAGCGGAATTCCGCCTGCGGGTCTTCGGCTGCAAGGCCGCGCATAAGATTGGATGCGTGGAGGTCTCCGGAGGCCTCGCCGGCAATCAGATAGTACTTCATAAGCTGAAACCTATGTTTTGCAAGCGTCTGAACTCCTCAAAGTCGGTATTGTTGATTGCCTGAGGGGTGATGGCAATGTAGCCCTCCTCGAGAGCGATGTTGTCGGATTCGGCAGGGTTGTCTCCGGGAACGGGGGCTCCAGCCATCATAAAGACATTTTCGCCTTCTTCGAGTGGCGGAAGCTCGCTGACTCCCAGTTCTGAAGGGTGTACGAATTCCTTTACCCAAATCATATCACCCTGCACGCAAACCCTTATGCCTCTGATATCGGCTTTCGGGATGTCGGGGAAATTGACATTGTAGATAACTCTGCCTCCTTTTGGATATACGGCCATAAGCTGCTCGAAGATGGCTGGGAAGAGTTCCTCCACAACGCTGAAATCCGCATCGTGGGACATATTGTCAAGGGAGACTCCTATGGAAGGGATTCCCACCAGGCAGCTTTCGCGGGCTGCACCTATGGTGCCGCTGTACCACATTGCGGTGGATGCGTTGGAGCCGTGGTTGATGCCGCTGATGACCACATCAGGCCAGGTTTCGGGAGTGAACAGCTCGTCGATTGCGTATTTGACGCAGCTTGCAGGCGTGCCGTCAACATAGTACCAGCGTACGTCATCCTCGAATCCCAGGTCCTTTACGGCTATGAGTTTGCCGAGCGACACGGCCATGGACATACCCGACTGGTGATGCTTGGGGGCGACTACGGTGATTTCTCCGAATTTCTTCATTGCTCTGACCAGGGCCCTGATGCCTCCGGCTTTGTAGCCGTCATCGTTAGTTATCAGAATCTTCATCCTCTTCGTAAGTTTTTGCAAAGATAGTCAAATAATGGATTGCCTTCAAGGGTAGTGATAGCCGTTTTTGCTTCCGGTTTGTACACCAGAGGGCCTTCTCCTGTACCAATTGCCGGTAGGCTGCTGCTCTCCAGAACCGTCTCGCTTCGCTCGACAGGCTGCGCCTGTCGCAAGACTTCTCAACCCCAGTCAGCTGACGCTGACAGCCCCTTTCAGGGGCACACGGCCTTCGTTACACTCTGGCCGGTGGCTCCGCTGCTTCGGTTTTCTACGAAAACCTCGCTGACGCTCCACCACGACCGCTGACGCGGTCCCATCGCGCCTCAGCGCGACGGCGGAGGCCGGGATGTAGCGAAGCGGAATCGGTAGGCCGGGAGCCGCAGAGGATGGTGCGGAGGCGGAGCCTCTGCCAAAAGTGCCGAGGGTGGCACAGGTTCTCGGAGAGCACAGCCTACCAGCCTCCGCCGTCGCGCTGAGAGGCGCGATTGTCCAACACAAGTCTTGAGCAAAATCACCTTCCACGCTGACCCCAATCACACCACCTTCTGTGGCTTCTCACCGTGGAAGGTGATTTTGATTAACCAGCAAGCTTTGAGGTAAACTGTCTCAGGACGATACACTTTGTCATTTTTGCTTCACGTATATTGATTTCTCTTAAGAATTTTGTATCTTTGTGCGCCCAAAATAGAGCAAACAGTTAACAACTTTTAATAAAACATCTATTACAAATGATTAAACTTGGTATTAACGGATTTGGCCGTATCGGACGTATGGTCTTCCGTGCTGCAGTTGAGAACTTTGGTAATGACATCCAGGTTGTCGGTATCAACGACCTTCTCGATGCTGACTATCTCGCTTACATGCTCAAGTACGATTCAGTACACGGCACATTCAACCACGAGATTTCAGTTGAGGGCAACTACCTCATCGTAGATGGCAACAAGATTCAGGTCTTCGCAGAGAAGGACCCTTCACAGATTACCTGGGGTGCTCTTGGAGTTGACGTTGTTGTTGAGTCAACAGGTTTCTTCCTCACAGAGGAGCTCGCTTCCGCTCACATCGCAGCCGGAGCAAAGAAGGTCATCATGAGTGCTCCTTCAAAGGACGCTACCCCAATGTTCGTTTACGGTGTTAATGACAAGACATACGCTGGCCAGACCATCATCTCCAACGCATCTTGCACCACCAACTGCCTTGCACCTATCTCCAAGGTCCTCAACGACAAGTTCGGTATCGTTCGCGGTCTTATGACCACCGTTCACGCTGCAACCGCTACCCAGAAGACCGTTGACGGTCCTTCAAAGAAGGATTGGCGTGGTGGCCGTGGAATCCTCGAGAACATCATCCCTTCATCTACCGGCGCTGCAAAGGCTGTAGGTAAGGTTCTCCCTGAGCTCAACGGCAAACTTACCGGTATGTCTCTCCGCGTTCCTACCTCTGATGTCAGCTTCGTTGACCTCACCGCTGAACTCGCTACCCCTACTACCTACGCTGAGATTTGCGCAGCTATGAAGGAGGCTTCCGAGGGTGAGCTCAAGGGCGTACTCGGATACACCAGCGACGCTGTTGTTTCTACCGACTTCCGCAACGACCCACGCACCTCTATCTTCGACGAGAAGGCAGGTATCCAGCTCGATCCTACATTCGTTAAGGTTTGCGCTTGGTACGACAATGAGTGGGGTTACTCAAACAAGGTTTGCGAAATGGCAAAGGTTATCACAAAGTAATTGGACTTTATGATATAAATCAAAAAAGGATGGCCATCCGGCCATCCTTTTTTTGATATGCGCAGCAGTCAGGCTGCTACAGGGTTATCGTCGCTGTAATCACATCCGTGGTGCCGTCGGTGTAGCTTACGGTGGCGGTAAGGGTGTGGCTGCCGGAGCTCAGCTCCACAAAGACTCCGCTCTGGGTGCTGCCGTCGAAGGTCCAGCTGATTGCGTTAATGCTTCGGCCTGTCCCGGACAGCTCGAAATAGAGCCTGTCACCAGCATTGTAGGATGATTCGAGTTTGATGAATGGGGCATCAATGTATGGAAGGGTACCGAAAGCCTCGCCTTGATACTCATTGTCAGACCTGACTTTCTTCCACTCTCCGTCGCTGTCCTTGAACTGGACAATGACAACATCGCCGAATTCAAGAGTGGAAGTGCTGATTGAGCACTTGATGCTTGCGATGGTGCTGAGCGCACCAGCAGCAATGGTAACTGACTTCACATCTGAAACAACTTCTTTGAGCTTGCCGTTTTTATCCAAAAGCGCTATCCGGATGCTGCCTTTATAGGCAAGGTATTCGTTCTGGTTGTACATGCTTCCGGCTTTTACCGTGAAACTCTTGGATGCAATCGAACCGGAAACCAGTTCGAGACCCTTGCCGCTGCCGTAATTGATGAAGCAGAGAGGTCCGCCGCTGGCCGTGGTAGTGCCGTCCCTGTCCGGTTCAAGACCTACAACCATATCCTGCATTTCATTGAAAGTGCAGTCCCCCGGAATGCTGAGTTTGAGTGTGAAATAGCCGTTGTCGGCACCGCTCCATCCCCAGTTGATATGGATATAATCCTTGGTGTCATAGCCGTCGCATACGAACTGGTGACCTCCGTTGTCGGGGTCATAGCCTCCGTAGAGTATAGGCCTGTCCGAGTCGATTTCGTTCTTTATCATAGTAATCCACTCCACATCGCTGTACTGGCTCCTGTATTCGAGTCTGGCCTTGCCGGAGTAGGACATATGCTTGAAAAGGGCATTGCTGATGTTTTGGGACAGTGCGCCGGTGCCGTAATAGTAATTGTATTCTGCTTCTACCATCACTCCGTTGTCGTGCATAAGCTGGGCGACAGCGTTCTTCTGGGCAGTGCTTGCGCTGGAAGTGTATTTCAGCGGCATCAGCGAGTAGTCATAGCTGTGGTCGTCTATGCTGTAGGAAGGAATCTGGACATTCACTCCTGCACTGCTCTTGTAACTGTATCCTCCTATGGTTCCCTTGCCTTTCTCCGGCCACTGGTGGTAACGGCATACGATGGACATTGCAGTAGCGACGCATCCTGTCACGGCAGTTACCTCACGTCCGCTTTCGGTAACTTTTGGGCAGAGAAGGTTGTATGGACTGTCCTGACCCCAATCTGCCGTCTGCAGAAGCTTTCCTCCGTCTGCCTTGGTGCGGTAGCCGGCGGTCTGCCACAACTGTACGGTCTGAGGAGTCGCCTGTACTTTGCTCTCCCTTACTTCGCGTATGGTCCGGACATATCCGTCAATCCATCTGCTGATATGCAGGGGCATACCGCTGCACTTGAATTCACCTTCTTCGCTATAGGCGAGAATAGGGCAGAGCACATCCTCGGCAGAAATCATAACCCAGCCTCCCTGAGGGTTGTTGTAAACATAGAACAGGGCTTCCTGATCAGCTTTGGTCTGAGGCCCTTCCCAGCAGAGAACGGGCTCACACCCCAGCCATCTGGCTGCAATGGTTTCAGCTTTTGATTCATCTACTATCTCGGCAAAAGCTATGCTTCCCGTCAGGAGTATTGCTGCAAAAATGGTGTATAACTTCTTCATAATCTTCTACTTGTTGGTGGTGATTACATAGGCGAGACCATTTGGCTCGTCGAGTATCCAGGCTGTCTTGCCCTCTTTCTTCTCCACTTTTACTGAAGAAGTGAGGCTCTCCGGAAGTCCGGTTATGCCAAGGGAGCTGAGTGTGGTTTTGTAGCTCTTGCCCTCTGTGAGGGTTCCGGAAGAAATGCTGATGCTGAAATACCTTCCTTCCACAGGATTCATCACGCGGTATGCATTGAGACTGCCGGAGTAGAGAAGCGCTCCCTGGCAGTTGGCATCGCCCGAGAGCATAAGCTCCTGAACCATACCGCTATCGTAGGTATATACACCGGACTGGGTGGCGCTGAGGAATTCGATTCCGGCAGGAAGCGGTTCTGCGTAAGAGAAAGACGGCTCTTCCCATTCTCCCTCCAAGAGACTGAATGGATATGGGCTTCTGCGGTCGGCATCGAGGTCGATAAGCCTTTCGTGGGTGTACTGCTTGCCGCCTTCGAAAGTGCAATCGCTTGTGCTGACAACAGTGCATCTGTGCGAGGCGGATTTTGCGGTGAGCTGCAGGCCGGCAGTTTGAGGAATGAGGATGAATTCGTATGCGCATACCCCGTCCTTGTCCTTGCCGCTGAGGTGACCCTTGAGCTCGAGCCTGTCTCCTGAAGGGCGGAACAGGTCGGTTTCAAAGTTCAGATATACGGATGGGATGAGGCTGGAGAGTGTGACTTCCTCAATATCTTCTTCGCATTTGAGATATATGGTCAACTTTGAAAGTTTATGCACGAAACTGAAGTTGACGGTCTTGTCGGCAGGGGAGGCTTCAGTCTTTGCCAGCATAAGGTCGGAGGCGGCGAAGTCCTCGTCCGCACTCTGGTCGACGGCAACTGAGAAAGGTGCTACTCCCGCCACATTGAAGGCAGTGCTGTATGGACTGCAGGCACGGAAGGTGAGCGTGGTGTCCTGCGGAATCTCCTTGAGCCAGTAAAGCTTGCTGTCAGTCTGCAGTTTGCCTGCATTGTAAGTTGCCTTGACATTGCGGTAGAGCATAGGCCTGTCGATGAATATTCCGGCCTGGTCTCCATCCTGAAACCCGGTATCGGTGGTGAAGGCAAGCTCAGGTCCGTTCTTTGTCCCGACAGAAATCTCTGTGTTGCAGCCTGTTGCTGCAGCGAGCAGCAGAACTGAGGTGATAATAGAAGTTGTCTTTCGCATAATCGTGCTTTAAAAGATTTCAAATTTAAGTATTATTCGTGGGATTTTAGTAAATTTGGGGCGCGAAAATCAAATAACTATTTTAAGATATGAAACGAATTACAATTGCAGCCGCCCTGATGGGTATTGCGCTCGCGGCTTCAGCCCAGAGCAAACCTACAATTGACTTCCCGGATTACAAGTTCACCACAGAACTTGCAAACCCAATCACTTCGGTCAAGGACCAGAGCCGCAGCGGGACCTGCTGGGCTTATTCCACAATCGGTTTTGTGGAGTCCGAAGTTATCCGTATCAACGGAATTACCGACGAGGCAAAGTATCCTGACTTTTCAGAGTTCTTTGTAGTAAGCCATTCTTATGCGGACCGTGCCGAAAAATATGTAAGGCTTGACGGAAACCTCACTTTCGGTGCAGGAAGCGAGGCAGATGATGTGCTTCACGTGATTGCGGATTATGGTATTGTGCCTCAGGCTGAGATGACAGGAATGAACTACGGTACCGAGAAACCGGCCCAGTCAGAGCTTGACGCTGTGCTTAAGGCTTATGTGGAGGCAGTTGCCAAGAACCCTAACAAGACCCTCACTACCGCTTGGCAGAGGGGCTTCCAGGGCATTCTTGATGCATATCTCGGGGAATATCCTCAGAAATTCACCGTTGACGGGGTTGAGTACACCCCGGAGAGCTATCGCGATGCCCTCGGCTTCAAACCGGAGGAATATGTGACGGTTTCCAGCTTCACCCATCATCCTTTCTACAGCTGGTTCCAGCTGGAGGTGTGCGACAACTGGCGTTGGGATTCAGTTTACAATGTCCCTATTGACGAGTTTATGGAAATCCTCGACAATGCTCTTGCAAACGGTTATACTGCCGCCTGGGGTGCTGATGTCAGCGAACCTGGATTTACCCGCAACGGACTTGCCATTCTGGTGGATGTAGCAGCTTCCAACAATACCGGTTCCGACCAGGAGCGCTGGGTAGGCAAGGCTGATGACAAGAAAGCCGCCGCTTCCAAGAAGAAGGAAAGCAAGAAAAAGGAAGTGAACAATATTGTGGAGAAGCCTGTATCCCAGGAGTCGCGCCAGCTTCAGTTCGACAACAAGACCATTACCGATGACCACGGCATGCAGATTTTCGGTATTGCCCGCGACCAGTGGGGAAACAAGTACTATATGGTCAAGAACAGTTGGGGCAAGGCCGGCAAGTACGAGGGTATATGGTATGCCAGCGAGGCCTTCGTAAAGGCTCAGAGTATGGATATCATTATCCACCGCAGCGCTCTGCCGGAAGGATATGCCGAGAAGCATCCTAATATCATCAGGTAATGTCTTTGAAGAAATATATTCCCAATACCATCACTGCGCTCAACCTCGCCTGCGGCGTGTTGGGCGTAGTGTTTGCGCTGGACGGGAGAATTGAGCTTGCCTTTGCCCTTATGCTTGCGGCTGCCCTGTTCGATTTTTGCGACGGGCTTGCAGCGCGTGTGCTGGGAGCCTATTCCGACATGGGCAAGGAGCTCGATTCGCTTGCTGATGTCGTTAGTTTCGGAGTGCTGCCGGCAGTTATGATGCACAGGACTATGGTGCTATGCACCTGGTCTCACGGCTGGATATGCTACCTTCCTTTGATATTTGCAGTTTTCGCAGGTCTGCGTCTTGCCCGTTTCAATGTGGATGAGAGGCAGCACAGCAGTTTTATCGGCCTTGCATCTCCTGTTGCAGCGCTGCTCTGCGCTTCACTCTGCTGCTTCGTGGCTTTTCAGCCGCTTTCGCCGCTTGCCCAGTGGTGCAGCACCCTCTGGTTCATTCCGGCCCTTGCACTTGTATGCAGCGCCCTGATGGTCAGCGGCATCCCTATGTTTTCGATGAAGTTCGGAAAGGGAATGGAAGCAGATTCCAAACTCAGGTTCAAGCGGGTGAGTTTCCTGGTCGAGGCGCTTATCGTGATTGTCCTCGCAGTGGTGCTGGCAGGCTCCGTATCCCTTGCGGTTACCCTCGTATGTGCCCTGTATGCAATCAAGAATGTGGTCTATGCCATCTTTAGAATTTGATATGAAACGCTGTTTTCTTGTATTGGCGTTTGCAGCACTTCTGCTTTCTTCCTGCAAACAGAAGACTGCCGACAGCAAAGCTGTGGTTGATTTTGTTGCAGAAACCATAGCAGGCAAGCGTCCTGCTGTACAGGCTCAAATCAGGAGATACAATCCTGGGCAGGCTGAAGGGGAGATTCTGGTTTTCGGTTCTGCGTCCGAGGTGTTGCAGCTCTCAGAATACCTGGATACGGTGGATATCCACGATAATGTCGACGGCTTTCTCTTCTCCGACGGTCTGCCGGATTTCTGCGGCGAAACCATCGCGAGGGTCATAGCTGTTCCGTTGAATCTGGATGATGACCAGGCTTGCAGCAAATACAGGACAGCAATAGTAAAAACCACTCTGACACTGATGGATACGGTAGCGCTCAAAAACGATGCTGTAACCCTCTCAAGCAGGGAGGCAGGCAAGATGATTGTCTTTACCTCCCCGAAGGTCAGAGAATCGGCAAGTTACGACTTGGACTCCCTGTTCCGAGCCCTGGATGCCGAATCGCCTGTGATATATGCTTCCGCCGAGATGGAAGATACGGCTAAGGAATGCTACAGGGAACTGAGGCGCAGGAATGCGTTCACACACAAGATTTCCTATCCTGTGCGCAAGAGTTATGTCGCATTGCCGGACAGTGAAGGAGAGTACACGATTATTGATACTGATGAGAGATACATTCAAGATTAGCATTTCACCGGAGGAGATAGAAGCTTTGCCCCTGGGTACTTTCCCGGGGAAAATTCAGGTTATCGACAATTGCGGCTTCAAATTTATGAAGGCCGTGAATTATCTCAAACAACAGAAAATTTTAGGATTCGATACTGAAACCAGACCTTGTTTCGAACACAGGCAGCCTCACAACGGTGTCGCTCTGCTTCAGTTGTCCGGAGCAGACAGGGCATATCTTTTCAGAATACAGAAAACAGGACTCAAGAAAGGTTTGAGGGAGGTGCTTGCCGACCCTGATATCATTAAGGTTGGAGCTGCTTCCCACGATGATGTCCGTTCCCTGCAGAGGGTTTCCCATTTTGAAGAAAAAGGCTTTGTGGATTTGCAGAAGATAGTTTGGGAATGGGGCATCAAGGACAAGAGTGTCAAGAAGATGGCCGCTATCATTCTCGGCAAGCGCATATCCAAGACCCAGCAGCTCTCCAACTGGGAAGCCGCAAGTTTGAGTGCCCCACAACAGATGTATGCTGCCACAGATGCCTGGATATGCCGTGAAATGTATCTTGAACTGATGGACAGTCCAAAGAATCCACTTCAATTCGATGAGCAAGGTAATATTAAAGAAAGGTAGGGAAGAGTCCCTGCTGCGTTTCCATCCCTGGGTGTTTTCGGGTGCGATTGCCCAGATTGTCGGCAATCCTGCCGAAGGGGATGTGGTATCGGTATGGGCCGGCGACGGGTCTCTGCTCGGTTGCGGCCATTATCAGATCGGCTCCATTGCAGTCAGAATGCTTTCTTTCGGGCAGGAGCATCTGAGCGATGCTTTCTGGGCCGAATCCATCGCTGCTGCCTTTCAGGCAAGGAAGGCTTTCGGTCTGGTGGATAACGCTTCCACCAACTGCTACCGTCTTGTGCACGGAGAGGGTGACGGTCTGCCGGGCCTGATTGTTGACTATTATGACGGGGTCTGTGTGATGCAGGCGCATTCTGTCGGAATGTTCCGCGCCAAAAAGCAGATTGCCGAGGCGCTTCGGATTGTCTATGGACAGAGTCTCAAGGCGGTGTATGACAAGAGCTCCGGGACTGCACCTTTCAAGGCAGGACTTGATCTGGTTGACGGCTATCTCTACAAGGCAGAAGGCTTTGCGGGAAGCGAGAGCACGGTGCTCGAGAACGGACACAAGTTCCTGGTGAACTGGAACGAGGGCCAGAAGACCGGCTTTTTCCTCGACCAGAGGGAAAACAGGGCCAGCGTGCAGAGATATGCGGCAGGCAGAAATGTGCTCAACCTTTTCTGTTATACCGGAGGATTTTCGGTGTATGCTCTTGCGGGAGGTGCAAAGCACGTTGATTCCGTCGATTCGTCCGCCAGGGCTATGGCTATGGTTGACCGCAATGTGGCTTTGAACGGTTTTACGGAGCATACTTCCTACTGCGCAGACGCCATCGAGTTCCTCGGGAAGTGCGAGGATGGGAAATATGACCTTATGATTGTGGACCCGCCTGCTTTCGCGAAACATCGCGGGGTGCTCAAAAATGCCCTGCGCGCCTATCAGAGGCTCAATGCTGCCGCTATTTCCAAGGTAGCGCCGGGAGGTATTATCTTTACTTTCTCCTGCTCCCAGGTGGTGGATAAGGAGGCCTTTGCGCTCGCCGTATTCAGCGCAGCTGCATCAGTGGGACGCAGGGTGAGGATTATGGACCGTCTCTGCCAGCCAGCCGACCACGCAGTCAGCATCTATCACCCGGAAGGGGAGTACCTCAAGGGCCTGGTGCTTTATGTGGAATAGCGCCTATAGCGGGTAAATGCCCGCACCGATGAAGTCTATGAGGGCCTGCGGTTCAATTTTGAGCTGCAGGCCTCTTGTTCCTGCGCTTATGTAGATGTAGGGGTAGAGCAGGGCGGATTCGTAGATGAAGGTGGGGAAGGGCTTCTTCATTCCTATGGGACTGCATCCGCCGCGTATGTAACCGGTGGCGGGAAGGAGCTCCTTCATTTTGAGCATTTCGCAGTTCTTGTTGCCGGAGATGCGCGCAGCGACCTTCAGGTCCACTTCCATATCACCCGGGATTACGCATACGAATTCGCCGTTGCGGTCGCCGCGCAGCACGAGAGTTTTGAAGACCTGCTCTATGGGCTCGCCAAGCTGGGCTGCGACGTGCTGTGCGCTCAAATCGTCTTCCGTCCAGCTGTAGGGGATGAGTTCGTAGGGGATTCCGGCTGCGTCCAGAAGCCTTGCCGCATTTGTTTTGCCTGTTGATGACATAGACTGCAAAATTACTCAATAGTCCGCAAAATTACTCAATAGACTGCAAAATTACGCCATCGTCTGGTAAGCGTCTCCGCGATTACGTAATGCCCTATTGTGATGCCATTTTGTGTGCTCATGGCAGTTGTTCCAAATCGTTTTGGGATTCACCCCTCGTAGAAGGCCCTGGAAGGCTGGTCCATCCCAAAACGACGACTTTTTGCCTCGTTTTGGGATTCACCCCCTCTGGAAGGCCCTCTAGGGCACATCAATCCCAAAACGATTTGGGACAACGCACTTCCGGCTCCTCTGTGGCCCTTTCAGGGTGATCTGTGTGGCACTTTTCGCCCTGTTTTTACTTCCCGGTTTTCCCGATGTGTCACATCAGGAAGAAAATCGGCCTTCCACGCGGTTTTAGCTCCTGATCTATCACATCAGGAAATGGCAAGACAATTTTTTGCTTTTCGGGAAAAATTTCATTTATTTTGTAAGAAAATAATTTTTGACAAGAGTTGACAAAAATGGGCCTTACCTTTGCACCATAACAAAAAAGGAATTGTGTTATGAGTAAGGAAACATTGCTTTGGATTAACGCTTCTGTCGAGATTGCAAATCTGATTGACGACCTTGAACTTGAGTTCGTTGCTGAAAACTCAGAAGACTGATGGATCAACCTAAGGTGGAGAGGATGCTGCGTCTTATGGCGCTGATGTCAGGCACGGTGGATTACACCGTGGAGGAGCTTGCGCGCAGGCTCGAGACTTCCAGCAGGTCCATCTACCGCTATATGGATACTTTCAAGTCATGCGGATTTGTAGTGGACAAACTCGCTCCCAATGTCTATAAGCTGAAGACTTTGCCTAAGGAGTATCCGGATTTCAGCAATCTGGTCTATTTTTCGGATGAGGAGGCTTATCTTGTGAACAGTCTGATGGACAGGTTGGATCCGAGCAACGCTCTGAAAGCCAATCTACAGAAGAAGCTGGCTGTGATTTACGACAGTACAAGTATTGCCGATTTTGTTTCCGGCAAGTCGAATACGGCCAATGTGGAAGCTCTGGGGAATGCTGTCCGCGGCAAGTGCAAGGCTGTGCTGAAGAACTATGAATCAGGTAATTCCCACACGGTGCGTGACCGCTATGTCGAGCCTTTCGGCTTTACGGCCAATTACACGGATGTCTGGGCCTATGATCTTGAGGACGGGCGTAACAAGACTTTCAGGATTTCCAGAATGGAGGAGGTGGTTGTGGCTGAAGGGGAGTCGTGGGAATACGAAGCTCTTCACGAGAAACTCGGTATTGACATTTTCAGAATGTCGGGCAGGACTCCGATGCGTGTGAAACTGCGCCTGGGAGTGATGGCAAAGAATCTTCTGGTCGAGGAATATCCGCTTGCCGAGAGGGATTTGCACAGAGAGTCTGGTGCCTGGCTGCTTGATACCGAGGTGTACAATTACGCCGGAGTGTGCCGTTTTTATCTTGGCGTTGCCTCTGAAGCTCAGATTGTTGATTCTCCGGAATTCCAGGCCTATGTGGACGACTATGTTGCCAAGTATCTGCTGAGGAGAGCCAAATAAATTTGGATTCCGGAAAAAATTTCTTACCTTTGTAATCCTATTGGTGCTTGGGCCGGGAGGTTAGGCACTGGTCTGCAAAACCAGTTAGAGCGGTTCAATTCCGCTAGGCACCTCAGAAAACCCCTTTCAGCGATGCTGAGAGGGGTTTTGCTATTCTAGACATTACTAATGTTACTACAACATTTAGTTAACCTCTATCTATATTCTATTGTTATCCAAACGCCGTTCCTTTTGCCATTTTCGCGCTTGAGATAACCTTTCGCGTAAAGGCTGGCAGTTATCCGCTTGACTGTTCGGGATGATTTGCCAATATGCTTTGCAATCTGCTCCTGCGTTGCCTTGGGATTTGCCTTCACGAATTCAAGCAGCACTTTTTCTTCCAATGTGACATCCAAAGGGCCAATTTGGCACTTTGGGGAGTTCTCCGTGTCACTTTGACACTTTGAAATATGCATATCGCGATTATGGAGTTCGTGCTTTGCTCCGAATAGTAAATTGTCAAAGAAACGTTCAAGAAATAGGGGAGTGGCTGTCACATTCTTGGAGTAGTTGACATAATTGGCTCGAACCAAGGCATTCCTGAAATACCAGGAGTTCTTGGCAAATGCCTCATTATTTATATCAAAACCGAAATTCCTGAGGTACTTGATTGCGAATACGGCAGTGCTTCTTGTATTACCTTCACAGAACGGATGTATCTGCCAAATC
>CALYTI010000037.1 GCA_945487035.1 uncultured Bacteroidales bacterium
CTACTGAGGATAGTTGAGGTTGTCGTCTGTGGGGTGGTCCAGGACTTCGTGGAGATAGCGGGAGGCTTCAAGGCGGGCCATAGGGAGATTCATCATCAGGTAATTGCCGCAATCACGGGCACAGGCACCGGGAACGGGGCCGTCAAACTCCGAGATGAACCCGAAAGTCTCCCTCATAAGCGGCAGGATATCAGCACTTTGCAGGTCACCCTTGACGATTAGGTAGTTGCCGGTAAGGCAGCCCATAGGTCCCCAGTAGATGATTTTGTCACCCCACTGCGGATGGTTGCGAAGGAAGGTAGCTGCCAGGTGCTCAATCGTGTGTATGGCATCCGGGTGCAGCACAGGCTCCCTGTTGGGCTCCTTCATCCTGATATCGAAAGTGGTCACCACCTCCGAACCAACACTGTCTTTGCGAGACACAAAAATTCCCCGTTTCAATCTGAGATGGTCAACTGTGAAACTTGCAATCTTTTCCATATCTGTCCGTATAGTTTTGCGAATGGTTTTCCTCAAAGTGAGGCTTGGTTGAAGCCTATGGTTCCCGAACTATTCATCCTGAAGCATATGCCCAAGGAACCGGCGGCACTGATCCCCGTCGAGGCCGCGCCTGCGAGCGTAATCGTCCAGTTGCTCACGGGAGATATTCCGTATTTCCGGATAGCAGGCAGATGGATGGATGAACACAAATCCGCAGATGGAAGCATCCGGAATCATTGCATAGCTCTCGGTGAACTCTATTCCCAGGGCCTCACTGCCAGGAATCAGCTCCATAATATCCTTTTTAATCGTGTGGTCAGGACAGCTCGAATATCCTGCCGCCGGCTTGACTATTTTGTAGCCTTCAAGCCCCGCTGCGACAAGCTGCCCCTCGATTTGAGCATCAATCCAGCAGGAAACTGCCTCTGCCAGAGTGACTTTCACGGAGCGGAGGAGCATAGGCTCATAACCGGCTTCACACTGGGAGCAGCGGCAGCGGGCTGCGCGGACCCGGCGGTAAGCGCTGAGGGTCCCGCAGGTGTGGACGCTGGCGGCGAAGACTCCGAAAGGAGTCGGCGCCGCCGCGTCCACAAAGTCGGCGAGGCTGAGGCCTTCGCCGACCCGCTGCCGCAGCATCGGAAGCCGCCTTCCGTCCTGCATAACTATGTCATCCCCCTCGCGGCGCGCATTGTAGAACTGCGCCGCAACCCTTATGGACAACCCGTCCTCAACTCCGAGTTTATCAAGCAGCCTGAGGGCGTCTTCCTTCAGCGAAGCATCCTCCTTCACCCCCCAGGTCGCAAAGAACATTCTCCAATCGAAATAGTCAAGCACTTCTGAAAGAGGGAGTTCCGCAAGCGGAATGGATTCCGGCTCAAAGCCGTGCAAATAACTATCCCGAGGGAATTCAACTCTGGAAATCGCCCCGGAAGTCTCCCGCCTGCCCTTCGAGATGGAGCGCAACTGCTCCTGTTTGCGGTGCTCTTCCTGCTCGAAGCCCTGCGGGTCCATAAGGTAACGCTTTGCCATCACGGCACTTGCAGATGCATCCGGCCCGTAGAACACGTGATCATACAGTGGAGCCAGTTTGACCGCAGTATGCACCGCCGAAGCGGTAGCCCCGCCCACAAACAGAGGCACGGAAAGCCCGCGTGCACTCATCTCGCGGCACAGTTCCTCCATCTGGAACAGGGACGGTGTAATGAGTCCGCTCACTCCAATTGCATCGGCTCCGATTTCGGCAGCCTTGTCCAGAATCGCTTCCTTAGGCACCATCACACCCAGGTCCGTCACGTCGAACCCGTTGCAGCTCAGCACTATAGCCGTAATATTCTTCCCTATGTCGTGGACATCGCCCTTGACCGTAGCGATGACGAACTTAGGCTTTGAGCCCGCGCCGCTCCCGGAGTTCTCCCCCATATATGGCGCAAGCACGTCAATTGCATCCCTCATTATCTTCGCGGACTTCACCACCTGCGGCAGGAACATACGCCCCGCACCGAAATTGTCGCCCACGGTCTGCATTCCCTCCATCAGAGGCCCCTCGATAACGGCAACCGCACTGCCCAGCATCTCCAGGCACTCCAGGACATCTTCGCGCAGAGTCGCGGCATTGCCCTTCACCAGAGCTTCGGAAAGTCTTGCCGGCGCCGGCAGCCTGTCCGCAGCTGCAGAAACCGCAGCGCTGTCTTCGCTTTTGGCCGACGTCACTTCCTGCGCCTTGGCAATCAGCCTCTCGGTTGCATCAGCGCGCCTGTCGAGAATGACATCTTCGACCTTCTCAAGCATATCCGGCTCAATTTCGCTGTAAACCTGAAGCATACCCGGATTGACTATGCCCATATCCAGCCCTGCCCCTATTGCGTGGTAGAGGAAGGCCGAATGCATCGCTTCCCTCACCGCATTGTTGCCGCGGAAGGCGAAGGAGAGGTTGGATATGCCGCCGGAAGTGCGGGCTCCCGGCAGATTCGCCTTGATCCAGCGCACCGCCTCGATGAAATCCACCCCGTAGCGGCGGTGTTCCTCTATGCCTGTGCCCACGGAAAGCACATTCACGTCAAATATGATATCGCGCGGCGCCACCCCCGCCTTTTCTGTCAGCAGGCGGTACGCCCTTTCACAAATCTCAATCTTGCGGGCATAGTCCGTAGCCTGCCCCTGCTCATCGAAGGCCATCACTATCATAGCCGCGCCAAGGCGCCTTATCTCCTTTGCCTTCATCAGGAAGACTTCCTCGCCCTCCTTCAGGGAAATGGAGTTGACTATGCACTTGCCCTGCGCGTTCTTGAGGCCCTGCAGCACCGTCTCCCAATCCGAAGAGTCCACCATCAGGGCAGCCTTCGCCACAGCCGGATCCCCGGAAATATGGCGCAGGAAAGTGCGCATCTGGACAGCGGAGTCCAGCATGGCATCGTCCATATTGACATCGATAATGCACGCTCCGCCTTCAATCTGGCCGGCGGCAATCTGCAGCGCTTCGTCGTACTGCCCGGCGGCAATCAGGCGCGCGAACTTGCGCGAACCGGCCACATTGGTACGCTCTCCGACATTGGTGAAATTGCTGCGCTGCTTGTCTATGGATACCGCCTCCAAGCCACTGAGAGTCAGCACATTCTCCCCGCCTGACGGAAGCTCGCGGGCCTTGCAGGCGCTTATCTCGCGGGCAATCGCCGCAATGTGTTCGGGCGTAGTGCCGCAGCAGCCTCCGGCAATGTTGAGTATGCCTTTGGAGGCCATATCGCGCATCTGCGAGGCCATCTGCCCAGGCGTCTGGTCATATTCGCCCATCTCGTTGGGAAGACCTGCGTTGGGGTAGCAGAGCACCCGGCAGCGGGCGATGAGCGCAAGTTCTTCGACCAGAGGAGTGAGTTCCTTCGCGCCCAGCGAACAGTTGAGCCCGAAGGCCCAAAGTTTGCCGTGCTCCACGCTATGGTAAAACGCCTCTATGGTCTGCCCCGTGAGGGTCCTGCCGCTGCGGTCGCTGACCGATACGGACACGGCAAGAGGCAAGTCCAGCCCAAGTTTGTCAAGGGCATATATCGCCGCCTTCACATTGAGGGCGTCGAAGCAGGTCTCGACCAGAATGAGGTCCACTCCTCCTTCGGCGAGGGCCCCTATCTGCTCGGAATATACTTCCACAAGGTCATCGAAGTCATATTTCCTGTAAGCAGGGTCATCGACATCCGAGGCGAGGGAAAGGGACTTGCCCGTAGGTCCCACGCTGCCTGCAACTAGCACCTCGCGCCCGGCCCCGTCAGCAGCCCTTCGGGCGATACGGGCGGCCTCAAGGGCCATAGACCGCGCCTTGTCCTGTAGGCCATATTCCTCCTGGCTTATGCGGTTGGCGCTGAAACTGTTGGTCTCGATGATATCGGCTCCTGCCGCGATGTAGGCTTCATGTACGGCCTGAACCGCGTCGGGGTCCGTGAGGTTGAGGGTCTCGAAATTCGACGCTCCCGGGAAGCGGGCCTGAAGCACCGTTCCCATTGCGCCGTCGAGCACGAGTATGCGGTCAGTGCAGTCTAGAAGCATTCCCTGAGAACTCCTATGATGTTGTCAGACTTGCCCATAGTATAGAAATGCACGGCCGGGACTCCGTGTGAGAGAAGGTCTTTGGTCTGCATTGTGGCCCACTCCTGTCCTATCCGGTAAACGGCAGCCTTATCCTGCGCGTGCGCTTCAAGTTCACGGGTGAGCTCGAGCGGGATATTGATGGAGAAGGACTCCGGAAGCAGATGAATCTGCCTCAGGGTGGAAATCGGCTTGATTCCCGGGATGATAGGGACGGTGATTCCCTCCTTGCGGGCGAGTTCCACGAAACGGTAGAAACAGGCGTTGTCGAAGAACATCTGGGTAATGATGAAATCAGCTCCGGCGTCCACTTTGCGCTTGAGCATAGCGATGTCGGTTTCGATATTCGGGGCTTCGAAATGCTTTTCCGGATAGGCTCCCACGCCTATGCAGAGGCCGTCATCCTTGATGTCGGCAACCAGTTCGGAGGCGTAGCTGTACCCTCCCGGCTCCGGAGTGAAGCGCTTTTCCTGCACAAGACAGTCACCGCGCAGGGCCATTACATTCTCCACTCCGAGATAGCGGAAATCGGACAGTTCGTACTGCACCTGCTCCTTTGTCGCCCCCGCACAGATGAGATGGGGAACCACCTCAATCTTGAATTCGTCCATAATGGAGGCGCACACCGCCGTCTGGCTGACGCGTCTGCGCTCCAGCTTGCGCAGGAAACTTCCGTCCGGCTGCTGCTCGAAGACATATTCGTCGCGGTGGTTGGTGACATTGATGTATGGAGGGTTGAACTCCATAAGGGGCCGTATGCTGTCCAGCAGTTCCGCCCTGCCGATGGACCTCTGCGGAGGAACCACCTCAAGGGAAATGAACTGCCTGTTTCCTTCTAGAATCTCGCTGATTTTCATATCAGACAAAAATAATCAAATCTTTGGGAATCTTCAACCGTCCCGGATGATTCCACCCTGCCCACCAGGGAGTTGCTTATCCGCAGTGGTTCCAAATCGGGAAAGAAATCGCCCACACACACTTTTCCCTCCTCATCTGTAACATCGGGGAAGTACCAACCTACCCCTCGCCGCAGGCAGTGCCCTCCAGAACCGTCTCGCTACGCTCGACCCCACCGCTGACGCGGTCCCCCCTCTTATGGTGCCGAGGGTGGCACAGGTTCCCGGAGGGCACATGCCTGCCGGCCCTCCTGTTGTTTTCCCAATGTGTGACATCAGGAGCGAAATCGGCCTCACGCACACTTTTCCCTTCTCATCTGCTACATCAGGAAAACCGCCACCTGCCCCACACTGCACTCTACACCACATTCCCATTTTCCCCATGTGTCACATCGGACACGAAAACGCCATCTCACACACTTTTCCCTCCTCATCTGTAACATCGGGAAAACGTTATGCAGATTAGCAGGTGGGTAGGTGCGCAGAATAGGCGGTTACACCGTTTCAGGACAGTTTTGACCATCGAGGATGGTTTGGGGGTGGTTGTGCTAAATGAAATGAGCGAAAATCGAGGCTCCGACTACTGTCAGAAGGCCGCATACGACTATGGAAAGACTGCTCATCGCTCCTTCTATCTGCCCGATTTCCATCGCTTTGGCCGTGCCTACGGCATGCGAACTGGAACCAATTGCAATTCCTTTTGCTATCGGTTCTTCAATTTTGAACAATTTGAGAACCCATTCCGCAATCACATTCCCGATGACTCCCGTAATGACGATCACGACAACGGCAAGCGACACATAGCCACCCAGTTCTTCGGTTACGCCCATCCCGATTGCGGTAGTGATTGATTTCGGAAGGAAGGTGACATAGGTCTGATGGTCGAATTTGAACAGCAGTGCAAGGAGCAGGATGCAGACCAGACTTGACACTACCCCGGATACTACGCCCGCTACGACCGCTTTCCAGTTCTTTTTCAGGAGGTTGAACTGCTTGTACAGAGGAACGGCGAGGCATATAGTGGCCGGAGTGAGCAGGAAGCTGATGGCATTCGCACCCTCGGCGTATGTCTGATAGCTCACTCCCGTCAGGAGCAGGAAAGCGATTACAAGGATTATTGAAATCAGGAGCGGATTCATGAAGGACAGGCCTGTCTTCTTTCTTAGCCACATCCCCAATCCGTATGAGGCCAGGCTTATCATGACTCCAATGAAAACGGAGTTTTCTATCAATTCTTTCATTTGTTGCCTCCTTTTCTGATGAACCATTGGGTGACACGACCGGACACTACCATGACAACGACCGTGCTCACCAATGTAATCACAACATAAGGGAACCATGCCTGCCTGATAAGGTCCCAGGACTCGATGACCCCGACTGCCGGAGGCAGGAACATTAGAGGCATTACAGCTATGAGAAATGAACTCGTTTCCTCTATATCACTGACTTTCAATATTTTCAATTCAAGTGCAAGGAAAAGGAGCACGATTCCGTAGATGCTTGCCGGGATCGGAAGCGGAATAAAATAGTTGAGCAGTTCCCCGATGAAGGCAAATATCATGATGATCAGGAACTGAAATATATACTTCATATAATATACACTACTGAAAACCGCCGCGAATATAGTGAATTTTGCAATAGATGTATATAAAATTTTCGCAAATGCGAAAATATGGCCTTATTTGCGCACGGTCTGCTGCCACACTGAGCAGAATTCCACGCTAGCGGTGCGCATATTGGAGTCGGAATCCCTCAAGCAGGCACTCCCCGCAGTTGTTCCGAATCGTTTGGTGAAACGCACATCCTTCACCTTGTTGCTTTTGTCAAATTTTCACATAATTTGACAATTAGTCAGTTAATTATGAACAAGTTGTCATATGGCCTGAGCTTTGCCATATATACAATCGAATTCGCTGGAGCGGAAGTCCTGAAAGCCGGGAGCGCAAGAGCAAAGGCCGGGATTGCAAGCGGCAGCGGGTCCAGAACAGAAAGTTTAATTTAAAAAATAGAACAGGAGGTTTTAGTTATGTTACCATCAATTTTCAACGATTTCTTCAGGGATGATTATCTTGGAGTTCCGGTTAGACGTCAGTTTGCTACTCCGGCAGTCAACATCAAGGAGACAGACAAGCAGTACGATATCCAGGTTGCTGCTCCTGGTATGACCAAGGATGATTTTCATCTTAGCATCAACAGCGACAACGAGCTGGTGATTTCACTGGAGAAGAAGCAGGACAACTGCCCTGAGAAGTGCAATAAGGAAGAGAAGGCTACCTGGCTCCGCAGGGAGTTCTCCTATGTGTCCTACAACCAGAATTTCATTATTCCGGATGATGTAGAAATCGAGAAGATTTCCGCAAAAATGGAGCACGGTGTGCTAAGCATCTATCTGCCAAAGAAGGCTGAGGAGACCAAACTGCCGGTATCACGCAACATCGATATCCAGTAATCCTATCGGAGGCGCCTGCACGGCGCCTCTTTTTCACCGTTCGCGTCCTTGAACGCTCGGCCTTGCTCGCGCAGGTTATTCTGAAACGGGACGCACGGATTGACTGTTGCAGCAGCATCAGAGGCTTCCAGTATGGTCTTGTTGTCCACTGTACCGTAGTTTGAATCTGTATTATACTTTGTCCAACCACTTTTCCCTCCTCATCTATCACATCGGGAAAACACCACCCTGCCTCATATCACCAGCAGGCAGTGCCAGTCACTATTTCCCGGCGAGCATTCCGCAGGCGGCGAGGATGTCCTCACCGCGGGAGGCGCGGATAGTACAGGTGATTCCGTTGCTGTTCAGACGGTCGCGGAAAGCCTCCATTCGGCCCTGTGGAGAACATTCATAAGGGAAATCCGGAATCTTGTGGAAACGGATAAGGTTCACCCGGCATTCCAGACCGCGGAGCATACGGATAAGGGCATCGGCGTGGCGCTTGTCGTCATTCCACCCGTCAAACATAGTGTACTCGAAACTCACCCGTCTCTGACCCGTAAAATCATACTGCTTAATCAGGTCCACCACGGCCTTCTCGTCAAAAGCCTTCTGGACAGGCATCATCTCCACCCTCTCCTCAGGGAAAGGATTGTGCAGACTCACCGCAAGGTGACAACGGCAATCGTCAAGATAGCGGCGCAGCGCCGGCATCACACCTATCGTACTCAGTGTAATCCTCTTGGGACTCCAAGCAAAGCCCCAGGGGGCAGTAAGTACCTCTATTGCCTTCATTACCACATCGTAGTTGTCCAAAGGCTCCCCCATCCCCATAAATACGGTATTGGTAAGTTCCAGGGACTCATCTATAGAGATATATTGGTTGAGAATCTCCGCAACATCCAGATTGCCGTGCCAGCCCTGGCGTCCGGTCATACAGAAACGGCATCCCATCTTGCATCCGGCCTGGGAACTCACGCAGAGCGTGCGGCGCTCCCCGTCCGGAATCATCACAGACTCGACCCTGGACGAGCCGCATACGCCGAAAAGATACTTTTTCGTCCCGTCGGAAGAGCTGATACTCCCCAGAGGCGCACTCACGCCAAGCTCATACAGTTCCGCAAGTTTTGCCCGTCCCGCTTTGGAGATATTGGTCATCTCGTCGAAACTGCGGACACGCCTTACATAGAGCCACTGTGCAAGCTGTTTGCCTGCAAAAGCCGGAAGGCCTGCAGCAAGCGCTGCGGCCTTCAGTTCGTCGGGGTTCTTGCCCAATAGTTTTTCTTTCGGCATAATATGCTTACAGATAGTGAATTATCTTCTCGGACCATGACCGCCAGGACCGCCGGGACCGGCCGGCATTCTGTTCTTGTCGAAGTTGCCGAAGCGGTAGGTGAATGAAACAATCACATAGCGTCCGAGAGTGTTGTTAATGGTCTCGATGTGGGTGTTTCCGGAATCGGAGACCGTCAGGTTCTTGGACTGGCCGAGAAGGTCATAGCCCTTGACGGCGATAGTCGCCTTCTTGTTGAGAATAAGCTTCTGGATTTCGAGGTTAAGCACATACTGGTCAGGCTGGGCTGTTGCATAGCCGCGATACCAGTTGTAGTTGAATTCTCCCTTGGCACTCAGGCCTATCTGATCCCAGGTCCAGGTAGCATTAGCCCGAATCTGGTTGTTCCAGGTTGTGGTCCTGTCAGTTGTGGTAGCAAGGGTGTATTCAGTATGGTTCATCCTTGTACGGCCGGACAGCTCGAGTTCGAGGGCGTCGCTGCGCCATATTGCGCGAACGCGCTCCATCACAGAGAAAGTGTTGGTCCTGTTCTCTTCGAGTTTGGCGCGTATCTGCTCGTAGTCCCCGAAGAACTCCTTGTAATCCAGAGAGCCGTCAGAGAGGAGATACTTGTCGGTGTCGATGTCCCTTCCGACATAGGAAGAGTTCGCGGACCAGCCGACGCGGGTCATGTTGCCGAAAGTGAACTTGGTGTTCGGGACAGGGATGTTCGCGAAGATGTTGAAGTTCACGTTCATTCCGGCGGGGCCGTTGACAGGCATGGAGTAAGCGATACCGTTGGTGTACCAGCTGGCATTCACTATCGGATCCTGGGTGTAGGACGCATTCCAGCGGGCATTTACCGATGCGTAGGTCTTCTTGTTATTCCAGCGGAAATCTCCATTGAGATTGTGGCTGAAGTAAGGTGCGAGATTCGGATTACCGAAGGACACGGCAAGAGGGTTGGAGTTGTCCGGCACGGTGATGAGCTGCTTTGTGGACGGGGTGTTGGAGCGTCCGCGGTAGTTGAACCTCAGGCTGCCATTCTCTCCCAGAGGGGTGTAAATCATCAGCTGAGGAGACCAGTTGAAGCGGGTGATGGTGGTATCAATCTGGTAGGACGAGCCGCTGTTGGTCCTGTTGCGCATCTGCGAAGGGATGAGAGAGAATCCGAGCTGGAATCTGGCCTCTCCCGGTTGATAGAGCAGGTTGGCACCCACAGTCTGGCTTGTGAACCGATTAAAAATGTCGTTGGTATAACTGTCCACAAGGGCTCCCCCGTTGAGATTGTCGTAGGTGGATTTGTTGGAATTGGACTCGGACCAGCTGTAGGATGCATTGATTTCGGCAAAGAGCTTTTCTGCCAAAGGCTGGGTGAAGGTTGCCCTTGCCCAGAGCGAGGTGGAGTTGGATTCCTGCTTGTAACTCTGGTCAATTGGAGTAGTCCCGCTTTCATTGCCCTGGCTGTCGTAGGTGATGGTGTTTGACTTGTTGAGTCCATCGAAAATCCTGTTGCGGCTCAGATCGTAGCTTCCCATCACCGTCAGGGTGCGTCCGGGAATGCCGAGTTTCTGGCGGAGGAGAGCAAAACCGCTGGTGGAAAGGTTGCGGTTGTTGCCGCTCTGCAGACTTGTGCTGCTGTTGGTGTCCAGAGTGTCTGTCTGCGAATAGTTCCAGGTCCTGGTGAGGGTGTTTTCAGTTTCTGCAAAGGAGCCTCCTCCGAAATTGAGTCTCGGCTCGAAAATGATGGAGGTGTTCTCGGAGAATTTGTGCTCCATACGCATTCCGAAACCTGCTCCCCAGGTCTGAGTGTTGCTGTTTCCTTCGCTGTCGTAAAGAAGACTGTAGTCGTCGAGGCGGGTTTCCTTGAAAGAATCCTCAAGAACGGACTTGCTGCTGTGGTTGAACATGCCGTTGCCGCTGATTTCCATGTTGCCGTCAAAGAGGTTGGTTCCTCCATTGACTCCGGCCATGTAGGAGGTGGTGATACCGTTGCCGCCGCCCCATCCGCCTTGGCCGCGTCCCATACCGCCACGCATTCCGCCCATCATAGAGCCTGCCATATCGTTGAATCCGCGGTTGTTGGTGTTGTTGGCGTTCAGCACGGCGCTAATCTGGTATTTGTCGGTGAAGTTGCCGAGGAAACCGGCAGTCTGGAACCTCCAGTCTCCCTCAACCGAGGTGGAAGGAAGGTCGTGGCCACCGCCTGCCATAAGGTTGCCGAAAGCCCCCTTCATCATTCCCGGCTTCACCGTAAGGTCGAGTATGGTTTCCTCCTCTCCGTCATCGATGCCGGTAAATTCAGCCTGGTCTGATTTCTTCTCGATTACCTTGAGCTTGTCAACTATCTTGGCAGGGAGGTTCTTGGTCGCAATCTGAGGGTCGTTGAGGAAGAATGTCTTGCCGTCTATGGTGATTTTGCTGATTTCCTTACCGTTGTGGGTAATGGTACCGTTTTCCGAAACCTCCATTCCCGGAATCTTCTTGATAAGGTCCTCAAGCATATCGTTATCGGTAGTCTTGAAGGTAGAAGCGGTGAAGGCAATGGTGTCCCTCTTCATCTGGATGGGATTTCCCCTGTCCGTTACCTTGGCAGCATCAAGCTGGCGATAGTCAACGGAAGCGGTAAGCACTCCCAAATCGATATCCTTATCTACGATTTTGAATTCTTTTACCAAAGGCTTGTAGCCCATAAGCTCTGCCTTGAGCACATAGGAGCCCGGCTTCAGTTCAGTGAACTCTACCGCTCCGTTCTCTTCGGAAAGAGTATAAGCGATTGCTTTGTCCTTGTCGCTTGCTTTGGAAAGTGCTGCCGTTGCAAAGGCCAACGGGGTTTTGTCAGATCCGTCTTTGAGAACAGCTTTTACGCTGTAACTCTGCGCGAGAGCGCTGGTGCCTGCGAGGATAATGCCTACGAGGAAAATGAAAAATCTCAGGTTCGGTTTCATGCGTCTTATTTGATTCTGTCAGGGTTCGCTTCCAGGAATTTCTTCCACGAGCTGGATGCGGAAACACTTGACAGAGGGCTTGTCAGCTGATAAAAATGGCACAAGGCTATCGCCAGGGCGTCCGTCGCGTCCAGGCGCTGATTTTCAATTTTTGTGCCAAGGATTTTTTCCACCATCAATTTTACCTGCTCTTTTGAGGCTGCACCATTGCCGCAAATGGCAATCTTTGCTTTTCGGGGAGCATACTCGGTGATGAGCACGCCGAATTGGGAAGCCGCAATGATTGCCGCTCCCTGTGCCCTTCCGAGTTTGAATATCACCTGGGCGTTCTTGTCCATAAACGGGGACTCGATGGCCAGGTCATCCGGAGAGTAGTCCGCGCAGAGCCTGCTTACGAACTGATGGATTTTCTCAAGCTTGAGATAGGGGTCTGTGTCCTTCCGCAAGTCCAGCACTCCGGCATCCACTAACTGGGGATGCTTCTTTTCATCTATACGGATGACCCCGAAACCAAGCACATTGGTTCCGGGATCAATTCCGAGTATGGTACGGCTGTCAATCAATCTTGTCGAATCCTGTATATGGCCTCAGCACCTCAGGAATGATGATGCCATCCTCAGTCTGATTGTCCTCCAGAAGGGCGGCAACAACACGCGGAAGTGCGAGGGAGCTTCCGTTAAGAGTGTGCGCGAGCTGAGTCTTGCCGTCCTCATCACGATAACGCAGATGGAGGCGGTTGGACTGGTAGCTCTCGAAGTTGCTGACAGAGGAAATCTCAAGCCAGCGGCCCTGTGCGGCGCTCCAAAGCTCAAAATCATAGGTAATGGCGGAAGTGAAGGACATATCTCCGCCGCAAAGGCGCAGAATCCTGTACTTCAGACCAAGCATATTGACTATTTTCTCAACGTGGGCAACCATATCGTCGAGAGCCTTGTAGCTGTCCTCAGGCTTTTCGACGCGCACTATTTCTACTTTGTCGAACTGGTGCAGACGGTTGAGGCCGCGCACATCCTTGCCGTATGAACCGGCCTCGCGGCGGAAGCAAGGGGTGTAGGCGGTAAGCCTCTGAGGAATCTGGTTCTGCTCGAGAATCACATCCCTGAAGATATTGGTTACAGGGACCTCGGCTGTAGGAACCATATAGAAGTCATCGAGGTCGGCGTGGTACATCTGGCCCTCCTTGTCAGGAAGCTGGCCAGTGCCGAAGCCGGAATCCTTGTTGACCATAACAGGAGGTTCAACCTCCTTGTAGCCGTCAGCAGTATTGACATCGAGGAAGAAGTTGATGAGAGCGCGCTGGAGTTTTGCTCCCTTGCCCTTATAGACAGGGAATCCGGCTCCTGTAATCTTCACTCCGAGGTCGAAGTCGATGATGTCATATTTCTTGGCAAGCTCCCAATGAGGAAGGGCATTCTCCGGGAGTTTCACTTCCGGACCTCCCATCTTCACGACTTCGTTGTCCTCGGCTCCCTTGCCTGGCTTTACCAGGTCACAAGGAAGGTTAGGAAGCAGGACGAGCTGGTTCTGGAGTTCCTGCTCAGCTGCTGCCATCTCGGTGAGTATGGCACCGCTGCGGGCTTTGAGCTGGGCAACCTCAGCCTTTGCTGCCTCTGCTTCAGCCGTCAGGCCCTGCTTCATCAGGGCTCCGATATCAGCTGACTTCTTTTTCTGCTGTGCAAGCAGAGCGTCGCTCTCGGTCTGGAGGGCACGGCGTTTGGTGTCCAGTTCGAGAACCTTGTCCACTATAGGCTGGGCATCAAAATTCTTGATATTCAACTTCGCGATTACCAAGTCGCGGTTTTCGCGCAATGTTTTGAGTGTAAGCATAATTTCTGAAAAAAAAGAAAAAGGACTTGCTTTTCGGAATCCCGAAGTGCAAGTCCTGTATTCATAACTCCCTCGAGATTAGTTCTCAAATGGGATAACCGATACGTAAGATTTATCCTCTCTCTTGCGTGTGAACTTTACAGTTCCGTCAACGAGAGCGTAAAGAGTGTGGTCTTTACCCATACCTACGTTCTTGTCCGGGTTGTGGACTGTACCCCTCTGGCGTACGATGATGTTGCCAGCCTTTACAGTCTCGCCACCGAATTTCTTGAGTCCAAGACGCTTGCTCTGTGACTCACGACCGTTCTTTGAACTTGATTGACCTTTCTTGTGTGCCATAATTC
>CALYTI010000038.1 GCA_945487035.1 uncultured Bacteroidales bacterium
TTGTCATTCTGGTAGTTCTTGGCAGCATTGATACCTCCCTGTGCAGCGATGGAGTGCGCACGACGAGGGGAATCACTGATACAGAAAACCTTGACATTGTATCCGAGTTCTCCGAGAGAAGCAGCTGCGGAAGCGCCACCGAGTCCGGTGCCGACTACAATGATTTCGAGCTTTCTTTTGTTGTTCGGGCTGACAAGATGGATTTCTGACTTGTGCTTGGTCCATTTTTCGGCAAGTGGTCCGTCAGGAATTTTTGAATTGAGTTTATCTGCCATTTTTATAACGAATTGATATTTGTTGTATTTCAGTTCTGGAACAATGTAGGGTCATCTCCCTGAGGTCTGCGCGCAGGATCTATCCCCAGATGCCTGTAGGACAGGTCAGTTGCTATACGCCCCCTCTGGGTGCGCACTATGAAGCCCTCCTTTATGAGGAAAGGCTCATATACTTCTTCGAAAGTTCCCTGGTCCTCACCTATTGCAGTAGCAATGGTATTGGCCCCGACAGGACCTCCCTTGAAGGTATTGATTATGGTGCTGAGTATTCTATTGTCTATCGAGTCGAGACCGCGGGTATCTATCTTGAGTTTGTCAAGTGCATATTTGGATATACCGAGGTCTATACTGCCGTCTCCCATAACCTGGGCGAAATCACGGACTCTGCGAAGCAGCGCATTGGCAATACGCGGAGTGCCGCGGCTGCGCATAGCAATCTCGTGGGCTGCCTGATCATCTATAGAAACCTTGAGTATGCCTGCACTTCGCTTGACTATCTGCTTGAGGTCTTCCACATCATAGTACTCCAGTGCGCAGGTAATTCCGAATCTGGCGCGAAGAGGCGCGGTCAAAAGGCCGCTTCTGGTAGTGGCACCTACGAGAGTGAATGGATTGAGGGAAATGCGCACCGACCTGGCTCCCGGACCTTTATCTATCATAATATCTATGACAAAGTCCTCCATTGCCGAATACAGATACTCCTCTACTTCAGGAGAGAGGCGGTGTATTTCATCAATAAAAAGCACGTCTCCCGGTTCGAGGGAAGTGAGAAGTCCCGCCAAATCGCCGGGCTTGTCGAGAACCGGACCTGAAGTAATCTTCAGATTGACCCCCATCTCATTTGCGATGATGTGCGCAAGCGTAGTCTTGCCCAGTCCCGGAGGCCCGTGGAAAAGGGTGTGGTCCAGAGACTCCCCCCTCATCTTGGCCGCTTCGATATAGACGTGGAGATTGGATACAATTTCCCTTTGACCGGTGAATGCACCCAGTTCCTGGGGACGGATAATTCCATCCAAATCCTTATCTTTGCAGTCGGTTGTTTTGCGAGGGTCAAATTCGCTCATTGCCACAGATTTTCTAAAATCATACAAATATAATCTATTTATTTCTTATTTGTTGTTTTATTTATTGATGTGGAAATGTGGAAAACTCAAAATCCCCGCTGAAACACAAATGGTTACATAGGCCTTAAACTTTTAATACAGTATTGGAAAACTTTTTGATATCTTGTTGAAAACCCCTCCTGCCGAGTTTTCCACAAGTTTATCAACAGGTTTTCCACCGCTTTATGAACACTGAATTGTTGATAAGTCCGGCTGCAAGCGAGTGCTTGCGAAGCAGAATATCTCCGGGTAAGGAAGTATTCTGCCGTTCATTGTTTTTCTCCGCCCGTTGGTTCGTCTTTTCCAATTGTGCCAGGAAGGGAACCCATCTCATCGTACTTCCTGACAGGGAAAGTGCGGAATACTGCTGTAACGACCTCTACACTCTGATAGAAGGGGACAGGGTGTTCTTTCTTCCGAATTCCGGAGCCGGAGTGGAGAAGAGCAACTACAAGTCTTCCCTAAGCATTCAGAGAACTACAGCTGTCAAGAAGTTGCTCGAACCCTCGGAGGACTTGAAAGTCATAGTCACCTTTCCGGAAGCACTGGATGAACTCATTCCGGTCAGCACAGATATTGCGCGTGACAGTCTGAAGATAAGCACCGGTCAGGAGATATCCCACGAGGAAGTCATAGCCAAACTGGGAACCTCCGGATTCGAAAGAGTGGATTTGGTATCCGCCCCGGGCCAGTTTGCAGTCAGGGGAAGCCTGATAGACTTCTTTTCATATTCCAACAACGAAGCTTACAGGGTTTCCTTCTGGGGTAATGAGGTGGAAAAGATAAATATCTTCGACTGCAACACCCAGCTTTCCAAAGAGGAAGTCGGGAGTGCCGAAATCATTTCCGACATAATATGCAGCGAAACCAAAGCATCCCAAAACATACTTGAAGCTCTGGACAAATCCGCAATACTTTGGCTGGACTCTTCCGATATGTATAAGGAAAGGGATTTCTTCCCTCTCACCCGTAGTTTCGGTAGGGTATATCTGGACGTACCTATCGAAAGGCAGGATGAACAGCAGGTGGTATTCAATCTGGCCCCTCAGCCCGTATTCAACAAAAACTTCGAGTTGATAGTAGCCGATATACGCACCAAAATGGAAAACGGCTACAGGATTGTCATATTTTGCGAAAAGCAGGCTCAGAGCGACAGAATCCGCTCCATTCTCGATGAAGAAAGATGTCCTAAGCCCGAATTCATCACCGGCAGCAGCATCCATAAGGGTTTTATAGACCACGAAAGCAAAACCTGCTGCTACACCGACCACGAAATCTTTGACCGCTTCCACAGGGTAGCCCTGCGCCGAACCGTAGAAAAGACTGAGCAGCTTACACTCAACGACCTTGCTTCTTTCAATATAGGTGACTATGTGGTCCATATAGACCACGGCATAGGAATTTTCGGCGGCCTGGTAAGGATGAAAGACGACAAAGGCCGTATGAAAGAGGTTGTGAAACTGACCTACAAGGACGGCGACGTGGTATTTGTCTCAGTGCATGCGCTCAACAAAATATCCCGCTACCGTCCGAAGGACGGAGAGGCTCCGCGCATCAACAAACTCGGTTCCAAGACCTGGGTAGCCCTTAAGACGGGTGCCAAGAGCAAAATCAAGGATATAGCGAAAGATCTTATCCAGCTCTACGCCAAGCGCCGTGCTGCCAAGGGTTTTGCCTTCTCGGCCGATACCTACCTTCAGGACGAACTGGAATCCTCCTTTATGTATGAGGATACCCCCGACCAGGAAGAAACTACGCGCCTTGTCAAAAGGGATATGGAGGACACTTGTCCTATGGACCGCCTCGTCTGCGGCGATGTGGGCTTCGGCAAGACTGAAATCGCAGTAAGGGCCGCCTTCAAGGCAGTAACGGACGGGAAGCAGGTAGCAGTGCTCGTGCCGACCACCATTCTCGCCCTGCAGCACTACAACACCTTCCGAGGCAGGCTCGAGAACTTCCCTTGCCGCATAGACTACCTCAGCCGTCTGCGCACTGCAAAGGAAGTAAGCGCAATCAAGCAGGACCTCAAGAACGGGAAAATCGACATACTGATTGCTACCCATAAGGTCCTGGGAGCCGGCTTCGAATTCAAGGACCTGGGCCTGCTCATCATAGATGAGGAGCAGAAATTCGGTGTTGCGGCAAAGGAAAAGCTGCGCCAGCTGAAGACCAATATCGACACCTTAACCCTCACCGCCACCCCTATCCCGCGCACCCTCCAGTTCTCCCTGCTCGGAGCGCGTGACCTCAGCATCATATCCACCCCTCCGCCGAACAGAATCCCCGTGCAGACGGAAATCATTCTCTTCGAAGAAAAAGAAATCAAGTCCATCATCGAATACGAACTCAAGAGGGGAGGGCAGGTCTTCTTTATGCACAACCGAGTTGAAGAACTGCCCGGCATCGCCACCATACTCCAGCGCCTCGTGCCGGATATGCGCATCTGCATAGCTCACGGCCAGATGCAGGCTGGGGAGCTTGAAAACAGAATACTGGACTTCATAGCGGGGGAGTATGACCTGCTTCTCTGCACTTCCATCATAGAGAACGGCCTCGATGTGCCGAACGCCAACACCATCATCATCAATCAGGCTCAGAACATAGGCCTGAGCGACCTGCACCAGCTGCGCGGACGCGTGGGCAGAAGCAACCGGAAAGCCTTCTGCTACCTCATAGTACCTCCTCTGACCACCCTTACCGACGATGCACGCAAGAGGCTTAAGGCAATAGAAGAATTCTCCGACCTGGGCAGCGGCTTCAATATCTCTATGCAGGACCTCGACATACGCGGCGCGGGCAATCTGCTCGGCGCCGAACAGAGCGGCTTCATAATGGATATGGGATATGAAACCTATCAGAAAATCCTTACCGAAGCAATGGAAGAACTCGGAATGGAAACGGGACAGGCTGTTGTTTCGCAGAAAACAAGTTTCGTAGTGGACTGCACGATAGAGACCGATCAGCCTGCAATGATTCCGGATGACTACCTTGACATCACCGCCGAGAAGATAAGAATCTACAAGCAACTCGACTCGATGACTTCCGAAAAGGAAATAGACCGGCTCCACAAGCAGCTGGAGGACCGCTTCGGAGAGCCTCCTGCATCAGTGGACAACCTTTTCAATATAGTGAAGATAAGAAATATTGGCGCGTCATTGGGATTTGAGAAGATAATTATCAAAAACGGAATGTTTATACTCTTCTTCATTACGAATCAAATGTCGCCATATTATAAGTCAAAGCAGTTCTCAAGCGTGCTGGAGAGGGTTGCAGCAGACCAGAAATTCGCCTTCAAACAGAGTGAAGGAAAGCTCAAACTTGTCACCCGTGGCATAGATTCTACATCTGCTGCACTCGAAGCATTGAAGAAGTTGCAATAATTTGCTAAATTTGCGCGTTTACTTTGTAACTGAATGTCTGTACTTCTCATAGAGATTGGCAACACTGCCCTGAAGGCGGCTTGGGCTGACGGAAACTTGCTCCGGAAGACAATGCGCTATCAGGGTGAGAAGATTATGGACTATATCGCCACACTTCTCGAGAAGGAAAAGCCCGATACATTGGTAATGGCTTCCGTGAGAGATATTTCTCCGGAAGATGAAGCCTGGATTGCCGGTCGTTGCGGTCAGCTGGTACTGATAGACCGCAATCACACTGCAATGCTCAAAGCCTACGGTCTGCCTGATTATCTGACTCCGGACAGGGGAGCCTCGCTCATTGCAGTGAAGAACCTTTTCAAAAACAAAGACTGCGTAGTATTCGATTTCGGAACCACGCTCTCCATAGACTTCCTTGCCGCCGACGGCACTTATGAAGGGGGCAATATTTCCCCCGGAAGCCGCACCAGATTCAAGGCTCTGAACCGCTATTCGCGCAACCTGCCTCTGGTCAATATGCCAAAGACTGACAAACAATACGGGACTTCTCTTGTCTCCAGTATTGAAGCTGGAGTAATTTCAGGCATAAAGTTTGAAATTGACGGCTACATTGCATCAAAACCTGACAGCGTGGTAGTGTTTACAGGGGGAGATGCCAACTATTTTGCAAAACAAACCAGCAATTCCGTATTCGTAGTGAACAACCTGGTTCTTATGGGACTTGCTGCCATAGCTGAAGATTATGACAGATAAAAGATTATACAGGATTATCATTTGCGCGGCTCTGGCCGCGTGCGGCGTTGTCGCTAAGGCCGAAGATGGCGGATCTTTCTCCGGATTCACTCCATACTCAATGTTCGGCATAGGAACTCTATCCAATGGTGGTTCTGCATACAACAACACTATGGGAGGTGTGGGAATAGCATCCCGCAACAACCGTTTCATCAATTCACTCAATCCTGCAGCCGTTACTGCAAGGGATACGCTTTCCTTTATGTCCGATGTGTCCCTTTCCCAGATGAACACCGTTTTCCGTCAGGGAACAATGACTTCCGCGGCCAATGTGTTCAATATGAACGACTTCATACTGTCAACCCCGATAGCAGGCAAACTTGCCCTTATGGCTGGCGTGAAGCCTTTCAGTTCCACCGGTTACAGTTACGGCTATTATGACTACACAGCCGAACTCGGAAGCATCGCCAATTCATATTCGGGGCAGGGAAGTGTATATCAACTCTTTGTTGCTGCCGGATATCCGGTTTTCAAGGGAATGAGCATAGGTTTGGAATATATCCATTATTTCGGAAATATCAACAGGACATATACCCAGACCATAGAAGACAAGGCTTCGCTCGGTATCAGCAGCACTGAAGATATGTACCTTACAGCAAATACTGCAAAGGCAGGACTTCAGTACGAATTCAAGGCCGGAGACAAGATGAAAGTCTGCCTTGGAGCAACATACAGAATGGGTGCAAAACTCTCAGGCTATCTTACTTCCACCAGCGGAGTGGGGGAGGCCTCACAGACAACCGTCGTGGATACGCTCGGACTCAGGGCTAATCCCCTCAAAATAGCATCCGAGATGGGTTTCGGTGTAAGTGTCAATTATCTCAACCGCATCAGGGCCGAAATCGACTATACCCGTTCCGATTGGACAGGTACCGGTTATGACAACGAAATATTTGTCGGCGGTGTAACGGAGTCCCTCAGAGCCGGATTCGAAATCATCCCGAACCCTAACGAAATCAGGTATTACCACAAACTCATAGCCTACAGGGCCGGAGTTTATGTAACCCGCGAAAACTATGTGGTCAACGGCAGTCCGGTAATTTCAAGAGGCATAACCCTCGGAGCTACTCTTCCGGTTTACCGCTGGTACAACGGAATCTCTTTGGGAATAGACATAGGTCAGAGAGGCTCACTTCGCAACGACCTTATAAGAGAAACCTATGTAGGATTCAATTTCGGAGTAAACCTCTTCGATATCTGGTTCCAGAAGTATCAATACGAATAATATTAAAGCGTTATATATGAAAAGACTAATTATTGCAATCGCATCAATCGCAATGATGCTGGGCTCAACAACTGCTTTTGCCCAGGGTAAGTATGGCGCAGACAGCGCAGAGTGTATCAAGTATCTCTCCTATTACAAGGAGTATTACAAGCAGAAGAGCTACAAGGAGGCTACTCCTAACTGGAGAAAGGCTTTCGAACTTTGCCCTCCTACTGCAAACCAGACTATGCTCGTCGACGGTGCTGCCCTTGTGCGCAAACTGATATCTGAAAACTCCAAGAATCCTGTTTACAAGAATCAGCTGATTGATACCCTTATGATGCTTCACGATATCCGTATCGAGAACTATCCTAAGTATGCAGTCACTGCCCGCAACAACAAGGGTCTGGATATGGCAAACTACATCAAGGATGACAACCAGAGACTCTACAACGGCCTTAACGAGATTATTGAGAGCAATACGGTAGATACCAAGCCGAGCCTCTATATCTTCAACCTCAGCGCAGCCATCGAACTTTACAAAATCGGTCTCATCGATGAGGAAGAGGTTATCAATATCTATGAGAGAAATTCAGAACTCCTCGCTCTTGCTCCAGCTGAGAAGGAAAGCGAGAAGGAAATGAATGATAAGGTTAAGACCGACCTCGAGAATCTCTTCGTTTCCAGCAAGGTTGCAGACTGCGACAAGCTCCAGGAACTCTTCGGTCCACGCTTCGCTGCAGACCCTCAGAATGCCGAGCTTGCTGCAAAGATTGTGAAGATTATGTCTTCTGCTGACGAGTGCCTTGACAACGATTTGTTTATCAATGCAGCTACAGCGGTTTATAATGCAAACCCTAACCCGGGAGCAGCACACACTCTCTTTGCTCTTTATTCTTCAACCGGAAAGGTTGACAAGGCTATCAGCTACCTCCACGAGGCTATCAACCATCCTGAGGTCACTCCAAGCGAGAAAGCCGAGTATCAGTATGAGCTTGCAGTTTACTCTTCAAAGGCCGGCCGTCAGATTGCCGCTCTCGATGCTGCAAGAAGCGCTGCAGAGGGAACGGAAGACAATATCCTGAAGGGAAAGTGCTATATGCTTATGGGAACCATTTGGGCAGGTGTACGCTGCGAGGGCAATGAGATTTCATCCCGCGCACAGTATTGGGTGGCTACAGACTACCTTGAGCGTGCACGCAAGGCTGACCCTAATCTCAGCGAAGAGGCCGGAACTATGATTATGAAGTTCCGTCAGTACTATCCAGCTACTGCAGACGCCTTTATGTTCGACCTTCGTGATGGTCAGAGCTATGAGGTCAACTGCAACGGATTCCGTGCTACTACAACCGTAAGGACTCAGAAATAATCTTGTTATCAACACTCCATAAGAATGCTAATATGGCAACCGCTCTCCTGGCGGTTGCCTTTGTCCTTGTTTCTTGTGGAAAGGGAAAGCTGCGCGAAGCAGACAAAATCGATCTTGACAGCACTCCGGTCCAGGTGGCGCACGATATGTTTGCCGTACAGACCCGTGACGGTCAGGTTCTGCAGAGGATGGAAGCTCCGCTGCTGGAGCGCTATTCCACAGATACCCTTGATTTCGAATTGTTTCCTGAAGGCATAAGTGTCTTTGCCTATACCCCTGAAGGCCTGCTTGAGACTATCATTACGGCAAATCAGGCACGGCATATCACTTCTGCAAAGAAATCCAAGGGTGAAAGCTGGGAGGCTTATGGCAATGTGGTAGTACATAACGCTATCAAGCGCCAGACAATGGAAACGGATACCATCTACTGGGACCGCAAGTCCGAAGAAATCTATACTGACTGCTACGTGAAGCTGTTCTCCGACCAGGGTCTGATGCAGGGCTACGGTATGCGCTCTGACGACAGGGCCCGCAATGCCATACTCCTCAAACCCTTCGACAGCTACGGTTATTCGCAGGAAGACAGCACTAAAGTGGCAATAGATTCCGTCAACTTTATCGGACCTTTGCGCAAGTAAAGGAATTTTATTAACTTCGCAGCCCTATTGTGAAAATTTTAAATTATTAATTATATGGCAGTACTTCAAAAAATGCGCGAAAAATTCGGTGTCGTTATTTCCGTCATCATCGCGCTTTCTCTCCTGTACTTCATCGCCCCTATGGACGACCTGATGACTCTCTTCGGGAAGCCGCAGAATGTAGGTGAAATTGCAGGAACAGGAATATCCTACGAGGATTTCCAGAATGAGCTGAACACATTCACCACAATCAACGAAATCACCACCGGTTCTTCCGCACAGAACGAGCAGACCCAGAAGCAGATTCAGAATGCTGCCTGGCAGAGTCTTCTCGACAGGTATATGTTCTTCAAGAACTGCAATGCCGCAGGAATCTATGTGAGTGATGCCGAGGTCGCAGACCTCCTTGCAGGTGAGCACGTTTCCCCTATTATCGCACAGAACCCTCTCTTCGCTGATGAGAACGGTGTTTTCTCTGCTGACAGGGTTCGTGAGATCAACCGTATGGCTGAGGATGACGCTACCTTGAAGACTTATTGGAACTATCTCAAGAACACTATCCGCACACAGCAGTATTATTCCAAGTATGCGGCTCTCTTTACCCTTACCGCTCTTGAGAATCCTGTAACGCTTGCTGATGCCGTTGCTGTAGGAAACACCACCGCAGATATCGAGTTGGTAACCATCCCTTACGGCTACTCCCGCGATACCACCATTACCGTTTCCTCTTCCGAAATCAAATCTTACTACAAGGCTCACGAGAAGGAATACAAGCAGACAGCAAGCCGCGACATCGAGTATGTAGTGTTTGAGGTAAAGCCTTCACAGAAGGATATTGCGCAGACCGAGAAGAGCATCAATGATGTTCTCGATGAGTTTGCTCAGACAGACAATATGAAGAGTTTCCTCCTCAAGAACTCCGACAGGAACTACTCCGAGTACTGGTATCGCAAGGGAGAACTCAAGACCGTTTGCCCTGAGGTTGACGATTTCGCTTTCTCCTCAGCAAAGGGCGTTTCTCCTGTTTACAAGAACGGAGACAGCTTCTTCGCAGCACGCGTGATGAAATCAGCCAATGTTCCTGATTCTGTTTATGTCAAGCACATCCTTTTCCAGGGTGCAGATGCAAAGAAAGAGGCTGAAGAAGTTCTTGCTCAGGTGATTAAGAAGCCTTCACAGTTCTCAACTCTCGCTGCAGAGTATTCTGCTGACAAGAATTCCGCTGCTGACGGTGAGCTCGGAAACATCGGTTGGATGACCCAGACCTATATGATTCCTGGTCTTGAGTCAGTGATTACCGCAAAGCCTGGTGTTCCGTATATCGTAAAGTCACAGTACGGTACCCATATCGTTCTCGTTACCAAGACCACCAAGCCGGTTGCCAAGAAGCAGGTAGCAGTTCTCGAGAAGACCGTGCTCGCAAGCAAGGAGACATTCAATACCTTCTATGCTCAGGCCAACAAGTTCTCAACCATCGCAAACGGTACTTACGAGGGCTATCTCCGCGCAGTTGATTCTCTTGGAGTTTACTCTCACAAGCAGAACAAGGTGCTTGAGAGCACTTCTACCTACGGTTCTATCGATCAGGCAAGGGAACTTACCCGCTGGGTATTCGATGCCAAGAAGAACAAGGCTTCAAATGTGATTACCGTCAACAACAACTACTTCTTCGTAGCTGCTGTGAAGAATATCCACAAGGACGGCATCGCTCCTCTTGAGGAAGTTGCCGCTATGATTCAGAATAAGCTTTACATCGATAAGCGCAATGAGAAGAAGACCGCAGAGATTGCTGCCCAGACAGCAGGTCTGAGTCTTGAGCAGATTGCAGAGAACCACAATGTGACGGTTTCCAACCGTGCCGACATTTCCTTCTCACCTACCAGCGCTGCCGCTGTTGAGCCTGCTCTTCTCGGAGCTATCTACAATGCTCAGATTGGAGAGGTTTGCGGTCCTGTAAAGGGAAATCAGGGTGTATATATGTTCAAGGTTACAAGGCGTGAGCAGGGTGCTTTCTATACCGAGAGCGACGCCAAGAACTTTGCTTCCCAGAAGGCCCAGTACAGCACACAGATGCTTATGCCGGTTATGGAAGAGGCTGCTGGTGTTGTTGACAACCGCGCACGTTACTTCTAGACTCTTTATGCCCTGCACGGGCATTCCATACAGAAAGCGCAAAACACACCCGTTATGTTTTGCGCTTTCTTCGTATTTCAGGGCAGAAGAGCACTTTCGTACAGGAAAAGAGGCCAGGAGAAGGCCTCGTTTCCCATTATTTGATTTCGAAATCCGGGAAGGGAATGACATACTCGGTTTTGGATAAGATGCAGACATAGCCAATTCCTCCTTTGACATTTGACGGAATCGGGTCTTGACCTACAATGGGAGCAGATAATTCGCTTCTTTCAAACTGGATCGCATTCAGGTAATTGAAAGTTTTCCTATCCAAGGAAGGCGATGAAACAGTCCTGCACGATATCCTCAGCTGCCGTATAATCTCCTGTATATTTCAAAGCATACAGGCAAAGGGGACGGAAGATTCGGTTATAGAGCTCGGAAATGTCTTTTATTCTCATGATCGATTACGGCAAACTGCTACCGGAGCGCAAAAATACGGCTTATTTTTGCTTTCTATTCAGAAGACCTGAACGAACTGTATTTTTCATTCAGTTCCTTCTGCATTATGTCGCAGGTGGTCTTGTTGATTCCGACTTCCTCGCAATAAGAGCGGAAGTTTGATACAGTATCAAGAACATGGCTTATGATACCGGCAGGATTGTTAATGTCATTCTCTCTTGCGATTGCCATTATATCTCTTTCCCTTATTCCGATTCCCCTCCCTTTTATAGTCATAAACTGTCCCTTTTGAAAACTCAGGCTGCTCGGATCTATACTATAGACCATATCATATGCCGGAGCAAGCGACCACTTGCCCTGCCTGTCCATAAGGAAAGAAATGTTCTTGTCGTGGTCATCAATATTGCCCCCAAGAACATTGAAGACCATTCTTCTGAACAGTTGTTCTTTATCGCTATAATCAAGCCCAAGTTCTCTGATTGCATCAAACGCTTCCTCGTAAGAGTCTGCACCTCCCGTTAAAGCAGCAAGCGACTGCATATGCACCTTCCCCTCTGGAGTTCTGTCAAATCTCTTCGTGATGTAGTGTGCACAATTGTCAAACCTCCTCAATTCAGAATGATTCATTGTTATCCCGGCATCGCAGCACATCCTATAGTATGCATACTCCAAACGCGCATACGGAAACAATTCGGATTCATTATCGTATTTCAAAATATAGTAGCTATATCCTTCCGGCAAAAGTGCTTGTCCGGATTTGATACTGCCATCCGAATCATTTATCGCAATCAGTGCTTTGGGCCTCTTACCTCCCGGGGATGTGCCCAATTTTACCAGGTCTGCCCATAGCAGTTCGTGATTGGCATCAAATTCAAGTTCATTCCGGTCTGACAAAACCGATTCTGCGAAACGATACAGTTCGTTTACGTTAACCCCGAATTCTTTATCCTCATCAACAATATATGCAGGTTCGTATTCCAAGGCTCCCATAGCGCGCTTGCCAATAAATGACAGCAAATCTACACTGGTCACTTTTGCCATACTAATTTTATGGCTTTCGGCCCATTTTCGGAAGATGCTGTTTCCCCAATGATCCGGAAGTGAATCTGCAAACACTGGAGGCAGGCCGCCAAAACGGCTCTTGGGGCTTGTCCCTCTGATGATTTGATGTGATTGTACTAAAATGGAATTAAGGGACATTCTGAGTGGAGATATGTCAAGTCCTCTATCCAGAAAGTCTTCTGAAAATCTGAACACTGCTGTCGCAGTGCGCCAATCGGATGAATCCCATGTCAAGTATCCTACCGTATTGCCCCACAAGACGACTTTGATTGCATTTCCGTTCATTTCCTGCCTCCTTTTCTATTTTGGGATTTCCATATCTTCTCCGGGTCAATAACACTTGCTATGGGAATCAGATTCGTTAAAGAAATATCCAATCCGACAGCATCCAACAAAAGCAGGAAATGAGAAAGCGACAAGCCTTGTCCTTTGCCATTTTCGAATTGACTTATGGTAAAAATAGATATGCCCGTTTTCTCGTGCAGCCGTTGCTGTGAGATTTTAAGAGATTTCCTATACTTTGCAAATGAGGCTCCGAGTGATGCAATCGACTCGTAAGGCGTCAGGGTACTGTGATTCATACTATTGGTATTTCTATAAATGTTCAGCAAAAATAAAGAATATTATTGGAATATCAAAAGTATGTACGGCTGCATCCGATTTACCCCTGTCTTTTTGCTCTGAGGTAGGAGTTGCCGACTCTTTCGTACAGGAAGGCCCCCTCTGGTGTACAAACACTTCATTGCATATGAAAATAAATATGTAAATTTGTCCGGTTACAGACATTTGGGAGGTAATATGCTTTATCCAATAGGAATACAGAATTTCGAAAAAATCCGCAAAGATGGTTATGTCTATGTGGACAAGACGGACCTTGTTTACAAGATGGCAAAAACGGGAGGATACTACTTCCTCAGCCGCCCCAGACGTTTCGGAAAAAGTCTCCTGATTTCAACCCTTGAGGCCTACTTCAGCGGCAAGAAAGCGCTATTTGAGGGGCTGAAGATTGCCGATTTGGAAAATGACTGGATTCAGCATCCTGTCCTGAGATTTGATATGAGCGGCAAAGAGTATAAGAATGTTGCCGACCTTTCCGAAATTCTGTATCAGCATCTTAAGAATATGGAGAACCTTTACGGCATTTCGCCAAGGTTTGACTCTCCGGAATCACGTTTTAAAGATGTCATCG
>CALYTI010000039.1 GCA_945487035.1 uncultured Bacteroidales bacterium
TGGCTAAGAAATCACACTTTTACGCAAAAACTTTTGGAAGTTTGCGGAATTGAGGCTTATGATGTCAAGAAGCAGCTTAGCGAAACAGAAGTCCTCAATTGCTATGTAGTTATTCCTGCCCAGACCTATACAGGTGGTCTCACCCTCACCTTCACCGGTTCTGCCGGCACTATGGTCAAGACCTACAGTCAGGACCTGACATTCGAGCGCTCACAAATCCGTGCGATTCGCAATGTCGTATTCTCTGAGGAGAATCCTTTAAGCTCGGGCCTGGTCGGCACAATCACCAACTGGGAGAACGACATCGTTATGCAGAAGGACGGTGATTGCTATTCTGTTTCCGGTGTATATCTTACCGCTGAAGATGAATTCAAGTTCAGGGCAAACGGCCTTTGGGATTTGAACCTTGGAGGCGGATCTCTCGATGCCGTATTGCCAAATTCAACAGTGTCTTTGTGGCAGGATGGTGCAAACCTCAAGGTAGCGGAAGAAGGCTACTACAGCTTCAAGCTTTATCCTTATGAGGGTTATGTTGAAGTAATTCAGGATTTGCGCGTGGTCTCTTGCGCGAACTATGATGAGGTCGCTGCCGTAGAGGACGGAACTTATGTCAGGGTACAGGGTTATGTATTCGGAATGTATGGAAGGGGCTTTATGCTGAATATAGGCAATTACTACAGAAATACCATTCTGGTATATACTCAGACCAAGCCTATTGACTATACCCCTGTTCTTGGAAATGCCCTGGATATCGTAGCGCTCAAAGTTACATACAGCGGCCTTCCTGAACTGAAGGAAGTTTATGCATACGAGGTGCTCAGCGCAGAGGAAAAGGATTACGGTTACAGTACAGGCTATGACTTGCGTGATCCTGCATTCTTTGATACAGTACAGATTGACCGTTATGACCACGTAAGGTTTGTCGGCACCCTGCAGCAGAACGGCAACTACTGGAATGTGGTTGTTGACGGAGCAACCAGAATCGGTTCCATTTCTTACCCTCTTCAGGACCTCACCCCATATGTCGGTCAGAAGGTTATGGTATTGGGATGGTTCTGCGGATTGAGCACCAGTGGTGGAAACACTTATATGAATGTAATGCTCAGAAAGATTCTCACACCTTCTGAAGACGGCGGCACGGAAGATATTATCCCGGGTGATGATATCGTTGAACTGCCGGAAATCCCTCAGTAATAGTTCAATCTGAACATATAAGAAGCGGAGCCTGCAAAAGCTCCGCTTCTTTTGCTAAATTTGCAGTATGAGATGCAATAATTGTGGAAAAGAATTCGACGCAAAAGAAATCAGGAGCGTCAATGTGCAGGTCAATCCCGAACTCAAGGCTGCAGTCAAAGACGGCACGCTCTTCGTGCACGAATGCCCCCACTGCGGCAAAGCCGTTCTCAGCACCGAAGCCTTTCTCTATCACGACCCTCAGGAACATCTGCTCATAGCTCTCTCCGCCACAGAACTGTCTGCTGAAGGCCTGGAAGGCTACACCTGCCGGAGAGTCGCTACTGTAGGGGAGCTCATCGAGAAAGTCAATATCTTCGATGCCGGCTTGGACGATGTCATTATGGAGCTCTGCAAATATGTGACCCTCCAGGAACTCGGCAAAAATGTCCCTCTCAAATTCTACCGCATAGGACCTGACGGGGAAATCACCCTCGCCTATCCCGAAAAGGGCGAAATGCAGATGCTTGCCATAGGTCATAATGTCTATAGCGATTGCGCTGCGATTATCCAGAGAAACCAGCCCCTGCGCGACTCCGTCCGCGGCCTGGCCAAAATCGACCAGGAGTGGCTGTCACGCTTTATAGCTTAGATATCCACACTCAACACCAGCGACAGGCTGTGCGGGTTCTCCATATCGATGCGCCAGGCGTACCTCAGTCCCAGATGGATATCGTAAGGCACCAGCCAGAAATTGCCCAGCACAACCGAAAACAGGGTTCCCACCGTGTGGTAATTCAAAGGAATAAACGGCAGGCCCTTGCTGTGATTGAGAGTCCAGAACGGTATAAGCTCAAAATTCTTCACATACACCAGCGGACTCAGAGCATCCCAATCCACCGGCAGTACCGGCATAGCATAGCTCACGGAAACCGATGCGGAGCGGCTCATAGCCTCGCAGTAGAGCTGTGCCGAGAAGCCGTGCGTTTCGTAGAAGCCCGGAAGGTAGCCGTAGAGCTGGCCATAGAGATATGAGCCGCTCCGCATACCCGCCTCGGCGCCTATTCCCCACTTAGGGTATATGCAGGACGCCGGAATATTCTGCACAGCATAGGCCCGAACCCCGGCGGACATCACGCACGCCCCCGGGTGCCAGAGCAGCGTCGCGGAAGGAATCACCGCCCTGCGCCATCCGTCGGACGTAAAATTAAGCGGCACATAGGTCTTCACGCTAGCATAAGGCATGCGGCTTCCAAGGCCGCTGGCGAAACGCACTTCGAACTTCGGATACAGCCCGCTGTAGGTGAAATGTCCCGCAAAGCCCTCGGCCACATTGAAGCCCGCCGAGCCGCAGAGCGTACTAAGCTCGTTCTGGAACATCACGCTCGCTCCCAGCAGTGCCGGCAGGGTAACGGAAGACAGGCTCATGGACGCCACATCGTCCGCATCTATGTAGAACGGCAGCCAGGAATGTATTTTAAGTGCGTGCAGGCCCTTGGAGTAGCGCTTCGGCCCATCTGTAATGACAACCGAGTCCGCAGCCCACGCGCCCCGCTCAAGGGCTGAAAGGCTGTCCGCGAGGGGGAAGCTGCAGCGCTGCCGGAAGTCCACCTTGCGTACAGGTAGCACAGCCTGAGGGGTACGGCATATCATCCGCCCGCGCGTAGAGAGCACGGTGTAGTACAGATATCCGTCCATAAACACGAAGTCCGTGCCACCTCCCCGCAGGTTGCTCAGCTGAAGCACGCTTCCGTCCTCTGTATCAAGGCTGTACAGTTCGTTCACCCCGCTCCTGTCGCTGACAAAAAGCAGGCGCTCCCCCTGGGAAGAAAGGTGGTTTATCTTCACCGGGGAAGGTTCAAGCACGGGCACGAAGCCGTCCACGCGGTATATGCCTTCGCCTTCGGCAGACAGTGCGGCGGCATATAGTTCGCCTCCCGCAAAGCAGCATTCGTACGGCTGCAGGCCGGAAGGTGCGACGATGCGCTCCAGCAGCTCTCCCTTCGGGGAATACAGCTCAATCGCCTGAGATCCGTCGTACGGGCTTGCGCATAGGGCGATCAGCGAATCCGCGCTCACGCAAGGGTTGAAAAGCCTCCCTCCGCCCACCAGGGTGCGGTTCCTGCGGCCGTCAAAGCAGCGCAGGGCGGAGGTGGACTGCATCTCCCAGCGCAGGTCCGGAAGAGCCTCGGTCCACAGGACCATATCGCCGCAAAGCGCAAGACGGGAGCCGGCCGCGCAGTCCGAAAGCGCTTCCAGCTCGCGGCTTTCCACGTCCAGACGCACGAGCTCACGGTGCCGCGCCTGGCCGGAGCGTATGGCGTAAAGCTGCCCATCTGAGGCAGCAAGTCCTTTATATTCAACGAAATGGTCTTCCTCATAAGTGAGCTGCTCGCTGCACATGAACGGTGCGCGCGAGTCCGCATCCTCCTTCCAGATGGCGGCGCTTTGCTGCAGGGTCCTCCCGAAGTTCGCGCTAAGGCTGCGGCCGGTCTCCCGCTTCACGCGGCGGTTGAAATCGAAAGAATCGAAGCCCCAATCGCCCGCCTCCTGCAGGTGGTCCTTCACAATATCCGGTCGTCCTCCCCAGGTGCGCAGCCCCGCCATAGTAAGGTATCCCACTTTGTAATAATCCGGCGTGAAGAGCTTCTGGGAGCCGTAGCGCCAGCGTGCGTAGCTCCGCAGCTGTCCCTCGTCCGCCGCCTCGCGGTAGTACTCCAGAAAATCGGCGGTACGCCCGCGTCCGGACAGGGTAAGGCCCGTCTCAGCAGCGACCGCATCCCCTTCAAGGAAGGACGGTTCCGTGAAAAACAACGACAGGCCCGCAGGCAGTTCACCGCTCACATAGCCCAGCGCCCGCATCCAGCCCTTGCCCACATACTGCATCTGGGATACGTGGCGCCCCTCGTGCAGCGCAAGCATAGTCATCCAGGGTATAGGGTCGGGCGAATACATCTCCGGCCCCGTAAACATCTCCATCCGGCGCGGAGTCCATACCACGAAGCCGTTCGAATAACCCAGATACGGATGCAGAATCACCGGCATAGGGCGGCGGTAGGACTCATTGGGCAGCAGGCCGCTGCTGAAGCCCACAGCTCCGCGCACCCTCTCCCATTCGAGCGCATAGGCGCGGGCGAGCGAATCGCAGCCCTCCGGGTACACGAAACGGTAGTGGGGAGTGGAGATAGTGCTCCATTTGACCTTCGTCCCTTCCGTGCCTGCATCATAGAACTGCGCCCGCAGAGGAGCGGCGCACAGCAGCATAATCAGAAGGACAAACAAAGGTTTTTTGGTCATAGGGACAAAGTTAACACTATTTTTTAGTAACTTGGGCCCAATTATGGATATCACTAAATACACACTGACCAACAGCAAAGGCGCTAGCGTGACTCTGAGCAGTCTGGGCGCCTGCATCACCTCCATTATCGTTCCAGACAAGGACGGCAAACTCGAAGATGTAGTTCTCGGCTACAAGGATGACGCCAGCTGGATGGCGGACGGCCCTTGCGCCGGCAAATGTCCCGGACGCTATGCCAACCGCATCGCAGGAGGCCATCTGGAGCTTGACGGAAAGGTTTATACCTTACCAATCAACAACGGCCCGAACCACCTTCACGGAGGACCTGACGGTTTCCAGAACAGGATTTGGGAATCCCGCCGGGACGGTGACGCGGTCGAGTTTATGTATTTCTCCGAAGACGGGGAAATGGGATATCCCGGCAATCTGAAAGTCGTAGCGCGCTATGAGTGGAGCGAAGAGAACGAGCTCAGGCTCACCTTTACCGCCCAGTGCGACGCCCCGACTGTCCTCAACCTCACCAACCACGCCTATTTCAATCTTGACGGTCACGGCAGCGGCAGTGTGCTCGACCACTCTCTCAAGCTCAATGCCTCACTCTATCTGCCGACCGACGACACCCTCATCCCTCTGGGAGAGGCCGAGCCTGTTGCGGGAACCCCTATGGACTTTCTCAAGAGCAAGAAGCTCGGGCGAGACATCAAGGAGGACTTCCCGGCCCTTAATTACGGCAAAGGATATGACGCCTGCTGGATTATCGACGGCTGGCAGGAAGGACAGCTTCAGGAAGCCGCGCAGCTCGTATCTGCAAAGAGCGGACGCAGCCTTACTGTCTATACCACCCAGCCGGGCATTCAGGTTTACACCGGCAACTGGCTTGCAGGCTGCCCTGAGGGCAAGGACGGAGCCGTCTATGAGGACTACGGCGGAGTCGCCCTCGAATGCCAGCATTTCCCGGACAGCCCTAATCACCCTGATTTCCCTACAACCCGCCTCAACCCTGGGGAAACCTTTGAGCAGGCAATAATCTTCGCATTCGGATGCAACAGTATCTAGACCTTCTCCGCCACATAATGGAAGACGGCACGGTCAAGACAGACCGCACCGGAGTCGGCACCAAGAGCGTGTTCGGCTATCAGATGCGTTTTGACCTGAGCAAGGGCTTCCCGCTTCTGACAACCAAGAAAGTACATCTCAAATCCATAATCTACGAACTTCTGTGGTTCATCAGCGGAGACACCAACATCAAATATCTCAAAGACCACGGAGTTTCCATTTGGGACGAATGGGCCGATGAGAACGGCGACCTCGGCCCTGTCTATGGACACCAGTGGCGCAGTTTCCCGACCCCGGACGGGGGAAGCGTGGACCAGCTTGCGCAGGTGGTTGACCAGATAAAGAACCATCCGGACTCACGCCGTATGCTGGTATGCGCCTGGAATCCAGGGGAAGTGGACAAGATGGCCCTGCCTCCTTGCCACTGCCTTTTCCAGTTCTATGTTGCGGACGGGCGCCTGAGCTGCCAGCTCTACCAGCGCAGCGCCGACACCTTCCTTGGAGTGCCTTTCAATATCGCATCCTACGCCCTTCTGACTATGATGCTCGCCCAGGTATGCGGCCTGGAGCCGGGCGAATTCATCCACACCACGGGCGATACCCATATTTATCTCAACCATTTTGAGCAGGTCCGAGAGCAGCTTTCGCGTGAGCCGAGGCCGCTGCCGGTGATGAAAATCAACCCTGAGGTGAAGAGCATCTTCGACTTCAAGTACGAAGACTTCACCCTTGAGGGCTATGACCCGTGGCCTGCCATCAAAGCCCCAGTAGCAGTTTAACTTATGCAGAAATGTCTCATCGTTGCCGTAGCTGACAATTACGGAATAGGAGTGAAGGGAGGCCTTCCCTGGCATATTTCCGAAGACCTGAAGTACTTCAAGGCCCAGACTGCCGGCTACCCGGTGATTATGGGCAGGACGACCTATTTCTCCCTGCCTTTCAGACCGCTGAAGGGGAGGCTGAACATAGTGCTCAATCTCGGCGGCGACCCGATTGAAGAGGTGCTTTGCGTCAACAGCTTCGATGAGGCCTACAGGGCGGCAGAGCAGTCCGGAGCGCAGAAATGCTTCGTGATGGGCGGTGCTTCGGTCTATAAGGCGGCTATGCCGGAGATGGACTACCTCTATGTGACCCACGTCCATACGGTGGTGGAAGAAGCTGATGTATTCTTCCCTCAGATTGATGAGCAGCAGTGGGAGATTGTTTCGAAGTCAGAAACGCACAAGGATGAGCAGACAGGATTCGAATTTGAGTTTGTAGTGTATAAAAACAGAAGGTAACAAATGGCAAGAGAATCATTTGCCAACAGGACAACGGCCATACTTGCGATGGCAGGTTCAGCCATAGGCCTGGGCAATATCTGGAGATTCCCCTACATGGTCGGCCAGAATGGTGGTGCGGCCTTTATTCTGGTGTATCTGCTGTCAGCCATCTTTATCTGTGTGCCTATTTTTATCAGTGAGGCATACATAGGAAAGAGCACCCAGCTCAGCACCTTCGGGGCATTCGAAAAACTTGCCCCTGGGAGCGCTTGGAAATGGGTGGGACTGCTGACCGTCATTACCCCCATCATTATCCTGTCTTTCTACAGCGTGGTCGGAGGATGGTCGCTGGCTTATCTTTTCAAGTCGTTGACGCTTTCCTTTACGGATGCCAGTGCGACCCAGGAGGTCCACGGGGCTGTTTTCGGTGCGCTGGTGGGCAACAAGTGGGCGGGAATAGCCTGGCTTACGGGTTTCCTTGTGCTCAATTTCGGAGTGGTCACCCTGGGCGTGAGCAAGGGGATTGAGAAGTTTACGAAAATCACTACGCCTATACTCTTTGTGCTGATGGTGGCTATAGTGTTCTATTCGCTGTCAATGCCGGGGGCCAAGGCGGGAGTGGACTATCTGGTGAAACCTGATTTCAGCAAAATTAACGGGCACGTGATGCTTTCCGCTATGGGGCAGGCCTTTTTCTCGCTGTCATTGGGTGTGGGTACCATCCTGACCTATGCGTCCTATATGAAGAAGGAAGAGAATCTGGTCTCCACGGGAGTTTATACTGCGGTGTTTGACCTGATGTTCGCGCTGATTGCGGGTTTTGCCATTATGCCTGCGGTTTTTGCTGCGGGGATTGAACCGGGTGCAGGTCCGGGGCTTATTTTCGAGACTCTGCCGTACATCTTTTCCACTATGGGCAGGGATTTCCCGGCGCTGAGTGCGGGGGTTGCGATTCTGTTCTTTACGGCTGTGCTTTTTGCCGCACTTACTTCTTCGGTGTCAATGCTGGAGGCGGGAGTGGCCTATTTTGTGGACCACAAGAAGATGGCCAGGGGGAAGGCTACTGCGCTTGTCTTCGGTTTCTGCTGGATTTTCGGCTCGCTTTGCTGTGTATCCACCAGGCTTTTCGATTTCTGCGACAGGCTTACTTCGGATTTTCTTATGACTTTCGGCAGTCTGCTTTACGCCGTGTTTGTCGGATGGCGCCTCAAGAAGGCCGATGTGCTCCAGGAAATCCCGCGTCCGATTTACTTTATCGTCCGCTGGATTATCCCTCTGGTCATCATCGCCATCTTCATCTCCAACCTTGTGATGAAAGGGTAGGGGGCGGATTTCAGCATCTTCACCCTGCCTTGCAGTGAATCACAATCGGGTAGTGGTCACTGACTCCGCCCAGGTAACGCGGACCGGAGAAGGTGCGCAGCGGTTTGACCCCACCATAGTTCTTGTCCTCTGTGGTAAGAATGTCCAGGTTGCACACCTCAAGGGTGCCGTCCATGTCTTTGACCAGACAGCGGTCAATCTGTTCCCACTGTCCTTCGAATTTGATGGTTCCTGCAAAGCCGCGAGGCTGAAGCTCGACAAGGCTGGCCATAAGTGAATCCGATAGCGCGCTGCGGGTGTCATTGAAATCACCCATCACAACGAGCGGTCCTTGGCAAATTCGGGCCAGGGAATCTATCGTGCGAAGCGCACAGACGCGCCTTCGGGCAGCCTCCTGAGAACCGCCCCTTTTCGAAGGGAGATGGCAGATCATGAGCGTCAGCGAATCGAACTCACAAAGCAGGATGTCGCGGGTGGCAAGAGTGTCTGCATCCATGACCAGCGGCACAGCCCGACTGCGGGGCCGCTCTCCGCGATAGAGAAGCGCGCAGTCGATTCCCCTATGGTCCCTGGAATCGAAATGCACATAGCGATAGCCGTAGCTGCGCAGAGCAGTCTGATAGACAAGCTGCTTGAGCACATAGTCATTGTCCACTTCGGCAAGTGCAACATAGTCCGGCGGCGTGCCCGTGGAGTCTGCGAGCGAAAGCACCACCTTGGAAATGGCGCGCGCCTTGGTCATCATCCTGGACCTGGTCCAGTACTGAGGGGCGGAGGCTGAGCGGGGGTCGAAATAGTTTTCGACATTCCAAAAAACCGCTACGGCTGAGAAGAGAAGTATCATAGTCCTTTTCATACCGCAAAAATGAGGAATTTTCCTTAAATTTGTATGCTATAGTTATAAAAATATGTCTCTAAAATGCGGTATAGTCGGATTGCCTAATGTCGGCAAGTCCACACTTTTCAATTGTATCAGTTCGGGCAAGGCGCAGAGCGCCAACTTTCCTTTCTGCACCATAGAACCGAATCTCGGCTCAACCAATGTCCCTGACAAGCGCCTTGAGGTGCTCAGCGACATCTGTAAGCCTCAGCGTACCATTCCCGCCACGGTTGATATCGTGGATATCGCCGGTCTCGTGAAGGGCGCAAGCCACGGCGAAGGTCTCGGCAACCAGTTCCTTGCCAATATTCGCGAATGCGATGCTATTCTGCACGTGCTGCGCTGCTTCGACGACGGCAATATAGTCCACGTGGACGGCTCCGTCGATCCGGTCAGGGACAAGGAAGTGGTGGACACCGAGCTTCAGATCAAGGACCTGGAGACCGTTGAGGCCCGCCTCGGCAAGTGCGAAAAGGCTGGCAAGGCGGGAGATAAGGAGGCGGCAAAGCTCGCTGCCCTTCTGACCCGCTATCGCGAGGCCCTGCTTCAGGGCAAGTCCTGCCGCAGCGTCAAATTCCTCAACGACGAAGAAGCAGCCCTTGCGCGCGAACTATTTCTTTTGACCAATAAGCCCGTGATGTATGTCTGCAATGTGGACGATGCCTCCGCAGTCAACGGCAATGCCTATGTGGATGCCGTCAGGGAGGCCGTAAAGGACGAAGGCGCGGAGATACTCGTGATTTCCGCCCGCACGGAAGCCGATATTGCCGAGATGGAAGACTACGACGACAGGCAGATGTTCCTTGAGGAAATGGGACTGCAGGAGTCCGGAGTAGTAAGGCTCATCCAGGGCGCATACCACCTCCTCGGCCTTCAGACCTTCTTCACCGCCGGCAGCGACGAGTGCAGGGCTTGGACCATTCATAAAGGAGATAAAGCACCGAAGGCCGCAGGTGTTATCCATACCGATTTCGAAAAGGGCTTCATCCGCGCCGAGGTCATCAAATATGAGGATTTCGTGAACCTCAAGACGGAGGCTGCCTGCCGCGCCGCCGGAAAGCTGGGCGTTGAGGGCAAGGACTATGTAGTGCAGGATGGCGACATAATGCACTTCCTCTTCAATGTATAGGCTATGGAAGTAAGAGCCAAGAAAGCCCTCGGACAGCATTTCCTTACCGATTTGAGCGTTGCACGAAGGATTGTGGATGCACTTTCGGTCAGCGAGGTGAGGGATGTGCTCGAAATAGGCCCGGGAATGGGTGTGCTCACCCAATATCTCATTGAAAGGCCGGACCTGGACCTGAAGCTCGTAGAGCTCGACGGCGAGTCGGTGGTCTATCTGATGAACCATTTCTCCGGTATGGCAGGAAAGCTGATGGAAGCCGACTACCTGCGCCTGGATATGCGCAAGGTCTTCCCCGGTGACTATCGTGTCATAGGCAATTTCCCATACAATATCTCTTCGCAGATTTTCTTCAAAATTCTGGAAGACAAGGACCGCGTGCCGGAAGTGGTATGTATGATTCAGAAGGAGGTAGCTGACCGTATCGCCGAGGGACCGGGCAGCAAGACCTACGGCATACTTTCTGTACTTCTGCAGGCCTGGTATGACATAGAATATGTCGTGCAGGTGGGTCCGGGAGCATTCTGCCCACCTCCAAAAGTCAAGTCAGCCGTCATCAGACTGGTGCGCAACTCCAGAACCGATTTGGGTTGCGATGAGGCACTTTTCAAGCAAGTGGTGAAGACAGCCTTCAACCAGAGGCGCAAGACGCTCAGAAACGCCCTTAAACCGCTCCTGCGCGAAGATATCGACACGACGGACGAAGTGTTCAACCTCCGGGCTGAAGCGCTCGGGGTCGAGGATTTTGTTGCATTGACAAAAAGATTTGAAACCAATAATTAAAAACATGAAACAGAGAATTCAGGACAAGTTCAAAGAACTTTTCGGGCAGGGAGGTCATCTCTATGCCAGCGCAGGCCGCATCAACCTCATCGGTGAGCACACCGACTACAATGGAGGCTATGTTTTCCCGGGAGCTATTGACAAGCAGCTGATGGCCCAGATCGCCCCTAACGGCACCGACAAGGTACGCGCCTTCTCCCTCGACTACAACGAGATGTGCGAGTTCGGACTCAATGAGGAAGATAAGCCTGCCAAGGCTTGGGCTTGCTACATCTTCGGCGTCTGCCGCGAGACACTCAAGCGTGGCGGAAAGGTGGAAGGCTTTGACACCGTATTTGCAGGTGACGTTCCTCTCGGAGCAGGTCTTTCCAGCTCCGCAGCCCTCGAGAGCTGCTTTGCCTATGCCATCGATACAATCAACGGCAATGGTTTCGACCGCTTTGAGCTTGCAAAGATAGGCCAGAGCACCGAGCACAACTATTGCGGAGTGAACTGCGGCATTATGGACCAGTTCGCATCCTGCTTCGGCAAGGCCGGCTGCCTTATCCGACTGAACTGCAAGACTCTGGAGTACAAATATTTCCCGTTTGACCCTGAGAAGGCAGGCTACAGGCTCGTACTGGTGGATTCCTGCGTAAAGCACGAACTCGCTTCTTCAGCCTACAACAAGCGCAGGGCTTCCTGTGAGAACGCTGCTGCAGCTATCCGCAAGAACCATCCTGAGGTAGAGTTCCTCTCCGATGCCAAGAGACTCTGGCTGGAAGAGGTCCGTGAGGAGATTCCTGAGGAGGATTTCCTGCGTGCGGAGTATGTTATCGGTGAGGTGCAGCGCGTGCTGGATGTGTGCGATGCCCTTGAAAGAAACGACTACGAGACTGCAGGTGAGATGATGTACCAGACACACTTCGGTCTCAGCCGTCTGTATGAGGTGAGCTGCGAGGAGCTTGATTTCCTCAACAAGCTTGCCCGCAAGATGGATGTCACAGGTTCACGCGTGATGGGTGGCGGCTTCGGCGGTTGCACCATCAACCTCATCAAAAAGGAACTCTATGATGATTTCGTAAAGGCTGCCACAGAGCAGTTTACCGCGAAGTTCGGTCACGCCCCTAAGATTTACGACGTTGTCATCTCCGACGGCGCCCGTATGGTGGAATAAGCCGTCCGAAATAGCTTATTGCAAATAAGTTAAAGGCTTATAAAACAATGACTTGTAAATAATCAGGTGCCTTTTTAAGGTACCTGATTTTTCATAACCAACTGTAAATAAAATAGTTAACCCTACGCACCCGTCCGTTACCAACTGCCACCATAACTCAGCAAGTTGGCAGTGAGCAAAATCACCTTCCACGCACACCCCTGCCAGACTGGCCTGCATCCCTGCCCACCGTGGAAGGTGCAGGCTTTTCCCCGCACCTTCCGCGCAGCACCCCACCACACCACCTTCTGCGCCCTCCTTGCGTGGAAGGTGATTTTGA
>CALYTI010000040.1 GCA_945487035.1 uncultured Bacteroidales bacterium
AAGCATTGGTGAACTGCTGGAGAGAGTTCTGGCACAACGGAGATATGCCTTTCTATTTTGTCCAGCTTTCCAGCATTGAAAGGCCGACCTGGCCGGAGTTCCGCAACAGCCAGAGGCTGCTTGCCGAGCAAGTGGAGCACTGCGGGATGGCCGTATCCTCGGACCTTGGGCACCCAAGCGATGTCCACCCAAGGTGCAAAAAGCCCGTAGGCCAAAGACTTGCAAGGCTCGCCCTGCACAATGACTACGGCTTTGACCTTGTCTGCGAAGGTCCTCGCGCCACCGCGTGCACCAGGAATGCAGACGGGTCTTTGAGTGTGGAGTTCGATTCTGAGCTTCATACATCCGACGGCGGGGCCCTCAGGGGATTCACCCTCTGCCTTGACGACGGAAGCACAGCTGAAGCGCAGGCCTTCCTGAGCGGCAGCCGGAGCGTGACCGTACGCTGCGCGGACCAAGGAAGGGCGGTCAAGCTGCGCTATGCCTGGAAACCCTATACCGACGCCAATCTTGTAAACTCCGAAGGCCTTCCGGCCTCAACATTCGAAATGCCTATATATGAATAAGCACACTTTCCTTAGCGCCATTCTTGCAGGGATCGTCTGCCTTTCTGCTTCAGCTCAGAATTACAGCAAATACAAAGCATCCGGCTCCATCTACCGCAAAGGCTGGATTGACCTCAACAAAAACGGGAAGAAGGATATCTACGAAGACCCCTCCCGGACGGTGGACGAGAGAATTGAGGATTTGCTGTCCCGTATGACCCTTGAGGAGAAGACCTGCCAGATGGTCACCCTCTACGGCTACGGACGCATACTCAAAGATGACCTTCCGACCGAAGAATGGAAGGAAAGACTGTGGAAGGACGGAATCGGTGCGATTGACGAGCACCTCAACGGCTTCCGCAACTGGAGGCTTGCCCCTTCGGACAACCGCTATGTCTGGCCCGCATCCAGGCACAGCTGGGCGATGAACGAGGTGCAGCGCTTCTTCATCGAGCAGACGCGGCTCGGAATTCCGGCAGATTTCACCAACGAAGGGATAAGGGGAGTGGAGAGCCTGCGCTCCACCGACTTCCCTACCCAGCTCGGACTGGGACACAGCTGGGACAGGGAGCTGATACGCCAGGTGGGTGCGGTGACCGGCAAGGAGGCAAGGGCTCTGGGCTATACCAATGTATATGCACCTATTCTGGATGTGGCAAGGGACCAGCGCTGGGGCCGTTTCGAAGAGTCCTATGGCGAGTCGCCCTATCTCGTGGCGGAGCTCGGCATCCAGATGGCAAGAGGCATACAGCAAGATGGCGGTGCTGCCGCCACGGCGAAGCATTTCCTTGCCTACAGCGCCAACAAGGGCGCGCGTGAGGGGCTGGCCCGCACCGACCCGCAGATTCCGCCGAGGGAGCTGGAAATGATTCACGCCTACCCTTTCAGAAGGGTGATTCAGGAGGCGGGCCTGATGGGCATTATGTGCGCCTACAACGACTACGACGGCATACCTGTCGAAGGCAGTTCCTACTGGCTGGGGGAAAGGCTGCGCGGGGAAATGGGCTTCCGGGGCTATGTGGTTTCTGATTCGGATGCGGTGGAATATCTCTACTCCAAGCACAACACCGCTGCCGATATGAAGGAGGCTGTGTACCAAAGCGTTATGGCAGGGCTCAATGTGCGCTGCACCTTCCGTTCCCCGGATTCGTATGTACTTCCGCTACGCGAGCTTGTCGTGGAGGGACGCATCCCTATGGAGGTCATTGACAGCCGTGTGGCCGATGTGCTCAGGGTGAAATTCGAGCTCGGACTGTTTGATTCGCCATATGTCAGCGACCTTGCCGCAAGCGACGCGCTTGTGGGCTGCAGGGAGCATCAGGAGCTTGCGCTTCGGGCCAGCCGCGAGTCGATAGTGCTGCTCAAGAATGAAGGCGGGCTGCTTCCGCTCCAGAAAGGAAGTGTGGGGACCATAGCTCTCTGCGGACCAAATGCTGCGGAGGAGGGGTATGCCAAGACTCACTACGGACCTCTTGATGCCGATGTGATTTCGGTGCTTGAAGGTCTGCAGGCGGGGAGCGGCGCGGAGATTCTCTATGCCAAGGGTTGCGAGCTGGTGGATGACAACTGGCCGGAGTCGGAGATTATGGAATTCCCTATGACTGAGAAGGAGCAGGCTATGATTGATGAGGCTGTGGCTAATGCGCGCAAGGCGGATTTGGCCGTGGTTGTACTCGGAGGCGGCATCAGGACCTGCGGGGAAAACAAGTCGAGGACCAGCCTGGATTTGCCGGGAAGGCAGGAGGCGCTGCTCAAGGCGGTTTGTGCCGTGGGCAAGCCGGTGGTGCTGATACTCATCAACGGAAGGCCACTTTCCATCAACTGGGCGGATGCTCACGTGCCGGCTATACTTGAGGCCTGGTACCCGGGCTCCTACGGCGGACAGGCTCTGACTGAGATTCTTTTCGGAGAATACAACCCTTCAGGGAAACTGACCTGCACTTTCCCGAGGACTGTGGGGCAGATTCCTTTCAATTTCCCTTGCAAGCCCAATTCCCAAATCGGAGGGAACAGCAAGCCGGGGCCGGATGGAGCTCAGAGCAGGATCAATACCGCTCTGTACAGTTTCGGCTACGGTTTGAGCTATACTACTTTCGAATATTCGGGGCTGGAGATTTCTGCTTTTGAGGACGGGGATTATCCGGTGAGGGTTTCGGTGCAGGTGACCAATACGGGTGAGCGTGACGGGGATGAGATTGTGCAGCTTTATATCCGGGATGTGCTGAGCAGTGTGACTACCTACGAGAAGCGCCTGGCGGGTTTTGAGAGGGTGAGTCTCAGGGCCGGCGAGAGCAAGAGGGTGGAGTTCGAGCTTCGCAGGGATGCTTTCGAGCTGATTGACCGCGACTGGAACCGGGTGATTGAGCCGGGAGATTTCCGGATTATGGTCGGCGCCTCCTCCGAGGACATCCGCCTGGAAGGGGTGGTCACAATCTGACGCCCCGGCGGGCGCTGCCGGGGTTTGCGGGCGCCACCGGTGCGCACGAAACAACGCCTACTTCTGAAAATATTTGTATATTTGCAATTCCAAAACTGTCAGCAGCACTGACACATTTGCCTTGGTGGTGGAATGGTAGACACGAGGGACTTAAAATCCCTTGGCCCGAAGGGGCTGTACGGGTTCGAGTCCCGTCCGAGGCACAAAAAGACTTTGTAAGTTGATAGTTTTTCAATCACTTGCAAAGTCTTTCTTTTTTGTATTCACCAAATTTGGACACATTTTTCAAGTGCCCATTCAAGATGGAAGCCCCATTGCATAGGTGCAGTGGAGCTTCGCTTTGATTCTAGAATCTTCCCTAAAAGAGTGTGACCTCTAAGCCGTTTCGGACATTTTGCAAGTCATAATTGAACAAATCGAAAACAATATGGACGATATTAACAACAATAACAGCATAATGTTGAATATCTTTGCAGGCGATTTGATAGTTTGAAGATATTAGCCAATGATATTTATGAAAAAGAATTCAATCTTCCTTTCTCTGGCTCTTGTAGTTGCAGCATGCGGTCAGGCAACAACTCCGCAGGAGCGTCTTACGGCTCACGATGGGGAAATCAACAAGATTATTGCACAGATGAGTCTTGAAGAAAAAGTGGAAATGCTTCATAGCAAGACAAACATGTCTTCAGAGGGTGTTCCAAGATTCGGAATCCAGGACATCAAATATGCCGACGGACCTTTCGGTATCCGTGAAGAAGGTGTTCCGCACGGCTTCCAGTCTGCTGGTTGGGTGACAGACTCTGCCACTTATTTTCCTACCGGTTCTGCTCTTGCCGCTACATGGTCAAAGGAACTGGCATACAAATATGGTCAGGGAATGGGTGCTGAGGCACGCCGTCGTGGAAAGGATATCATTCTGGGTCCTGCCGTGAATATCCAGAGACTTCCGGTGGGAGGAAGGACTTATGAGTATTTCAGTGAGGATCCCATGCTTGCTGCCGTTCTTGGGGTCGGCTATGTTCAGGGTGTCCAGGATGCCGGTACGGCTGCCTGCGTAAAGCATTATGCTCTCAATAACCAGGAGCTCAACCGCGGAAGTGTAAATGTTGTATGCGATGAAAGGACAATGCGCGAGATTTATCTCAAGCCTTTCGAAGCTACTGTCAAGGAGGCCGGTGCCATGGCAATCATGCCTGCATATAACAAGGTGAATGGCTTCTATTGTTCTGAAAATGAGGTGCTTCTCAATCAGATTCTCAGAAAGGAGTGGGGATTCCGCGGTCTTACAGTTTCAGATTGGGGTGGCACGCACTCCACAATGGGAGCAGCTCTCCATGGCCTTGACGTACAGATGACAGGAGACAACTATCTTGGTCCTGCTCTCATTGACTCGGTCAAGGTCGGAAAAGTTCCGGAAAGCGTAGTTGATGACAAAGTTCGTGAGATTCTTCGTGTACGTTTTGCAATTGAGGCCATTCCTGATGACAAATGCAATCTTGAGACTGCTTCGCTTCCTGAGAGCCGTGCAACCGCATATGAGGTGGCTTCCAAATCTATTACTCTTCTAAAGAACGAAGGCGGACTTCTTCCTATCAAAAAGGATGTAAAGAAAATAGCTGTAATCGGCAGGAATGCCATTGCCTTGACTCAGTCAGGTGGTATGGGTGCAGGTGTTAAATCCGTATATGAGGTCTCTCCTCTTCAGGGGCTTCAGAATAAGAAACCTGAGGGCGTTGAAATTTCTTATGCTCCAGCATATAAGGACTATATGGGAATGTTCGCATTCTGGAGAGGTCCTGAATTCCTGAAGAATCACCCTGAGATTTCAGCAGAAATTGACGCACCTGCCGATCCTGAAATGCTTGCCGAAGCTTTGGCTCTTGCAAAGGATGCTGACCTTGTCATATATTTCTTTGGTACCAATAAGTCAATCGAAACTGAAGGATCCGACCGTGAGAACATCAATCTTCCGCTTGATCAGGAGAGAATTGCAGAGGAACTCGCAGCTGTAAACCCTAATATCGTAGGTGTCATGATATCAGGAGGTCCATGTGACCTTGTAAGGGTTGAGAAATGCATCCCGACTCTTGTTCAGGGTTGGTGGAATGGTCTTGAGGGAGGAAATGCCCTTGCAGACGTACTCTACGGAAATATTGCTCCTTCCGGTAAGCTTCCTTTCACTTTCCCTGTAAGGCTTGCTGATTCACCTGCCTATGCTCTTGACAACTACCCTCAGAAGTCTGAAATTGAGGGAGACCTTTTCGGTAATATGTACAGGCAGGATGTGAGCGGACAGAGGAAGCGTCCGAGAGCGGTTTCTTCAACTGCTTATTATTCAGAAGGTTCATTGGTCGGCTATAGATGGTTTGACACCAAGAATGTACCTGTGATGTACGCATTCGGACATGGCCTTTCTTATGTCGATTTTGCTTACGGTGCAGTAAAAACAGACAAGGCTTCATATAAGGAAGACGACACTATCAAAGTGACATTTGACATCACAAATGAAGGCGGAATGGCAGCTGATGAGGTTGCACAGGTTTATGTTCACAGAGTTGATGCAACTGTTGAATGGCCATTCAAGGAGCTCAAAGGTTTCACAAGGCAGACCATCAATGCCGGTGAGAAAAAAGTAGTAACAGTGGAAATTCCTGTCAGGGACCTCAGATATTGGGACACTGTTTCAGGTGACTGGAAGCTTGAGCATGGCAAGATTGACATTCTGGTCGGAAGTGCTTCAGATGATATTCGCCAGAGCGTCAGCGTAGAAATCTAACCATTTATCATATATAAACAAGAGGGTGACCCCAAAGGGTCATCCTCTTTTTTGCGATATGGAACGGCATCGTGGAGGGTGCGAAGCCGCCCGGAATCATTCCAACAAAAGATCACCCGATAACCCACCGGCTGCCGGGAATCCTGGAAATAAGCCAGGACGTGACGGCACAGCAGATGAATGTGCATATCGCTATGGCAGGAATGGCGGCCCAGACCGGAATCAGCGGGTCGGCGACATTACCGTTGACGAAGAAACCGGCTATTGGGGCGAGGTAGAAAAGATGCATCAGGTACATTCCGAACGAGAGTTTGGAGAGGCCGGTCACCATTGCAGGAGCCTCTTTCCGCTCAATGCAGGAGAACATCAGGAAGGCGCCGAACGAGGCAAGAAGCACATTCGGAGTGCAGAACTCCCAGGACCACTCCAACATCGGCGTCTCGATAAGCTGGCCCGGGACTCCCTTCAGCCAGAAAGACCAGCCTGTGAATGCGGCACCTGCAAGGAAACACAGGATGCCAACACGAAGTCTCTTCGCCTTGTCCCAGCCCAGGTGAAACCTGATATAATGCGCCATCACCAGATATCCCAGATAGCCTGAGCAGTACCAAAGCATAGTGAACCCGTTCCAGAAGCATTCTCCCCAAAGTTCAGGAGAGACGAACCTGTGCAGCCACGGTATGAAAGTGGAAACCCCGAAAATGCCGAGGAAGGTCAACTCATCCTTGGCAGAGGCCTTCTCAAGCCAAGGGGAAACCACAGGGATAATCAGGTACAGGCTTATTAGAGGATACATGAACCAGAGATGCCCGGCCATTGAAGGAAAATTGAAGGGCAGCCTCTTGAGGTCATCCAGCGACTGGTCCCAGCTCATTCCTCCCCAGAGAAGCGGAAGGAAGGTATAGAGGAGCAAAAACACAATCATAGGAGGAAGAATACGGGTGAAGCGTTTCTTGTAAAACTCACCCATAGACACACCCGGCTTCATCGGAACCAGCAGGAATGCGGATACAATCATGAACAGGGGAACGCAGGTACGGCCCACGAAACCGTCATAGAAGGCGACCCAGAAGCGGTTGGCCTCGTTCGCGAGCATTGAGACATTGCCTGCAAGCCCGGAACTGTCGGCTGCATAGAAATTTTCGCTGGCATGGACCAGCATCACAAGAAAGCAGGCAACGACCCGGATATAGTCGATGAAGACTATTCTTCCGGACTGGTTCCCGCACAGGGTAGATTGATTAGTCATATTCAGTATATTTCAGGAATCTTCAATTGTCGTACGGTAGAGCGCGCTCTTCCTCAAATTTGCTGGCAAATATAGGCATCATTGCCCGAAATGTCCAATTTATTCACTATATATTAGCACCGATCCACCACATAATCTATGGCTTCTACAGCAGTGAAATCGTAGCGGACTCAGGCTATGGCAGTGAACAGAACTACGAGTTCCTGTTCGCCAACGGCATGACTCCCTATGTGAAGTACAATATGTTCCACAAGGAGATGAAACGAAAGTTTCTGAAGAATCCATTCCATATAGAATGCAAAAAACTGATTATATTTGCACATCTAAAGAGGCCGAGAGGCCGGCTTCGGACACACTCGATGAAACACTACCGTCAACAATAATCAGACTATGGCAAAGAAAAAGTTCCGGAGTTATCACTTGGTAATGTCTAGTCCCAGCCGGGCATCTGCTTATGCCGTAAAAAAGTGTATTATAATTTGTATGTACGGAATAATGTACATATATTTGCAGTAAAAAGAAGAGCACTTATGACATCAGTTACAGCAACAGGCTTCAGAGCCAACATCAAGCATTACATGGACCTCGTCATTAAAGATAGTCAGGAGGTCATAATCAACAGAGGCAATGAAGCCGCTGTCCTTATCCCAATGGATCAGTACAATGCCATGAAGGAAACAGAGTACCTGATGTCTTCCAAGGAGATGGAGAAGGCTATTCTGACAGGAATGGAAGATGTAAAGAAAGGTAACTTCGTAGAGGTAAACATCGATGAGCTATAAGATTGCGTTCACACCTCAGGCTATGGAAGACTTCAATTATTGGAAGTCCACGAACCCAAAGACTGCGGAAAAGATAAAGAATCTTCTTCGCGAATTGAAGGAGCATCCCTTTACGGGAACAGGAAAACCAGAGGCTCTGAAATATCAGTTCAGCGGAGCATGGTCCAGAAGAATCAATCACAAGGACAGGCTCGTATACCAGGTTGACGGAGATGTTGTAACGGTTTTCGTTCTTTCAATGCGATACCACTATACGAAATAGAACAATAATCAGACATATGGCAAAGAAAAAGTTCCGGATTACCGAGAAAGACTTCCTCCTTGCCAACCGGAAGGCCTCGAGAGAGGAGGAAATTGCACAGTACGGCAAACAGATTCTGTTCCGTACAATCAAACAGAAATCAAAGAAGGTCTATGACCGCAAGCGTCTGAAAAAGGCAGGCATCAACTCTGATGACCTGCCTTTTTACTTATCTGTGAGGAGTCCGAGGCCCTAGTTTTTGACCGCCTGAACGAAAAGCCTGAGGGCAGGGACGAGGATGATGGCGGCAATCACGAGGCTGACAACAGGGTCGATGATGTACAGACCGGTTTTGGCGATGACAAGCCCGGAAACGAGCACACCCACGGAAACCAGAGTGTCGGAAAGCATATGCAGGAAGGACGCCTTGATATTGATATCCCTATCCTGCTCACGCATAAGAAGATAGGCCGTCACACCGTTGATTATTATCCCTATCCCCGCAGTGAGGGAAACTATTGCCCCCTGCACCGGCTCCGGGCTGATGAGCTTGCTTATTCCCTCAACTGCTATGAGGGCAACCGCCGCAATCAGCAGCACCGCATTCGCAATCGTCAGACCCTTCGCCGCTTTCGGCTTCGACGCTGCAATATTGACCGCAACAAGAGAGATGAGCAGGGTCGCCACATCGCTCAGGTTATGCCCCGCGTCGCTCACAAGACCCGCGGAAGAAACGGCCATTCCGACGCCGGCTTCGATAACGACATAGAGAAGATTTATGACTGAGCAGACTATCAGCATCTTGCTGAGCTGCAGGTTGTGTGCGTGATGTTCGTGTGCCATAATGTTTGTTGTTTACGGATGCAAAGGTAGGGTGCATTCCGTGCAACTGAATTGCAAATTGAGTAAATTTGCGGGGAATAATAGGTGTACTATGGAGGAAGAATTACTTCGGGAAGCGGGCATCAAACCCACTGCAGCCAGAATACTGATTATGCGCGCAATGAGCGCTGCGGACCATCCCCTCTCTATGGCGGAAATCGGGGATGCGCTGGAGACTGTAGATAAATCGGTAATATCCCGCACCCTGGCCCTGTTCCGGGCAGGCGGCCTGATACACATCATCCAGGACGGGTCGGAGAGCGTGAGATATGAGCTGTGCCGATGCTCGCACGCAGGGGATGACGAGGACCTGCATACGCATTTCCACTGCGAATGCTGCGGCCGCACCTTCTGCCTTAAAGACATCCCGGTGCACGTCCCTCCCCTGCCGGAAGGCTTCCGCGCTCACTCGGTGAATTATGTGATATCCGGCATCTGCCCGGAATGCTTGAGGTAGGGGCGGGTCACCAAACGATTTGGGAGAAGGGCCGCATACGAGATACAAAGCTAGCGGAAGGGAATCGGTGGATTGCGTTGTTCCAAATCGTTTTGGGATTGATGTGCCCTGCAGGGCCTTCTGTAAGGGGTGAATCCCTAAACGGGGAAATATCACGGGTATTTCGGGATGCACCTGCCTTCTACGCCACTCTGCGAGGGGTAAATCCCAAAACGATTTGGGACAACGGCCACACACGAGATAAAACGCTAGCTGAAGGTGTTACGAGGAATGCTCTTTAGGGATTGGCCTGCATCACAACGGGATTAAAGAAACAAACAGACTCCATAAATATTATAATATTTCAGGAGTCGACTCCGCAAATCTTTTAAGTTTTAAGGAATTTGAATATATTTGCATATAAACATTACACTTCCCGAGCTATGATTAAGAGAGCAATTGAAGAAAGAATACATAACGCCCTTGCCAAAAAAAAGGCAGTTACGATAATGGGGCCACGCCAGGTCGGAAAATCAACTCTTGCAGACACCATAATTCCGAAAGATGCGAATGTACTTGAATTCAACGGAGACAGCACCGATGTACAAAGTATGTTCGTAAATGTTGATGAAACCAAAATGAAGTTTCTCATCGGGAACAAGAACTTCCTCTTTGTTGACGAGGCTCAGAAAATTGAGAACATCGGCAATATGCTTAAAATCGTAGCCGATAAATTCAAAGATGTGAAAATCATCGTTACAGGCAGTTCAGCCTTCAAATTAGCGGAAGCGGTAAACGAATCCTTGACGGGAAGGAAGCGTGAATTCAAACTCTACCCGCTGTCATTCAAGGAAATGGCAGATGAGACCAGCACTCTCGAAGAGTTGCGAATGATTGACCATCGCCTAATCTATGGCTACTATCCGGAAGTGGTAACCTCTCCTGAAGATGAAAAGGAAGTCCTTAAAGAACTCATTGACAGCTATCTCTACAAAGATATTATGGAAGAAAATAATATTGCCAAACCGGATAAACTCGTCAAACTGGTTCAAGCCCTCGCATTCCAGATAGGCTCAACAGTATCGGCCAATGAACTTGCAGGCCTTGTCGGAATTGATGCCAAGACGGTAGAACGCTACATTGAAATTCTTGAGAAGAACTACATAATCTTCACGCTTCCGTCATATGCCAAAAATCAGCGGAATGAGCTTAAATTTGCCCGTAAACTCTACTTCTGGGATATGGGAATCCGCAATGGAGTTATTGGGAATATGGCTCCAGTATCACTCAGATCTCCTGAAGAACTCGGCCATATGTGGGAGAACTTCGTAATTGCAGAACGACTCAAGAGAAACGAATATGCTGGAAGAACATTTGTACAACATTACTTCTGGAGGACTCAGCAGAAGAAAGAAGTGGATTTGATTGAGATTGAGGACGGAGTAATGGCGGGCTATGAGATAAAGAGAAAAGAAGGAAAACGCGTTGGAGCTCCAGCTTCTTTCACATCTGCATACCCTGATGCACACTTCGAGTGTATCACACCGGCGAATTTAATGGAGTTCTTGATGTAAGCCACCTGTCGCTAATCATTTCTGCAAATACCCACCAAATTGAATTCGAGGTACTGCCTGAATTAATAGTGTACCAATTTGGTACACATATTTATTATTTCTATATTTGCGCATCAAAAGCAAATATTATGGTTGTTGTAAGCAGTAGAGAATTCAGAGCCAACCAACGCAAGTACTTTGATTTGGCCCGTACCAACGATGTCGTGATTACCTCAAGGTCCCACGGCAGTTATCGCCTAGTCCCTATCTCGGAAGAGGATACCCTTATCGACAGGGAAAGCCTGGATGCCAGAATCCGTCAGGGCATACAGGATTATGAAGCCGACAAGGTGATTAAGATGAAGGATAATGAATCCAGTGAAGAGTTTCTTGAAAGGATGATTAGTGAGAGATGAAATCCGCAATCATCCCAGAACCGGCACTGGCAAGGTTGAACAACTGAAAGGTTTTGATGGTTCTGTATATTCGCGACGAATCACTAAAGAACACAGGCTGATATACAAGATTTACGATGACATTGTGCCAAATCGTTTGGTGAGGCGCTGATGCTCAAGGAACTGGTACTCGTGAAGTAATACTCCTCCAGCCCACAAAAATCGATTTTGTGTGACCTGATATAACGTCGGTATTCTGCTTTCGCTTTCCCGCCATTGAGAACTATTATCTGGAGGGTAGGATACTTTTTGATAAAGCCTACGAGGTCGTTGAATTCCGTGTTCTTTATGTTCGTATCCAGACTTCCTTCCCGCTCAGTGCATATAGCGCCCAAAGGGTACCAGGTGTAGCGGAGTATACGGTACCGGGCTAG
>CALYTI010000041.1 GCA_945487035.1 uncultured Bacteroidales bacterium
CTTTTGTCATACAAACCTTGATGAAGAAAACTACGCTGCAAATCTAAGGTTTGTGAGCTCTTGCGGGTATGTTGAAATTGGTAGACAAGCAAGACTTAGGATCTTGTGCCCCGTGCGTGTGGGTTCGAGTCCCACTACCCGCACTTCTGCGGGGGCTCTGCCCCCGGATGGCATGCTTGCGCATGCCGCAAACTTCTCAACCCCAGTCAGCTTGCGCTGACAGCCCCTTTCAGGGGCATACGGCCTTCACGATGTTGCGGCCGGTGGCTCCGCTGCTTCGGTTTTCCCTGAAAACCTCGCTGACGCTGCACCACGTCGGCTGACGCCGCCCCTCCGGTAGCATAACCCTCGCCTCCGCCGTCGCGCTGAGGCGCGATTTCTGCGGGGGCTCTGCCCCCGAATGACCTATGCTGTCCGAAAAGTCCTGTTGTTTTTGCGCTTTCATTTCCTGATGTGACACATGGGGAGGAAAAAGTGCGTGAGAGACCGATTTTGCTCCCGATGTGATAGATGAGGAAAATGGGAATGTACCACAGAGGGCGGTGTAGGGCAGGTTGTGGTTTTCCTGATGTGACACATGGGGAGGAAATAGTGCGTGGGAGGCTGTTTTTGCTCCCGATGTGACACATAGGGAAAGGCGGACGGAGTTTGGAGTAGGGGCAGAGTCGGGAGCATAGGGCACCAGCCTGCCGCCCCCGCTAGCAGGTTTGTAAAGAATTAGTTTGCAATCTGATACAGAATAATTGGAGTTACTTTATACCTTTGCAGATAACATATCAGCAATGGACTTAAAAAGAATTGTATTCGCATTCGCAGCCGCTTTGGCTTTGGCCGCCTGCGCACCGGAGTCCAACACGGATAACACAGATAATCCAGACAATCCGGACAACCCAGACAATCCGGAGGAGCCCGGCAACCCGGACGGGACGGAAGTAGCGATGTAGGAACTATACTTCGCGCAGCGATTCGTACAAGCGGCGGACTGAGTCAACCGGTCCACTGCTTTTCAGTTCCACGCTGCCCGGTCCTTCACCTGTGCTCATGCCATAGGCATCCAAAACCCTGCTGAGCTGACGGGCAGCAGCGGGAGCCGGGTCTATAAAACGCACATCGGAGCCTGCAATCTCCTGCATCACCGGCACCAGGAAAGGATAATGGGTGCACCCGAGCACAATATTGTCCGCGCCCTGCTCCAGAAGCGGACGCAGGCTGCGCTCCACAACAGTTCTTGTGTTTTCCGAATTCAGGTCCAACGACTCCACCAGTTCCACGAAGCCTTCGCCCACATGCTCCACCACGCGCACTCCCTGCGCATAGCGGTCGCGGGTCTCGATGTATTTGGCAGAATGGAGGGTGCTGTTGGTGGCAAGTACGCCGATCGTACCGCTGCGGGTTCCTCCCACCGCCGGTTTAACCGCCGGCTCCATTCCGACAAACGGAATACGGGGATATTCAGCGCGCAGGGTGGCAATCGCCGCGGCTGTTGCGGTGTTGCAGGCAATAACAACGGCCTGCCCCCCTTCAGCAAGGAAAGCGTCCACGATATCGCGGCATCTTCCTATGATGAATTCCCGGCTTTTCTCGCCGTAAGGACAGTGAGCGTTGTCGGAGAAATAGACATATTGCTCCTCCGGGAGAACCCTGAGAAGTTCGCGCAGCACGGAGAGCCCTCCGCAGCCGGAATCCATTACTCCTATTTTTGCCATAGCAATGCAAAGATAGCACTTTTACCATTAAGGTAAAATTCCTAACTTTGTGCGATTATGACAACACAGGAGCAGATAAAGGAACTGCACGGGAGAATCGAGACTCTCCGGCAGTGCACAGCTATAGAAGCCAAGCGCAAGGAAGTCGCTGACAATGAAGCCAAAAGTCAGGAGCCCGGCTTCTGGGACGACCCGAAGGCAGCCGAAGCCTTCCTCAAGAAGGCCAGCTCGGTAAAGCAGACGGTAGCCGCCTTCGACAAGGCTGCATCTCTGGTTGATGACCTGGATGTGCTTCTGGAATTCGTGGAAGGAGAAGAATCCCAGGAACTGGACACAGCCTATGCAGCCGCGGTAAGTGCAGTTGAGGACCTGGAGCTGCGCAATATGCTTGGCGCAGAGGGCGACAACCTCGGAGCCGTGCTTACCATCAACTCCGGAGCCGGCGGTACGGAAGCCAACGACTGGTCCGCTATGCTTATGCGAATGTATATGCGCTGGGGCGAGCGTAACGGCTACAAAATGACCGTAACCGAAAACCAGGAAGGCGACGAAGTGGGCGTGAAGAGCGCGACCATTTCCTTTGAAGGCGAATATGCCTACGGCTACCTGAAAGGCGAGTCCGGAGTGCACAGGCTCGTACGCATCTCTCCTTTCAATGCCCAGGGCAAGCGCCAAACCACCTTCAGCTCCGTGTTTGTCTATCCTCTCGTGGATGATACCATCAATATAGAAATCAATCCTGCGGACATAGAATGGGATACCTTCCGTTCCGGTGGCCACGGCGGCCAGAATGTGAACAAGGTCGAGACGGGAGTGCGCGTAAGGCATATCCCGACCGGCATTATGGTAGAGAATACCGAAACCCGCAGTCAGCAGGACAACAGGCAGAACGCCCTGCGCATCCTCAAGTCCAGGCTCTATGACATAGAGCTCCAGAAGCGCCGCGAGAAGCAGGCCGAGCTCGAAGGGCAGAAGAAGAGAATAGAATGGGGCTCCCAGATCCGCTCCTATGTGCTCCATCCGTACAAAATGGTTAAGGACGTGCGTACAGGCTACGAAACCGCTGATACCCAGGGAGTGCTGGACGGGGACCTGAATGCATTTATGAAAGAATATCTGATGAATAACTAAATAGCAATGGCAGAATTTGTTTATGCACCGATGTTTCAGCTTGGCGAGGACAAGACTGAATACTACAAGATTCCGGGTTCCGAGGCTCTTGTCTCTACCGGAGAATTCGAGGGCCAGAAGGTTCTCAAAGTAAGCAAAGAGGCACTCACCCTTATGGCAAACACCGCCTTCCGCGATGTCAGCTTCCTGCTGCGCCGCTCCCACAACGAGCAGGTCGCCAAGATACTGAGCGACCCTGAAGCCTCCGACAACGACAAATATGTGGCACTGACCTTCCTGCGCAATGCCGAGGTGGCAGCCAAGGGCAAACTTCCGCTTTGCCAGGACACCGGTACCGCCATCATCCACGGAGAGAAGGGCCAGCAGGTGTGGACGGGCTTCGACGACAAGGAGGCCCTTTCCCTCGGAGTCTATAAGACCTATACCGAGGAGAACCTCCGCTACTCGCAGAACGCGCCTCTGGACATGTACAGGGAAGTGAATACCAAGTGCAACCTTCCTGCCCAGATTGACCTTGAGGCTGAAGAGGGTATGGAATACCGCTTCCTCTGCGTCACCAAGGGTGGAGGATCCGCCAACAAGACCTATCTCTACCAGGAGACCAAGGCCCGCATCCAGAACCCGGGCACCCTCGTTCCATTCCTCGTAGAGAAAATGCGCAGCCTCGGCACCGCCGCCTGCCCTCCTTACCATATCGCCTTCGTAATCGGAGGCACTTCCGCAGAGAAGAACCTTCTCACCGTGAAGCTCGCATCCACACATTATTATGACGAACTTCCTACAACCGGAGATGAAACCGGCCGCGCTTTCCGCGACCTGGAGCTTGAGGCCCAGCTTCTTGAAGAGGCTCATAAGATAGGTCTCGGCGCCCAGTTCGGAGGCAAGTATATGGCTCACGATGTACGCGTTATCCGCCTTCCGCGCCACGGGGCAAGCTGCCCTATAGGCCTTGGAGTAAGCTGCTCGGCTGACCGCAACATCAAGGCGAAGATCAATGAGGACGGCATCTGGATCGAGAAAATGGACGACAAGCCGTACGAGCTGATCCCTGAGGAGCTGCGGGGTGCAGGCGAGGGCGGAGCGGTATCTGTCGACCTCAACCAGCCTATGAGCGAGGTGTGCAAGATTCTCACCAAGTACCCTGTAGGCACCCGCCTCTCTCTGAACGGCACCATTATCGTAGGCCGTGACATAGCTCACGCCAAGCTCAAAGCCCGTCTCGATGCCGGCGAGGGTATGCCTCAATATATGAAGGACCACCCTATCTATTATGCAGGTCCTGCCAAGACTCCGGCAGGAATGCCTTGCGGCTCTATGGGCCCTACCACGGCAGGCCGTATGGACCCTTATGTGGACGAGTTCCAGGACCACGGCGGTTCTATGATTATGCTCGCAAAGGGCAACCGCAGCCAGGCCGTTACCGACGCCTGCCGCAAGCACGGCGGCTTCTATCTCGGCTCCATCGGAGGTCCTGCAGCCATCCTTGCCCAGAACAACATCAAGAGCATAGAGTGCGTGGAGTACCCTGAGCTCGGAATGGAGGCTATTTGGAAGATTGACGTGGTCGACTTCCCGGCCTTCATCCTCGTTGACGACAAGGGCAACGATTTCTTCAAGAAAATAGGTCTTTAGTCTATGAAAAGGAAGTTCAAGGTTCTGAAGATAGAGCTCATCTCCCTGCTCACGCTGCTGGTGCTGGTGGTGGGGCTGGTGTGCGCCGCACTCTTTACCCCTCTTCGCAATGTGCTTATTTCCAAGGCTTTGGAATCTACGCTCGAAGCAAAGGTGGAGATTGGCGGGCTGCGCCTGAAAGTATTTCGCACCTGGCCTGAACTTTCTCTGGACTTAGACGATATCTCAGTGACATACCCGGCACCTTCCGACACGGTACTGGGTGTGTCTTCTTTGGCATTGAGGGTCAATGTACCCAATGTCATCCACGGCTTTATCGATGTGCCGGAGCTTGCCCTGAGGGGCGTGCGTGCCGACCTGGACTGGTCTGACACCCTTATGCTCAAGCACTCCGATGAGCCAAAGGACACCCTCAAGGAGAAGAAGCCTCTGGTGCTTCCGCAAATGAGAGTCAACCTGTCCGTTTCGGATACCGACCTGGATGTGCTGGACTATGTCAAAGACCTTTCGCTTTGGCTTTCGCTTTCTGCAGTCAATGACGGGGACAACACCCGGCTCGCCCTGCTGCTCACATCTCCTAGGATTCGGGCCGTGACCCCTGCCGGAAGGGTTTCCCTGAGGGATTTTGTGCTGGATGTAGCTGCGGGCAACAAAGCCGGCGTACGTACGGTTGCGCGCAAAGAGCACCGCAATGACGAGTATCTGCAGGAGCAGGATTTTCTTTCGTCGGACATAAACATTCAGCTCGACAGTGCGCTTACGGCATTGCTGAGGCAGTGGAATCCGCGGGTGAACCTTCGTTTTGCCAAGGCTGCAGTACGCACACCGGCCCTGCCGCTGCGAACCCGCGTGGATGAGTTCGATGCATCTGTAGATTTGAACGGACTATCCATAGATGCGCTGAAGCTGCGCTGCGGAGCGTCCGACCTGGACCTTACCGGCTCCGTCACGGGAGTTTCGGATATCACCACCGGCAGCGGTCAGGGAGAGTACAATATTGCCCTGGACATCCATTCCAAGATGATTCAGGCAAACCAGCTGCTCGCTGCTCTGGAAAAGGGGAAGGGCGCATCTTCGGACAGTCCCGCTGCCGAAGAGGAGGAAGATTATGATGCTGTGCTGGAGGAGGACTATATTTCTCCGGAAGATACTGCCGCCAGACAGCTTAAGCTATTTGTAATTCCGTCCAATGTCAATGCGGAGATTCATCTGCAGGCGGACCGCGCTATCTATTCCAATATCTGCGCAGAGGATTTGAACGCCCGCGTGCGCATTACGGAGAGAACGGCCCAGGTGGTCGATTTGAAGGCCAGCACGGACTTCGGGGCGGTCAGCGCGGATGCGTTCTATTCGACAAAAACCAAGAAGAACATCAATGCAGGCTTCGATGTGAAGCTTCAGAATATCACAGCCGAAAAGCTCATAGACCTTGTCCCGGCCGTAGATACTCTGGTTCCTATTCTCAGTTCTTTCAAAGGCAATCTGAACTGTGAACTTGCGGCTACGACCAGTCTGGATACACTCTATAGGCCTAAGCTGCCTACCATGGAAGGTGCTTTCAGGATTACCGGAAGCGAACTTTCGCTCAATCAGGAAGGTGCTTTCAGAAAAATTGCAAAAATTCTGATGTTCCGCGACCGCAAAAAGGGAAGAATCGATTCCCTGTACATAAGCGGCACGGTGCGCAACAGCCAGGTCCGTCTCTATCCTTTCCTGCTCAGCCTGGACCGCTATTCACTTGCACTCGGCGGTTGGCAGAATTTCAACGGCAGGTTTGACTACAAGGTGTCCCTGCTGCGTTCTCCTATACTCATACGCTTCGGAGTGAACCTCTACGGCAGTGATTTCAGCCATCTCAAATGGAGGCTGATGAAGGCTCAGTTCAAGGGAGTCAATGTGCCGAGTTTCCACGAGGATGTGGATGAGTTGCTTTATGCCAAGCAAATAGCCATCAAGGGCGTGAACGGCAAGCTTTCCGACCGCATTGTGGGTGAAAGAGAGGTGGAGAAGATGGAGTCCAGAAGGGCTGATGACCTTGTTCTTTGCGACAGTGCGGAATATATGTCAGAAGAAGAGCTGGAACAGATGGTGCGCATTCCGCGCCTCGCACCTGTCCCAGCCCCTAAGCTGGTGCCGGTACCTCCGGCTGATTACCACTTGTAGTTCTGAAGCTGGCCGAGAACCTCGAAGTAGGCCTGTCCCTCCACAACTACAACTCTGTAGATGGTATCATCCACCCTGTAGTACTCGCGGCCGTCAACCAGAGTAACAACCTCATAGTCGTCAGGCAGTGACTCGACTAGAGCTCCTGCCGGAGGAATTATGGTCTCGTACTGGCCGGCGCCGTTGATGATGAAGAATACTCCGTCATCATAGTAATAGGTAGCATCCGCATAGGCGAAACTCTGGACAAGGCCAAGCTTGCGGGCGAGGTTGTATGCCTCATTGGCGGCAAGGTTCTGGCTCTTGAGCTGGGCCACGGTAAGGTTCTGCTGCGCTATGGTCGCGTTGTTGCGGGCTATGATTTCGTTCTGCTCGGCTATTGTACGCCAGTTGTCGTCAATCATATCGTACTGCCTTGCTGCATAGCTGTAGTAAACGAAGCGGCAAGGGAACGGATCGTAATAGTAGAGCGAGCAATCAAAATAGTATCCGTAAGGCGGACGGCATACATAGTAGTAACCGTTGTGGTAGTGGTAATAGATGCCGTCGTAGCAGTAATACCTTCTTCCCCAATAATCGTGGTGGGTGTGGTGCGGAGGCAGGGAGTGTACCCTGTAGCCGTAATAGTGGCATCCGTGGTCAAAGAACCTTCCAGGACGGCCGTGGTCGATTGGCGGACGGTTGTATGGAGATACCCTGTTGTTGCCGCGGTACTGGTCGTGGTCGGAAGCGACAGGACGCTTGTAGGCGTTATTCTGCGAAGGAGAAGCATCGCGTCCCGCAACGTACTGAGGCTTTGTGGTTGTACTACCGGGATTTCTCACTACGCCTGAAGATCCCTCCGACAACGGCTGACGGGCAGTGCTGGTGGTCTGGGTCCTGCCGGCAGTTGCGCTGCTGCTATGGCTTGAAGCAGTACCAGATGGAGTACGGCTGGTGCTTGTGGCCGGGGTCTCGGCCCTATGGGTAGCAGTTGACCTGTTGTCATTGGTGCCGGAAGACTGTGTGGTCGTAGTGGTTGTGCCGCGCTTGCGGGTTGCTGTCACCCTCTGGGAGCTGCTTCCCGAAGACGATGAAGAAGCAGGCTTTGTGGTGGTCTGCCTGCGGGTAGCAGTGGTAGTCTTTTTGTCGCTGGCGCTTGAGCTGGTGCTTGCAGGCTTGGTCGTGGTAGTTGTAGTCTGCCTGCGGGTAGCAGTGGTGGTCTTCTTGTCCGGAGTCTGGGAAGAAGAAATGCTGCTTGATGTAGCCGCGCGGCTGGTGCTCACATTTGAGCTGCGGCTCGGACTGGAGCTGCTGACAGAACTGCGGGAGCTTGAAACGCTGCTCTTGCTGCTTGAACTGCTGGAACGGCTGCTCGAAGCGGAGCTGCGGCTTGAAGAGCTGCTGGAGCGGCTGCTGGAAACGCTGCTCTTGCTGGACGAGCTGCTTGAGCGGGTGCTTGAAACGCTGCTCTTGCTGCTTGAACTGCTGGAACGGCTGCTCGAAGCGGAGCTGCGGCTTGTCGAACTGCTTGAGCGGGTGCTGGAAGAGCTGCTGCCTGAGCGGCTGGTTGTACTGGTTTGGGTTGAAGTTCCACGGCTGCGTGTCTGTGCATCGGCGGCCGGGCTGGCGAGCATCGTGCAAGCCAAAATGGCCGAAGTGATAAGTGCTGACAGTTTCATAATGTGTCGGTTTTTGTTGTCCCCCAGGTGAGGTCTATCGCCTTTCGGACAGGGTTAGTAATTCCAATGGTCAAGCCTTTGTATGGAAGGCAATTGTTAGTATCATTCATCAAGGCGGTTCTGGCTTCGATGGCCTTGGCCTTGACTGTCTCAAAATCAGTTCCTTCAGGAATGCTCTCGGAGAGGATGCTCAAAAGGTAATTTTCTATTCCGATGTGATTAATAGCACGAATCGTGCCATTATCAATGTCGAATTTGAGCGACCCGGCAAAGCACAGGGGCTGAGGGCCCGGAATGATGAAGGAAGCGGTAGCAAAAGCGGTGCTTCTGGTGACACTGTCGAAATACAGCTCGTCGTAGAGGACGCCGCCGTAATCTATTTTCCCTTCCCTTAAGCTTACCCTTTGGGGACCAGCTCCGTCGGAGATGATTTCAAAGTCTATGCTGTCGCCATATTTGATAGGCACGTCGAGCATAGCCTGGGTGCGGTTGAGGCGCCAGGACACCATACGCTCGTCTTCCGGAGTTATGCACACCTCATCGAGCATTTCGCTAAGCAGCTGAGGGGTGAGCTTATGGAAATCGTCCTCCCGCGGGCATACGAAGAAGCCTGCGATATCCGCAGCTCCGGGGGTCATAGTCAGATGGTCTTCCCCACTGCTGAAATAATGGTGCGAGCGAATCTGATGGCGCAGCACCACGAAGCAGCGGTATTCGCCCTTGCGCACATATGCGAACATATTGAGCCTCGGCTCAGGCTCGCCATCCACCATAGGGGAGCAGTCCACCAGACGGTAGAACAGCTTTGCGAGGGACTTGGGGGTATCGGCCTTGAGGGCATATACTCCACGGCAGAAGCCGGTGAAATGGTAGAGCTTCGCATCCTGGCCTGTGGTCAGCGGCGGCTCTCCCGGATTGTCGAGAAACTCGTCAACTGCATTCTGCAGGGGGAGCAGGCCGCTCGGGATGGCCTGATAGTGCATATGGTCCGGCGCGGAAGCTCCGCTGAACGGGCCGTTGTAGAATACGAGGAAGTCCGGGTATTTGCGGGCGAAGTCCATCATATCCACGAAGTTGTGCCAGATGGACTGGGGCACGTGCACATCCCTTGCAATCACCAGGTGGCTCGGGAATATGGGGTAAGGGTTTACCTGCACATTGTAGCGTCTGCCCTTGCGGCCTTCGAATTTGATGTGGAACTGCTCAGGCGGACGGTTGGACGGACACAGGAAACAAGGCCTTGCGGCGATGGAGGCTTCATCGACCTTTGCGGTAGTGGAGCCAATCCGGCAAGGGTTATGCTGCGCTGTGCAGTGGAGGCTGCCCACATCCAGGGTTCGCGTCTGCGCTGCCTTGAGCGAGCGGAAGTTGGAGGATGCGAGAGGCCAGACCGAAAGCTGGTCCTGGATGAATTTGTGGAGTTCGTCCATTGCGTAGGGTAACTTACTTGCCGAGAAGTCTGAGTTCTTCTTCCGTATATAGTATTGAGTCTATGAAGTCCGGAGCGATGAGGGCAAGGAGCCTGAAGGCTATCATTGCGAGCATCAGCACGAGGATGACTATCCCTATCACTTTGAGTGCGGGATGTTTCTTCTTTGCAGTATCTTCTTGCATAGTGTTTTCTTCTGGGATTGAGGTTTGAGGGGCTTCCGCCGGAGCTTGCGGTTCTACGGCAGGCTCGTCAACCCGTTTCGGGGCTTCAGGGGCAGGGCCGGCAGGCTGTTCAGCGGCTGGCTGCTCTGTGGCAGTGGTTTGCGGTGAGGCTTCTGCAGCCGGGCTGGCAGGTTGCTCTAAGGCAGTGGCTTCTGGGGCCGGTTGTGGTGCCGGAGCTTGCGGGGCTTCGGACTGTGGGGCCGGCTGAGCGGATTCCGGTTGTGGTGTCGGTTCTATCATAGGAGTATCGATATCGAGAGCCGAGAGCGCGGCCTCGGAGATTTGAGGGTCGTGATTCTTCATTGACACCGGGTGGAGCCCGAAGGCATCGGGATAGATGTCAAGGTCCGGATCGGCAATGAAATACAGTTCTCCCGAGGTCGTCAGACGGAGTTTGCCAAGAAGCGGCAGCTCCACGCATTTGCTGGACTGAAGTTCGGAGCGAAGTGAGGCAATGCACTGCTGAAGCTCCGCGGCCTCAGCCTTGACCAGATAACGGGAATCCTCCTGCCGAGGGACAGCGGAAGGACCCTCCGCCTCGAAACTAAGCTTTCTGTAAGGAGGATTGAGGGTGTAGCCCCTGTCGGAAAAAGATGCCGGGACAAGCTCGGCGCAGAATACTCCGAGTCCCGGAACCACGACCTTGTCCTGTTGCAGAACAAGGTCTCTCACCATTGTAGAGAGTTGCTGGATATCCATAGGCAAAATGTCACTTCGCATCCTTCGCGAAGCCTCAAAAGCAAAGATATTGAAAAAAATGTGAAAATCGTTTGCAGAACCAAAAAAATGTACTACATTTGCAATCCCGTTTGACGGGTAAACATTCCTCCTTAGCTCAGTTGGTTAGAGCACCTGACTGTTAATCAGGGGGTCCTGGGTTCAAGTCCCCGAGGGGGAGCGAGAGAGAGGGTGACCGGAAGGTCATCCTCTCTCGTATTTTTCACATCACCTCACCCTATGTGTACACCAGAAGCCCTTCTCCTGTACAAACCACCAATTTTCACCCTGTGTGTACACCAGAAGCCCTTCTCCAGTACGAAATCGGCCAGCTTGTAGAACTACCATTCCCCCATCCATCACATCGGGCGCAAAAACACCCTCCCACGCACATTTCCCGCCTCATCCATCACATCGGGAAGGGAGAAAGCAAAAATATGGGGTGTTTTTTGCTTTCAGGAGATAAAAAACTGTCGAAGCGCAAAAACAGGGGGGGGCCGTTTATTCCGGCGACGGTGCGCAAATAGGTCCGATCTGCGCACGGACTGGGGAAAAATCGCATTCGGTGCGCAGGTAAGCCATTTTTGCGCACCAACTTGCAAAAAAATGCATTCGGTGCGCAGGAAAGCCGTTTTTGCGCACGGACTGTTGCCACAATGGACTGGGGACTTCAGTGGCAGTGCGCAATCAATCATAATTTAT
>CALYTI010000042.1 GCA_945487035.1 uncultured Bacteroidales bacterium
GATGTCCAGGCACCAGAAAGCATAGCCTCGTTATGTATTGATGCGGGAATGTAGGATGATACTTCTCGGCAAACTGGCTGATAAAGCGTTCCGCCAGCGGCACGATGTCTTCCCGGCGCTCCCGAAGTGCAGGCAACGCTATATGGACTGTATTGATACGATAGTAAAGATCCTCCCTGAACCGACCTTCCCTCACCAGTTGTTCAAGGTCCATATTGGTAGCGCAAATCAAGCGGATGTTCACCGGGATAGCTTGTGAACCGCCCACCCGCAGCAGCTTAGCCTGCAGGTGTAGGGGGATATTGCCGATTTCATCCAGGAACAGCGTCCCGCCATCGGCCTGTTCAAACTTGCCTACGTGATCCGTGTGCGCATCCGTGAAAGCGCCCTTCACGTGGCCAAACAGTTCGCTCTCGAACAGCGTCTCTGTTATGGCACCGGCATCAACGGCCACCATCGACTTCTCACTGCGAAGGCTCCGGGCGTGAATCTCCCGCGCCAGGACATCCTTGCCGGTACCGTTCTCGCCGGTAATGAGCACCGTGGCATCCGTGGGGGCAATCTTATCGACGGTCTTCTGGATCACAGCCATAGCACGTGAAGAACCCCAATACATCGTCGCTGCTTTATCCTCCTCCTTCTTGGCATCCCTGCCCATCGCTTTTCGCGCCTTATCCCGAGCTGCTATGAGCGTAGCCACCAGCTTCTCATTATCCCAGGGCTTCACGATGAAATCAAAGGCACCTCGCTTCATCCCTTCAACCGCCAGGGCGATATCAGCATAGGCGGTGAAGAGAACGACTTCCACCTCCGGCATCATCTGCTTAATCTCTCCAGCCCAATAGAGCCCTTCGTTTCCGGTATTGATGTCCGTGTTGAAATTCATATCCAGTAGCACAACATCCGGCCGGAAACGCTCCAGCGTACTAACCAACGTCACCGGTGACGGCAGCGTCTCCACCTCCGCAAAATGCATCGGAAGCAATATCTTCAGAGCCTGGCGAATGCCGGCGTTATCATCGACAATCAGTATTTTGCCCTTCTTTGAAGCCATAATCGAATTCAAATTTACACATTTATTCCCGCACACGCAAACACAACACCCGTGCCGAAAATAGTAGTCGACTAAAAGACAATCAGTTAACACCGTTTCCCCAGACGAAAGATTGTAAAAAGATCATAAAAGAAGCTTTACACTCAAATCTCCTCCTATTTGTCCACCGTGTCCACCACTGTCCACCTTGTCCACTCCGTCCACCGGTGGACAAAGTGGACAGAAGGGTTTAGGCCGATGCCGATGATACTGGCCGATGGTATCCTGTTCAAGCGGCAGTGCCGATGCCAAAGTCGATAAGGGAAAGCGGTCACGGTCAGCAGTCAGTTGTTCCGCTCGCTCCGCTTGCTCCACAACTGCCAGCTCACCGTGCTGGTCCGTCCCCCCTGGCCCCCCAAGGGGAAGACAATCACCCGGGAGACGGAGTGCCAGCGCCACCGTCAGTGCCTTGAATCCGCAATCATAACATAATCACATCGGGATTGTGTTAAGTTTGCTCCGTCAGTGAGGTGCGAAGGTCCTACCTTCGAACTCCCGGGTTAGGCGGTGGCAGGCTTCGCCATCAACGTCCTGCTGCTACTCGACCGTTGGTGATGGGCCGTCCCGGCCCAGGCCACGCAGACGCTCTGGCATGAATACGGGAAGGAGGCGGTGCCGCATAAGCCGCCGTTTGACAACAAGGCGCACATCTCCGGTCAGAATCTGTTCGTGTCTGCTTATCACGGCTTCACCACCCTGGGCAATGAGCACATTCCTGTGCTGCAGCGCTTCGTGAAGTTCCCGCCGTTCGCCGTGTGCCTGGCGAATGCTGTCAAACAGGATGGGAACCTGGTGATTCCCGCAGCCGTGCCATTCCTTCGGCCTGGGAGGTTGGACGGTACCGGCTGCTGGCCAAGCCGCTGCTTGATGTACCTGGGAAAGGAAAGCATCCCGGCCGCCTGAAGAATTACCTGACTGACAAGGTATGCGGCAGCGGCGACGTTCTTATCGTCGTGCCCAATTATGCTTCTGTCTGGGGCAGGACCTGGAGGAATACCAGATCCACGCGAAGTTTGTCCTGTTGGATACCGTTACCTGCTGCCGAAGCCAGGAACAGGAGTATTCTACTTGTCTGCGAGCCACGGGAGGGATTCCCACATCTGGACAGTAGCGGGGATGTCAATCTTGCTCTTGGTGTGGGCCAGGTAGCAGTTGTCCCTCCAGTTATAGACAGCTGACGGCTCACGTCCAACCAACCGGCAAATTCTGAGAAATTGCAGGATTCCTTGCGGGTGGCGATGTCCGCCATAGCCCTTCCATTAGAAGATTTCACCGTTCCAGAGCATCTTCAGGAAATCGTCCACATAGATGAGTTCGATGTCTCCGGAAGGCCTTGTTATCGGGTCAAGAGAGACCAGAATCAGCCGGCAGTCAGGATGCTCTTCCTTGAAAGCCTTAAGCCCGTTCTTGTGACGGGTCTTCACTTCCTCACTGGATTTAATCTCGATTGCAACTTTTGCGTCTCCGATAATGGCATCCACTTCCTGGTTATTATAGGTGTGCCAGTAGGAAATCTTCTCTCGGCGGCGGTAATACCCACGATAGGCTATTAATTCCTGCATCACGAAGTGCTCGAAGGCGTGCCCGTAATCATCGGAACCGCGCCTCAGGTTATGCCTGCCCATCAGGTAGTTGGTCAGTCCAACGTCAAAATAGTAGAACTTGGGAGCCTGGACCACCTTCCTTTTGACCACTTTCGTGTATGCCGGAATCTCGTATCCCATCAAAGTGTCCTTCAGTATCTGATAGTAGGCCTTGACGGTCTTTGCCGCAACGCCACAGTCGCTGGCGATGTTGGAATAATTGATCATCTCACCATCTGAAATGGCGGCAGCCTCCATAAACTGCTCAAAAGCCTCGACATCCTGGACAGCAGCCTCGTCCCGGATTTCCTCCCGGAGATACACTTCCACGTATCCTTCTAGACGGTCCGTGGCATCATCAACCATATAATGACGGGGAATCATGCCGTTCTGGACAGCCTTGTCTATCTGGAAGTCCGTGACCTCCTTCCAGACCAACGGGAAGAGAGTTCTGGGATTGGCCCGGCCACCAAGGGTGTTGGCCCCGGATTTCTTGAGTTTCCGGGCGCTCGACCCGCTGAGGATGAAATGAAGCCCGCGGTTGACCATCAGCCAATGAACCGCATCCAGCAGTTCCGGTACTTTCTGGATCTCGTCGACGATTACCAACGTTCCTGCCGGTTTTGCCAGTAGGGCTTGCCTGAAGGAGTCGGGATTGCGCTTGAACGCCTTACGGACCGTATCAATCAGAAGGTCATAATAAATCGCATCCGGGAAACGCTCCTGCAGGAGGGTGGATTTACCTACCTGGCGTGCCCCAAAGAGGAACATTCCTTCATCCAACTGGGTCTCTATATCGAAGATTCGCTTGTACATGTTTCATTAGAATTTAAGGAAGTCAAGTCCGATTTTCCTATGAAAATAGGGAATACGGGTGCAAATTTAATAAAGTTCATTGAAATAACAAGTACCCGTCTGGAATCTGTGGAGGGATACCGCTGGAGAGGGCGAAGCAGTTCATCTTGATGGGAAGGCGGTCCACAAACTACGCCAGCGCTACTTGCGCTGATTTTTTTTGATTCCGAACACTGCCCATCGGACAAGAGGGATGCGGCTGAGAACTTCGTAAAGTGCAATGCTCAGCAGCGGCACGCTCACAAGCAATATCAGGTATATCCATACCGGAGCCATCGCAGTCTTCTTAAGGAAAGTAGCCAAGACCACCAGCGGCAGATAGTGGATGACATATATGCCGAAACTGCGTTTTGCCATAAAGCTGCTGAACTTGCAGTCTTTGTTGAAATACCTCGCGAAAACGACCATAAGACAAACGGAACCGATGCTGGCAAACAGCATAGTGCTCCAATGCTGCTGCACCATTCCGCCAGTATAGTTCTGCGGGAACCAATGCCAGGTATAGAGCACTGCCATCAGCACAAACAGTACGGCTGCATATGGCGCCAAGCCTTTGGCACGGTCCAGAACCTTGTCCTGGGAGAACACGAAATAGCCGAAAAGGAATGGGACAATATAGAACGGAATGCGGTACAGGCCCATCAGCGGCGCATCGTACGAGGTAAGCAGCGAGCCGCCCCAGCACAGAAGGAAGAACGCAGCAAGCATCATCACGGCTCCCACAGGGTTGGAGAGCGCATTGCCGCAAAGATTATAGAACTTATCCCGCGAATCCAGCTTATGTACAAGCAGCAGAATCAGCGAATACAGCCAGAGCAGCTGAATGAACCACAGAGGGCCTATGCCGGACAGAACAAATATGAAATAGCGCACGAAGGCCGGAAGCTGAGCCAGCTCACCCATTCCAGCTTGGGCATTGAAATAGCCCACAATCCACTGAAGCACGAACAGGCCTATAGTGGAAGGCACCAGCAGTTTCAAAGTCCTTGAGCGCCACCACTCCTTAGCCGGCTTGTTTTCCAGGGCCCAGCGGGAAGACATTCCGGCAAGCAGGAACAGCAGAGCCATAAACCAAGGGTAAAGAACATATTCAATTGCATCCTGAGGCTGATTTTCACAGAATGGAGCAAGCCCGCCGAAGGCACCGACCGAATTGAAAATGTAGAAGCAATGGTAAATCACCACGAGAAGCACCGTCACCCAGCGCAGATTGTCAACCCAAACGCGTCTCATTTCTGCAGGCCCTCCATCATTTCTCCAACAAGAGAGGAGAATATTTCTGTTTTTACCAGAGCCATACCGTTGGCATCGCCCATAACGAGAAGGGCATCACCGCTTTCAAGTCCATAGACCTTGCGGGCGTCCTTCGGAATCACTATCTGGCCTTTGTCACCTATTTTGACAACGCCGAAAATGTACTTGCCGTCTTTTTCTTGCATAGTATGAAAAGTTAGAAATTTCCCACAAATATAACTATTCTAATCAATCGGGCAAAAAATATAAGGATAATGTGTTTACAAATCAGTAAATCGCAATAATAGTGGTATATTTGGAGTCCTATGAAGGATTTGAGACTTGACAACTTTATGAAATATGCCGCCCCCTCGATAATTCGCAGGGGCAGGGAGTATTGGGAGCAAGGACGCGTAGATTTGCCGGAAAGCGAAGGTCCTGAATATGTGGCCACCGTACACGGCACACAGGACTACACGACAAAAGCAGTTGTTAAAGGGAACGAGATAGAAAGGTTCAGCTGCAACTGTCCATATTCCGGCACTATGTGCAAGCACGAAGTGGCCCTGCTTCTGGAGTTGAAAGAAAGATACCTCAAGACTCAGGAAACAGAAGCCCCCGTTGTCGCTGTTCCAGACAAGGATTCGGGCTTCAAGTTGGGCAACAACAGTCTCACAGAAAGGGAACTCTTCCTCTGCTGTGTGCTGATTTTTGATAATGACAAACTTACTTCTCTCCCCTTTTATCCCATTCCCTTCTTTGAGAACTTCAAATTCACTGCTGAGGAAAGAAGTAAATTATTGTCATCTCTTATAAATAAGGATATAGTCTATTCAGCGCCGAAGTATTGGCATGAAACGGTATACCGAGTGCCTACACCACTATACTATTTCTTTCTGAAAGAGTTGGTTCTCAAGCATCCGGATTGGCTGAAATTCATGGAAAGCAAGTTTTCCCGCAATGACTCTGTCAAGTACATCCTCGAAATCACAGAAGTTCTGAACAGGAAACGCAAAAAGCTTTCAAACAGCAGGTCGTATTATTCTTTCTATGATGACCCTGAGATAATCAATTCTTTTGTGAAAGCCATAGTGCTGATGGAGAATCCTGATAAAGTGATTTCTCTTATCGAGCGGGATGTTCTTTATTGGAATCTTAATGAGCTTGCTTCCTCCACCATTGAAGGCGAGACTATCTCCTGGCTTGACCAAATTCTATCCTTCCTTGATAGATTGGAACCCAAAGATGACAGTTGGCATATATGCTACCAGCACCTGACTCTGGAGTGGTTTCTTGCCAGAGGTTCCCTGCTGCCTCAACCAGATACCAAAAAGCTCAGTTCTTTCGCATATTATCTGAAAGCCATCATTTCGCTCTATGAAGGGCACACTGACGAAGCGATTGCATCCTTCCAGAAGGGCATATCCCTTGCCAAAAAGAAAGATTTCAAATATATACCGTCAGAGCTTTTGCCTGCACTTCTATATACCATTGCTTTGGGAACAAGAAGAAGCCCAAGCGATCTGGAGCATCTGAGAAAAATTTTGGACACCAGAAAAGTGGGTACTAATTATGAATATGCTCCGGTTTTCGCGCTTGTCAACTTCTTTCAGTCAAACAGGCAGCCCAAAGGATTGGATACTCTGCGTGAAGTAGTCTCCAGCAAAGCATATCCAGACCTTTGCAAAAGCATTGCGGCCCTGTTACTCGCCTATTTCAACGAGGAAACCAGCGTAAAGAATCCAGGCGCCGCGGCAGCCGTGCTTCAGTGCGAACTTTCCGCTTACGGCTTAAGCGATAAGGGGCCTTGGCCTTATGAGCCTGTGCTTGGTAGAATAAAACTTGCCGAGCCTTGGGAAATGGAACTGCAGGAACTCATTTATAATGCCAGGAGCCACTCAGGGATAAGCGCAAAAGACAATGATGGCCGGCTGGTTTACCATGCCTTAAGATACTATGGTAAATATGTAATAGCAGCTATCAAGCAGCAGCGCCGCCTGAAGAACGGTGATTGGAGCAAAGGAACAATAGTCAGTTCTCAGAAGTATTTCGCTGAAGAGCCTGCTATGGATGCCGTTGACAAAAAGATTCACAACAATTGGAAGGTCGGAATGAACAGGAATATGTATTCCTACGACTTCCCTTCCATCAATCTGGTAGTACCGTTTCTGAAAGGGACAGACAAATTGTTGCTGAACGATAGAGTGGTAAATATCCGGGAAGAAATCCCATATATCTACACACAGCGTGAAAATGGCAGGATATACTTGAAATCGAATATCCCTCTTGATGCGCAGGAATACGACAACATTCTGCTCAATACAAAGAAAAGCCACGATTGGGTATATTACACCATTTCAAGTCAGGCTATGGAACTGGTGCGCAGGATAATTGAACTGAAGAGTGTGCCGGATAAGGCTGAGCCTATGCTTGAACAATTGTTCGAAGCCCTCAAGGGTCAAGTGGAGGTCCACTCTGAAATATCAGGTGCAATTGAAGTTGAAAAAATGGACAGCCGCGAGCTGCTTACCCTTCGTATCACTCCAGAAAGCGGCACTTATGCTGCCACAATATTTTTCAGGCCACTGAAAGATGGCAACTTCATCTGTTTTCCAGGTTCAGGCGAGCCGACAATACTTGATACAATAGGCGGAAAACGTGTTGAAGTCACCCGCAAGCTGAAAAACGAGAAAAAGAATCTGGATTTCCTCAACAGACTGATACACGGGCGTCTTCACACAGCTGAATTCAGCATAAGCTGTCCGTCCGTTGCTCTCAATCTCGTACAGATGCTGGAATTGATGGAAATCAAACGGGAGCAAGCTGATTTGTTTGAGATTGAATGGCCGGAAGGAGTTCCACTCAGGGTTACTGATGCCGATCCTCAGAAATGGAGCATCTCGGCCACTCCGACAGGCGGATGGTTCGAATTGGAAGGCAAGATTCCACTCACGGACGAGCATATCGTTTCGATGTCCAAACTCCTTTCCCTGTTCCGGGAAAGCGATGGAAGGTACATCAGATTGGGAGAAGACCAGTTCCTGCGTTTGAGCGACTCACTGCGCAAACAGCTTAAACGCATAGATTCCATCTCTCAGAACCAGGGCGGCAAACTTGTAGTCAGCGGTATTGCCTTGGCTGTTAGCGGTGATTCCCTTCGGGGTGATATGGACATTGAAGAGCCGGAAGTTCTGCTGCAGATGAGACAGCGGATCAAAGAAAGCGAACAGCTTGATATTCAATTACCTATGGACCTGAACGGAAGCCTTCGCGACTATCAGGAAGATGGCGTACGCTGGATGCTGCGGATGAGCTCCTGGGGTGCGGGAGTATGCCTTGCCGACGATATGGGTCTGGGAAAAACGATTCAGACGATTACCGTGATGCTCAGCCGCAGGAATGAAGGCGCACAAATGGTAGTGGCACCTGCCTCTGTCGTGGGAAACTGGAAACGGGAAATCAACCGTTTTGCACCTTCACTGAATGTTACGATGCTCAATGAAGTGGCTCTTGCGGACAGAAAAGCAAGTATTTCTTCCCTGTCCAAAAGTGATGTTCTTGTGCTGACTTATGGTTTGCTTGTCACTGAATGCGAAGCCCTATGCGGGCGTGAGTGGGCAAGCGTATGCCTGGATGAAGCCCATACTATCAAGAACCGCGACACCAAGTCCTCCGCTGCTGCTATGCAGTTGAAAGCCTCGTGCCGTATCATCCTTACCGGTACTCCTATCCAGAACCATCTGGGTGAGTTGTGGAACCTGATACAATTCATCAATCCGGGCCTTCTTGGTTCGTATGAGCATTTCAACGAGAAATATATCCAGCCTATTGCTGCCGGACAGCAGGGACAGCACACCCAGCTTAAGCGCTTGATTGCTCCTTTCATTCTACGTAGGACTAAGCAGGAAGTGGCACGGGAACTCCCTGACAAAGAAGACATTATTGTTCCGGTAACCCTTTCCGAAGAGGAAATGTCCGTTTATGAAGTGCTCAGACGCGAAGCTAAGGCCGAACTGGAATCAGCCTCAAGTTTGAGCGTCAACGCTCTGGCTATGATTACCAAATTGCGCGAAGCCGCCTGCTCCGCAACTTTGGTGGAAAAGGGACTTCACATTGCGTCAAGCAAGTTGACTGTTATGATGGATAAACTGCTCCAGATTCTCGAACAGGGAAACAGAGTCCTGATATTCAGTCAGTTTACTTCATATCTTGATATGGCCTGCGAGGCTTTGAACGAAGCTGGCATTAAGGATTATTTCTACCTGACAGGCTCTACTGCTGTACGCAAGCGCCAGTCTATGGTTGAAGAGTTCCAGGCCGGGACAAACAGAGTTTTCCTGATTTCACTAAAGGCAGGAGGACTGGGTCTTAACCTTACCGGGGCCAATTATGTTATACACCTTGACCCGTGGTGGAATCCTGCAATCGAGCAGCAGGCTACTGACAGGGCTTACAGGATAGGACAGAATCAGAAGGTTATGGTTTACCATTTGATTTCCGAACATACCATTGAGGAGAAAATCCTCCGGCTCCATCAGACAAAACGTTCACTGGCCGATTCCCTGTTGGAGGGCACCGATCTCAGCCATAAACTCAGCGCCAAGGAACTGCTGGAGATGATAAGCTAGGATTTCAGCTATTTTACCTATCTTTGCACTCTAAAACAACTGGATGCGTAATTCTAATTTGGATATTGTCCGCTAGCGTTCCGCTGTTTTCTGACCGGAACGCGCGAATACTGAAGACTCGCCCACTTCCCTGTGGCGCGGGAATATATTTTTTATAGCTTATAAAATCCTAAAACAATGAATAAGAATTACACAATCCGTCCTGAGACGGAAACAGATTACAGAACAGTTGAAAACCTGTGCAGAGAATCCTTCTGGAATGTCTATCAGCCAGGCTGCACCGAGCACTACGTACTTCACCATCTGAGGCATCATCCGGACTTCGTCCCTGAGCTGGACTTCGTAATGGAACTCGACGGCAATATCATAGGCCAGGTAGTATTCTGCCGCGCTGAGGTTCTCTCCGATGACGGCAGGCATATCCCTATTCTGACCTTCGGACCTATCGGTATCGCTCCGGAGCACAAGCGCAAGGGCTATGGACTGGCACTGCTCAATTATGCCTTGGATAAAGCACGCGAGATGGGCTTCGGGGCCGTATGTATGGAAGGAAACATAGATTTCTACGGCAAGGCAGGCTTTGTCCTCGCGTCCTCCAAAGGGATTCATTATCACGGAGAAGACCGCTCCGACCCTGTTCCCTACTTCCTCTGTCTGGAGTTGAAGAATGGCTATTTTGACGGAATCGAAGGGGTGTACCATACGCCAAAGCCGTATTTCATCGCCCAAGAAAACCCTGAAGATTTCGAGAACTTCGACAAAGAGTTCCCTCCAAAGGAAAAACTGAAGCTCCCGGGACAAATCTTCTAAACTGCACGAGGGTGCCCCCGATGGAGCACCCCCGTTTCAACTTCCCCGCTGTCCAAGCTTATTTCTTCAGATAGTCGAGAATCTGCTCGGCGTGAATCTTGGTTTTAATCTCCTTGGGAGTGAAAATCTTCTCGATTATACCCTCTTCATTGACAAGATAAGTGGTCCTGAGGATACCGACAGTCCTATGGCCGCAGGCCACCTTTTCTCCCCAAGCGCCAAGTTGCTGAAGTACAGTGGTTTCCGTATCCGCAACCAGCGGAAACTCAAGGCCCTGGTCAGTAGCGAACTTCTTCTGCGCAGCCTGCTTGTCCCGGCTGATGCCGATAATGCTGTAGCCCAAACTCTCAAGTTCCTGCTTATGCGCCTGAAGTGAGCAGGCCTCGGCTGTGCATCCGCCGGTATTGGCCTTTGGATAAGAATAGAGTACAATTTTGCGTCCGCGATAATCGCTGGCTTTAATCTGATTACCGTCCTGGTCAACTCCAAGAATCTCCGGTATTTTATCTCCAATTGTCATAGTGAATGTGATTTGATTCCGAAAGATAGCAATTTCTCCCGATACACGAAGATATGTGACTTTATGACTTTTACTGAGATTGATTGACCATCGGCTGTTTAAAACCGCAACAGGCTTGCCTACAGATGGAATGATGAATTTTTGTTTCAAACTTCGTGGATAACGTTACTTCTCGTTTCAACTTTACATAATGCCTATATATTTGGCAATTATGTTGTGAATGTTGCATATCAATTTGGAAAGTTTTGTATATTTATCTCTGTAGCAGGAGCAATTATGTACAAACGTGAAATCATGGCTCAGCTCAGGACATGGGACGCATAGATTGGGAAAAGAATACGGTCAGACATATGATTGAGCTGTGGTGCCGGAAGAACCACGGTTGTCACGAGCTGTGTGAGGAATGCAGAGGGCTGCTTGAGTACTCAATTGCCAGGCTGGAACGCTGCAAGTTCGGAGACGCCAAGACCAAGTGCCACAAGTGTCCTGTCCACTGCTACCGTCCGGATATGCG
>CALYTI010000043.1 GCA_945487035.1 uncultured Bacteroidales bacterium
TGTGACTCACGACCGTTCTTTGAACTTGATTGACCTTTCTTGTGTGCCATAATTCAATTCCGTTAAAATTAAGCGAGTACAATGTCTGCGATCTGGATCTTTGTGAGCTTCTGACGGTGACCGTTGCACTTCTGGAAGCCCTTGCGGCGGATCTTCTTGAATACGAGGACCTTGTCAGCCCTGACGTCATCAGCGAGTACGGTAGCCTTAACGCTAGCGCCCTCAACATAAGGAGCACCTACCTTAACATCACCCTCATTTTCTACGAGGAGGACCTTGGTGAACTCCACAGCAGCACCTTTTGCATCCGGAAGACGGTTGCAGAAGATTTCGTTGCCAGCTTCCACTTTGAACTGCTGGCCGGCAATTTCTACGATTGCGTACATTATAAAAACTCTTTTCAAGTTTTCGACTGCAAGCGGATACCTTCCGGGTATCTCTTGGCGAGCTTGACAGCCATCATTTATCGGACCGCAAAAATACTTTTTTTTTCTTTTGTTACCAAAAGTTTTTCTAAATTTGTGAACATTTTTGTTACATCGATGGAAACAACCTTCACCTACGACAAGACAGTAACCGGCCGGAACTTCATCGGAAGAAAGGCTGAGTGTGCCCAACTGAGGGATATTCTCTCCCGCGGGCTCAATGTTTCCATCTATGAACCGGCCAAGACCGGCAAGAATTCCCTTATCTGCCAGACACTTTTCGAGATGAAGGCCTCCGGGCTGAGTTTCAGGACAGCCGAGTTTTCGCTTCTCAACATAAGGTCTATGGCAGATTACTGCATACGCCTCATATCCACGGTTGTAGGGGTTTTTGCAAGCACCCCGGACGAGCATCGTGCAATCGTGCAGGAGTATCTCGGAGGCACCTCATTCAGCTATGACGGGCAGTCTTTCGCTCACGGCGGGGCTGTTGTAAGCCTGACCGACGACCTGAAGGCCGACGACCTTCGAGCAGCACTCAATCTCCCCTACAGGCTGGCGGAGAAGACAGGGACGAAACTGCTGCTGATTGTGCACGAATTCCAGAACATCCTGCTGACCGAAGGTCCTGACACCATTCTCAACATATACGAGGAAGTTGTGCGCAAGGCCGGCCCGCGCCAGAGGGAACTGTGCTCCTGGATATGGGTGGGCAGCCGCGTGAATGCGATGAAGACCATTTTCGAGCAGAAGCGCTATTTCTACCGTATGGTGCAGCGAGTGAAGCTGGAGCCTATATCCTATAAGGAAATAGAGAACCACGTCATCAAGGGCTTCCTTGTGAGCGGAAAGGTGATTGACAATGAGTTTGTGGAGAAGATATGCGCAATTCTGCAGAACAATATCTACTATGTCAACCATTTCGCAGCCATCTGCGACGGGCTGAGCCGCGGCTACATTATGGCTCCGGTGGTGGATGAGAGCCTCCAGACCATGCTTGCCATCCACCAGCCGCGCTTCGTGGCAGCGATGAATGAGCTCACGACCTTCCAGCTCTTCCTGCTGCGCGCGATCCTGGACGGAGAGTCGATGTTCAGTTCGGCAGATGTCATCGCGCGCTACAAGCTCAATTCCTCAGCCAATGTGCGCAGGCTCAAGGACGCGCTGTGCAAAAAGGAAATCATCACCTTTACGGAAGATGATAAAGCGGTCATTCTCGACCCGCTGTTCGAGTACTGGATGAGGAAATATTACTTCAACATTTAGCTATTTGGAATTCAAAAAGAATTTCATACCTTTGCAGTCCGAATTTTTGATTTAGGAAAAAGGGGGTGATTTTTAAGGATGATTATCGTACCAGTAAAGGAAGGTGACAATATCGAGAAGGCTCTTAAGAAGTTTAAGAGAAAGTTCGAGAAGACCGGAGCGATTCGCGAGTTGCGTGCCCGCAAGAACTTCGAGAAGCCGTCTGTCCGCAAGCGTATCGCTAAGCAGAAGGCCATCTATGTTCAGCACCTTCGTCTCCAGGACGAGCAGTAATTCCTGCCCCTGACAGATACAGACAGCCTGCCGGAATCCCGGCAGGCTGTTTTCAATTTGTCTTTTCGCATTATTGTTCAACGGGGCTGTCAATCCAAAGATTTTCACTTTTTCCTATTTTTGCACTATGATTAAGATTTTTACCGAAGTTGAGATTCCGGATTACAGCAGGAAATTGAGCCTTGAAGATAAGGTGATGGTGCTGGGCAGCTGCTTTGCCGACTCAATGGGAGAGAGGCTGCTGCGTCACGGCTACAAGGCTGTGGTCAATCCTTTCGGCACTCTCTACAACCCTTATTCGATATCAGAAGCCGTACGCAGACTTGACTCGGGAATGCCTTTTACTCAGGAAGATTGCGTGGAAATGGGTGCCGGGGCGGGGAAAATATGCTCCTTCAGTCACCATACTTCCTTTGCCCGCGACTCTGTCCGGGAGTTTCTGGAAAACGCAAACGAAAGGCTTCGTGAGGCTTCCGCCTTCTGGAAAGAAGCAGGAGTCGTGATAGTCAACTATGATTCGGCCTTCGTATGGAGCCACGACGGCTTTCCGGTTGCAAACTGCCTGAAACGGCCCGCCGGCGAATTCGAGAGGAGAAGGATTACGGTCGAAGAATGCTCCCGCCTCACTTCGGAGCTGATTGCCGCCCATCCTGACAAGCGCTTTATCTTCAGCATCAGCCCTATACGCCATCCCGGCGGAGACGGGGCCCACCTGAGCACCCTCAGCAAGGCTACCCTGCAGCTCGGAGTGGATGAGGCTCTGAGTATGGCGCCGGAGGCGTCATATTTCCCTTCATACGAAATCCTTATGGATGAACTGCGGGACTACCGCTTCTACGCCGACGACATGCTGCACCCGAGCGGCAAGGCTCTCGACATCATCTGGGAGAAGTTCAGCAAGGCCGCACTGAATGCCGACGAACAGCAAGCTGCAAAAGAGTATGAAAAACAGTGGCGAAGGTCGCAACATATTGAAAAAAAGCGTTAAATTAGTGGATTATGAGATTCAAGTTTTCTACCCTTGCGGAAGTGTATGATTACGCGACCGAAAAATTTGCCAAGCGCTACGCCTCAGGTTTCATAGAAGGCGGACAGACATATACCTATGCCCAGATAAAGGAAAGGGCGGACAGCCTCTCAGGCCAGCTCTCCAGTTTCGGAGTCAATGCCGGAGACAAGGTGGCAATACTCTCCGAGAGTATGCCCAACTGGACCATTGCATTCTTTGCAACCACGGCTTTCGGACGCATTCTTGTCCCTATGCTTCCCGAGCTCTCCCCTACCGAGGTGGAGAACATCCTGGAGCATTCCGAGTCCAAAGTGGTTTTCGTCAGCGTCAAGCAGAAGGCCAAAATCAGCTCTGAAAGGATGGCGAAACTCAAACTGGTCATCTGCCTGGACGATTTCAGTTTCATAAAGGTGGACAGCGAGGCATATACCTGCGACGGCAATATCAAGAACCCGAACCCTATGGACATTGCGGCCATACTCTATACTTCCGGAACCACCGGCAACGCCAAGGGCGTTATGCTCTCCCACAGCAATTTCTGCTGGAACATACTGGAAGCCTGGCACAATTTCCATATCAACCGCAATATGTATTTCCTCTCAGTGCTGCCTATGGCCCATACCTACGAAATGAGCATAGGTATGCTCTACCCTTTTGCGGGAGGCGCACGCGTGTGGTATATCCAGAAACTTCCTACCCCTACCATACTCATAGACGCAATGCGCAAGGTCAGGCCGCAAGTAATGCTCACCGTGCCTCTCATCATAGAGAAGGTGTACCGCAGCAGCGTGGTCAAGACCGTTGCAAAGAGCAAATTCCTCACCTTCCTGAAGGAGCATTTCCCGGGACTGCTGTACAGGCTCGTGGGAATGAAGCTGATGAAGACCTTCGGAGGCAGGATGAAGTTCTTCGGAATAGGCGGTTCCAAGCTCGACCCTCAGGTGGAGAACTTCCTGAAGAAAGCCCATTTCCCTTATGTGACGGGCTACGGGCTGACCGAGACAGCTCCTCTGATCTGCGGCGCAAAGCCGGGGCATCCGGTGCTCGGCAGCACGGGCAAGCCCTCCTACGGCATCAGCGTGCGGCTGGACAATGTCAACCCTGCTACCGGAGAAGGCGAACTCGTAGCCAAGGGGCCTAATGTGATGCTGGGCTACTACAAGGACTACGAGCGCACCCGCAGCGTACTCGATGAGAACGGATGGTTCCATACAGGCGACCTTGCAAAGGTAGACAAGAAAGGCCGCTACAGCATTATGGGAAGGCTCAAGACCGTAATCGTAGGCGCATCCGGAGAAAATATTTATCCGGAAGAAATAGAAAGCGTCATCAACAATATCAACGATGTTACCGAGTCTCTGGTCATCGAAAGGGACGGCCATCTGGTGGCCCTCGTGCAGTTCAACGACAATGTCATTGACTGGAATCTCGAAGGCCAGGACAAGTTCATTGAAGATATGGAAGCCCGCACAAAGGCAATTGTGGACTTTGTGAATGAGAACGTAAACAAGTTCTCCAAGATTAAGGAAGTAGTAGTGATGAAGGAGCCTTTCAAGAAGACAGCAACCCAGAAAATCAAGCGCTACCTCTACACGAAAGACCAGAAGAAGGAAGAACCAAATAAAAAATAAGGCCTATGGACAGAGCGGATCTCGTTAAGGAATCTTTCGAAAAGAAAGCCATTCCTGCCGACCGTCCGGAAGTAGGGCCCTCCGAATATTTCGGAGAGCTCGTCTTTGACCGTGCCAAAATGCATCGCTATCTCGATGCCGACACGCTCAAAGCGCTTCTGGACTGCATTGAAGGAGGACAGAATCTCGACCGCGCCACTGCAGACAAGGTAGCAGCAGGTATGAAACAATGGGCTCTGGAACACGGGGTAACCCACATTACCCACTGGTTCCAGCCACTCACCGAAGGAACCGCCGAGAAACACGATTCCCTGCTGGAGTATGACGGCAAGGGAGGAGTCATAGAGAGCTTCGACGGCTCATCCCTCGTGCAGCAGGAACCGGATGCTTCATCATTTCCCAACGGGGGCATACGCGCTACCTTCGAAGCCCGGGGCTATACCGCCTGGGACCCGACATCCCCGGTATTCATCCAGGATGATACGCTTTGCATACCTACGGTATTCGTAGCCTACACCGGAGAGGCCCTGGACTATAAAACGCCTCTGAAGAAGGCCCTCAAGGCGGTTTCGGATGCGGCGCTCCCGATAGTTCAGCTCTTCGAGCCGAAGGCTACCAAGGTTTACTCATATCTCGGGTGGGAGCAGGAATATTTCCTGGTGGATGAGAGTCTGTATTCGGCCCGCCCGGACCTTATGATTACCGGACGCACCCTTATGGGGCACAATTCTTCGAAGAACCAGCAGCTGGATGACCATTATTTCGCAGCGATTCCTTCGCGCGTGGCTGAGTTTATGCGCGAGCTGGAGATTGCCGGGCACAGGCTTGGCATTCCGCTCAAAACCAGACACAACGAGGTGGCGCCTAACCAGTTCGAGCTGGCGCCTATTTATGGGGAAACCAATCTTGCGAATGACCAGAATCAGATTATTATGAACCTGATGGACAAAATCGCGCGGAGGCACGGTTTCGTCGTTCTGCTTCACGAGAAGCCTTTCGAGGGAGTCAACGGTTCCGGCAAGCACAACAACTGGTCGCTGGGAACGGATACGGGCGTGCAGCTGCTCGCTCCGGGCAAGGACGAAAAGGGGAACCTTATGTTCCTTACCTTCTTCGTGAATGTTCTCGCTGCTGTTCAGAGGCACAACGCCCTTCTCAAGGCATCCATCGCGAGTGCGACCAACGCCCACAGGCTCGGGGCAAATGAGGCTCCGCCTGCAATAGTATCCGCTTTCCTCGGAAAGACGATGACGGATGTACTGCACAAACTGCTCGTACTGCCTTCAGACACTCCAATCGAGATTGCGGGCAAGAAGGGCAAAAAGGTTGGCCTGGTGGAGATTCCGGAGATTTTTGTGGACAATACCGACCGCAACCGAACTTCTCCTTTCGCGTTCACAGGCAACCGTTTCGAGTTCAGGGCAGTTGGGTCAAGTGCGAATTGCGCGGGTGCAATGACCACTCTCAATGCGGCTGTGGCTGAGCAGCTTATTATCTTCAAGAAGGACCTGGATGCCGAGCTGGGCAAAGGCAAGGACCTGCACGTCGCCGTTATGGATACGCTCAAGCCGGTTATAGCTTCTGTTCTGGATGTGGTATGCTTTGACGGCAACGGCTATGAAGATGCCTGGAAGCAGGAAGCTGCAAGACGCGGGCTGGATGTGCAGACCGGTGTACCTGAGATGATAAAGGAATTCCTCTCCCCTGCTTCGGTGCAGATGTTCACCACAACTGGAGTTTATACCCTGCACGAACTGCAGGCACGCAATGAGGTGAAATGGGAGACCTACTCGAAGAAGATTCAGATTGAAGCCAAGGTGATGAGCCGAATGGCCGTGAACCATATACTCCCTGCAGCATTGGAGTACAAGAAACGCCTTCTGGAGGAGCTGGCACTCAATAAGGAGGTTTTTGGCAACCTTGATGGATGCTCAATAGAGCTGACGACTGTCGGCAGGCTCAACGAGTGTCTTGAAGAGCTGCAGAAGCAGGTGTCAGTGATGAAGGAGGCTATGGAAAGGGCCGGCTCGCAGGACAGCGGATACGCCAAGGCTTCTGCCTACAACGAAGTCGCCCGGCTGCTTTACGCTCTGCGCAAACCGATTGACGAGCTCGAGGAAATCGTGGACAACCGCCTCTGGCCTTTGCCGAAGTACCGGGAACTGCTGTTTATCAGCTAGGTTCGGGGGCAGACAGACAGCTACCCTATTCCCTAAACCAGGAGAAGGAGGCGTGGTACTCGTCGGCGGTGATGAGAGCCACATTGGACGGGCGCACTCCGCAGCCGGCCATAACAATCAGCTGCTTTCGCGCTGCAAGTTCCTCAATCAACTTGCGGCCTTTCACGGCATTCTCCTCATGACCTGAGGTAAGAAGCCTGTCACAACCCAGTTCGACTACTCTGTCAAAGGCCGCCAGAGGGTCGGCGCACACATCGAAGGCGCGGTGAAAAGTGACCGACAACCCCAGCTCGCGGGCTTTGCCGATGAGTCTGTGCATAGTGGGCATATCGACCTCGCCATTGCTGTCAAGTGCCCCCACAACTACTCCCGCGGCACCTTTTGCAGCGCAAGTCTCTATGTCACCAAGCATAACGCGGATTTCTTCTTCGTCATAAACGAAATTACCTCCGCGCGGGCGTATCAGCACATTGACCGGAATATCGGCAAGACGAAGGACCATATCGAGCAGCCCGGCAGAAGGTGTAACTCCTCCAAGTTCAAGCTTCTCGCAGAGTTCTATGCGGGAAGCACCGTGTTTCTGCGCAAAATTCACCTCCTGTGCACTTGTGCAGCAGCACTCCAGAAATCTTTCCATAATGCAAAGATAATCGTATATTTACACAATGAAAAAGACCATTTTGCTTTCCTTGCTGCTTCTGCTCGTTTCCTGTACTCCGGAAAGGGAAGAGTATCTTGCCTGGATGTACGAATCAATGTCTCTGCCTGACAGCCTGAACTACAGCCGGCAGTATTGGGAAGAAAACATAGACAAAACCTTGGAAGTAAGGCGGAAAATGGCTTGGAATGTGCCTGAAAGGGAGTTCCGCCATTTCGTGCTGCCTCTCAGGGTGAACAACGAATCTCTGGACAATTTCCGCACCCGCTATGCTGACACCCTCTGCAGCAGGGTTAAAGGAATGGATATGGCGGAGGCTGCTCTGGAAATCAACCACTGGTGCCACGAACAGGCCACCTACCAGCCTTCCGATGCACGCACATCATCTCCCGAGCAGACCATAGCCCGCGGAGTCGGCCGCTGCGGAGAAGAATCCGTTCTGGCGGTAGCTGCACTAAGGGCTGCGGGCATTCCTGCAAGGCAGGTCTATACCCCACGATGGGCCCACACCGACGACAACCACGCGTGGGTTGAGGTCTGGGCCGACGGAAAATGGTGGTTTATGGGCTCCTGCGAGCCTGAGCCGAGACTCAATATGGCCTGGTTCAATGCCCCTGTTTCCAGGGCAATGCTGTTGCATACCCGCGTATTCGGGGACTATCGCGGCAAAGAGGATGTCATCAGCAGAAAGCCCGGCCTTACCGAAATCAATGTCATAAGCGGCTATGTGCCTTCGAGGGAGAACCATATCACGGTGCTCGATACCTGCGGCCGGCCGGTCGGGGGTGCAAGGGTGGAATACAAGATATACAACTATGCGGAGTTCTACACTGTCGCAAGCTATCTTACTGACAGTCAGGGTCATTCTTCGCTCAATACGGGCAAGGGCGACCTGCTTGTCTGGGCTCACAAGGACGGGATGTTCGGCTTTGCCGTAGCCGGAGGCGGGCATACCGAAGTGGTGCTTGCTCACAAAGTTGGCGAATGCTTCTCTGCCGACATCGATATCGAGCCACCTGTCGAAAACCCTATAGTGACTGATGCGGACGCTTCCGACATCGCCTGCAATGCCGTCAGACTTGCGCGCGAAGACTCGATAAGGGCCGCTCACGACCATTCCAACCCGGCGGTGGAAAGCTTCCGCAGGCGCAGGATGGCGGGCGTTCAGGAACTTCTTGCCTGCCTTACACCAAAGGATTTGGGAGATATTTCACTGGAAGTGCTTGAAGATGCTTTGGCGGGTTATGCTTCCGCAGACCCGTATATACTCAATCCCCGCGTTGAACTGGAGGCACTGCGGCCGCTGCGCAAAGAATTGCTGGATAGCGGGATAGCTCAAAGGCTCGAAAGCCCTGAGCAGGTGGCGCAGTGGGTGAGGGACAGCCTTGTGCTGGTCGAAGGGCGCAATCCTCAGAATCTCAGGATTACTCCGCAGAGCGTATGGCGTTCAAGGATGACTGACCGCCGTTCGCGGAAGATTTTCTTCGTTGCGATGTGCCGTACCCTGGGCTTCCCTGCGAGAATAGACGAAGTCACCGGCAAGACTCAATACCGCGACAACGGCATTTGGCTGGATGTGGATTTCGATGGGGCGTCAGAGCCTGTCGAGTCTCCTAAGGGCAAGGTCGAGTTCGTTTGCGGTAGCAATCCTAAATATTACCGCCACTTCACCCTGGCCAAACTGGAAGACGGCAGCGCGGTGCTCCGCGAGTTCGGTCAGGATTCGGACGATACCCCGCTGAACAGCCTGGACGGCATACTTGACGTGGGGGATTATGTACTCACGACCGGAACAAGGCTATCCAGCGGAGGCGTGCTCGCCCGTATGTCATTCTTCTCCGTGAGTGAAGGACAGAGCATCAGAGTGCCGGTAGAGCTTCGCCAGTCCGAAGAGCGCCTGAGCGTTATAGGCAATATGAACCCTGAAGAACTGTTCCTTCCGGACGGACAGCAGGCTCAGCAATCAATACTTTCCGCAGTGGGCAGAGGTCTTTTCCTTGTTGCTGTGACGGGAGATAAAGATGAGCCGAGCTCGCACGCTGTCAGGGAACTCGAGGCTGTTTCGGATTGCATCAACAGCTGGGGCCGGCCTGTTCTGGTTTTGGGAAAGGCGAGGCCTCAGGGCTTGGAAAATGCCATCTTCGGCCTTGATGCTGATGGCAAGGTCCGCAGTATGTTGGGTAATGCCACGACGCTTCCCGCCGTTGCACTTTGTGACAGTTTCGGCTCAGTGTTCTTCCTGTCGGAAGGCTACAATACCAGTCTTGGCGAGGCCCTGAAGAGCGCCATTTCCAAACTGTAAGCTGATTTGCAGCGAAGGAGAGGCTTCTCGGAGTGGATTTGGAGCGTGCCCGGGGCGGATTTCTGTGCTCAGTAGGACTCACTCGATGAAACACTGTCTAATGGATGAAGTTATCCGTGTGGAATTCAAATGCAGCCAGTTTTGAATGTAACTATATTTTAGTTACATTTGCACTATGAATACTTTGAAGCATAAAGGATACATCGGCTCCGTGCAATTCAGCGAAGATGCCGGGGTGTTTAAGGGAAAAATCGAGGGTATCGACAGCCTTGTCACTTTTGAGGGCAGCAGTATCAAGGAACTGACTGATAATTTTCAAAAGGCAGTGGATGACTATGTTGTGTATTGCAATGAACAGGGCATTCCTGCCAAAAAGAGTTATTCCGGCACGCTGAACATACGCATTTCTCCATCGACTCACAACAGCATTGCGGATTATGCCGCAGCAGAAGGGATTACGATAAACGCTTTTATCAAACGGGCGCTGGAGAAAGCCGTAAAAGATCCCGCATCTGTGATGGCTACGCCAATTTGCGGCTATGCTCCCAGGATATCGGATACTTCCAGATTGGAAGCTCCAAGTCCTGCTTACGGAAGCAGGGACATTGCGGAATTATGGATTCCTTCCAAGGATATTCCGCTTGCAAAAACCATTGCAAGCAGGATGGGGTGGGATTTCTTGGTTAACTACCCGGAATCCGGACTTGAACGGGCATTGTATGAAATGCAAAGCGGAAAGGTTACTGAGTATAGCAGTTTTGATGAAATGATGAAAGAAATCGACGAGGAGGATGGCAAAATATAGATACCTGGTAACCAACCAATTCAAAAAAGATGTAAAGCTGTGTGCCAAACGTGGGAAACCGATGGATGCACTGAAATCGGTTATAGAGCAATTGCTGGAATCAGGGCAATTGCCATCCAGGTATAAACCGCATAAACTCGCAGGTCAATTGAAAGGATTATGGGAATGCCATATCCAGCCGGACTGGCTGCTAATTTGGGAACAAAGGGATGACGAATTGATTATGCTTATGACTCGTACAGGAACACACGCTGACGTTTTTGATTAAGACTTTTACTGTATTCGTTTGATATTTGTATCCAGATAGGATTTTACATAGTCGCGGAATTGTGGGGAATCGAAGATTTCGATTTCCGGGAGCAGGCCGACACAGAAGCGGCAGATGCCGGCGAAATTTTATATTTCCGTATCCAGAATCCATTCAGGGCCATCTGCTATCAAGTCCTTTTCTGCCAGAGGAAACTCCTCTAAAAGGAGATTTTTTTACTGCATAAAATTTTCTATCTATTCTTATGGATTTTCCAAATGATTCGGAAAGAAGTTGGATTGTAGGTC
>CALYTI010000044.1 GCA_945487035.1 uncultured Bacteroidales bacterium
GGCCAAATTATCAGGAAATTAGCAATTATTTGTACAAATTGTTTGAAAACTCATGGTGGTGTTGCGGAGAGAAACGCGGATAGAGCTACCCCAGCAGCTCGCGGGCGTTGGCGAGGGCGGCGGGGGTGATGAGCTCGCCACTGAGAAGGCGGGCGATTTCCTGAACGCGGGCTTCGCTGTCGAGAAGACGGATGGAAGAAACCACCCTGCCGGACGGGTCTTCACTCTTGCTGACCACATAGTGGGCGCAGCCCTTGGCGGCAACCTGCGGCAGATGGGTAATGGCGAACACCTGCATATGCTCTCCCATAGTGCAAATCATACGTCCCATCTTGTCAGCCACGCTGCCGGAAACTCCGGTATCGATTTCGTCAAAAATCATAGTAGGCATACCCACATAGCGCGCCATCATCTCCTTGAGGCAGAGCATAATGCGCGAAAGCTCACCTCCGGATGCGCACTTTGAAAGCTCAACAGGCGAACTGCCGGTAGAGCTGAAAAGAAACAGTGCATTGTCTGCACCGAGAGCACCATACGCGCTCTGCTGCACCTCAACCCGGAACACAGCACGGTCCAACTCCAGGAAACGCAGACCGGATTGGATTTCGGCAGCAAGTTTCGGGGCGGCCTCAACTCTGACCTTGTGAAGCGCGGCTGCCGTGTCGTCATAAGCCTTCCGAGCAGCAGCCTGAGCCTTCACGAGCTCATCTTCCCGAAGTTCGAGAGCCGAGCTGTCAAACAGGGCCTCAGCATAGCGGTCACGTACAGCCACCAGTTCTTCTACCGTACGCACATTGTGTTTTCGCATAAGCTGATAGAGCAGGGAAATCCTGTCCTCAACCTGCTCCAGCCGCTCGCCGGAGATGCTCAGCGAAGCATTGCGCGAGCTGACCTCCGCTGCAATATCTTCTATTTCCAGACGGGAAGAATCCAGACGGGAGGCAAGTTCTGCGGCAGCCGGAATGAAGGCCGAAGTCTTCTCCAGAAGCTTGCGGGCCTCGCGAAGGCGGTCCGTACAGTCGAGAGCCTGCTCCACAAGTGAAAGATTCTCCTTAATCTGCTCTGCATTGGCAAGCTGCTTCTGCTCTTCTTCAAGCTCCTCCAGTTCGCCGGCACGAAGACGCGCCTTGTCCAGCTGTTCCCACTGGGCCTGGTTGTATTCCTTCTCCGCAGCAAGGCGTGCCAAACGCTCACGCAGCTCGGAGAGTTCGCGGCTCACCCCCTGAAGGGCAGCCCATTGCGTAGAGCAGACAGCGCGAAGCGCATCATTTCCCGCAAAATGGTCCAGCAGAGCGAGCTGGAAACTGCTCTTGGTCAAAGCCAGGCTCTGATGCTGGGAGTGGATGTCGATGAGTTGCTGCGACAGCTCGGAAAGGAGCTGTACGCTGACCGGTGAATCATTGATAAAGGAACGAGAGCGGCCCGAAGCGTGTACTACACGCCTTATCAGGAGTTCCCCGTCGTTCCATTCGACCTCCGCCTGCTCCAAAGCAGCCTGAAGGGAGGCCTTGTCCCCTTCCACGACAAATTCGCCTTCGACCACGCAGTTGTCTGCGCCCGAGGCAATGATTCCGGCGTCGGCCTTGGCTCCCGTGAGCAGGCTCAGGGCACCGAGCAATATGGATTTGCCCGCACCGGTCTGACCGGTAATGATGACAAGACCCTCCGGGAATTGAATGTCCAGAGAGTCTATCAATACGTAATTCTCGACGTGGAGGGAACGGAGCATTTTATTTCTTCAAATCGTCCGTATGAGCCTGACGATAGTAGAGCTCTCCGTTTTCGAATTCGGCAATGGCGATGAGGTCCGGCTTAGGCTGACGCTCGTAGAATTTGGAGATTTCTATCTGCTCCTTGTTCTCGAAAACCTCGTCCATATTGTCACGCTCGTTCTTGAACTCCTCAAGCTTGCGGGTGATTTCCTTCTTCTCCGCAAGGGAAATCTGGTTTGCCCTCTTGGAAAGGATTACTGTCGTTTCATAGATATTGCCTGTAGGCTCTGCGAGCTTGCGGGTGTCACGTGTAATGGTGTTGGTAGGTACTTTCTTGATATCCATATCTGTTGAAATTATTGTTCTCTATAGTCTTTACTACAAGAACTGAGGTGAAAGTTTCAAATTATTTCTTTCTTACTTTTTCGTAGAGCGAGTCCAGCTCCTTGCGGTACTTGGATTCAGGGAACTCACCCACGAAATTGAGGTAGTCGTCAACGAAGACCATATACCTCTCCTTCTGCTTCGCAGGCACGCTGTTCAGCGCATACTTGTAGGAAGACATAGCTGCATAGTAGAGGATGTCCTCCCTGTAGATATTGTCCGCATTGTCTTTGAGCACATTCTTGAAAGCCACTCTGGAGGCCTTGTAGTCCTCCATTTTGTAGTATAACTTGGCATTCTCGTAGGCCTTGCGGTCAATCCGTTCGTTGAGGTCCTCGAGCATACGGTCGCAGATAGCTATATTTGGAGAACCAAGGTGCGAAATCTTGTATTCGTTGATGGCGGTAATCGCCGCATATGTCGGCTTCTGGTCAAGCTCATAGCGCAGAGTCGCCCTGTAGAGGCAGTCCACGCGAAGGAACTGGGCGTTCTCGATGAACGGACTTGCCGGATAGTTCTCAATGAAGTGCGTGAGGTTGCCTTCAGCGGTATAGAAATCCCTTTGGTTGTAGTTTGCCATTGCGGTGTAGAACTGCACCGTATCGTCCTGCGGAGTGCCGCTGACCGCAAGCGAAATCGACTCGAAGAGCTGCACGGCCTTGGAATATTTGCCGCTGTTGTAATACTCGAAAGCCGCCTTGTACTTTGCTTTCACGTCGGAGCTTTCGAGAAGCTCTTCGTACTGTGATTTGCAGCCTGCTACGGCGACAAGGGCCACAGCCGCGGCAAGGATAATCTTACTGTATCTCATTCTTGTAGTATTTTTCTGCTTCCAAAGCCGCACGGCAGCCGTCCGATGCGGCTGTCACGGCCTGCCTGAAATCGGTATTGCGCACATCTCCCGCAACGAAAACTCCCGGGACAGAAGTCTTTACGCCGTCGCTGAGGATATAGCCGTTCTCATCCACCGGCAACTGGCCACCCAGCCACTCTGCGTTCGGATGGCGGCCAATGGCAAGGAAAAAGCCGTCGATTCGGATGTCATACAGCTCTCCGCCCCGCTCCAGCCTTGCGCCGGTCACGCCGCTCTCGTCCCCGAGAACCTCTTTGGTTACGGAGCCGAAGAGCACTTCGATGTTGGGGGCGGCTGCAATGCGCTTCTTGTTGGCTTCGGAAGCGCGCAGGTAGTCCTTGCGCACTATCATATAGACCTTGCTTGCGAGGGAGCTCAGATACAGCGCCTCTTCGCAGGCGGAGTCTCCTCCTCCGACAACAGCTACCGTGCGCTTGCGGTAGAAGAAGCCGTCGCAGGTGGCGCAGGCCGAAACGCCGAGGCCGCGGAAGCGGTTCTCGCTTTCGAGGCCGAGGTATTTGGCGGATGCTCCTGTTGCAATAATCAGCGTGTCACCGCTCCAGGTTTCGCCCGAATCGAGGGTTACGCTCCTGGTGGCGAGCTCACAGCTTACGACGCTTCCGCGCACCATCCTGGCGCCGAAACGCTCGGCCTGGGCGCGCATAGCATCCATAAGGGCGCGTGCGTCAATCCCTTCGGCAAAGCCGGGATAATTCTCGACAATATGGGTAGTGGTGAGCTGTCCGCCCGGTTCCGGGCCTTCGATAACCACCGGATCAAGGGCAGCCCTGCCTGCGTAGATGGCTGCGGTGTAGCCGGCCGGACCGGCTCCTATGATGAGGCACTTCGTTTTTTCCATTGCGTGCAAAGATAACTAAATCAACTGACAAAGCAGCGTAGCCTGGGTGCAGTCCAGCACCTTGACCTTCACATAGTCGCCGCTCTTGTGGACGCTGTCCGTCCAAACGCACATCTTGTTGGTCCCGGTGCGGCCGCAAAGGTCGCGGTCCGTCTTTTTGGACGGACCCTCCACGAGCACTTCAAATACCTTGCCGACATCGCGGCGGTTGCTTTCGAGGCTGAGGCGGTTCTGGAGCGAGATGATTTCGTTCAGGCGGCGGGTCTTCTCTTCTATAGGGACATCGTCCGGATACTTGCGGGCCGCAAGAGTGCCCGGGCGCTCGGAGTAATAGAACATATAGGCCGCATCGAAGCCCACCTGCTCGAAGAGGCTGAGCGTATCTGCATGGTCTTCAAGGGTTTCCGAGCAGAAGCCGGCAATCACATCCGTGCTTATGGCGCAGTCGGGGATGAGCTCGCGGATCTTTGCGACGCGCTCCAGATACCACGCGCGGGTGTAGCGGCGGCGCATCTTCTCAAGTATGCGGTCGGAGCCGGACTGCACCGGGAGATGGATGTGGTGGCAGATGTTCGGGTAGCGCGCCATAGTCTGAATGACCGCATCGGAGATGTCCTGCGGGTTGGAGGTGGAGAAGCGCACGCGCAGCAGCGGGTTGACTTCGGCTACCATTGCGAGAAGCTGGGCGAAGCTGATGCCTTCCCAGTTGTATGAATCGACATTCTGCCCGAGCAGCGTCACCTCGCGGTAGCCTTTGGCGAAGCAGTCGCAGGCTTCGCGCACGATGGTGTGGGCATCGCGGCTGCGTTCCGCTCCGCGGGTATATGGCACCACGCAATATGAGCAGACATTGTTGCATCCGCGCATAATGGATATGAAGGCGGATACGCCGTTGCGGTCAATACGTACCGGGGCGATGTCGGCATAGGTCTCCTCCCGGCTGAGCATAACGTCAATCTGAGGATGGCCGTCGGCAGCGGCTTCGAGCAGCTCGGGCAGGCGGCGGTAGGTGTCAGGACCTGCTACAATATCCACCTTGCCGGTGTCCAGAAGCTTTTCCTTCATTCGCTCGGCCATACAGCCGAGTATGCCTATAATGACGGGGCGGCTCTGCCTCTGGAGGACGAACTGGTCTATGCGGCCGAGTATGCGCTGCTCCGCGTTGTCGCGTATGGAGCAGGTATTCGCCATTACCGCATCGGCCTCCTCAATGCTCTCGCAGCGCTCCCAGCCGTGCCTGGAGAGTATCGAAAAGATGATTTCCGTATCGGCTACATTCATCTGGCAGCCGTATGTCTCTATATATACCTTTTTCATAAATCGCCCCAAAGATACGAAAATTATGTATCTTTGGGATGTGAAAAAATATATAGGAATAATAGTAACCGCGCTGGCAGCCCTGCTTTGCTGCTCTTCGTGCAACCCGTACCGCAAGATGGAGGTGCGGGATATTGCCTTGAAGGAGGTGAATCTCTTCGCCAATCCGGCAACGATTGCAGTGGATATGACTGTGTACAACCCTTCCAGGGAGCTGGAAATTACCGAAATCCAGGGAAGCGTGAAAAACGGAGAAAAGAAGTTGGTGCACTTTGTGACGGATACACTGGTAATCCCGAAGCGCTGCGAATCCCACCTGCAGGCGAGGGTTCAGGTCTTTCTTGCGGACGGAGTCGGGGTGTTCCAGCTGCTGAGAGTGCTTCAGGCACAGGATTTGAGTACCCTGAGCGCTGATGCTTCCGCAACAGTCAAGGATTGTCTCGGCATAAGGCGCCGCAAGGAAATCGTTAATTTCAAATTGTCAGAATTGGAGAAATGAAAAAAATATTGAGCATATTCAGCGCTCTGGCTCTGGGATGCGCCGCTTTTGCGCAGGAGCCTGCCGGAAGCGATTCCGTTGCTGTGGAAGTGGCCCCTGAAGGGTATATGTATGTGGACTCTGTCGTATATCGCCAGGTGCCCCGCTGCAACGAGGAGCTCGAAGGAATGAGCATATATGAAGCCCTTGGAGATGTGCAGGTCAATGAGAGCTATGCGGTGCGCAAGGCAGTTGCCAAGAGGGTTGCCGAAAACAAGGGTCCCGAGGGAGAGGTGGACGGATATCGCATCCGCATATATTTCGACAACAAGCAGAAGTCCAGGGAGGAGTCGCAGGAGGTAATGAAACGCTTCCAGGCTCTCTATCCGGGCTACAACACCTACCTGAAATTCAACAATCCGAATTTCAAGGTGACTGTCGGAGATTTCAGGACCAAGGTGGATGCGCAGATTGCTCTTCAGAGCATTATCAGGGATTTCCCTACCGCTTTTATTGTCAAGGAAAAGATGCGCTTCCCAGTGGTTTCCGACAAGGTGCGTTACTATGTGGATACGGTACGCGTGCTCAGGCCGATTCCCGGTTATAACGCTGTAGAACAATAGCTATGGGAAAACAGGGATTAGGACTTACACAGGTTCAGACACAGAAGTTGTCGCCGCTGCAGATTCAGACCATCAAGCTGATAGAGCTTCCGGTCCAGGACCTGGAGCAGCGCGTGCGTCAGGAGCTGGAGGAGAATCCGGTACTTGATGACACTCCGGATCCGAACTCTACCGAACAGTCTCAGGAAGTGTCTCTGGACCAGCTTCAGGATGACTATATTCCTGATTACAAAACGAGAGTCAACAACTGGGGCAAGGATGCTAGGCCTGAGTACAACACTTTCTCCGTAAAGGAGAGTTTCTCCCAGAGCCTTCTCGAGCAACTGAGTTTCCGCAATCTTTCCGACCACGAAAGGGAGGTTGCTACCTTTATCATAGGCTCGCTGGATGATGACGGTTACCTTCGCAGGGACCTGGAGTCTCTGGTGGATGACCTGGCTTTCAGGGCAAATATTGAGAGCGACCGCCAGGAAGTTGAGAAAGTGCTGAAGGTTATTCAGAGTTTTGAACCGGCAGGAGTTGGTGCAAGGGATCTTCGCGAATGCCTTCTGCTTCAACTCAAAGCTGCGCGACAGACTCCGGAAACCAAACTGGCTAAAGCTATCCTGGAGGAGGATTTCGAGGAGTTTACCAGCAAGCATTTCAAGAAGATAATGTCCCACCAGGGCATCAGCGAGGATGAGCTGAAGGCTGCAATGAAGCGGATTTCCCGACTCAACCCGGCACCGGGAGGGCAAATCAGCGATTCATACAACGATGTTGCGGAGCAGATAGTGCCGGACTTCGTGCTGAAAATTCAAAGTGGGGAGGTGAGCTTCGAGATGCCGCGTTTCAATATCCCCGAGCTGCGTATCAACCGCAAATACGCCCAGATGCTGGAGAAGGCAAATGGGGGAAGCGACAGGGAAAAGAAAGAGGCAAGCGCTTTCGTGAAGGGCAAGATAGACAGTGCGAAATGGTTTATTGAGGCTCTGAAGCAGAGGCAGAATACCCTTTCCAAGACTATGCAGGCAATTATCGATTTCCAGCAGGCTTTCTTCCACAGCGGTGACGACTGCGATTTGAAGCCTATGATTCTGGAGGATATTGCCAATATGACCGGGTTCGATATTTCCACCATTTCGCGTGTGGTGAACAGCAAATATATTGAGACCCCGTTCGGGATTTACCAGCTGAAGTATTTCTTCTCCGAGGGTCTTATCAACAAGGCCGGAGAGGAGGTTTCGACAAGGGAGCTCAAGAAGGTGCTCCAGGAGACTGTGGATTCGGAAAACAAACAGAAACCTTACACGGACGAGCAGCTTGTGGCAGTCCTTGCCGAAAAGGGCTACAATGTCGCCCGCCGCACCATCGCCAAGTACCGCGACCAGCTCGGCATCCCTCTCGCCCGCCTGCGAAAGTCGCTGTAAGCTGCCTGACCATCTCCGTCCGGGGAGGCCCGTCGGGGGGCTGGTCCGGGGAGGCGTCTGGGGAGGCCCGTCGGGGGGCTGGTCCGGGGAGGCCCGTCTGGACTTGTCCGGGGAGGCCCGTCGGGGGGGCTGGGGTGAAATTGCAACTACCTGATACATAGTGGTTTAACATTTTCGTATGGGGTGTTTTACCCCATACGAAAATGTTAACATCCTAATATTCAATGGGTTATAATTTCACCTGATTGCAGGCAAAAAAACGGGCAGCGTTGCCGCTGTCCGTTTTGGGGTGAGATATGGGGCTCGAACCCATGACACCCAGAACCACAATCTGGTGCTCTACCAACTGAACTAATCTCACCGTGTCAGGAATGCAAAGGTACAAAAAATTTTATTCCTTGCAAATACTTGGGTAACAAACTTTATCTTCCGCGAAAGAATAATATCTGTCATCGCTGATTATGATATGGTCCAGCAGTTCCATATCGCAGGCATAGCACGCTTTCGAGAGAGAATCTGTCTTTTGAATATCCGCTGTTGAGGGCAGCGGATTGCCTCCCGGGTGGTTATGTGCAATAATCAGTGCCCTCGCCCCATCCCCGAAAGCCTTCTTGAGAGCATCCTTCGGCTCAAACAGCACACTGTCTTCCGTCCCTCTTCCAAGCAAATGTACCCCGTTGATGCGATGCGTTGCCGAAAGGCACATCACATAGCACTCTTCGTGGTCAAGGCCTTTAAGCCGCGGAAGCAGATGACGGTAAACCATTTCAGAGCTGGTTATCGGCAGATTGTTGTCGGTGGACTCCGCCATAAAGCGCCTCCCCAGTTCGAAAGCCGCCATTACCACCGCCGCCTTGCTCTTGCCTATGCCGGGAATGCCGCACAATTCACCGAGAGTCAGGCGCGAGAGTTCTACAAGCCTCCCGTCACAGGTGGCAATAAGGTCTCTGGACAGCTCCAGCACATTTTTGTCCGCAGTTCCGCTACGCAGAAGCACTGCAAGGAGTTCACTGTTGGAAAGGGCCCCCGGGCCGCCGCTGAGCAGCCTCTCCCGAGGCCATTCGCAAGGAGATAATTCCTGGAGTTTCATAGCTAAATCTTTTTTCTGCAAATGTCGTAAGGATTATCCGTTTATAAAGGTTTTAAACGTTTAATTTGTCAAATATTGACTTTTACTGACATCGGTTTACTCGGGATAAATCTTATCGTTTTGTGAAATGCACAGAAAAACTTAACTTTGTAAATCCCAAAAAGAATAGTATGATTTCAGCTCCACTTTCCGTAGAGGCGTTCAGACTTGCCCTCAAAAACAAGGGCCTCAAGGCTACTACTCAGCGTGTTGCGGTCCATCAGGCAATGATGGCTCTCGGTCACGCTTGCGCGGACCAGGTATCGGAGTGGATTGAAGAAAACACCAGCGCGACAGTTTCTACTGCGTCGGTTTACAATATCCTCAGCCAGATGGCCCAACTTGGGCTATATTCCCATCGCTACAGCCCGGACAGCAAGATGTATTTCGATGTGAACACCGGCAATCACGTTCATCTTTACGATGCCGAAGCCGGCACTTTCACTGATTTGGACGACCCTGAACTCGTGGCAATGGTTGAAAATCACATTCGCCATCGGCGCTACCGCGGCTATAAACCCGAAAGTGTCGAAATCCAAATCATCGCCCGTCCCACACCTCGAAAGAAGTAACCCGGAACTCACGCTGGCTGTTTCTCTCGCAGCGCCCCATGACGCAAGCTTCTGTTGGCGTCTGGCGTGGAATGTGGTTTTCATTACGTATTACTGACTTACCACCCTGTCTCCCTCCACATTTCCTCCACATTTCCTCCCTGTTACCCCAACCCTACATCCCTACTTTCCCCCTCTGTTACATCGGGAAACCACCAATTGCCTTCACATCGTCGGCAGGCAGTGCCTTCCGAGACATTCCGCGCTACGCGACATGCTTGCGCCTGTCGCAAGACTTCTCAACCCCAGTCAGCTTCGCTGACAGCCCCTTTCAGGGGCACACGGCCTTCACGATGTTGCGGCCGGTGGCTCCGCTGCTTCGGTTTTCCCTGAAAACCTCGCTGACGCTCCACCACGTCGGCTGACGCCGACTTCCGCGCCACCCATTCACAATCGCGTCTCAGCGCGACGGCGGAGGCCGGGATGTAGCGTAGCGGAATCGGTAGGCCGGGAGCCGCAGAGGATGGTGCGGAGGCGGAGCCTCTGCCAAAAGTGCCATGGGTCCTGGAAGGCACAGCCTGCCATCCTTGCCATTCCTCCCTACCAGATTCTCTACGCCCCATGCCGACTTTCCTCATCTATCACATCGGGAGCAAAACCGCCCTCCCACACACTTTTGCTTCCCCATCTGTAACATCGGGAAACCACTACCCTGCCCCACTCTGCACTCTATGGCACATTCCAGAATTCCTGATGTGTCACATCAGGAGCAAATACGGCCTCCCACGCGGTTTTCCTTCCCCATCTGTAACATCGGGAAACCACTACCCTGCCCCACTCTGCACTCTATAGCACATTCCAGAATTCCTGATGTGTCACATCAGGAGCAAATACGGCCTCCAACGCGGTTTTCCTTCCCCATCTGTAACATCGGGAGAGAATGATAGTATTCATCAGCGAGGTAGATTATGTTGATGGTTGGGTAATGAATGATGGCCGATACTTAAGCGTCTCCGGGAATATGTATTGACCGGTAAAAGCACCGACGACACAGTGGGTCCGGGTGGATTGAAATCGCAATTGCCTGATAAACAATGATATAGAATTTTCGTATGGGTGGTTTTCACCCATACGAAATTTTCAACACGTTGTGTATCAAGAGGTTATAATTCCACCTCGAGCTCCCGTGAATCCCAAAGCGATTTGGAACAACTGCTGTCAGCGACAGCGGAGGCCGGTAGGCTGTGCTCTCCGAGAACCTGTGCCACCCTCGGCACCATAAGAGGGGGAACCGCGTCAGCGGTGGGGTCGAGCGAAGCGAGACGGTTCTGGAGAGCAGCAGCCTACCGGCAGTTCGTACAGGAGAAGGGCCTGTGGTGTACAAAGTGGGGGAAAAGACAGCAGTTCGTACAGGAGAAGGGCCTGTGGTGTACAAAGTGGGGGAAAGACAGCAGTTCGTACAGGAGAAGGGCCTGTGGTGTACAAAGTGGGGGAAAAGACAGCAG
>CALYTI010000045.1 GCA_945487035.1 uncultured Bacteroidales bacterium
TGCTATAAATATAGGTTAACTTATATTTTGCTTATATATAACAACAGCAACAATGCGAAGATTTTCAAAAAAACACAACTCTGCAAGGATGAATGGGACTCAGCGGCATTCCATGAATTCCCGGCGCTTGGGCTCCGGGAATTTTTCGATTGCGTAGCGGAGCATAGTGCGCGGCATTGAGGCGGCACGATCTTCCAGCCAGGCTTCCAGCCGCGACATATCCCTTTTGCCGGCTTCCCTCAAGAGCCAGCCTACAGCTTTCTGAAGCAGGTCGTGAAGAGGCTGTCCGGAGGGCTCCAGAAAGATTTGGGCAATAGCATAAGTGTCATCCAACTGCCCTGCCCGGACAAAAGCCATAGTGCTGACAATGCCTATACGCCTTTCCCAAATCGTAGCCCCGTTTCGGGCAAGTTCATAAAGAATGCTGCGGTCTTTATCCATAAACCACTGTCCCAGAAGAGGATAGCAGCTCAGGTCCACCAGGTCCCAATTGTTGATATAGGCCGTATGCGTTAGATAGAACTCCACACAGTGATTTTTCAATCCTTCGTTCTTGCGGGAGTGCTTGAAGATTTCCACCAGGGTGAGCAGAGCCGCGAGTCTCACTTCGTGATACTCGCTGGATATGCACCTTTTCAATTCGGCAAAACCGGTTTCCCTCCAGCAGGATTTGACCACCTCACGGGTAACCGGCACCTTGATTCCCAAGAACTTATCCCCTTCCCCATATTGTCCGGGTCCGCATTTGAAAAATCTCGACAAACCAGCCACCTGCTGCGGGTCCTGCTTTTCCAGCATCAAATCATATAAACTCATATTGTGTTCAGTCTTCGACTATTGTCATCAGTTTCCGGCATACAATCGTAATACCGATATCGGCATCAGTTTCAGTATGCAAACATACACAATTTCAATGACAGTGAGAGAAGCCCCAAAGTGGTCAAAATTGCTCTTGGGGCAAATATCCGAATTGCCCCCTGTTTTTATTATCTTTGTGGCGCATAAAAAACAGACGAAATTTTGAAGTTTAAGCTCGACTCCCGATATAAGCCTTCCGGAGACCAGCCGGAGGCAATTGCACAGCTGGTACAGGCCCTTGATGCCGGCGTCAGAGATGTCACTTTGCTTGGAGTGACAGGCTCCGGCAAGACCTTTACTATGGCCAATGTGATTGAGAAACTGCAGAGACCTGCGCTTATTCTCAGCCACAACAAGACCCTGGCCGCCCAGCTCTACGGAGAGTTCAAATCCTTCTTTCCGGAGAATGCGGTGGAGTATTTCGTATCCTACTACGATTACTATCAGCCGGAGGCCTATCTTCCGACTACAGACACCTATATTGAGAAGGACCTTTCGATTAATGACCAGATTGAGAAACTGCGCCTTTCGGCTGCGAGTGCTCTGCTCAGCGGTCGCAGGGATGTGATTGTCATCAGTTCGGTGAGCTGCCTGTACGGCATCGGCAATCCCGAGGATTTCCACGCCCAGACGGTTAACCTGCGGGTGGGGCAGACCATTTCCCAGACTTCGCTGCTCTACAAGCTGGTGGATGCACTGTACAACCGCACTGAAGGGGAGTTTACGCGCGGCTGCTTCCGCACCAAGGGAAGCACGGTGGATGTGTACCTAAGCGGAGCGGACAATGCGGTGCGCATAGATTTCTTCGGTGATGAAATCGACAGCCTTACGGTGATAGAGCCCCAGAGCGGAGCAGCCCTGGAAAGCATTGAGGAGATTGCGATATATCCGGCCAACAATTTCGTGACCACCAAGGAGAGGAGCGCAGCCGCGGTGAGCCATATCCAGGACGACCTGTATCAGCAAATCAACTGGTTCGAGTCGGTGGGGAAGCCGCTTGAGGCCAAACGCCTGCAGCAGAGGGTGGAGAACGACCTGGAGATGATTAAGGAACTGGGATATTGCCCGGGCATTGAGAATTACAGCCGCTATTTTGACGGCCGCCAGCCGGGACAGAGGCCTTTTTGCCTGATTGACTATTTTCCGAAGGATTTCATTACTTTCATAGACGAGTCGCACGTGACCCTGCCGCAAATTCACGCGATGTTCGGCGGAGACCACAGCCGCAAGGAGATACTGATAGAGTACGGTTTCCGTCTGCCTGCCGCTTCCGACAACCGTCCGCTGACTTTCGATGAGTTCGAGCAGATTACGGGGCAGAAGGTATATGTCAGCGCGACGCCGGCGGACTATGAGCTACAGAAGAGCGAGGGCTTGGTGGTGGAGCAGGTGGTGCGCCCGACGGGCCTGCTGGACCCTCCGATAGAGGTGCGTCCGGTGGAGAATCAGGTGGATGACCTCGTTGAGGAAATACGCAAACGCGCCGAGACCGACGAGAGGGTGCTGGTAACTACCCTGACCAAGAAAATGGCGGAGGAGTTGGACAAATACCTCGCCGGGATAGGCGTGCGCTGTCGCTACATACATTCGGATGTGGATACTGCCGAGAGGGTGGAGATTATCGAGGATTTCAAGAACGGCCTTTTCGATGTGCTGATAGGAGTGAACCTGCTCCGCGAGGGCCTGGATATCCCGTCAGTGTCGCTGGTGGCTATCCTGGATGCTGACAAGGAGGGTTTCCTCCGTACCGAAAGGGCTCTGACCCAGACTGCGGGAAGGGCGGCGCGCAATGTGAACGGCCTGGTGATTATGTATGCGGACAAGATTACCCCTTCTATGGAAGCTACCATACGCGAGACCAACCGCAGGCGCCGCAAGCAGATAGAATACAATGAGTTGAACCATATCACCCCGACCCAGGTGGCTGTGAAGCACAATGTCCTTGCCGGGGAGCTGGGCGGAGCGCGTTCCGGAGGCGTTTCCGGCCGTGTCAGTGCGCCTAACTCCTACGACGACCCTCGCTACATCCCCGATCCGTCCGAGCTCGGCCGCGGCCGCATCTCTGTGGGTCTCGGACACGATTCGCTCCGAGAGGACGGTGCTGCCTACAAGGGTGAGCATATTACCGCTGACCTTGCCGCCGTGCTCCAGGATCCGGTAATCAGGTCAATGTCCCGCTCCCAGGTGGAGAAACTCGTGGAGGATGACCGTGCCGCGATGCACAAAGCTGCTGCCGAGCTCGACTTCACCACCGCCGCCCGTTATCGCGATGAAATGTGGGCCCTCCAGCAATACCTCAAAGTCTGGAAGGACTAAGTCTCCCCGGTTGCTGACCTGTGCGCAACAACGGATTGAATTATTTTATATCTTTGCGCAATGACAACAGAGCAGCTTAGGGGGAATATCCGCGTAATCGAGGATTTCCCCGTCAAAGGCATTCATTTCCAGGACGTCACCACCCTCTTCGTCAATCCTGAGTGCTTGAGGGAACTCTCCGACCGTCTTGTAGAACTTTACAAGGACAAAGGCATCACCAAAATCGTAGGACTCGAGTCCCGAGGCTTCATTATGGGTGCCATTCTCGCAGAAAGGCTGGGCGCAGGCTTTGTTCCTGCCCGCAAAAAGGGCAAACTCCCGGGCGAGAAGATTTCCGAGACCTATGAGCTCGAATACGGCACCGACACCATCGAGATGCATCTGGGTTCAATCTGTGAGGACGATGTGGTTCTTGTCCACGATGACCTTCTTGCAACCGGAGGCACTATGGCTGCGGCCTGCCGCCTTGTGGGCAAGATGTCGCCGAAAAAGATTTACGGCAACGTGCTCATCAACCTGACGGCTTGCCCGAGAGTCCCGGTATTTCCTGAGGACCTCGAGCTCACCAGCATTATAGACATAGATATAGACTAAACGCGGCGCACCTTGCGCACCTGGCCTATGCGGCCGACCTGCGAGATAACCTTGTCCAATTCAGCATTTGAAGGGACAAGCAGTTTCATTGTAATCTCATCATCCCCGTCACGGTTGGCCTTGTTTCTGATGGAAACCGAACGCAGGGATACGCGGAAACGGGCAACCACATCCATAAGCGCCCCCATCACCGTAGGGTCCGGAATAGAAAAGATGCTCAGCGTAACGAGGAATTCCCCGCTGGACTGGGTCTCCTGCCACTTCACCTTCTGGATTCGGTAAGGGTAGAGATTGATCAGACGGGAGGCATTGGGACAGGAGATACGGTGGATTTTGATACCCTCTCCCCTGGTCACAAAGCCGAAGACATCATCTCCGAAAACAGGATTGCAGCAGCGGGCCATCGAGTACTGTATGCCCTTCACATCCTTGGCGTTGAGCACAAGTATATCGTCTCCCGTACCGGTATATACGCTTTTCCCCGTCGCAGGAAGCTCAGCGGCAGCGATTTCCTGCTGCTGGTCGCCTGCCAGTATATATTCCTTTACTACATTCACATCCAGGTCCCCGCTGCCTATTGCGGCAAAGAGCTGAATCTGGCCGCTGAAATGGTGCTTCTTGCAGAAATCCAGAATCTCGTCATCTGCAAAGGAAAGTTTCCAGTTCTTGAGCCTGCGCTCAAGGATTTCGCGCCCCTCGGCGGCAAGTTTGCGCTCAGCCGCATCGAGCTCCTGACGGATTTTGGTCCTCGCCTTTGAAGTCACAACCCAATTGAGCCAGTCTGCGGACGGCTTCTGGTTTTTGGAGGTGAGGATTTCAACCACATCTCCAGTCTTGAGTTTCTCCTTGATGGAAACCGCCTTCCCACCGATGCGCGCGCCGGTGCATTTGCAGCCCAGGCCGCTATGGATATTGAAAGCGAAATCCAGCACGGTAGCACCGGCTGCGAGTATCCTCAGCTCGCCCGTAGGGGTGAAGCAGAATATTTCCCCGGAAGGGGCCTGAGGCAGGTCCTCCGGCTTGGTCTCGGCCTTATGCTCAAGGGCATAACGCACGGATGTCAGCCAGGTGTCAAGGGTATGCTCCCCCTTTATGCCCTTGTAGGACCAGTGGGAGGCAAGGCCGCTCTCCGCAATATCGTCCATACGCTTGGTGCGTATCTGCACCTCTATGGAGTTGCCTTGAGCATTGCGCACGGTGATGTGCAGCGACTCGTAGCCGTTGGGCTTCGGATTGGTAAGCCAGTCGCGGAGACGCTTGGTATCCGGTTCATACTCCTCAGTTACATAGGAATATACCTTCCAGCAAAGGTCGTGCTCCACAGCCTTATCCGGCTCACAGTCAATAATGAAGCGCATGGCATAGACATCATACACGCCCTCGAAAGGCACCTTCTGGACAAGCATCTTTTTGTATATGCTGTAGGCCGTCTTGGTCCTCACCTTGACTTTGTAATGTATGCCGGCCCGGTCGAGCTTGCTTTTCAGCGGCTCGATGAACTCGCGGCTGAGCCTTTCGCGGTCAGGGGCGGTGGCAGCCAGCTTGTTTTTGATGGAACGGTACTGCTCCGGCTCGGAGAATTTGAAATATATGTCTTCGAGCTCGCTCTTGATATTGTAAAGTCCAAGCTGGTGGGCAAGAGGGATATAGAGCATCAGAGTTTCGAGCTGCTTCTGCTCCCTTGAGGTCTTGGGGAAAATGGAGAGATTGCGCATTATCTCCAGGCGGTCGGCAATTTTGATGACCGTAACGCGCGGGTCGGAGCTGTACTGCACAATCAGCTTCTTGTAGTTCTCCGCTTCGAGGCGGGTGTCCTTGGGCCTGATGGTGCTGATGCGGTTCAGCCCATCCACCATCTTCAGCACGTCGGAAGGAAATTCCGACAAGTCGAGCTCCGGATGCTTTCTGGATGCTTCGTGCAGATATACCGCCGCAACACACTCTTGCGGCAAACCTATTTCGTCGCGCACAATGGCAGCGACACCGTCAGGGTGGGCTATGAACGGCACACCGTTGCTGCGCATCTCATCCTTGAGGACGAGCTCGGCAACCTGTCTTGCTCTTTCAACCAGATTATCCATTTTTCTTTTTCGTTCTTTTGTCCAGCTCGCGCTGGAAAGCCTTCGAATTCACCTGATGCTCCTTGTAGCTGCGGGCGAAACGGTGGGTGCCGTTGAAGTCCGGCGAAGCGCAGAAGAAGAGGTAGCCTGAAGCCATATCGGCATCGAGCACCGCATCCATCGCTTCTTTGGTTGGACAGCATATCGGCCCCGGAGGGAGCCCTGCGTTCTTATAGGTATTGTAAGGCGAATTCACCTTGAGGTGTTTATTCAAAATCCGGTCCAACTTGAAATCATAGCAAAAAGCTATGGTCGGATCAGCCTGGAGTTTCATTCCCTTCTTTAGCCGGGTAAGATAGACGCCTGCTATCTGGGGGTACTCGGGGACATAGTTGGATTCGCAATTCACTATTGAAGCAACTATTGCCACCTGCTGCCTGCTGAGTTTCAGGGCCTTGGCCTTTTTGTCCCTTTCCTCTGTCCAAAAAGCGTCATACTCCTTGGTGAATCTCGTGAAAAGCGAAGTGAGGGACTCGTCCCACCAGACCTCGTAAGTATCCGGGATGATTATCGAAAATACCGTCTTGGGAGTCACTCCGAATTTTCTGAGGAAAACCTCATCTTCGAGAGCAGCGTGCACCTCAGCGGAGTCCAGCATCATCTGACGGCCAATCTTGGAGGCTATTTCGGATTTGAGTCTGAGAGACCCTCCGAGAGTGAGCCTGATGGGAGTCTGCCATTTGTTGTTGAGCATCCTTGCGACATAGACGACGGTGTGCGAAGGCTCAATGAGATAGGAACCCTTGGAGAGATATTCGTCCACCCTCTTCCTTTCGAAAACCTTGCGCAGGGACTTCTCGAAGCGTATTCCCGTCTGCTGTTTAATCTGGGCAATCACACCTTCCACGGTCGTGGTATCCCCTACGAACACGCGGGCCTGTCCGGTAAATGCAGGCACACGGTTGTCCCTCAGCCAACCCCAACCCTGCAATCCGGCAAACAGCGCCAAGGCGGCGACTATGCTCCAGATTATTTTTTTCATCGCAGTATGATTTCCTGATCTGCGGCAAGCTCGGCATCAGGAGTGAGCTTGTTTCTTTTGCATACGCTTGACATCCTTACTCCGAACCTCTGGCAAATGTCCCAGAGCTGTTCACCGTCCTCCTGCACGATGTACATATCCAGGCCCTTGGCTGTTCTTGCCTTCTTGCGCGCGATATAGACAAGGTCTCCGGGATTAAGTTCACGAGTCTGTTTCAAATCGTTGAAGCGGAGAATCTCAGAAGGGAAAAGGTCATAAAGGGAAGCTATAGAAGCATAGGTATCCCCCCTGCGGGCATAGACGAAACGCACTCCGTTCTTCTCATAGACAGGGCGCTCCACCTTGAAGCGGAATTCCTCGTCATAGGTGATTTCGGCCTTGACCGGCGCCTCTATTTTGTCCGGGGAAGGGACATCCACCTTGCCGACATCATAGCGTCCGAGTCCGTAAGTCTCGATGAGGTCTATGAGCTTGGTGGCGTATTTGGGGTCGGTGGCATAACCGGCCTGCTTGAGACCGTAGCACCAGCTCCTGTAGTCGGAAATGTCATAATCGAACAGGAACTTGTAACGGTCGTTGTAACGCAGGAAATCGGAGTGGTCCCTGAAGGATTCCTCAGGCTTGGAATAAGCCCTGAAGCACTCTCCCTTGGCGTCATCGTCGTGATAAACTTTCTTGCCGTTCCAGTTCTTGTGACACTTGATGCCGAAGTGGTTGTTCGCAGTAGTGGCAAGGGTGGATTTGCCTGCGCCTGACTCCAGAAGGCCCTGTGCAAGGGTGATTGAAGCAGGCACACCGGTTCTGCGCATCTCCGCCTGTGCTATGGATGCGTATTTGTGAATATACTCCTCCTGCGGAGTGAGCTTGGCATCGGAGGCGGCAGCACCAAGGCCGAGTGCCAGCATAAGAGCAGCGAACAACTTTTTCATAGCGCGAATTTAATCAATTTCAAAAACATCGCCATCCCTTACTGCCGTAGTCTGAGGAAAAATTTCACGGCACTCGGAGGCAAAGCGCCCGTAGTCTCTGACACGGGAAGTGTAATGACCTATGAGCAAATGCTTTGCGCCGGCATCCCTGGCGCAGCGGGCGGCATCGTCCGTAGTTGAATGATAATACTTCCCGGCCTTGTCTGCCCATTCGCGCAGATAGGTGGTCTCGTGATATATGGTTCTTACCCCTTGCAGCCAGCCGGCAAGTTCGGGGAAAGGAGCTGTGTCCGAACAATAGGCATACCAGTCGCCGAAGCGGTAGCCGAAACAATCGATTTTGTGCCGCAGCGGGAAGGCATATACCGGCACTCCGCGCAGCTCATAGACCAATTCGGGCTGCTTGCAGTCGAGCGGATGGAAGTTTATTTCATAGTTCATCCCTTCCGAAAAATAGGAAAGGTAGAACTTGAGTATGGGAGCGAAGGACTTGGGGGCAAACAGGTCCAATGCCTCAGTCCTTCCGTACATAGCCATCGTGGACAGTACTCCGAAAATGCCGAAGATATGGTCCCCGTGGATGTGGGAGATAAAGACAGCCTTCACCTTCAGAAACGAGAGGTGCTGCCTTCGCATCTGCTGCTGGGTTCCCTCTCCGCAATCGATAAGAAGCAAGCGCCCGTGCACTCTGAGTGCCTGGGCGCTTGGATTCATATCAGAAATGGGCATAGCCGAAGCCGCGCCCAAAATCTGCAGGGTCAAGTTCATTACTCGCCTTTCTCGAGTTTTGACTTAAGAGCTGCGAGAACGTCAAGGTCACCGAGAGTAGTCTTCTCAACGTTGGCATTGACCTTCTTCACTGCCTTCTTGGTGTTCTCTGCCTCTGCAGCAGCTGCCTTCTCCTTAACCTCTGCATAAGTGCGTACGTGGCTGAGGAGCACGGTGTGGGTGCTGCGACGGAGTTCTACAACCTTGAACGGGAGAGTCTCTCCTGCTACGGCCTGCTTGCCGTCTTCCTTGACGAGCTCGCGGTTGAATGCAAAGCCTTCAGTCTCGCCGTCGAGGGTGATGGTTGCACCCTTGTCGGTGGTGGAAGCGATGGTTCCCTCAACAACGGTACCTACAGGGTACTTCTTCTCGGTTGTATCCCAAGGGTTAGGTACGAGTTGCTTGTGTCCGAGGCTGAGCTTGTGGGTAGCCTCATCGAACTCGAGGATGACAACATCGATGGTGTCGCCAGGAGCTACAATCTCTGAAGGATGCTTGATCTTGTTCCAGCTGAGGTCGCTGATGTGAACGAGTCCCTCTACGCTGTCCTCAAGCTGAGCGAATACACCGAAGCTGGTCACATTGCGGACAACAGCCTGATGCTTGCTGCCTACAGGATACTTCTCACGGATGGTATCCCAAGGGTTAGGAGTAAGCTGCTTCATACCGAGGGACATCTTGCGGGCCTCGCGGTCGATGGTGAGAATCTGAGCCTCAACCTCGTCGCCGACCTTCAGGAAGTCCTGTGCTGAATGGAGACGGGTGCTCCATGACATCTCGGATACGTGTACGAGTCCCTCTACGCCCGGCTCAATCTCGATGAATGCGCCGTAGTCTGCGATGAGGATAACCTTACCCTTAACCTTGTCACCGACCTTGAGGTCAGGATTGAGTGCATCCCAAGGATGAGCTGAAAGCTGCTTCAGACCGAGGGCGATTCTCTTCTGCTGCTCATTGAAGTCAAGGACAACGACCTTGATCTTCTGGCCGAGAGAAACGACTTCCTCCGGATGGTTGATGCGGCCCCAGCTGAGGTCTGTGATGTGGATGAGACCGTCAACACCGCCGAGGTCAACGAATACACCGTAGTTGGTGATGTTCTT
>CALYTI010000046.1 GCA_945487035.1 uncultured Bacteroidales bacterium
GAGCCCCGATGTACCTTGGTGAGCCTCAGTGTACCTTGGTGAGCCACAGTGTACCTTGGTAAGCCCCGGTGTACCTTGTGGCGCCATGAGGTGCTGCGTGGAAGGAGCGGGGAAATGATGTAAACCCCAAAGTTTGGACGGTTTCCTTTTTTATAGGGGCTATTTCTGCCCTTTTAGAACTGCGATTTATAGCTAATATTACTGCGATTTATAGCTAATATTTTTATATGATTATACATGCACCGACCACGGCGAGCAAGGGTGCAGGCCAGCCTATCCGGGGTGTGCGTGGAAGGTGATTTTGCTCACTGGCATTCCTGGTCCCGACTGGTTAAAGCGGATGGGCGAGTGAAATTGTAAGTCGTTGGTAGTCAGTGTTTTAAAATTTTCGTATGGGGTAAAACACCCCATACGAAAATTTTAACATATTATGTATGAGGAAGTTACAATTTCATCCACCCATCCGGATTGTGTAGAAGAATGCCTGTGGTGTACAAACCGGGTAGAAGCCGGGACAATCGCGCCTCAGCGCGAAGGCGGAAGCCGGGAACCTGTGCCCTCCGAGAACCTGTGCCCTCCGAGAACCTGTGCTCTTCGAGAACCTGTGCCCTCCGAGAACCTGTGCTCTTCGAGAACCTGTGCCCTCCGAGAACCTGTGCCACCCTCAGGCACCGCGGATTTCGCAGAAAGTTAACTCCCTGACTATCTGCAAATTCCGAAAAATCAGGTACTACAAAAAGGCACCTGTTTTTCTATAAGTAGCTATAAATCAACGATTTACCTTTTTCTATCTTGAATAAGCTATCTACTTATTATTCAATATCGGTAAACATATATCAGGACTAGACACACTGTGTGTCGTCGGTGCTTTTACCGGTCAATACATATTCCCGGAAACGCTTAAGTATCGTCTTTCATTCATTTCCCCACCATCAACATAATCTACCTCGCTGATTAATACTATCATTCTTTCCCGATGTTACAGATGGGGAAGGAAAACCGCGTGAGAAGCCGATTTTGCTCCTGATGTGACACATGAGGAAATCTGAAAAGTGCCATAGAGTGCAGTGTGGGGCAGGGTGGTGTTTTCCTGATGTTACAGATGGGGAAGGAAAACTGCGTGGAAGGGCGATTTCGCTCCTGATGTGACACATGAGGAAATCTGAAAAGTGCCATAGAGTGCAGTGTGGGGCAGGGTGGTGTTTTCCTGATGTTACAGATGGGGAAGGAAAACTGCGTGGAAGGGCGATTTCGCTCCTGATGTGACACTTTGGGAAAACATCAGGAGAGCCGGCAGGCAGTGCCCTCCGAGAACCTGTGCCACCCTCGGCACTTTTGGCAGAGGCTCCGCCTCCGCACCATCCTCTGCGGCTCCCGGCCTACCGATTCCGCTTCGCTACATCCCGGCCTCCGCCGTCGCGCTGAGGCGCGATGGGACCGCGTCAGCGGTCGTGGTGGAGCGTCAGCGAGGTTTTCAGGGAAAACCGAAGCAGCGGAGCCACCGGCCAGAGTGTAACGAAGGCCGTGTGCCACTGAAAGGGGCTGTCAGCGTTAGCTGACTGGGGTTGAGAAGTCTTGCGACAGGCGCAAGCCTGTCGAGCGAAGCGAGACGGTTCTGGAGGGCACTGCCTGCGGCGAGGGGCAGGTTGGCATTTTCCTGATGTGACACTTGAGGAGAGAAAAGTGCACAGAAGGCCGTATTTGTGCCTGATGTGACACTTGGGGAGGCAAAAGTGTGTGGGAAGGCGGTTTTGCTCCCGATGTGATAGATGAGGAAAGTCGGCATGGGGCGTAGAGAATCTGGTAGGGAGGAATGGCACAGCCTGCCGGCCGATTCCGTATAGGTGATGTCTGAGTGGTGTCGGGAATTTTGCTATATTTGTGTGGTGGCAGAAGCTTGTGTCTTGGCAACAACTTATATCTTGGCAGCAACTTATGTATCGGCAGGAGCTTGTGTCTCGGCAGGGACTTGCGTGTCACGGCACAATCTTGTGTGACGGCATACGGACTTGTGTGTGACAGCAGAAGGATTTCAGGTATTTGGTATGGAGAATCTGATTGACGGGTACATAGAATATATCAGCGGGGTAAAGAGGTATTCCGCGAGGACGCAGCAGGGGTACAGGGATGTGCTCGGGGATTTCCGTGACTATCTGCTGAGGGAACTTGACACCCAGACAAGCCGCAGAGAGAACGGGCAGACAGGACAGGCAGAACAGAAAGAACAGAAAGGGCAGAAAGGGCAGAAAGGGCAGAAAGGGCAGAAAGGGCAGAAAGGACAGAAAGGGCAGAAAGGACAGAAAGGGCAGACGGAACAAACAGAACAGACAGGAGAGAAAGGAGAAACAAGAGGGACAGGGCAGATTCGGGGTGAGGACGAGTGTTTGCTTCGGGGAATGAGTGCGCAGGTTCTGCGGGGGTATGAGGTGTATCTGATGAAGGAGCGGAGACTGAGTGCGAGGTCGGTGGGGTTGTATATGAGTGTGCTCAGCAGCTTTGCGAAATATCTTATGAAAAAGGACCTGCTGAGTGCGAACCCGGTGCGCACAGTCGCCCGTCCCAAGGTGCCGAAGCGCCTCCCCGAATTCTACCGCAAAGACTCCATAGACAGCTACTTCGAACAAACCCGTCCATACGGCACAGACACCATCCTGGACCTCCTCGGCCCAACACAAACATACACACAACAACCAGCCTCACAGCAGATACCTGCCGCTGGCACTGCACAGGCAGCAGTCTCACAGCAGATACCTGCCGCCGGCAAGACAGGAACGGAGGGCCCTGTACAGGACACTGGACAGACAGCAGTCACCGACCCGGCCACACGGGAACTGTATGCCAAGTGCCTGAGGCGGCTGATAATCAGCATACTCTACAACACAGGCATCAGACGGAGCGAACTCATCAGCCTTGACCGCGGCAACTTCGACCCGGCAAGAAGGGTCCTTCACGTCCGGGGCAAAGGAGACAAAATGCGCGAAATCCCCCTCACCGCTTCTTTATGTGAAGAGATTTTGCTATATTTGGAAGTTATCCGAAGATGTGGATTTGACATAGACCGACAGGACTCTCCCCTGCTCCTCACCCCCACGGGAAGGCGCCTCTATCCCCAATTCGTGGACAAAGCCGTCAAACAGGAACTGGGTTCGGTCCCGGGCATAAGCGGAAGGAAATCGCCCCATGTTCTGCGGCACACGATAGCCACGGAGCTGCTCGATGAAGGCACCGACATCAACAGCATCAAAGAGCTGCTCGGCCACTCCTCCCTCGCCGCCACCCAGGTCTATACCCACAACTCGATAGAAAAATTGAAAAAAGTATACAACCAGGCCCACCCCAGAAGCCGGACAACGGAAAGAACAAAGGCTGAATACCTGAAGCCGGACAACGGAAAGAACAAAGGCTGAATACCAGAAGTTGGACAACGGAAAGAACAAAGGCTGAATACCAGAAGCCGGACAATGGAAAGAACAAAGGCTGAATACCTGAAGTTGGACAACGGAAAGAACAAAGGCTGAATACCAGAAGCCGGACGGCGGGGAAAAGACTGAAGCACAAAAGACAAGCTGAATGCCGATACTCGAAAAAGCAGTAATACAGAACTGGCGCAACATAGAACTCCAGGAACTCGAGTTCTCTCCAAACATCAACTGCATCAGCGGTAACAACGGAGAGGGCAAGACCAACCTTCTCGACGCCATACACTGCCTCTCGATGAGCAAGAGCGCCTTCGGCTCCGGCGACAAATGGAACTACCGCCGCGGCACCGACTTCTACGCCATATCCGGGACCTATCTTATGCACGAAGGCCAGCAGGCCCGCTTCAGCATCCGCAGCAGCGCCGGCGAAGACAAAAAGCTCACCCGCGACGGCAAGGCCTACACCCGCATCAGCGACCATATAGGCGTGCTGCCGATTGTAATGGTCTCCCCCGGCGACACGGCCCTGGTCAGCGATGGCAGCGAGGAGCGCAGACGCCTGGTGAACGCCGTCCTGTCCCAAATGGATAAGGAATATCTCTCCGACGTGCAGCGCTACACCCGGCTTCTCACCAACAGGAACGCCCTTCTGAAGAGCGGCCGCACCGACGAAAGCGTAATGGAGACCATAGACCTTCGGATGGACAGCCTCGCGGGGCGGATATACAACAAACGCTCAGAGCTCGCCCAAACGCTCGAACCCGTAGTGGCCCGTTTCTACTCGCAGCTTAGCGGCGGCGCCGAGAGCGTCGGCATCAGCTACCGCTCCGAGCTTGAAGAAGCTCCCCTTCTCGACCTGCTGCGCGGCGCCGCCGCCAAAGACCGCCAGCTCGGCTTCACCACCTGCGGAGTGCAGCGCGACGACTTCGTATTCACTATGAACGGCGACCCCATACGCAAAGTCGGCTCCCAGGGCCAGCAGAAATCCTTCCTCGTCGCCCTCAAATTTGCCCAATACGAGATAATGAAAGCCACCTACGGCTTCCCTCCGGCCCTGCTGCTCGACGACCTCTTCGACAAGCTCGATATGGACCGCACCGGCAACCTTCTCAAAATGGTCGCAAGCGACGAATTCGGCCAGATTTTCATCTCCGATACCGACAGCGCAAGGCTCAAAGGCATAATCAGCGGCATCACCCAGGAATCCGGCTACTACCAGGCGAAAGGAGGCGTCTTCACAAAGCTATGAAGCTTGAAAAGAGATATGCCACCGATATGCAGGCCCTCACCAAGGGCTACATCAGGCTGATGAACCTGAGTTCCGCGCTCAACCGCCGCCGCATCTACGCCGCCTGGGACGAAGCCTCCGGAGCGGGGCAGCATACCATCAGGCGCAGTTTCAAGGACGGCAAGCTGTATATCACCCTCGGCTCATCCGTAATGCGCAGCATACTCTATATGCAGCGCGACATCTATGTCAAGAAAATCAACGCCATACTCCGGCAGGACGAGCTCTTCACTCCGGAAGACCCGAAGGTAGGATTTGTAAATGAGATAATACTCAAATGAAACTGGTCATCGACAGCACAGTACCCTTCATCGAAGGCGTTTTCGAGCCCTGGGCCACGGTAGTCTACAAGCCGGGGAACGAGATTTGCCACCTGGACGTCATCGATGCTGACGCCCTGATAATCAGCAATATGTGCAGAGTAAACGAAACTCTTCTGGACAATACCCTCGTCAAGATGATAGCTGTAAATACAGTCGGAATGGACCGCGTGGACCAGGCCTACTGCGCCGAAAGGGGCATATTCGTCCAGAATGCCAGCGCCTCCAACTCCGGCGCCCTGTGCAACTATGTATTCTCCGCCCTGTACGGCTGCGCTTCGCGCAAAAGCATAGACCTCAAAGGCAAGACCATAGGCATTATAGGCGGAGGCACCGCCGGCCAGAGGGTCGAGATGGTAGCCCATACCCTCGGCTTCAATGTCCTTATGCGCGACCCCGTGCGCGAAGCCACCGAAGGCTCGACGCACTTCTGCCCGCTGGACTATCTTCTGGAAAACTCGGACATAGTCACCCTGCACTGCCCTCTCAACGAAGGCACCCGAGGGATGTGCGATGCCGCCTTTTTCGAAAAGATGCGCTTCGGCGCCTTCTTCATCAACACCGCCCGCGGCGAGCTGGTGGACGAGAAGGCCCTGCTCGAAGCCATTCCCAAGCTCGGTCCGGTCATAATCGACACCTGGAACAACGAGCCATATATCAACAAAGCCCTGCTCGACAAGGTGGATATCGCGACCCCGCACATAGCCGGATTCTCCTATCAGGGCAAGCTCAACGGAACCCGTGCCGCCGTCCGCGCCGTGGCACGCTTTTTCGGGATAACGGAGCTGTATGACTTCTTCCCGAAGCCGGACATAGACAATATGGAGGCCTGCCACATAGATGTAGCCGGGATGTCCCAAGGCCAAATCGCCAGCACATTCCAGTACAACTACCCCATCTTCACGGATGACTTTATGCTGAGGATGGACCCGGACAACTTCGCGAAGCTCAGGCAGGAGTACAGGTACAGAAGAGAATTTTATGTTAACTAACCATACATTATTATGACACAGGAAGAACAAATCGCAAGATTCAAGGAAGGCTTTCCAACCCTTGACATTGTAGCAGCAGCCACCCCTGAGCGCGGCATCACCCGACTCGATGCGGACGGCATCAAAGAAGCTGTAGATTACTGCCAAAGCGCCCAGGTTGCAGGCAGAGCCAAATTTGTCCCTGCATCAGGAGCAGCATCCCGTATGTTCAAGGATGTATTCGCCCACAAACCGGAGACCATCGGTACACTTGCCGACAATCTTGAAAAATTTGCATTCTACGACAAGGCTATCTTCGGCACTGCCCCTCACGATCCTGTAAAGACTGCCGACACCCTGCTCGGCACTCCGGGCCTGGGTTACGGCACCAAGCCTAAGGGAGTACTCAAATTCCACTCCTACCCTGACGAAAAGCGCACCGCACTCGCAGAGCACCTCGTGGAGGGAGCAGAATATATGCGCAACGACGACGGCAGCGTAAATCTCATATTCACCATATCTCCTGAGCACCGCACCCTCTTCGAGCAGGCCCTCGCAGAGGTCAAGGATACTTACGAGCAGCGTTACCACGTCCATTACAACATCAGTTTCACCTACCAGGACAAGGCAACCGACACTATTGCCGTAACCCCTGACAACAAGCCTTTCCTCAAAGAGGACGGCACCATTCTCAAGAGACCTGCAGGCCACGGAGCACTGATTTACAACCTCAACAAGGTGGATGAAGAGCTCGTCAGCATCAAAAACATAGACAATGTATGCGTAGAGCGTATGCTCCCTACCACAGCTCTCTACAAGAAAGTGCTTATGGGTAAGGCCCTTATGCTTCGCGACCGGGTATTCGGTCTGATTGCTGAGTTCGACCAGCTCACAGCTGCCCGCGTGGCAGGCAATCCGGTCGGCATAGACCTGCCGGGCTATATTCCTTCCGATGACCCTTATGCAACGGAAGAGTGCCAGTCCCTGTGCAACGAAATTGAAGAGTTCCTCAGTCGCGAGTTCTGCATCGAATTGCCTGAGTTCAAGTCCTGCAAGGAGCGCGCTCTCGCACTTCGTGCAAAGCTCGACAGACCGCTTCGCGTCTGCGGTATGGTACGCAACGAAGGCGAACCGGGCGGCGGTCCGTTCATCGTACGCGCAGCTGACGGCAGCACCTCGCTCCAGATTCTGGAAAGCGTTCAGATTGCTGACCCTCAGATGATGGCGACGGCGACGCATTTCAACCCTGTTGACCTCGTATGCTGCCTGCGCGACCACGAAGGCAGGAAGTTCAACCTCCTGCAGCACGTCGATCCCGAGACCGGCTTCATCAGTTCCAAGAGCTACCAGGGACGCGAGCTCAAGGCCCTCGAACTGCCAGGCCTTTGGAACGGCGCAATGTCCGACTGGCTCACCGCATTCGTAGAGGTTCCAATCGAGACTTTCAACCCTGTAAAGGTAGTGCTGGACCTATTGAAGAGCGCCCATAGACAATAGCTTTGAAATGCCGCGCAGATTTGCTAAATTTGCGCGGCATTTATCATTGCACGATAATATCATAAAACACCAAATAACATTATGCAGAACAAACTACAGGAACTCACAGACAAACTCTATCAGGAAGGCTTGTCCAAGGGTAAGGAAGAAGGCGCACAGATTCTCGCCGACGCCAAGGCTCAGGCAGAGAAACTGATTGCCGACGCACAGGCTCAGGCCGCCTCCATCACCGCCAAAGCCCAGGCTGATGCCGACAGTCTCCGCAGCAAGGCCGCTTCCGATGTCAGGATGGCATCTGAGCAGGCTCTCCAGGCAACAAAGAAAGACATAGAGAACATTCTCATTGACTCAATAGTTAAGGAAGGCGTAAAGAGCGAACTCGCCTCTGCTGACCTGCTGAAGGAAATCATTCTCGCCGTTGCGAAGAACTTCAGCGCACAGGAAAGCTGCGACCTTGCCCTCGTACTCCCTGAAAGCCTCAAGGCCGAAACCGAGCCTTGGCTCACCAAGGAGCTCTCCACCAAGCTCGGAGCTGGTGTCAAAGCAGAATTCACAAAAAAGATTGCGGGTGGCTTCAACATCGGCCCTGCTGACGGAAGCTGGTTCGTAAGCCTTACGGACGAGGCTTTCAGCGCCCTGATTTGCGAATATCTCCGCCCTGTAACCAAAAAACTTCTCTTCGGTGAATAATTATGAATACATAGTGGCCAGCCTCCCGGTCATCGCCAGCGACTACCGCGGACCTCTGGACACTGACGCGATAATCAGCGAAATCCGCTCCCAGCTTTCCCCAAAGGACGAAGCCCTGCTGGACACTCTGCTGAAGGGGTTCGACGCGGACAGTCTGGATGCGGAGTTCTACCGTACGGCCCTCGCCTCCAAGAACCGCTTCATAGCCGGCTATTTCGGCTACGACCTGGATGTGCGCAACTGCCGCGTAGCCTACCTCAACAAGGCCCTGGGACGCCCCGAGGGACAGGACCTGCTGGTCCTGGACGAGGATGAGCCGCGCGAGTTCGAAGACCTCGAAAAGGTTAACGCCGTACTGGAAGGAAGCGACATACTTGAGCGTGAGCGCGGCCTGGACGACATTATGTGGGAGCGCATCGACGAACTCACCCTTATGGAGGTCTTCACCCTCGACCAGATTCTCGGATTCGTAGCGAAGCTCCAGATTGTCGCAAGGTGGCTCAGGCTCGACCCTCAGACCGGACGCGAGCTCTTCCGTCAGCTGGTCGAAGAAATCAGAAACAATAAAAAATCAATAGAATAATGAATACAACAGGAAAAGTAACGGGCATCGTATCCAACCTGGTGACAGTGCAGATAGACGGTCCTGTAGCCGAGAATGAGCTCTGCTACATCGACCTCAAGGGCACCAAGCTCCTTGCGGAGGTCATCAAGGTGAACGGAGACAAGGCTTCCGTACAGGTATTCGAAAGCACCCGCGGCCTGAAGGGCGGCGACAAGGTCGAATTCCTCGGCAAGATGCTCGAAGTATCTCTCGGTCCGGGCCTTATGTCCAGCGTCTATGACGGACTGCAGAACGACCTCACCACTATGACCGGTGTCTTCCTCAAGCGAGGCGAATACACCGACCCTCTCGATCACGAAAAGCTCTGGGACTTTACCCCGCTCGCCGGCGAAGGAGACAAGGTTCAGGCCGCAAGCTGGCTCGGAGAGGTCAAGGAAGGCTGGCTGCCCCACAAGATTATGGTGCCGTTCAGCTTCAAGGGCGAGTACACCGTAAAGTCTGTCGCTGCGGCAGGACAGTACCGCATCGATGATGTTGTTGCCGTGCTGACCGACGACCAGGGCAACGAAGTGAAGGTGACTATGGTGCAGAAATGGCCGGTAAAGGTTGCCGTGAAGGGCTACCGCGAGAAACCGCGTCCGCAGAAGATTATGGAAACGGGCGTGCGCGTCATCGATACCTTCAACCCTATTGCCGAAGGCGGAACGGGCTTCATCCCGGGGCCTTTCGGATGCGGCAAGACGGTGCTTCAGCACGCTATTGCCAAGCAGGGCGAAGCCGACGTGATTGTAATGGCCGCCTGCGGAGAGCGTGCGAATGAGGTCGTTGAAATATTTACCGAATTCCCTGAACTCATCGACCCGCACACCGGACGCCACCTGATGGAGCGTACCACCATCATCTGCAACACCTC
>CALYTI010000047.1 GCA_945487035.1 uncultured Bacteroidales bacterium
AGAAGAATACAGAAATGAGAAAGACAAGAGTAAGATTTGCGCCATCCCCGACCGGACCTCTCCATATGGGAGGTGTGCGCACCGCACTTTACAACTACCTGTACGCCAAGCAGAACGGAGGCGACTTCATCATCCGTATCGAGGATACGGACTCACACCGTTTCGTGCCGGGCGCAGAGCAATATATCATTGAAGCACTTGCGTGGTGCGGCATCATCCCTGACGAAGGGGTTGATGAGAACGGCAAAGTGGTTGAAACACCGAGCGAGCGCCATCCGCACGCTCCTTACCGACAGAGCCAGAGGCGAAATATCTATCGCAAATATGCCGAACAGCTGGTGGAGGCCGGTTGGGCATACTACGCTTTCGACTCCTCCGAAGAGCTGGATGCAAGGCGCGCCGAGGCAGAAAGCCAGGGTCAGACCTTCATCTACAACTACGAGTCCCGCAAGAGCCTTCGCAACTCCCTTACCCTCCCTTCCGAAGAGGTGGAAAGGCTGCTGGAGGAGAGCTCCGACTGGACCGTGCGCTTCAAAATGCCTGAGGACAGGGTTGTGGCTATGGACGACCTTATCCGCGGCCACGTGGAGGTAAACACCTCAACTCTGGACGACAAGGTGCTGTGGAAGAGGGCCGACGAGCTGCCTACCTACCATCTTGCCAATATCGTGGATGACCATCTGATGGAAATCACCGAGGTAATCCGCGGTGAGGAATGGCTGCCGTCACTGCCTCTGCACTATCTGCTCTATGAGGCTTTCGGCTGGCAGGATACTATGCCGCGATTTGCACACCTCCCACTTCTGCTCAAGCCTGTGGGCAACGGCAAGCTCTCGAAGAGGGACGGCGACAAGATGGGCTTCCCTGTGTTCCCTCTCAACTGGGTGAACTCCGACGGCGAGACCTATCACGGCTACCGCGAGGACGGCTATTTCCCTGAGGCCTTCGTAAATCTGCTGGCTATGCTCGGCTGGAATCCGGGTACCGAGCAGGAAATATTCTCAATGCAGGAGCTCATCGAGGCATTCCGTATCGAGAAGGTGGGCAAGAGCGGAGCCAAGTTCAATCCGGATAAGGCAAAATGGTTCAACAAGGAATATCTGCGCGCAAAGAGCGACGAAGAGCTCGCTACGCTCTATGAGCCTGTACTGAAGGCTCACGGCATTGAGGCTGAGCACGATTATGTTGTGAAGGTGGTGGGCCTGATCAAGGAACGCGCAACCTTTGTTGCGGACTTCTGGACCATAGCCCCTTACCTCTTCGTGGCTCCTACGGACTATGTCGAGAAGGACCTGCGCAAGTTCGGAACTGCCGAGAATTGGGCAATGGCTCACGAGGCTATCACCAGCGGTGAGGACCTTGAGACATATATACGCAGCCGAGAGTGGCCTATGGGCAAGGTAATGAACTGCATACGCCTGGCCCTCACCGGCAGCGGCTCCGGACTCGGAATACACGAAATCATCAGCTGCATAGGCACGCAGGAAGCGGTGCGCCGCGTTGAAGTGCTTGGCAGCATAATTAACGCTTGATATGAAAATAGGAATTTGCAGCGACCACGCGGGCGTGGAATATAAAGCGAAGCTGATCAAATATATGGAGCGCCGCGGCATCGAAGTGGTGAACTTCGGCACGGACACGACCGAGAGTATGGACTACCCTGATGTCGCCCACCCTCTGGGCTATGCGCTGGAGAAGGGAGATGTGGACCTTGGAGTAGCCCTCTGCGGCACAGGTAACGGTATGGCCATTACGCTCAACCACCACAAGGGTGTTCGGGCAGGCCTTGCGTGGAATGTCGAAGTGGGCAAGCTCGTGAAAGAGCATAACAACGCCAATGTGCTTGTGATGCCTGCCCGTTTCATCTCGTACAGAATGGCCTGCGCTATCCTGCGCGCATGGCTTGAAACTGAATTTGCAGGAGGAAGACACCTCAGAAGAATTGAAAAGATACCCGTTCAGCAATAGCATTGAGGACTACCCCGAGGGGATTGTTCTCCCGATTGACAAGCCGTACCGCTGGACCTCCGCGGATGTTATCCGCAAGGTCAAGTATGCGGCCTGCAGGCATTTCGGGAAGAAGAACCTGAAGGTTGGGCATGCCGGCACCCTGGACCCCCTGGCCACGGGCATACTGCTGGTGTGCATAGGCCCTGCCACCCGCAGGGCGGAGGAACTGCAGCGCTCGCGCAAGCAATACCTCGCAGGGGTCTCTTTCGGAGCAACAACGCCGTCCTATGACCTGGAAAAGGACATTGACGCCGAGTATCCTCTGGACGGAGTGAGCAGGGCGGCGCTGGAAGCCGTTCTGCCTTCCTTCGTGGGCGAGCAGGAACAGGTGGCTCCGCTTTTTTCCGCCAAGTCGGTAGATGGAGTGAGGGCCTATGAGATGGCCCGCCGCCGCTTCCGGGAAGGGCTGCCGCTGGAGGATACGGGCATCATCCAGGCAAACCGCATCTGCATATACGGCCTTGAGCTTGAAAGCTGGAGCGAAACACCGGATCAGAGCGCTTTCGACGACGGGAAGGGGCGCATACGGGTTGCCGACATTTCGGGCCGCAAGCTGCCTACAGCAATGCTGAGGGTGGATTGCTCGAAAGGCACTTATATCAGGGCTCTTGCCCGCGACCTCGGTGAGGCGCTGGGCAGCGGGGCTTTCCTCAGTTCGCTTCGCAGGACCGCCAACGGGGGCTTTACAATCGAAGATGCCCTGACTCTGGACGAAGCGATGGCACTTTTCACTGCAAACCGCAAAGACACAGAATAATGAAAACCAAGACTCTTGTGCTTGCACTTATGGCAGGCTTGCTTGCAGCCGTGAGCTGCTCCCAAAGCAAAAGACTTACCGATTTGGTGGACCCTATGATAGGAAGCGGCGAACACGGACACGTGTTTGTGGGCGCAAATGTTCCTTTCGGAATGGTCCAGCTCGGTCCTCAGCAGATTAACGACAGTTGGGACTGGTGCTCGGGGTATCATATCTCAGACACACTCATCATAGGATTCTCGCACAAGCACCTGTCCGGTACCGGAATAGGAGACCTTGGAGATATCCTGCTTATGCCTTTCGATGATGCAAGAACCCTGCGTACAAAAGGCTATGTCAGCAACAAGAAAAGGGAGGTAGGGCACATCTACGCTCCTCTGGACCACAGTCTTGAAAGCGTACGCCCGGGCCTATACTGCGTGCAGCTGCCTGCATACGGAGTGAAGGCAAGACTGACCGCGACCGAGCGCGTAGGACTGCACGAGTACAGCTTCGATTCCGATAGGGCTTCCCTGGTTGTGGACCTTCAGACCGGCATAGGCTGGGACAGCTGCACGGTCAGCACACTGAAGGTGGTGGACCCTCTGCACATCGAGGGCACCCGCAGTTCCCGCGGCTGGGCTCAGGAGCATACTTGGCATTTCTGGGCCGAATTCAGCGAACCTATTGTTTCTACCGAGAAGGAAACACTTGAGAATGACGGGGATGTGGATATTCTTCACTTTGACCTCGGCAAGGACCGCAAACTTATGGTCAAGGTGGCCCTTTCTCCAAATGGCTGCCAGCAGGCACGCGCCAACATGGAAGCTGAAATGCCGGGATGGGATTTCGATGCTGTGGCTCAGGCAGCGGATGACAAATGGGAAAAAGCGCTTTCCAGCATTGAGATAGAGCCTATGGACAGCAAGCAGGAGAAAATATTCTATACTTCGCTCTACCACACTATGATGGCTCCGCAGTTGTGCAGTGATGCCGGACAGGAGCCGCGATACACCATTCTGTCCCTTTGGGATACCTACAGGGCCGAAAATCCTATGCTCACCCTCATAGCTCCACAGCTTTCCCGCGACTTGGCGGATACCTATATGGACATCTACAGGAAGAGGGGGCAGCTGCCTGTTTGGGACCTTGACGGATGGGAGACCTACTGTATGGTGGGCAATCCTGGAGTCATTTCCCTTGCAGACCTGGTGCTCAAAGGCTTTGTGGAAGACGAGCAGGCTGCCTACGAAGCACTAGTGGCATCCTCAAGGCTTTCGGACCGCGGTCTGGACCTTCACGGGCGCTATGGTTTCATTCCTTTCGACTGCACCCGGGAGTGGTATATGGTGTCCAAGTCTATGGAATATGCGATTGCGGATGCCTGCGTTGCCAAGGTGGCGCGGAAGTTCTCCGATGACAAAACGGCAGAAGAATTCGAATGGAGAAGCAAGGCTTACGAAAGATATTTTGACCCCGAGTCAGGGTTCATGCGCAGCCGCAATCTCAAGGGCGAATTCCGCACCCCATTCAATCCGTTCAGCGCAGAATGGGATGATGCCGACTATGTGGAAGGAAATGCCTGGCAGTACACATTCCTGGTGCCTCACGATGTGCAGGGTCTGATTGACCTGTTCGGAGAGGAGCGCTTCACGCAGAAACTGGACAGCCTCTTTGTGGTGCAGGGTGACGGGACCGGCAATGTAGCGGATATGACCGGACTCATCGGGCAGTACGCACACGGCAACGAGCCGAGTCACCATATTGTCTATATGTACAACTGGCTTGAGGGTCAGCAATACAAATGCGCAGAGCTGGTGCGCAGGATTATGGATGAAATGTATTTCGACGAAGGTGGCGGAGTGTGCGGCAATGAGGACTGCGGCCAGATGTCGGCCTGGTATATCCTTTCAGCACTTGGCATCTATCAGGTGGATCCGGCGGGAGGTGATTTTGCACTCGGCAGCCCTGCGGTAAAGAGCGCGAAAGTGCATCTCGGAGACGATAAGGTGTTGAACATCAAGGCTCTGAACAACAGTCCGGAAAACATCTATCTGCGCAGCGCAAGTTGGAACGGAGTGGAGCTCGAAAAGCCGTTTATCTCCTGGGAAAGCATTCGTGAGGGAGGTGAGCTTGTATTTGAGATGACAAATGAAAGATAACAATCTGTCTGAAGCCCTTGAGGTAGCGGCCCAGGCGGGCCACGTGCTCCTGGAGAACGGAGCGGAGATTGCCCGTGTGGAAGAGACTATGGAAAGGATTTCCTCCCACTACGGCGCAACGCAGAGCAATTTCTTCGTGCTGAGCAACGGTATTTTCACTACCGGCAATACCGGAGGCAGTGAGCGTTATGCCAATGTGGAATATATTCCGCTGAAGGGGGCTCAGATGGAGAAGATTGCCGAAATCAACCAGTTGTCAAGGGATATTGCAGCTGACAAATATACTCTTGCCCAGGCTCGTCAGAAGGTGGAGGAAATACGCAGCAAGCCGGCGAAACCTTTCTGGGAGCAGATTCTGGGTTCTGCTTTCGGTAGCGCGGGCTTCTGCATACTTTTCGGAGGCGGATGGCTGGACAGCGCGGCGGCTTTCGTGGTGGGCCTGCTGGTGTGGGCCGTAGTGCTTCTTATCGGGAAGCCGGGAGTGTCCAAAATTGTTGTGAATATTGCGGGTGCCGCTTTCGCTACCCTGCTCTGCGTGCTGTTTCAGGGACTGGGTTTCGGCACTTCCCTGCCGAATATGATTATAGGCTCGATTATCCCCCTGATTCCGGGAGTGCCGTTTACAAATGGCATAAGGGATATTGCCAATGAGGATTACATTGCGGGCATGACCCGCCTTCTGGATGCGCTGTTCGTGTTTCTGGGCATTGCGCTGGGGGTCTGCCTTGTATTCCTTTGCCAGGGGCATATAAGCGGACATATGATTGAGCTTCACGGTTCGCTGCAGAATCCTTCCACCGCCAATCTGCCGGTGCAGACTCTGGCAGCACTGGTCGGTACCGTCGGCTTTGCGGTGCTGTTCGGAGTGCCGCGCAAGCAGTATCTGGCGACCGGTGTCGTGGGTGCGGTCGGCTGGATGCTTTTCTTCGCGCTGTCACAGTACACGGGGCTGTCAGTTGTGGAGAATACTTTCCTGACTTCGGTTGTTGTGGTGGTTCTGTCCCGCTGGGCTGCGGTGCTGCGCCGCTGTCCTGTGACTGTGTTTCTGATTTGCGGGCTGTTCCCGCTGATTCCCGGTGCGGGAGTTTTCTGGACCACTTACTATGTGACCTCGAATCTGTTCTCTGAGGCGCTCCACAGCGGCTTCACCGCTCTTTCTGTGACTCTCGCCATTGTGCTTGCCGTTGTTGCGGTTTCCGGATTGCAGAAAGTCCGCCGCTAAGGGCGCGGGGCTATAGCGCCGCTTGCAATGATTTCTGAGCGGGGCACGAGGTACATTTTGACGGAACGCACGTGCGGGTAGCGGCTGAAGTATGGATGCCTGGTTACATACCAGTCGATTTTGCTCACCTTGAATGCCTTAGGGATTAGCTCAGCAAGTCGTGGAGCATCAGCATGTAGTGAATCATCTCATGAATGACCACATCCTCCCATTCGCTTTGTGGCAAATCATATAAAGTACTGAAAATCAAGGCGTAATCGCTATAAACGGGTTTTCGCCCAAAGCCTCTCCTATTCACCTTGTACTGAAGCTTTCCAAGAAAGGATGAGGCCCGGCTGAGTCGGATGCGCGGCATCGGCAGCTCAGCTTTGAACAGCTCTGCATTGAAGCGGACAAAAGTATCCTTCACAAATTCCTCATTTGCCGTCATAGAGCACTGCGAAGGAGTTTGCGAAGCGAATCAGTGGTGAAACCAACCCAGGAATCGAGAATATAATGGCATTTGCCTTCAATTGCCTCACGGGAATTGGTAGTCGTCAGGCCTACGGTTAACATGCCCGAGGCCATCCCGGCCTGAAGTCCGGTGAAGGCATCTTCAAATACTGCACATTCGTCTTTGGTACAGCCCAGTGCGGCTGCGGCTTTCAGAATTCTTTCCATATACTAACTTTCCGGGACAAAGATAGTCTTATTTCAGGAAAAATTCAGTGAAGGTCATTATGTACCTAAAATAATCGAGATAATGACAGAATTAAGGCAGCAAATTCATCATTATGTCCAACTAAATGTTGAGATAATGATGAAAACAAAGGGAATTTGATTATATTTGTGACAACATAACAACGAATGATATGGAACCGAAACTGGTTGGAAGACAATACGAATGGGATTTGCTTGACGAAGTGATGAAGTCGGGGGAATCCGAAATGGTCATCGTGTATGGAAGAAGGCGTGTGGGGAAGACATTCCTCATAAACAGATTCTTCGACAACACGTATGCGTTCAAGCATACCGGAGTGTTCAACACAAGCACCGAAACACAGCTGGAACGCTTTGCAGCCTCTCTTGAAGACTACTCGGGGGAGGCCGTCTCCGTTCCGGAGAACTGGTACAAGGCGTTTGACATGCTGAAGGCTTATCTGCGCACCGTAGTATCAGAAAAGAAAGTTGTCTTCATAGACGAGATGCCGTGGCTGGATACTGCGGAATCCGACTTCGTATCGGCACTGGAATCGTTCTGGAACGGCTGGGCAGCCGCCGAGGACAATATCGTCCTTGTAGCCTGCGGAAGCGCGACTTCGTGGATGACCGACAAACTGCTTGGAGACAAGGGCGGACTGTTCAACAGGTCTGCGACCCGCATCTTCCTGCGCCCTTTCAACCTGAAAGAGACAGAGGAGTATCTCAAGTCCCGCGGATTCGAACTGACCAGATATGATATCGCAGAGTGCTACATGATCATGGGCGGCATTCCCTTTTACCTGAAGCAGATGAATCCACGCTGGACACTTGCCAGGAATATCGACATGATGTTCTTCAAAGAGAAGGGATTACTCTGGGATGAGTTCGACCACCTTTACAACACCCTCTTCAAGAATGCCGACACCTACATTGCAGTTGTAGAAGCCCTTTCAAGGAAACGTATGGGAATGACAAGGAAGGAGATCGTGAAGGAAATAGGGATATCCGATAACGGGGATTTCGGGAAGGTGCTGAAAAACCTGGTTGACAACGAATTCATACGCCCGTACAATTATTTCGGCAACAAGAAGCGCGATACCATCTACCAGCTAGCCGATTTCTACACCATGTTCTACTTCTCATTCATCAAGGACAATTACGGACGTGACGAGAGTTTCTGGGCAAACAGTACCGATCTGCCGCTTCGCAGGAGTTGGGCAGGGTATACGTTCGAGCAGCTCTGCCTGCATCATCTGGAACAGATCCGTAGGAGCATAGGAATCTTCGGGGTACAATGCGAGACGTCAGCCTGGTTCAGCAAAGGGGCTGAAGGCAAACGCGGTGCCCAGATAGACCTCCTGATCGACAGAAGAGACCGCGTCATCAACATTTGTGAGATGAAATACTCCATCAACGAGTTCACCATCGACAGCGAATATGACAAGAGTCTCCGCAACAAGATACAGGTCTTCCGGGATGAGACAA
>CALYTI010000048.1 GCA_945487035.1 uncultured Bacteroidales bacterium
AAAAAATGCCTCTCAGATACTCTGAGAGGCATTTTCAGTGGAGATGGGCGGACTCGAACCGCCGTCCAAACATTATACCCGATAGCTTTCTACACGTTTATTCTTCCTTTGCTTGTCGGTAACGGAATGCCGGAAGACGGGCTGGTCCGAAACTTATCCTCTGGGTCTTGGCGTGCTTTAAAGGAGTCCACACGTGCATCCGGTCTGGATGATACCCCGTATGCTATGAAGGACCGGCCTGAATCATAGCGGGATATACGTCAGTGCCGCAGCCTGGGCGGCTCTGATTGATGCGTGTCACCTGGTGACTAGCAAGCGTATGAATAGTTGTAGTTGCCTACTAATTTTTGAAAGCTGAGATTAACGAGAGGGCCTACGACTCTCGACGTGCTTACTACCGTCTACGATGCTGTCAAAACCAAAACATCCCCAGACGGCTATGGCCCCCGCTAAAGGACCATTCGCCTTGCGCCCGAACCCGGGCGTATCTTTGTGCTGCGAAGCAACTTGGTAGCAGGCCTTCTGCCCCGGGCAGGGCGCTGCTGCATTGACTTCGTAGCTGTTGTAACATAATCTTCGTAGTTAACTTCTATGGCTCCTGTGTACTTGAGCTCGAAGTATTCGTCTACTTCTTCGTCATAGAACAGGAGGTTCAGCTTATAGTTGTCGCCGACTGCAGAAACCTGCAGGCTGCCATCCGTTGCGCCGAGCACCACAGCATCATCTTGAGCGTAGTATGTCCCATAATAGCACTCGTCATATTCGTCAAAATAGAGTGGGCAGAGAGTGCGTGCCGGAATCTTTTCTACATCGAAGAAGTCTGCCGGAACCCTGTATGTGCCGGTCGGCAATCCTCCGTCCTGAGTGTCGGAAACGAATTCAATCTCCAGCCATTCATTTGTGTCGTTGTACAGGTAGATGAACCAGTCGTCCGTATCATCGCCCCAAATGTGGCCATAATTGTATGCATATACATTATTGATGCCTTCCATCGTGCGGTTCGGCTCATTCGTCGGCGGGTCTTCGCGCCTGTCGCAGATGGTCAGAGGGCCCTTGTATTTATAGGTATATGAGTCACCGCCCGCTTCGAACTTTACCTCGAAGGTATATTCCGCGCCGTTGACCGTTACCTCGAGTTCCGCCTTGTCAACCGCTGCGAGCCACCACTTGTCCGGAGATTCCTGCACATAGAAGCTAGTATTGCCGTAGCTATAGACTGATGCCAGCTCAGCTGCAGAATAGCCTTCCAGGCTCATACCGTTGGCAAGGAGATATTCCTTCAGGGTAGTAGGGATGGATGGCAATATGCCGGCGGAGCGGTAGGATCCGTCGGTGAGGTAATATTTCCCTCCGGGGAATAATACGGCTGAGCCTTCGGCTACGAGTATGTCGAGCGCAAGCTCTATGCCGTCAGCAGCGAATGCACCGTCTGAGTTCTTGGCGCCTATCTGGAAGTAGAGTTCATAATCGTCGTATCCGACGCCGTATGCGTCTCCATAGTAATCGGCAACCACTGTAAGCCCTTCGGTGAATTCCGGGACTTCCGGCTGAGGCCTTGGCGGCTCAGGTTGCGGAGCAGGTTTCTCCTTGCGACATCCCGCTAGTGCGAGAATCACAAGTGAGGCGACTGCAAGTTTGAGGATTGATTGAGTCTTCATAATTTGTTTTCCTTATTTTTGCGAAGATATGAATAATTTTTGGAATTTGTTTCAAAAATGTTTGTCAATTCAAAAATCTGTAGTATATTTGCAATCCCAAACAACGCGGGACCATTATTCGGGAGCTTAGCTCAGTTGGTTCAGAGCGTCTGCCTTACAAGCAGAGGGTCGGGGGTTCGACTCCCTCAGCTCCCACGAAAGCATCCGACTGTTTCGGATGCTTTTATATTAAGCCTGGAGAGGTGCTCGAGTGGCTGAAGAGGCACGATTGGAAATCGTGTGAACTCCAAAAGGGTTCCGGGGGTTCGAATCCCCCTCTCTCCGCGCAATGCAAAGCAATTCGGACGCTGCACGCAAGTGCAGCGTTTTTGCGTTCTGCACAGCGCCGTTGAAAGCTCGCTTTCATAAGGGGCTGCGCAGAACCGCAAAAAGAGCCGTCCCGGCTCGTTCCGAATTGCTTTGCTCTCGGAGAGAGGGGGACGAGCCGCGCGCAGCGCGGCTAATCCCTCCTCGCGCACCTTCATTCACATCCGTGCGCAAAAACGCCATTCCTGCGCACCGATGACAGATCATAATCGACCATTCTGTCAGAAATTTCAGTTTTTTCTTGCATTTCTCGTATGAGTCTGCTTAATTTGCATCCGATATGATGAATTTCAACGCATATTGGTGGTGGAGCCTTTTACAACCTTTCCGGTCGTAAGAGCTTGCCATCGTGCGCATAGGTGCATACAGGAGCCCGGCCGGAAGGTCGGGCTTTTTTGTACAATACGGTTGAAAGCACAAAGACCCCAGGAAAACTCAACCACCCGTAATCAAGTAAAACGAAAAGTATAATTAATTCAATAGCAATGAAACAGACCATTCCTTACAAAATCTACCTCAGCGAGGACGAGATGCCCCGCCAGTGGTACAATCTGCGCGCTGATATGAAACAGAAACCTGCGCCGCTTCTCAATCCCGCAACCCTCAAGCCCCTCAAGGCGGAGGACCTCACCCCTATCTTCTGCGAGGAGCTTGTAAAACAGGAACTAGACGACACCACACGCTTTATTGAAATCCCCGATGAGGTGCTCAATTTCTACAAGATGTACCGCCCGTCGCCCCTGGTGCATGCCACCTTCCTTGAGAAAGCCCTCGGTACTCCCGCCAAAATATTCTACAAATTCGAAGGCAACAACACCTCCGGCTCGCATAAGCTCAACTCGGCCATCGCTCAGGCATATTATGCCAAAAAGCAGGGCCTCAAAGGAGTAACCACCGAAACAGGCGCCGGGCAGTGGGGCACCGCCCTTTCTATGGCCTGCCGCTACTTCGGGCTTGACTGCAAGGTATTTATGGTCAAATGCTCCTACGAGCAGAAACCGTTCCGCCGCGAAGTCATACGCACCTTCGGCGCCTCCATCATTCCGTCCCCGTCCGACACCACGCAAGTCGGCCGCCGCATCCTGAAGGAGCATCCCGGCACTACGGGCTCGCTGGGCTGCGCGATTTCTGAGGCAGTGGAGACGGCAGTCACTAACGAGGGCTACCGCTACGAGCTTGGCTCAGTGCTTAATCAAGTGCTTCTGCATCAGACTATTATAGGCCTTGAAACCAAGGCTGCCCTGGATAAGTACGGCATCAGGCCGGACATACTCATAGGCTGCACGGGCGGCGGCTCCAACCTCGGAGGCTTTGCGGCACCGTTCCTCGGTGAAATATTGCGCGGCGAAGCCGCTTATAAGATAATAGGTGCTGAGCCGGCCAGCTGCCCGAGCTTTACGCGCGGAGTCTTTGCGTACGACTACTGCGATACGGGGAAAATATGCCCCCTCGCGAAGATGTACACCGTCGGCAGCCAGTTCATCCCGTCCGCCAACCACGCCGGAGGCCTGCGCTTCCACGGAATGAGCCCCGTGCTCTCGGAACTGTACCATCAGGGACTGTTCGAGGCACGCGCCTATGAGCAGACCAGCGTCTTCGAGGCCGCCGAAATATTTGCCCACGCGGAAGGCATACTGCCGGCTCCCGAGAGTTCGCACGCCATACGCGCAGCCATCGACGAGGCCCTGCGCTGCCGCGAGACCGGAGAAGAGAAGGTGATAGTCTTCAACCTTTCGGGTACGGGCAATTTCGACCTGTACGCCTACAAGCAGTTCAACGACGGCACGATGACGGACTCCATCCCTAGCGATGAAGATATTGCTGCGGCCCTGAGGCAGCTGCCTAAGGTGGAATAGGTTATAGACCGGCGATGTCGGCAAAGAGCCGGGCGATGAGAGGGAGTATGGCTTCTATGTAGCGTGCTCCCTTTTCTGCGCTGGCTTCGCGGGGATACCCCACACCGGTGTCTGCGGTGGTGACGGCCCAGTTGCGCGGCATCCATCCCGTGCCGTTGTCTATGCTCGGGATGCCGCAGGGGTGGGATTCCCCCGTGCCGGCAAGGTCCATACGCACCAGATTAGGATACCAGTGCAGCATCATCGAAGTTTCTTCCTCCCCGGCGTGGTCGTCCACAGGCTGGGAGAAGAACTGCGATTTGTCCTTGAAGATTTTGAAGTATTCGCAGACGGCAATCCTGAAGGAAGGGAATTTGACCGAGAACTCCCTTACCAGGGCCCTCAGAGAGTAGCTGTTCCCGCCGTGGCCGACAAGAATCACGAGTTTGTTTATCCCTTGGGCGCTGAGCGAGCCCACCACATCCTTAAGGATTTCGCGCATAGTTTTCACAGTTACGTTGATGCAGAAGGGGAGTTCGACTTGTCCGGGGTTCTGCTGGCCGAAGGGTACTGCGGGGAGTACCATTGCGTTTGTACCGAGCTGTTTTGCGAGCACTGCGGCTTCAGCTGCCACGCGCTCCGCGAGCAGATTGTCGGTGCAGTAGGGGAGATGGTAGCCGTGGGGCTCGGTTGCTCCCCAAGGCAGTACGGCCAGGTCCCATTTTTCATTTTTCACCTCGCCCCAGCAGGCGCAGGTGACGTCGTGTTTGAGGTATGACATAGTGGTGCAAAGTTACACATTCTGCGGAGAAAAGAAATCCCGGATTCAAAGCAGTGCTTTCTCGCCGGATGATTGCCTTTGTCCGTGCGTAAAAACGGCCTTTCCGTTGTTCCAAATCGTTTTGGGATTTACCCCTTCCAGAAGGCACTCTGTGGCCGGTCAATCCCATAACGGGGCAAAAAATCGTCGTTTTGGGATTCGCCCACTCCAGAAGGCTCTCCAGGGTACATCAATCCCAGAACGATTTTGAACAAGGCAATACGATTTACTCGGCGGGCTGCCACTTGCAGCGGACAGGGGATACTATGGCCCCGTCCTTCTTGAACTGGGAGAAAGCCTTGTCCACCTCCTTGTGGTCGAGTCCGGACACTGTTCGTAAATCCTTGGTCTATTGAATATTTTCGGGACCTCCGTTGCGAATCTGGAAATAAATGCTATTTTTGTATGAAATCACGTTTGTAAATCAAAGTGCGAAAAAATCTAAAACACTTTAACAGAATCCTGGCTACTAATCATGAAAAAAATATTGTTTTCAGCCATTGCATCCATCCTCCTCTTTTCTTGCAAAGGCCCTGAATCAGCGCTATGCTCAAGGCATGGTATGATGAATGAGGACGGATGGTTCAATGTTCAGGACATCACTCCGGAGAACGGGCAGGGCAAGGTGTATATGATAAGCGAGCACGCCGCCGCTACTTGCTACCTTGTCACAGGCTCCAGATATGCCATGCTCATCGACACCGGCATCGGTGTCGGAGATCTCTCCGGTCTGGTTGAATCACTTACCGACCTTCCATTGATAGTTGTCACCACCCATGGCCATCCTGACCATATCGGTGGCAACTACCAGTTCTCTCAAGTCTGGATGCCAGAGAAAGATTTGGACATTATGAAGTCCATGGATCCTCTTAATTCTCCGGACCTTGAGGCTTATGTGGCATCCTATGCAGGTGACTTTGCCTATGATAAAGAGGCTGTAAGAGGAAACATTGCTGAAATCAAAACATATCCAGACTATGAACTTCGCCTTTTCGGTCCCGGCAGAAGTTGGGACCTCGGAGGCAAAGTCATCACAACTCTGGAACTCGGTGGTCATACTCCCGGAAGCATTCTTTTCTTGGATGAAGCTGACGACATGATTTTCAGCGGTGATGCAATGAACGGTTATCTTTGGATGTGGTCTGACCACTGCCTTTCCCTCGATGAATATGAGAAGAACCTGGCAGCAGTTGTTCCTGAATTGAAAAAATATGGCCATATTTATGGTGGTCATGAGTTCAGGCCACAGGGAATGGAGCCCGCCCAGGCTGAAACGATGCTTGCCGACCTGCGCTCTGCCCTTAACGGGGAAATCCAGCCGGTACCGACTCCGAAGCCTATGAATGAAGAGGGAACCGTGAATGTATATTATTTTAAAACCTGGCTTCTTTGGGCTAAATAATCCAGAAGAATGAACAAGACAATTGTGTTTGCTGCCGCCCTTGCCTTAGTTGCATGTGCATGCGAGCCATCATTCGAACAAACAGAGGAAGTGGGACCATTTACGGTCTCACTTCTTGAAAAGAATGTTTGGCATATTGAAGACTGTACCTCATCTCATCCTCATGGATTTTCAGTCAAGGAAGACGGATCATACAGTTTCTATTCAAGCTCTGACATGTACATTGTCAGAGGAAAGAAAAAAGCCATTCTTATAGACTTGTCCAACAATGTCAAATGGGCAGAAGGGGCAGATGAGGCCCTCAGAACCATCTTCTACTCACGTGCAGGCAAAAGGGACAAGGTCATTACTGTAACCCACAACCATGGAGACCACACAGGAATGAGCTACGCCTTCGTCAACGAACCGGATGTCACATTCATGTTGCCTGAGAATGATTTCCAGAATGATACACTTTTCCCACATGACAGGATTCTGCTCAGGGACCGCGACTGCATAGACCTCGGTGGAGAAACAGTGGAATGTGTACAATGTGAAGGTCATACACCTGGTTCAATGGTATTCTTCCTCAAAGGACACAATTGTGCCTTCTCAGGAGATGCTTTCGGCTCCGGAACAGGTGTATGGATCTTCGATGCCAAAGGATTTGACAATTACAGGGCTTCGATTTCACGCCTTGTCGAATATCTCGACTCTCCTGAGGCCGGAATAGACCCGGCAATATTCAAGTTCCACGGAGGACATACCTACCAGAACTCGGGCTTTGATCTTGGAGTGCAGACCATACGTGATGCCCAGGTGCTCAATGAGCAGATATGCAAAGGCACAGCGCAGAGCGAATCGACCCAAGTCGGTTTCTCTTCAATGGACATTACATTCAAATATGGTCAGGCCATTGTAGTGTGGAATAAGGTAGCAAGTGAGGAATATGTCGCTTCATTAGCGCGATAATCCCAGTTATCATATCAAGCACGGCGGCGTTCCCCGTGCCCAATCTCTGCTGCTGTCTTCCCAAAGGGTAAGCGCGCTGCCGTAGCCCAGCCCTGCGAACACCCTCAGCCATTTGTTTATCCTGTAGCACGGCCCCAGACTCGCCTGGGCCGTGAAATATGATACCTCTCCGCTGGTCCATATTGTCCCGTAAGAGGTAGTGCCGTCGGAAAGACAGGGTATTCAACTGAATTTTTGCCAGATGATTGCCTTTGTCCATGCGCAAAACCGGCGTTTCCGTTGTTCCAAATCGTTTTGGGATTTACC
>CALYTI010000049.1 GCA_945487035.1 uncultured Bacteroidales bacterium
AAGTCTGCACCTTCCACTGTAGGACAGGCTGTAGGCCAGTCTGGTAGGGGTGTGCATGGAAGGTGATTTTGCTCACTGGCATTCCTGGTCCCGACTGGTTAAAGCGGATGGGCGAGTGAAATTGCAAGTCGTTGGTAGTCAGTGTTTTAAAATTTTCGTATGGGGTGTTTTACCCCATACGAAAATTTTAACATATTATGTATGAGGTAGTTACAATTTCATCCACCCATCCGGATTGTGTAGGAGAAGGCCTGTGGTGTACAAACCGGGTAGAAGCCGGGACAATCGCGCCTCAGCGCGACGGCGGAGGCAGGTAGGCTGTGCCCTCCAGGACCCATGGCCGCCCATGGCCATGTGAATGGGTGGCGCGAAGCGCCGGGATGGAGCGAAGCGGAAGGTCTCTGGAGGCAGCAGCCTACCTGCCATTTAGTACAGCAGAAGGGCCCCAGGGGTCATTCGGGGGCAGAGCCCCCGCCACAGGTTTTAGGCATTGCGCAGGACGGTCCGGCCGTCTTTCCAATCGACCTCTATCGCGGCATCCTTGCGGATGTGACCTTCCAGGATTTCCTTCGCGAGAAGGTTCACAAGTTCCCTCTGAATCAGCCTCTTGACAGGACGAGCACCGAACTCCGGCTCGTAGCCGTTCTCCACCATCGCATCCTCGAACGCGCGGGTGTACTTCAGCGAAACATTCTCATCGGAGAGCTTCTTTTCGAGCAGGGACATCTGTATCCGTACTATTTCCCTTATATCATCCTTGGTAAGGGAGTGGAAGTTCACGATTTCGTCAATACGGTTGATGAACTCCGGACGCATACGCATTCTCAGCTCCTCCTCCTTGAGGTTGGAGGTCATAATCAGCAGGGTGTTCTTGAAATCCACCGTCCTGCCCTTATTGTCGGTAAGACGTCCGTCGTCCAGCACCTGAAGCAGTATGTTGAAGATGTCCGGATGCGCCTTCTCGATTTCGTCGAGCAGAATCACTGAGTACGGCTTGCGCCTTACAGCTTCCGTCAGCTGACCGCCCTCATCGTAGCCCACATATCCCGGAGGCGCGCCGACAAGACGGCTGACGGTATGAGCCTCCTGATATTCGGACATATCGATACGCGTCATCATAGACTCGTCATTGAAGAGGAACTCGGACAGGGCCTTGGCCAGTTCGGTTTTACCTACACCCGTGGTACCGAGGAAGAGGAAGGAGCCCAGCGGCCTGTGTTCGTTGGACAGTCCCGCACGGCTTCTGCGCACGGCATCGGACACGGCACGGATTGCCTCGTCTTGTCCGACTACCCTCTTATGCAGAGACTCTTCCATATGGAGCAGCTTGGTAGTTTCACTCTCAAGCATCCTTCCGACCGGGATACCCGTCCAGCGGGCAACCACCTCCGCAATATCTTCCGGAGTAACGGCCTCGGTGATGATAGGGTCCTTGATTTCAGCCTGCTTGGCCTGGAGCTCTTCCACCCTGTGCTGGAGCTGGGCCATCTTGCCGTATCGCAGCTCCGCCACTTTGCCGTAGTTGCCTTCCCTTTCGGCAATCTCGGCCTGCTGACGCGATTCCTCGATTTGCTGGCGGCTGCTCTGCAACTCGGTAAGAATGGAGTTCTCGTATTTCCAACGCTTACCCAGTTCGGCGCGCTTGTCCTTGAGTTCCTTGAGCTCATTGTCTATTTTCTCCAGCTTCAGGGAAGTGCCTTCGCGTTTGATAGCTTCCTTCTCAATTTCCAGCTGGCGGATACGGCTGTCCAGCTCGGCAATAGGCTCAGGTACGGAATTCATCTCCAGACGCAGCTTGGACGCCGCCTCATCCACAAGGTCAATGGCCTTGTCAGGCAGGAAACGGTTGTTGATGTAGCGGTGGGAGAGGTTGACTGCCGCAATCAGCGCATCGTCTTCGATACGCACCTTGTGGTGGTTCTCATACTTCTCCTTCAGTCCACGCAGTATGGAAATGGACTCTGCAGGCGTCGGCTCGTCCACCATCACCTTCTGGAAACGGCGCTCGAGGGCCTTGTCCTGCTCGAAATATTTCTGAAATTCATCCAGAGTGGTTGAACCGATGGTTCTCAGCTCACCCCTTGCGAGGGCCGGCTTGAGGATGTTGGACGCATCCATAGCACCGCCGGAGCGGCCTGCGCCCACCAGAGTGTGGATTTCGTCTATGAAGAGGATAACCTGACCTTCGCTGTCAACGACTTCCTTGACAACGCCCTTCAGCCTCTCTTCGAATTCACCCTGATACTTGGCACCCGCGATGAGCGCACCCATATCCAGGGAATATATTACTCTGTCCTTGAGGTTCTCAGGCACCTGCCCGTCCACAATCTTTCTGGCAATGCCTTCGGATATGGCGGTCTTTCCGACGCCCGGCTCACCTACAAGGATAGGATTGTTCTTGGTCCTGCGGGATAGAATCTGCAGGACTCTTCTTATCTCCTCGTCCCTGCCTATCACAGGGTCAAGTTTACCTTTTGCAGCGAGCTCGTTGAGGTTCACTGCATACTTGCTCAAAAATTCGTACTTCTTTTCCATAACAAAAAACGGTCGTCCTTGCGGACAACCGTCTGTGAGTCAAATTACATTCCACTGACAAATTGTCAGGGGAGAAAGCCTACTCCTCAGGGGAAGCGGTATCTACCGGTGCGCTCGGGAACTCAGGCTCAGCCACGTTCTCGATGCTGTCAACGTTGATTTCGCTGCTCTTGGTGTTGGTTGTGAAAGAAGCGATGATTGAAAGGACTGCGATAAAAGCTACGAGTCCCCAAGTGATCTTCTCGAGGATATCAGCTGTCTGACGTACTCCGAAGGTCTGGTTTCCGGCAACGAAGTTGCTTGCGAGGCCGTCACCCTTGCCATTCTGAAGCAGTACCACCAGGATAAGAAGGATGCTGGCGATAATAATGAGTACGACCAATGTAGTGAATAATGCGTTCATATCTTTTGTTCTGTTTTTTCAATAAGGGATGCAAAGTAAATACTTTTTTCCGGATATCGCAAACTTAGTTTCGAATAAATCTCTTTTGCCTTGTCCGGATAGCCCTGTTCGAGATAGACTTTTGCCAGGGATTCGGTGCAGAAATCGGTGAAATCATCGTGATATTCGCTCTGGACGGTGCCCTTGGCGACCTTTCCTGCGAAGGATGCGAAAATGTTGTCATCTTCTCTGCGTACGGAGTCATAGTCCGCCTGCGAGAAATAGTCTCCTCCGATTACGAACACCTGACGGGCCGGCTTCTGCCTGCGGGCAGCTTCTGCCTGTTCGAGAGCTGCTGCCTGAGCCTTGCGGCTCTTCTCCATCTGGGCAAATACCAGACGGCGGGACGGGATGTAGAGGGCGTGGTCGGAGTATTTGGACGAATCCCAGGCCTCTTCGCCCATGGATGCCATCCGGCGGCACAGCTCCATTCTGGCGCCTGCATACCACGGGTAGAGGCTGACAACGCCCGAAAGCTCGCCGAGATTGAGGGTGGTGATGTCTATGCAGTCCGTTACCATTGCGCTACTGTTGCGTTGAAAATGTCTTCAACGAGTTTGTCTATAATTTCGAGTATCAAAGTCGATTCGACGGCATCCAGGGAGTTGGCGGCGTCAAAGTCGGCATAAGCGGAGAAGGATTTGTTGGTGAAGTCCTCTTCCGGGTACTTGCGGTTGGTGAAATTCACTTTTACGGTCACGGTGAGACGGCTCTGGGCAGCAACGTCTCCCGCAGCGATTGCGGAAGCCCTCACATCGTAACCCGTAATCGCGCCTGTGATTTCGAGGTCTCCGTCCACATCCACCTGCTCGAGGCTGGTCATCTTGCGGAACTGGGTCCTGATGGCTTCCGTGAGGTCGTTGCTCAGGGTAGGGTTGACCTTGAGGGCCTTGTACTCGAAGAGGTCTATGGTTATGGACTTCACATCCGACTTTATGGAGGTGCCGGAGAAGGAATATATGCCGCAGGAGCTGACGCAAAGTGCGGCCAGGGCGAGGCAAACTATGTGAAATATCCTTTTCATCATTTCTGGTTGGAGGATTTGGCTGCCGCAAGCCAGCGGTATATGGTTCTCTCCGAGAGCCCTACCTCCGCTGCAGCGGCTTTGACATTGCCCGAATGCTTTTCGAGAGCTTCGCTTATAAGTTCGTCAGTGACCTGTTTTTTGGTTTTCGGAGCAGACGGTGCAGGGGTTACCCCGCTCTGGTCGTCCTGCCATTCGGCTTCGTCCTCGGGGTGCCGTCCGATTGCTGCCGGAGAGTGGCCACCCGCCTTCATTTCGTTAATCTCACGCTGCAGCCCATCCACCTGGTTTTTCAGGTCGAGTATGACTTTCACGATAGCGCGAAGCTGGTCGGTATCCATCCTTGCTCCGCTTCCTCCCGTGGAAGCAGGGGCTGCAGGAAGCATAGAGTCGAACTCCTGCGGGAGGTGGGCCATAAGGCACGCGGCATCCAGCTCCACCCTTTCCTTCTGAGGGGTGGCGGGCTCGGACTCCATAACGGTAAGCGCTTCGGTGAAGTTCTTGAGCTGGCGGATATTGCCCGGCCAGCGGTAATTGCGCAGCTGGCTGATGGCCTCGTGCGTGAGCGAGAGCTTGCACAGGCGGGTCTTCTGCGCAAAGTCGGAGCTGAACTTGCGGAAAAGCAGATATATGTCGTCCTTGCGTTCGCGCAGCGACGGCATCTTGATCTGAATCGCGTTGAGACGGTAGTAGAGGTCCTCGCGGAAACGCCCCTCGGCAACGGCGTGGGTGAGGTCCAGGTTGGTTGCCGCAATCACTCTCACATCGGTTTTCTCCACCTTGGAGGAACCCACCTTGATGTATTCCCCATCCTGGAGCACGCGCAGCAGCATTGCCTGGGTCTCCTTCGGCAGCTCGCCTATTTCATCCAGGAAGAGGGTGCCTCCGTCGGCTTCCTCGAAATATCCCTTTCGGGTGGCCACGGCGCCGGTGAAGGACCCTTTTTCGTGACCGAAAAGCTCTGCGTTGATGGTTCCTACCGGGATCGCTCCGCAGTTGACTGCAAGGAAGGGACCCGTCTTGCGGCGGCTCGCATCGTGGATGATGCGCGGGATGACGTCCTTGCCGACTCCGCTTTCGCCGGTGATGAGCACGGCGAGGTCGCTCGGAGCGACAACGCTTGCCGTTTCGAGCGCAATATTGAGCGCGGCATCATTGCCAATGATGTCGTACCTGTTCTTAATTCTCTGTAATTCTTGACTATCCATATGTCCAGACCTACAAAGATACTAAAAAAGTGATTATCTTTGCAAGATATGAAAACAAGCAGACTATTACTCACAGGCGCAGCCGTATTGGCTCTTTTAGCCTCCTGCGCCACCACCAAGAAGCAGATGGCCGACAACCTCGACGAGGTTGCAATTACCTGCGCTCCGGAAGTGCTTGTCGTCAAGAGCGGCAAGATAGACGCTACAGTTTCAATGTCCTTCCCCAAGGATTATTTCTACGAAAGAGCTACTCTCGTGGTAACTCCCGTGCTCGTTTATGAAGGCGGGCAGAGGACTGGCGAGGCTACCATCTATCAGGGAGAAAAGGTGAAGGCCAACTATGTTGCCATCCCACGTGCCGGCAAGACCGTGCGCAAAAGCGTTTCTTTCGACTATGTGCCGGGGATGGAGCTTTGCCATCTCGAACTGCGCTGCGTGCTCGTCTATGGCGAAAACAAAATCAACATTCCTGCAATCAAAGTCGCTGACGGCTGCAATTCCACTTATCTCCTTGCCATAGGAAGCGGGGAAATGGATCAGAAGCCGGACGGATTCCAGCTCATCACCGAGCATACGACCGAGACCAGCATTATGTTTGATGTAAACTCGGCCTATGTCAAGGACAATGCCCACAACAATACCGCCATCTCCCTCTACAAGTCCTATCTCAAGGAGCTTGAGCAGGATGAGAGATACCGTATAACCGGTACCGAGATTGTGGCCTACGCATCTCCTGAGGGAGGCGTCGAGCTCAACCAGAATCTCTCAGAGAGGCGTGCCGATGCTGCGGTGAAGACCTGGAAGAAGAATGCGGGCATTACCGCCGACACCCTGTCCATCCGTTCGATGGGCCAGGACTGGGAAGGTTTCCAGGAAGCAATGGCAAATTCGGATATCGAGGACAAGGACCTGATTCTCAGGGTGCTTTCCATGTATTCCGATCCTGCTGTCAGGGAGTCCGAAATCCGCAATCTCTCCTTTATATATGATGATATCAAGAATGAGGTCTTCCCGGGACTGAGGCGCGCTACCTTCGTGGTCAGCGCCGAGCATACGGGCTACTCCGACGAGGAGCTGCTCGAACTCGCGCAGAACCAGCTCGCTATGCTTTCCGAGCCCGAGGTGCTCCATCTTGCCTCCATCACCGGTACCATAGAGGGAAAGAAGTTCTACAACAGGCTTGCTGCAGAGCGCTTCAAGTCCGTAACAGGATACTACAATCTGGCTTATATTGCACTGCTTGAAGACAAGAAGGAGGTCGCTGCCTCATATCTCGACCGCTGCCCGGGCGACAAGGATGCCCTCAACCTTAAGGGTGTGATCGAGATGCGCTACGGCAACTACTCCGAAGCCCGCAGGCTCTTTACTGAGGCCGGCACTCCTGCTGCCCGCAAGAACCTCGGCACTCTCGCCATTCTGGAGGGTGATTACAAGGCTGCTGCCGAGCTTCTCGACGGTACCGGAAGCGTCAACGAAGTGCTCTCTCTCATCCTTGCCGGAGATGCCGCAAAGGCTTTGTCCATAGCAGGATGCGACACTCCTCGCGACAACTACATCGCTGCGGTTGCTGCTGCCCGTATGGGTGATGCCGAGCGCGTGCGCGGCTACCTTTCCGAAGCTCGGAAAGACCCGGATTATGCAAAAAGAGCAGCAAAAGATGTAGAGTTTGTGGATTTCCGTTAGGAATTCAAAATTATTTGCTTATCTTTGCAGCCCCAAATTTTTGGGACAACACTTTTTTATTAACAATTTTTTATGCCAACAATTCAACAATTGGTTCGCAAAGGCCGCGAGGTAATCGAAGTCAAGTCGAAGTCTCGCGCTCTGGATGCTTGCCCTCAGAAGCGTGGCGTCTGCGTGCGTGTGTACACAACCACACCTAAGAAACCTAACTCAGCTATGCGTAAGGTTGCACGTGTACGTC
>CALYTI010000050.1 GCA_945487035.1 uncultured Bacteroidales bacterium
TGGGCGGCCATGGGTTCTGGAGGGCATAGCCTGCAGCCTTCCTCGTTTCGATTTGATTGCATTGATTCGCCAGAGTGTGCCCTGTCTTCGCTGCTTCCGGTTTTCCTGACGTGTAATGTTAGGATGAAAATCGGCCTTCCACGCTAGTTTAGCTCCGGACGTGTAACGTTAGGAATTGCAGCCTGAGCTTAGGAAATGCTGCCAGGGTTTCCGTGTTCTTTAATGCACACAACGTGAAAACGACTTAAGTATACTTATCATTTTTGGCTATTATCGGGGGAATTGTTATATTTGTGGGAAATTTCTAACTTTTCAAACTATGCAGGAAAAAGATGGCAAGTACATTTTTGGCGTTGTCAAAATAGGTGACAAAGGCCAGATAGTGATTCCAAAGGATGCACGCAAGGTCTATGGCCTTGAAAGCGGGGATGCACTTCTTCTTATGGGTGATGCAAATGGTATGGCCCTGGTTAAAACTGAAATTTTCCAATCTCTGATTGGCGAGGTGATGGAGGGCCTTCAGAAATGAGACGCAATTGGGTTGACAATCTTCGTTGGGTCACTGTGCTTCTGGTGGTACTCTATCATTGTTTTTATATCTTCAATTCAGTTGGCGTGTTCGGTGGAATAGGTTCCTTCTCCGATAATCAGCCTCAAGACATTGTCGAATACGTTCTGTATCCTTGGTTTATGGCCTTGCTTTTCCTCCTTGCGGGAATGTCCTCCCGCTGGGCTTTGGAGAACAAGACTGCTCGGGAGTGGTGGAAATCCAGATGTCTTAAACTGCTTGTTCCTTCAACAATAGGACTCTTTGTGCTTCAATGGGTTGTAGGCTATTTCAACGCCCTTCCCGGAATGGCGGAATTCTCCAGTCTTCCAGCTCCCGCCAAATACATTATTTTCGCAGTATCCGGAATAGGGCCTCTATGGTTTATCCAATTGCTCTGGCTCTATTCTCTGATTCTGCTGGGGCTGAGAAAGCTTGACTCGAAGGACAGGTTTTACAATGTCTGCGGCAACATTTTTTCCACCCGAATCGGAGTGGCAATGCTTCTGCTGATATTCTTCTTCCTCTCCTGGGGCGGCTCTATGCTCACTTCCTATGATGCTCCGCTCATGGGACTGTATCGTATACCGTTCTATATAGTGCCTTTCCTTTTTGGGTATTATGTGTTCTCACAAGACAAGGTTTTGGACAATTTCAGCACTAAGGGACCTTATGCCGCAGGTCTATTCGTCCTTATGGCGGTGCTCTATGCCTGGCGCTGGTATCCACAGACCTATACTTCCGGTGCTGTCCAGCAGGATTGGAGCACTATGCTCTTTGCAACTATGGGCAGTGTCTGCCTTCTTGCAGTGTTCAGGTGCTATTTCGACAGAAGCAGCAGTTTTACAAAGTATATGAGCAAGCGCAGTTTCGGAATATATGTTCTGCACTACCTCCCTTTGATTGTTCTGGCGACTATACTGAAGAGAACTGCAATCAACCCGGTTTGGATATACCTCATTCTGATTGTTTGTGTGCCTGTCCTGAGCGTAGCTCTCTACGAACTGATAAGCCGCATTCCTTTCGTCCGCTGGGCCGTGCTTGGAATTAAGAAGCCAAAGGAACCTAAGCTTTTGTGAAGCTCTTTCTGAGTTTGATATTGCTCCAGCCGTTGCGCTGAATGAGGGCTTCCCGGGTGAATCCCAGTTCCATGTAAGCGGAGCCGTCGGATTCGGCGGCATCCACATAGGTCATAACATCGTCCGGCTGATGGTCTGCCACAAAGGCGTCCAGGAGCTTTCCCATACCGCCGATGACTCTCAGGCCGCGAAGCGAGGCGAAGCGGATCCACTCGAAGGAACGCGTCCCGTCCCGCATAGTTCTGCCCGCGGAGAAACTCGCTACCGCAACCAGACTGCCCGCTTCGACCGCAGCTTCGCGGCTCCCCGTGGTTCTGTCCACAAACAGTCCATAGCAATACCGGCATTTGCATCTGCCCATCCTGTGATTGGCATCAAGAAAAGCAGCGGCGCTGGCTTTGTCCAGTCGCCGCACGCTGCAGTTTCTTGCGAATAGTCCCGGAGCAGTGATGCCCATTACGCAATCTGTGGCCTTCCAGGTCTTGTACGCTCCTCTTCTACCGGAGTGAGATCCTCCATCTTGCCCTCCAGCAGCCTCTTGTGAGCTTCCCTGCGTCTGTAGATATCGATAGCCGAGAATATTGCTGCGCGCATGGAAGTAGCATCAGCCATATCCCTTCCGGCCAGCTCGAAAGCGGTGCCGTGGTCAGGGGAAGTGCGCACAATAGGAAGTCCCGCGGTATAGTTCACGCCGTCGGAGAATGCAATAGTCTTGAAAGGTGAAAGTCCCTGGTCGTGATACATCGCCAGGGTTGCGTCAAAGTTCTGGTAGTTGCCCAGTCCGAAATATCCGTCAGGAGAGAATGGGCCGAAGGCCTGAATGCCTTCCTCGCCTGCGCGACGGATAGCCGGAATGATAACCTTCTGCTCCTCGTCACCAAGCAGGCCTCCGTCTCCGCTGTGCGGATTGAGGCTCAGTACGCCTATAGTAGGATTGTCTATGCTGAAATCGCTCTCCAGAGAGGCCTTCATCAGGCGCAGTTTGGAGAGTATCTTTTCCTCTGTAATCCTGGATGGTACATCCTTGAGAGGAATATGTCCGGTGACCACTCCGAGCTTGATGCGGTCGGAAATCATCAGCATAGTGACGTCCTTCACTCCGAACCTGCTCTGAAGGTACTCGGTATGGCCCGGGAACTGAAAGCCCTGACCCGACATTGATTTCTTGTTGATGGGGCCTGTGACAAGCACATCAATCAGGCCTTCTTTCACATCGGTAACAGCTGCTTCCAGAGCCTTGATGGCAGCCTGGGCTGCATCCGGCATTGCTGCTCCCGGCTCACAGAACACATTGTCCGGCAAGCAGTTGAGTATGTTGATTTTCTTCGGCAGCGCATCGGCAGCGCTGGTGATGGTATTGACCGGAAGGCTCTCGATTTCCGGTATGGTCTTGCAATAGAAGCCGAAAAGCTTTGGAGAGCCGTACACCACAGGGGTGAACTGGTCCAGGATGCGCTCGTCGCTGAGCGCCTTGATAATCACTTCGTAACCGATTCCGTTCGAGTCGCCCTGTGTTATTCCCACAAGGAGTTTGTTGTCTCTTGGCATATTTCTTTCGATAAAATGTAACCTGTATCCTCAGGCAGCCCGTCCTGTCCGTAGGCCGCAACCGCCAGACGGTCGCAACGCTCGTTTTCAGGATGTCCGGCATGCCCTTTTATCCAATGGAAAGTGACCTGATGTGCCTTGTAGAGCGGAAGGAAACGCTGCCAGAGGTCGGGGTTTTTGACCTTTTTCCAGCCTTTGAGTATCCACTTTTCCAGCCACCCTTCCGTGATTGCGCTGACCACATACTTGGAGTCGCTCCAGACTTCAACTCTGGCATTCTCCCACTTGATGGCTTCCAGACCGATGATGACGGCAAGGAGCTCCATCCTGTTGTTGGTGGTCTTTGCAAATCCTCCGCTGATTTCCTTTACGCGGGTGCCGCATTTGAGCACTACTCCGTAGCCGCCCGGGCCTGGATTTCCGCTCGCTGCGCCATCCGTATAAAGATAAATTGTAGGTCTGCTGTCCATTTGTGCAAATTTAACTATTTTTGTGGAAAATACTGAAGCAAATGAATGTCTTGGTAACAGGGTCCAACGGACAGCTTGGAACGGAGCTCAGAAGACTTGCCATCGACAGCCCCCACCATTTTATTTTCACGGATATAAACAATTTCCCGGGAACGGAGACGGTGTATCTGGATATATGCGACAGGGCTGCCATAGACATCATTATCGCATCGGAAAGGGTTGACCTCATTGTCAACTGCGCTGCTTACACCGATGTGGAAAAGGCTGAGAGCGAGATAGATATGGCTATGCTCCTCAACCATCAGGCAGTAGAGAATCTGGCTCTTGCAGCTGCCGCCCGCGATGCTGCCATTATTCATATCTCCACCGACTACGTGTTTTCGGGAGAAGGCAATCAGCCGATTCGCGAGGATGCGGCTCCTGCACCTAAGGGAGTATATGGCAGTACCAAGCTTGCCGGGGAGAAGGCCCTCTTCAAATCCGCTTGCCGCAGCATCATTGTGCGCACATCCTGGCTGTATTCCCCTTATGGCAAAAACTTCGTGAAGACCATGCGCCACATTATGCGCAGCCGCGAGCAAGTGAGCGTGGTTTATGACCAGGTGGGCAGCCCTACCTGTGCAGCCGACCTTGCAGCTGCGCTTATGCATATCATCCACGGACCGCGCATTGAAGGCAGGACAGTTTACCATTTTTCGGATGAAGGGGCTGTGAGCTGGTATGATTTTGCCCAGGCGATACGCGAACTTTCCGGCTATGATTGCAAAGTGCTTCCTTGCCGCAGCGAAGAGTATCCTTCCAAGGCAAGGCGCCCTCATTATTCGGTACTGGACAAGAGCGCAATCAAGAAGGCTTATGGACTTGAGATTCCTTATTGGCGCGATTCGCTTGCCCGCTGCCTTGACAGAATGGAGGACTGAGATGAGAAGATTCTTCCTGATAGTTCTTATATCGCTGCTTCCTTTTCTGGGGATAGCACAGAATCGGGAATACAGCTATCCAGAAACGTGGATGCAATTCACTCCGGCAGTGTTTCATCTGGGTGCGGCAGAGCTTGGCCTCAAATGCGAAAGCAGTTTTGCCGAGAGGGCCGTCAGGGCCACTTTGGCCTATGCTAGCCAGACAGCCATCTGCTACACCCTCAAGACTCTCATCAGGGAGGAAAGACCGGACGGAAGCCGCTACAACTCCTTTCCTTCGGCTCATACCGCTTCAGCCTTTACCGGCGCGGAGCTGGTGCGTTCGGACTATGGCAACGGACCCGGAAGCGCTTTTTACGCCTGTGGCATCTATGTCGCCGCGATGCGCGTACAGCACCGCCGTCACTGGTGGTGGGACACCGTGGCCGGAGCCTCAATCGGAGTAGCGAGTGTGTATATAGCACGAGCTCTTGAGGAGCCGGTCTGGGAACTGCTGGAATCCTGGGGACTGAAGCGCGGCGGAGAATCCCTAAGCCTTGCGCCCACCCACGACCCGGCATCCGGAGCCATGTGCGCCACTCTGGCAATCAGGTTTTAAGACACTGTTTTCTGCCTTATTTCACTGCTGGAGAGCCTTGTTTCACTGCTGGAGAGCCTTATGCCAACTGCAGGAAGGCCCTGTGCCACCTGCCAGAGTGCCTTGTGCTACTATCGGAAGCCTTGTACCAAAACGTTTGGTGAACGATGTGCCTTCCAGATGGGGTACTTTCACCAAACTCGCCGAGCTTGATAGGATGTGAGAGTGATTTTATAATTCGCTTATACACAAGGTGTTATGTTTTTCGTATGGGGTAAAACCACCCATACGAAAAATATAGTACGATGATTATCAACTACTTACAAATTCACCCTCCTCTGCGGCAGTAAACCTTTTTCAGGACTATTGGCGAAAATGGCGATTGCGAGAGTGACGATGGCAGAGACGGCAGAGACGGCGAGAGTGGCGATGACGACGTGGTGGTGGCGATGGCAGTGATGCAGTGATGGAGAGAGTGCCGAAGACGAGGTGGTGGGGATGACAACGTGGCGACGGTGTCGACGATAGCGAGAGCGCGGACAGCAGTTGCTTCGGCGAGGCGTGGCCGCAGCGAAGACAGGGCACTTTTGCGGGGGCTCTGCCCCCGAATGACCCCCGCGGCTCCCGGCCTATCGATTCCGCTACGCTTCATCCCGGCCTCCGCCGTCGCGCTGAGGCGCGAGAGAGTGCAGTCAAATCGAAACGAGGAAGGCTGAAGGCTATGCCCTCCAGAACCCATGGCCGCCCATGGCCATGTGAATGGGTGGCGCG
>CALYTI010000051.1 GCA_945487035.1 uncultured Bacteroidales bacterium
ACCCGCACACCGGACGCCACCTGATGGAGCGTACCACCATCATCTGCAACACCTCCAATATGCCTGTTGCAGCCCGCGAGGCTTCCGTTTACACGGCTATGACCATTTGCGAGTACTACAGGGCTATGGGACTGCGCTGCCTGCTGCTTGCAGACTCCACTTCCCGCTGGGCCCAGGCTCTGCGTGAAATGTCCAACCGTATGGAGGAACTTCCGGGCGCCGACGCATTTCCTGTGGACCTTTCTTCCATCATCTCCAACTTCTACGCACGCGCAGGTATGGTTGTGCTCAATAACGGCCGGACCGGAGCCATCACCTTCATCGGTACCGTATCCCCTGCCGGCGGTAACCTCAAGGAGCCTGTAACGGAGTCCACCAAGAAGGCGGCCCGCTGCTTCTATGCCCTTGAGCAGAACCGCGCCGACCAGAAGCGCTACCCTGCCGTCAACCCGCTCGATTCATATTCGAAGTACCTCGAGTACCCTGAAATCCAGGAGTACCTCGACGAGACCGTGCAGAAGGGATGGGTGGATATGGTCATAAAGGCCAAGAACATAGTGCGCCGCGGACGCGAGATGAAGGACCAGATCGACATCCTGGGCGACGACGGAGTTCCTATGAGCTACCATATTGCCTTCTGGAAGAGCGAGATGGTCGATTTCGCCTTCCTCCAGCAGGATGCCTTCGACCCGATTGACGCCCTCTGCCCTCTTGAAAGGCAGAAATATATGCTGAACCTGATTCTGTCCATCTGCGACCGCGACTTCGACTTCGAGGATTATGAGCGTTGCCGCGAATATTTCAAGCAGGTAATCAACGCCCTGCGCCAGATGAACTACAGCGAGTTCGGCAGCGACGATTTCAAGGAGTACAACAACCAACTCACAAAACTTCTCGAGAGCAATGGCAAGTAAAGCATATCAGAAAATCTATACCCACCTGGAGGCCATCACCAAGGCCACTGTCGCCCTGAAGGCTCCGGGTGCATCCAATGACGAGCTTGCTACGGTTGCAGGCCGTCTCGCACAGGTTGTGAAGACCAAGGGCGACCTCGTTACCCTTCAGGTATTCGCAGGAACCGAAGGCATCCCTACCGATGCGGAGGTAAGTTTCTTCGGTGCTCCTCCAACCCTGAAGGTCAGCGACCAGCTCGCAGGACGCTTCTTTGACGCTTACGGACATCCTATCGACGGAGGTCCTGAGGTTGAAGGAGAAGAAAGGGAGGTAGGCGGTCCTTCCGTAAACCCTTACAAGCGCAAACAGCCTTCCGAGCTGATTCCTACCGGTATTGCCGGCATCGACCTCAACAACACCCTCGTGTCCGGCCAGAAGATTCCTTTCTACGCCGACCCTGACCAGCCTTACAACCAGGTTATGGCAGATGTTGCGCTGCGTGCCGATGTGGACAAGATTATCCTCGGAGGAATGGGTCTTTCCAACGACGACTACCTGTATTTCCGCCACAAGTTCGAGAATGCGGGCGCGCTGGACAAAATCGTTTCCTTCGTCAATACTACCGAGGAACCGCCTGTAGAGCGGCTTCTGATTCCGGATATGGCCCTCGCTGCCGCGGAATATTTCGCCGTGGACAAGAACGAGAAGGTGCTCGTGCTCCTCACGGATATGACCCTGTACGCCGAGACCCTTTCCATCGTGTCCAACCGTATGGACCAGATTCCTTCCAAGGACTCTATGCCTGGCTCCCTGTATTCGGACCTTGCAAAGATTTACGAAAAGGCCGTACAGCTTCCTGACGGAGGTTCCATCACCATCATCGCGGTGACCACCCTCAACGACGGAGACATCACCCACGCTATTCCGGACAACACCGGTTACATCACCGAGGGACAGCTGTTCCTGCGTGCGGACACCGATTCCGGCAAGGTCATCGTGGACCCGTTCCGTTCACTTTCCCGTCTGAAGCAGCTCGTGCAGGGCAAGAAGACCCGCGAGGACCACTCTCAGGTGATGAATGCGTCCGTCCGCCTTTATGCCGATGCCCAGAACGCCAAGACCAAGCTGGAGAACGGTTTCGACCTCTCCGACTACGACCTCAGGTGTCTGGACTACGCCAAGGCATACGCAACCCGTCTGCTCTCTATCGATGTGAACATCTCCATCGAGGAGATGCTAGACACCGCCTGGGAGCTCTTCGGCACCTACTTCAAGCCGGAAGAGACAGGTATCAAGAAGGCACTTATCGATAAATACTGGAAAGCCTGATGGCAATCAAATTTCAATACAACAAGACATCTCTTACCAACCTCGAAAAGCAGCTGAAGGTAAGACGCAATGCCCTCCCTACCCTGAAGAACAAGGAGTCGGCACTGCGTGTGAGCGTCAGCGCGGCGAAGGCTGAGGCGGAGAGACTCGAAAAGGCCGTGACGGAGGCGCTCGACAGGTACGACTACCTGGCAGCCCTGTGGAACGAGTTCGAACCGGGCCTTATCCGCATCACCGACATCCATCTTTGCACGGTAAAGGTGGCGGGCGTCAAAATCCCTGAGCTCGACGGCATCGACTACGAGCTAAGGCCTTTCAACGCTTTCACCAAACCGGCGTGGTATGCGGACGGAGTAAGGATACTCCAGGACATCACCCGCATAGGCATAGAGTCGGAGATTTTCGAGCAGCGCCGCAGAATCCTGGACTACCAGCGCAAGAAGACCACCCAGAAGGTGAACCTCTACGAGAAGGTCCAGATTCCTGGCTATCAGGAGGCTATACGAAAGATTAAGAGATATATGGAAGACGAGGAGAATCTCAGCAAGGCTTCATCGAAGATTGTCAAGACCCGTCACGCCGAAGAAGAAGAGGAGGAGCAGACAGTATGATAGAGAAAATGACACGCTACGACTTTGTCCTACTGAGCAGCGACAAGGAAGGCTTCCTCGAGCAGCTTCGCGAGCTCGGTGTTGTGGACATCAAACGCAGCGACAGGGCTGTGGACGAACGCTCCGAGCAGATGCTTGAGGGCATACGTCTGGCCAAGAAAGAGATTGAACTCGTGGAGGCGGGCACAGATGCCCATCTCGAAGAACTGCTCTCCCGACTCGCCTCTCAGCAGGAACTTGCTGCTGCAGTGGAGCCTTGGGGAGATTTCGACCCTGCACGCTTCGAGGAGCTCCGCTCCCTCGGAGTTGACTGCGGATTCTACTGTGTTTCCCGTAAGGAGTTCAAGCCTGAATGGGAAGATAACTACGCTCTGCAGACAGTCAGCGACCCTGCTGATGCGAAGGTATATTTTGTGGTCTTCAACCCTGAGGACTTCCCTCTCAAAAGACTTCCTGAGCCGAAATGCTCTCTGAGCGAGGCTCAGAAGGCAGTCCGTGATACCGAATCCGAGATTGAAGCCTACCGCAAGGTACTCGAAGGGCGGAAGAGCGAAATTCCTGCATTGGAGGCCGCTCTGAAGGAGCGCACCGATGAGCTTAATATGTATCTGGCATCCCAGGCCGGGCAGAGTGCTGCAGAGAATCTTCTGTGCTGTTTCGAGGGCTATGCCCCTCAGCAGGACAGGGAGAAGATACTCGCGGCTGTCGCCAAGATGGATGTGGTGGTCCTTGATGCTGCCGCAGTTGTGGAGGATAATCCACCTATCAAACTGCGCAACAACAAGTTCGTCTCGATGTTCGAGATGCTCACCGATATGTACGGCCGTCCGGCTTATGACGGATTCGACCCTACTCCTTTCATCAGCATATTCTTCCTTCTGTTCTTCGCCTTCTGTATGGGCGATGCGGGTTATGGACTTATTCTCATTGTCATAGGGCTGCTGCTTAAGAAGGTGAAGAGTTTCGCTTCATTTTCTCCACTTGTGGTGACTCTGGGAATTGCCACTACGGTGATTGGATTCCTGTTCCACACTTTCTTCAGCTGCGACATTGCAAGCTGGGCGTGCATCCCTGATGCCGTCAAGAAAGTGTTCCTGCCGTCCAAGATTATGGGCTTCGACGGGACTATGGTTCTTTCGATTATCGTGGGTATCGTGCATATCAGCCTTGCGATGATAGTGAAGACCGTGATGGCTACCCGCAACAAGGGTTTCCTGAATTCCCTGAGTACCTGGGGATGGACCCTGCTGATTGTGGGCGGAGTGGTTGTCGGACTGTTCTCGCTTATCGGAGTGCTCAATGCTGCTGCCACCAAGTGGGTGATTATCGTGCTTGGAGTGCTGTCCGCTTTGGGGATTTTCCTTCTGAACAACCTTCACCGCAATCCGCTGCTCAATATCGGCAGTGGCCTGTGGGAGACCTACAACACGGCAACCGGCCTGCTGGGAGATGTATTGAGTTATCTTCGTCTTTACGCCCTGGGTCTTGCCGGAAGTATGCTGGGTCTTGCTTTCAATTCCATCGGAATGATGATAGTCGGCGACGGAAGTTCTGTCCTGATGTGGATACCGGCTGTGCTGGTTTTCATTGTGGGTCACACACTCAATATCGCTATGGCAGCTCTCGGAGCATTTGTCCACCCGCTCCGTCTCAATTTCCTGGAGTTCTTCAAGAATTCGGGCTATGAGGCCAACGGACAGAAATACAATCCTTTAAAGAAATAATAAAACAAATCAATAAAAATTAATTCACTATGTTTGAACAGATTTTAGGTTATCTCGGACTTGGTCTGGTACTCGCACTTTCAGGTATCGGCTCAGCAATCGGAACCACTACAGCAGGCAACGCCGCCGAGGGTGCCCTCAAGAAGAACCCTAAGGCTTCAGGAAGCTATATGGTGCTTTCCGCACTCCCTGCTACCCAGGGTATCTACGGATTCGTGGCTTTCTTTATGATGCTCGGCAAGGTGGCTGAGTCCGGTGCCCTGGTTTTCGGTATCGGTGTTTCAGTCGGTCTTGTTTGTATGCTTTCAGCCATCCGTCAGGGTCAGGTTTGCGCCAACGGTATCGTGGGTGTCAGCCAGGGACACAACGTCTTCACCAATACCCTCATCTACGCCGCTCTCCCTGAGTTCTACGCAATTCTTGGTCTCGTCGGCGCGCTGATGGCGTAATCTACCGAAACAGCCACAGCAACGCCGCTCTCCCGCAGTTCACGGGGCTCTCGGCCTCGTCGGCGCACTGATGGCGTAATCCGCTAACGGCTTCCCCGGACCACCGGTGGTATAGCCAACAAGAATGCCCGGCCCCGGCCGGGCATTTTTTGTCAGCCACTGGTTGTTTGTACACCACAGGCCCTTCTCCTGTACGAACTGTCAGTGTACACAATGCAATTCGCCGGCAGGCAGCTGCCGGCTCTCCGAAGTATCCCAATGTGTCACATCAGGAGCAAAATCACCCTTCCACACACTTTTACCTCCTCATGTGTGACATCAGGAAATCACCAAACTGCCTGCCACCGCCAGGTAGCCCTCAGCCTGGCAGTTCCTAACTCACCGTCAATCTTCTGAGCAAAATCACCTTCCACACAGCCCCAGTCTATACATATCTACAAGGCATCCCACCGTGGAAGGTGCAGGCTTTTGCCCGCACTATCCACGCAGCACCCCATCACACCACCTTCAGCGGCATCCTACCGTGGAAGGTGATTTTGTTTACGGAAACCCAGGTCGCATAATCGCACTCCGCAAAAGCAAAGCGCGGAGCGAGCCGCCCATCGAGCTCGGCTCCGCGCTTTGCTTTAGCCGCCGGAGGTCGTTCATTCCGGCGGCGGTGCGCAAATAGGTCCGCTCTGCGCACGGACTGGGGAAAAATTGCAACCGGTG
>CALYTI010000052.1 GCA_945487035.1 uncultured Bacteroidales bacterium
CCAGCAGGCATCCCGCTAAGGAAGTGAAAGCCCTTCTCGACTACTTCCCTACCCGTATGGTACTCAGGGTTTCCGACAGGAAGGACTCGAAGCTGCTTCTGAAATCCGAGGCGGCTTTCTGGGACCTGAACTCCAGCGGAGAGATGTTTCTCTATGACAAAGGCGTCATCTCCCATTGTAGCCTTTCCGGAGTCTTTCATCAATAGCGAATCCGCCTTGCGCCATGAACAGGTCATGTGGAGGCCCATCATCATTGATAGGCATCCACATAGTTCTTTATATCCCGTGGACGCATCAGGAAATTATAAATCTCGCCCTGAAGTCCTGAACGGCGATTGTCGTTGACATGCCAGTCTGTGTTGTGGGAGGCATATGCCGTAACTCCATTGTACAGATCCCACACAGTCATGCTCGCAAGAGTCTCGTGAGGGCGCACCAAGACCACCAAGGAAGCTGAAGTGCACTTTGGAAACCTCTATGTCAGTTCAGAACTGTACCCCAACGCCTGCAGGTTCATCTCATCCGACTGCCCGATGCTGACGATGTCGCTTATTATGTATGTCAAGGAAATAAAGTAGAAGACGATGCTCACCTCAGAGAGATTATCGGAAATCCTTCAGAGGTGGTTCATCTCGGAGCCGCCGATGTTCGGAGTCCTCTCTCTTCACGAGACAAAGGAGAACAGGGGTATGACCTATGTTTTGAACGGACAGGTGTATCAAAAACCGAAAGGTATGCTGGACAGTGAAATAAACAATCAACTACGAAACCCCCGTTTATGCTTTCTCTTGAATATCCACATCGGGGAAATGTCTCCGGGCTAGTTCCAGCGCCTTGTGTTTTATAAAGCTGATGTCATCGCAATAGGCATCCTCCTCCAGTACATTCGTCTCACCCGCCCAACTGCATATGCTGATTCGTCCATGTTGGGAATCATCTTCAAGAAGAAAGGGTTCCAATAATAAGTCCCATCCCATGAAGCTGGAGTCGAGGAAACTGAACTTCCAATAATTCCCGGCACCCTGCTTGATCCATCGGTACATCGGCTGTTCCACTACCCGATTCTCCACTTCTTTAAAGGCAGTGGTTGCCCTTTTGAAGCAATATCCTGCATTGTCCGTGATTGCATTGATGACAAGTCCGCATGAAGATAGCCCTTCATATTGGGTGACAGGAAGAATCATCTTGTAACATTGGATATCATTTTCAAGGTTTTTCACATGATGTATCAGAATAATCTGGTCTGAGTGCTTCTCCGCTTCTGTCACATATAGTATATCGTCTGCCGTCGGCAGACAGCCTTTTCCCAGACTACGATCCGAAAGTTTTGTAGATACGACAATCATTATCTTTAGTGAGGCAGCAAGGGCCTTCAGCACTCTGAGTATTCCGTTCATCTCTACCTCCTTCGATTGATTGTCGAATATACTGCCGTCAATTGAATGGAGAGGATGGACTATAACCATCCGTACTCCGTTCGATTCTGTCATGTGGAAAATACGCGAAACAAGATAAGATATTGTCATATGCGGAGAGTCATCGATAAATAATGGCGGGACCATCCTGTCACCAGATTCATTGGCGGCCATGCTGGAGGCTCGTATTCTCATTATCCTGTCCATCCTCCATCTGAGGTCTCCGCCGGGTGAGAAGAGCGCAACGGGGATCTGGGGTCCCGTTCCTTTTGCGATGATGTTACCGTTGATGTATATGCTTCTGGCAACAGCCGACCCCGCAACCAGCACGAGGTCGCCCGGATTCCATAGCATGCCAAGAATGTCCGGTTGATAATCCAAATGTCTGTCAATATTCATGTCAAGGTATCTTTATTTCAAACCTGATTTGTTATATAATCGCAAAAGTACTCTTCAAGGATGCATTACTTTGGCAGTGAGAGACGTTATCTTTGCACAAATCATCCGACTACTATGCCGACAAGATATATCTGTGACACCGAACACTACAACGAGGTCATCGCCAGAAGCGCCTCGGTGAAATCGTCCCTCTGGATAGGGACTGCGGACATAAAGGACCTGCACGTCAAGGTGGGTTCCGACAGCCTGCCGTTCCTCGCCGTCCTCGCGAAGCTGATCCGCAAGGGTGTGGGCGTGAGGCTCCTGCACGCCAAGGAACCGGGTCCCGTCTTCCGGGAGGAATTCGACAGGTATCCGTCCCTCTTCACTGGGCTGGAGAGGGCCCTCTGCCCGAGGGTGCACTTCAAGATCTTCGTATTCGACGGGAAGGAGGCCTACATAGGCTCCGCCAACCTCACGGGTGCGGGGATGGGAATGAAATCCGGACGCAGGCGCAACTTCGAGGCGGGCATCCTCACGGACGACCCGGCGCTCGTCGCTGCGGCAATGGACCACTTCGACTCGGTATGGGCAGGGTTCAGGTGCCGGGACTGCGGCAGGAAGGAGTACTGTGGGGACCCTATCGTGAAATAAGTCTATCTTATGACTTAGGCATTTTTTCTATTACTGTTTCGCTAATACAAAATATTGATAATCGTGTTGCATACGTGCAACACTTTATATAGCTTTGTAATTGCTTTGCAACGAGATACTTAAAATACTCATCACCAATATGACTATCAACAACGATACTATTCTAAATATTGCTAAGGAACTTCAAAGGCTTATTAGCGAGTTAAACCGAGACAATCTTCTGAATACCGTATACGTAAATGAAAATACACATTCCCGTATCCTCAAGATGATACTAGAATATTCCCATGATGGGCAGTATCCTTTCTTTGATTCTTTTTTGAAGATACCAAAAGTGGCTGGTATACTTCCAAAGGAATTCTCAATAGGGAAGATTCAGTGTTATAATGAGAGAAACCGTATTGATCTGCTCATAGAGGGAAAAGATTACGCTTTCATCATTGAGAACAAAATATATAATGCTATTGACCAAGACCGACAAATAGAGCGTTATCTAGACGGTTGCATTAAACGCGGTTATAAACAAGATCATCTATATACGTTATACCTAACGTCAGACGGAACTAAACTAGTTTCCAATAACAGTCTTACGGATAAGGCGAAGTCCATTCTTGGAATAACACCTGAGCAAATAGGCAGATTTGCAGGAATTAGTTTTAAATATGACCTTTTACCTTGGCTCAGAGCTTCAATAAACGACAGTAAAGATATGGGGTCACAAATCAATTCAGCTCTCATTCAGTACACTGATTATGTAGCAGAAATGTTTGGCGAGGGAGTAATTCAATCTCAATTTAAGGATAATATGCAGGCACTACTTGAAAAATATGGAATTAAGACAGTCGCAGATTTCAACGACAGTATTGATGCCCTCAGCAGACTTTCTTCCTCACTTATTGCGGAGCGAGATGGATATTGTCGCAAATTAGCGGAAAACTACATCAGTATGCCTCTTAGAGAATACTGCAAACAGAGGAATGTTCAATTAGTAGAAGAGAACTACTCTTACCGTTTCTTGTCAATAAGAATCAGCTATCCCACTCTTAAAAAATCCACTTTCCGTTTCCGCACTGAAGGTGATGGCAGAAACATTTATGGAATCTCAAACATAAATGTAGATGAAGGCGAAGTGTTATCAGAAGTACGTAAGAAACACTTCGCTGAAATACAACACTATAATAGTACACCCTGGTGGCCCGAATACCGTTATCCGGATGACGAACACCAGCAATTCTTAAAACCAGAAGCATCCGGTTTTTGGGAAACAGTAATTACGAACGATTTTGCCACTTATGTCATTAAGGCCTATAAAGAAGTAGAAAGGCTCCTTCAGCAGGACTAGAAATGAAAGTTGAGAACAAAGACTTATATTCTCTTCTCAAAAACGACCCTGCGCTCGTCGCTGCGGCAATGGACCACTTCGACTCGGTATGGGCAGGGTTCAGGTGCCGGGACTGCGGCAGGAAGGAGTACTGCGGAGACCCTATCGTGAAATAGCTGCCATGCTTTTGCAGTACTGTCAGATACCTTTGACGGACATCATTCAAAAATCAACACCATGTCAAGAGTATTCAGAGTGACCCCGAAGAGGATCAAAAGAACTAACGGTCAGGTACTCACGCCTGACATGAGCGTCGTGGTGACAACCAAGACGCACGCAACTTCACCGTTCACCAACGGCGCACAGGAACTCAAGGAGGCATATATGCGCCTGTACGGGTTCGATTACCAGAAGGCCTGCTGCCACCTGAGCGACTTCGATTTCGAAGTGCTCGACTGATTCCGCAGAGTTCCCGTAAGCAACAAGGGGCCGGAGAGATATTTCCGGCCCCTTTCGCTGCCACTGACTTTATGTACTCCATGACTGGACCGAGGGAATCCTGATTCGGTATAATGGTCCCCTGAAACTGGATTAGACGGGGGATTGTCTTCTTACTGCCATATTTTTGCAGTTATTTTCATTATCTTCGCACCGTGAAACAATAAAGAAGACGCAATTATGGCAAAAAACTTTTTCAAAAGGTATATATGGCTGGTGGACCTGCTGAGCCGAAGGGGTTACATCCCGCTCAAGGAAATCAGCGACGAATGGCAGAAGAGCCCACTCAACGACACTCACGCTCCCCTCTCCGAAAGGACATTCTTCAATCACAGGGATGCCATCTTCGACATCTTCGGCATAGAGATCAGGAACGACAGGTCGCTGGGCTTCTACATCGCCAGCTCCGATATGGACGGTAACTCCACAGGAGAGTGGATGCTGCATACCCTTTGTCTGAACAATGTCCTGCAGG
>CALYTI010000053.1 GCA_945487035.1 uncultured Bacteroidales bacterium
TGTAGTTCTTGAACTCGCCAGTGGCGCGAGTGAAAGCTGCTATCTTACTGTTCAGGAGTTCCGGGTTGTAGTTCTCAATCTTGCGTTTGACTTCGATGAAGAGAGCTTGCTGGTCAAGTTCGTTTTCTGCAACGATGTCAATTTCATTTTCCCCTTTGCGGTCCCACCAACTGCCGATGCGGGTGTATTTTTTGCTTTCGATGAGGACGCGTTTGAAGTAGCGTTCAAGCATCAGTCCTGAGAAAGTCTCGTAATCGCGATTGATGATGGTCTTTAATGCGTCGTAGTTCTCTATCTCCAGCATGTAGTTGTACTTGTATATGAAGCGGAACCAGAAGGTAAAGAAGTTGTCTTCAATCATATATCGGACATTCTTGGTTGAGCTTTTTTCAAAGATCGGCTGTCTCTTGCTGATGACTTCATATTCATTCTCCAACTTTGTAAGGTAGCCACCGATCTCCTTGCCGACGATATTCTCTATGTCTGATCGTGAGGTCTTGCCGCGTGCAATTGCTGAAAGGATTGAGAAGTATATGCCATAGTCTTTGCCGAATTCTTCAATGAGAATGGCTTTGCCTTCGCCCAGGAATATTGAGTCTGACTTGATGATCTGATTGAGCATCTTGGTTTTTGTTGTGGCTCCTGAATCTATTAGCAGCTGGACATATTTAGCGACTCCACCTGTGAATGAGTAGAGAGCAAGCAAGTCTTCTGGAGTGTAATCCGGGTTATATTCAGCCATTATCTCCTTCAGTACTGCAGGCGTAAACGGTTTAATTGACATGAAACGTGTCTGACGATTGTACAACGGCTCCTTCTTATCTTTGAATATCTTTGTCATCATTGAGTAGATGGAACCGCAGACTATGAGGTTGATGTGGGACACAGTATGATACTTATCCCATATACGCTGCATGTCGCTATAGACAGATTTGTTTACTTTGAAGAACTCCTGGAACTCGTCAATAAACAGTGTTAACGGACGTTCGACGGAGAGCTTCATCAGATACTCGAAGAGTTCAGGAAAACGTTCAACTTTACCCATCATGGGCAGGCCTAACTTGGTTTCAATTTCAAGGAGGTAGTCAGAGCATAAGTCGCTTTCGGCTTTGCGGGCCACAAAGAAATATAGTATTTGCTGGTCTTCATATGCTTTCCATACAAGGTGAGTCTTGCCGATACGACGACGACCGGTGACTACTGTGAATTGAGCATTGTGTTTAGACAACTCCTGAATCTCTTTGAGAGATGCTATTTCTTCTGTTCTATCAAAAAATCTCATGGTATTAAATACTAGTTGCGAAACGGTGATTTCCGAAATGGCGGTTTCGCAAGTGCAAATATAATGAAAGTTTAAATATTTTAATAGAAATGGCTCAATCCATATTTTCTAGATGAAGCCCCGCTTTCTCAGAAACAGGGCGCAAAGCAGGGTCATCGCAGCGGCATAGACTGCTTCAGAGGCCCAGCTCGCCGCTAGCCCGGAACGTAAGACAGCTATCACCACAGTGCAGTAAACCGTATATACCACCAGCGCTCCCATCTCCAGGAAGAAAGCTGCCCGGGTCTCGCCCGTGCCTGCAACCGCCTGAAACAGAATGTGTGAAGGAATGGTCAGCAGGTAAGAAACGCTGAGCACCCAAAGCCCTGGAATCGAGGCCTGAATGATGTCCTGCATATCGGTATATAGTCCCAGGATAAGTTTCGGGCAAAGACAGAAAAACACCAGCACGGGAATCAGCACTATGTATGACAGTTTGAGGACTCTTCCGATAAGAGGTCTGACGCTGTCCTTTCTTCCTTGTCCCAGAAGGTTGCTTATCAGCGAGCATCCTGTCGAGGCGAAAGCGGACAGTACCATCCAGATCAGTCCCGAAGTGCTTCTGAGGATGTTCGAAGCGGCAATAGCCTTCTGTCCGGTGTGTTCTATGAAAATGAAGAACAGCAGCCAGGTAAAGATAGAAAAGAAGCTCTGTATCATTGTCCAGAGCGATACCTTGAGAATGGAGCCAAGTAGCCGCACATCGAAGCGGCTGGGTGTGTGCAGTCCGTACTCTTTCGAGTCTTCGCGTACGGAAGAGGCTATGATGAGGTATAGCAGAGACACTCCTTCGGCAAGTGTTGAACCCAGCGCGGCGCCTCTGATGCCCATAGGCTCGAGACCCAGTTTTCCGAATATAAGAGCCCAGTTGAAGGCTATGTTGGAGATAACCATCACAACGGAACTCGTACTCAGTATTCTGGTGTGTGTGCTCCCTACATAAAAGGCTCTGTAGGCACAGACGCAGAAGGCGAGTATCAATCCGGGAGCCCTCAATCTGAGATAACTGTCTGCCAGCAAGGTGATGTCTTCGGAGCTGAGCATCGCGCCCAGCACCACAGGCGACAGGAACTCCGACAGGATGCATAGCATTGCCGAAAGGGCAACAAGGAAGTAGAGTGCGTGCCAGAACAGCTTGCCCGCCTTGCGGTAGTCTTTCTCTCCGTTGCTGTGTCCTATCATAATCTGCGCCCCGATGCTAAATCCGAAGCCCAGCATATACAGCACCATATAGTACACGCCGGCGACAGCGCTTGCGCCCAATTCAAGCTCTCCTACCCTTCCGAGGAAGACGGTGTCGGTCATCCCTATCAGCTGCTCCATCACGAGGCTGATAAGAATGGGGTACGACACCTTCCATATTTCTTTGTAACCGTACTGTTCCATATCCGGGCCGCAAAGATAATGCTATTTTACCGTATACTTCTGCAAAATGGTGCAACGACGGCTGGCACACATTCGGTTGTCAGGCCTATTCCAATGCTCGCTTTCTCCATTATATCAACGAGATACGTTCGGCGGTGCTCATCATGCACGGAGAGAAAGCCCATTCCCGTTACTTCGGCGAGGCTGCTTACAAGTATATGGTAGAGGGTAAAGCCACTGGATATGATGCAGTCCGCAAGCCAAATCCAGTGCCTGGGAACAAGGAACTTCTCATCATCCCCGATGCCAGCCATTGCGACCTCTACGATGGAGGCTATACCGAGCTGGAAGGCAAGGGTCAGGCGAAAAATATGATTCCTTGGGATAAGCTGGATCAATTCTTTAAGACGAATCTTAAAAAAATCTAGAAGGAAATAGTTATCTTGCAAAGAGATCCGACCTTTGAGCCTGGTTGCCGCAACAACTGGCACATCCATCACGCTACCAAGGGCGGAGGACAGATGCATATCGGTGTGGCTGGAACCCATGTCGGATGAAGACTATGCGAAGGTCAATGCTTCCGCCAATCCGGATTAATGAAAACGGCAGTCTGCTGAGCACAAAAGAATATGGAAGAGGTTTATCTTAATACCGTACAGGACTTCAACGAATATCAGGGGATGGAAACGCTTCATCCCCTGGTAAGCGTGGTGCACGTCGAGAACACGGAGCACATCAAGGAGTGTGTGATGCATTACGGCGTTTATGCCATCTATCTCAAGGAGAACAAGGGGTGCAAGCTATCTTACGGCCGCACACCCTACGACTTCGACGAGATGACCGTGACCAGTTTTGCCCCGGGGCAGGTGGTGAAGGTGGAACCTAATCCTGATGTGCCTTTTGCCAAGTTCACAGCTCTCGTGTTTCACCCAGACCTTCTCAACCGCACTGCATTGGGAAGACAGATAAGCCGTTACGAATTCTTCAGTTACACCAGCACAGAAGCCCTGCATCTTTCAGCACAGGAAGTGGAGGTGTTCCGTGGAGTTCTCACCATGATAGAGCAGGAACTGCACCGTGCCATCGACAAACACACCCGGGAACTGATAGTATCCAACATCGAGCTTCTTCTCAATTATTGCCTGCGCTTCTACGACCGCCAGTTCATCACCCGAGAAGAAATCAATCACAGCGTGGTAAAGCAGTTCCTTCATCTGCTGGATGATTATCTCAACACTCAAGCTGAGCGAGAAGGATTGCCGACAGTCGCATACTTCGCCGACAAGTGTTGCCTTTCCACCGGGTATTTCGGCACCTTAGTAAAAACCGAAACGGGACGCACTGCCAAAGACCTGATCAACGAGCGGATTCTTTCCAAGTCCAAGGAACTTCTTCAATCAGAAATGCTTTCTGTAACCCAGGTCAGCTCCCTTCTCGGCTTCGATTATCCCCAGCATTTCATCCGCTTCTTCAAGTCGCACACCGGCAAGACCCCGGCGCAATGGAGAGTAAACTGAACTCCTCCCGTCAATGGCGGCAATTCTCGAGGAAATACAGACCCATCGATAGCGCTCTAGGCTCTTCCTGATGTGACACATCGGGAGCTGAAAGTGCGTGGAAGGCCGTTTTTCTTCCTGATGTGACACATCGGTAAAACCGGAGGCGGCGAAACGGGGTCGAAAAGTGCCACACAGACCTCACGGAGGGGCCGGAATAGCGTTGTTCCAAATCGTTTTGGGATTGATGTGCCCTGGAAGGCTGTCTGGAGGGGGTAAATCCCAGAACGGGGCAAAAAGTCGTCGTTTTGGGATGGACCTGCCTTCCAGAGCCTTCTACGAGGGGGTGAATCGTAAGCATCTCCGCGATTACGTATTGATGTGCATATAATCCTCTCGTACCTTTGC
>CALYTI010000054.1 GCA_945487035.1 uncultured Bacteroidales bacterium
AGAGTAGGCCGCTGCCGCTTTTCGGACGCCCGACTGATTAAGTTCAGCCGGGCGTCTTTGTTATTGTTATCCCGTTCTTGCTGCCTGCCTATTGCAAACTATTTGATAAAGCCATTAAGCTCGTCGTAGAACTCCTGCTCTTCGCGCTCCTCCTGCGCCTTCTGTTCGCTCTTGCGGAGCATATCCAGGTAACCCCGCACTATGAAATTATATACGAAATATCCCACCCAGCTGAAAAGAAAAATCAGCAGGGTCTGACCAAGACGGGACAACACCGGGAGTTCCACCCGTGTCCAAAGGTCCTTTATTGCGAAACCGGCGGCAACCCAGCCGGCGAGATATATTATCAAAAACAACATCTTACTCTCTATCTTGATGATTCTATCACATTAAATCCCAGCGCCTCCAGTTTCGCCGCTGCTGCCGTACCTTCTTCGTGAAGATGCACGGTGAAAGCAGGGAACTCGCGCCTTATTTGATATTCTCCCCTGAGTTTTTCGAAATCCTCCCTGTGCGAGCGCAGCTTGCCGCTGTCCCACAGAACATCATAAGTGTATAGCACCGCCTCGGAAATGATTTCCTCCTCGCTCATCCCTTTGCCGTCAATCCTGAAATCCAGCTCCTGGGCGGGCAGCGGCAGCTTTCCCGGCTTCCAGTCCTGAAGGGCCTCTATCCCGAGGACCTCAGCCACAGCGCGTACCGCAGCCTGAGTCCCGTTAGCCTTGCCGTCCGCACTGTAGCCCGCAATATGAGCCGTAGAAATATCTACAAGGCCCATAAGCTCCCTGTCTATATCCGGTTCCCCCTCCCATACGTCCAGCACTGCAGCGCGCAGCCGCTTCTGCCGAAGCGCATCCTTGAGAGCCGCGCAATCGACCACCTCTCCGCGTGAGCTGTTGATAAGAATCTGGCCGGGACGCAGTTCCTGCAGCCTTTCGCGCCCAAAAAGGTGGAAGGTCTGCGCGTTCAGCGGGACGTGAAGGGTGATGATATCGCTCCGCTCTATAAGCTCCTCCAGGCTGACGAAGCCTTCGCTGCCTTCGCGCTCCGCCCTCGGAGGGTCGCAGAGCAGCACATTCATGCCGAGGATTTCCGCCGCCCGGGCCACTTTCGAGCCCACATTGCCGACGCCCACCACACCGAGCGTCATCCCTTCGAGCCGTAGCTCGTGCCTGCGCGCAAGGGTAAACAGCACGGACAGCAGATATTGTTCGACCGAAGAGGAATTGCAGCCGGGTGCGTTGCACCAGCATATGCCGTTTGCCTCGCACCAGGCCGTATCGATATGGTCGTAACCTATTGTTGCGCTGGCTATGATTTTCACGCGCGAGCCTTCGAGCAGGGCTCGGTCACAGCGGGTGCGGGTGCGGGTAATCAGCGCGTTCGCGTCCTTCACTGCCGCTGCGCCCGTACGGGAGCCCGGAAGATATTGCACTTCGGCATAAGGCTCGAATACGCCCTTCAGAAAGGGAATCCTGTCGTCGCAGACTATCTTCACTTCTTCTTTATTTCATAATAATGCACCGTCTGTCCGGCCGCGTTGTTGAAACTGAGCCTGAGCCTGTTCCTGCCGGCCCTGAAATCCAGCCGCTCCTCGCCCGAATTGAAGATTATCGGGAAAGGGTTGGTGCTTTCGCCTGCCTTAAGTTCCCTGTACTGCTGATTGTGGCCGGCAATCACAAGATCCAGCCCGGACCCCTCAAGTATGGAAAACAGCCTGTCCGCCTTGGAAGGCAGGTGCATCACCGCCAACTTGAAAGGCGCATCTGTGAATTGCGGGTCGCGTACGGCCTGCTCAAGCCACTGCGCCTCCATAGTGAGATATTCGTCCGTGCATCCTTCGGAAGTGTCCAGCACCAATATGGCCACCGGTCCCTGCCTGAAGCATTGCCAGAAGCCCTCCGTAGGGGTTGGGAAGAGTTCGGCGAGGCAATGAGGGCAGCAGCCTCTGCTCTCCTCATCTCCTCTTGTGAAGAATACCGGAATCCATTCGGCAGCATCGGAAAGGATGGTGATGGTGCTTGCAAGGAAGTCGTCGGAGCAGTCTTCGGAGGAGACGATATTGCCTCCGAGCATAATGAAATCGAAGCCCCGGTTCTTGATGTCGGCGGTCAGCAGATATGCCATTTCCTTGTCCGAGTACAAGTCATTTACCATAGCAAAGCGGCAGGAGTCTGCTCGGCTGTCCATAGTTTTGAAACTGTACCAGTTCGAATATTCCATAGGCTGGGACTCGATCTGCTCCTCTGCAATATCTTCCGTAACCTGCTGTCCTGCCAGCCTGTAGACATATTCCTTGCCGGGCTGTAGGGAGTCTATGCGCACACTGTGCATAGTGCCGTAGCACTTGTGCCCGTCTGAGGTCTGGAAATACTCTGCGCCGTCCATTTCCACCCTGTCAAGGGTGTTGCCTTCCGTAAGCCAAAGCACGGTCGCGCCGGTTTCGCTGACCTCGGTGACCCAAGGGCCGTATTTGATATCCTTGCGCACCCTGTGATAGGCACCGGCATCGGGCATTGTCACAAGAAGCAGGAGGGAAGCCAGAATGGCGGTTGTGTGCGGTCTCATAGGCTTTCTATAGTTGAGAATATGAAGCTGTTCATCTGAGCGAGCTGCTCTTCCATACTTGTGAGAAGCTTGTATTGGGCTCTGGTGCGGACCAGGTTATGCTCAGGATACTTTATTTTATAATAGGTGTCACCGTCAATGTAGTCCATCAGGAAGCGGAGCACCTGCTCGTAGGTGATATATATGCCAGAAAAGGCGAGATGCTCAATTTCGACAGGGGTGAGAACCGGACCCATTTTCGACAGATAGCCCTTCATATAGGCCTTGAACATAGGCATACTGAAAGACACCCTGTCGAGGTCCCTGTCGTCTTCGGCTCCGGTGTTCGGGAAGGAGCGCAGGGCGTCTCCCGTGTCGTTGAGAAGGGTGGAGGACATCATTGTGTCCAGGTCAATCGCACATAGCAGCGAACCATCTTTGGCGTCAAAGAGGAAGTTGCTGATTTTCGTATCGTTATGGGTTACGCGCGTAGGGATTTCACCGCTTTCATATTTTGCCCAGAAACTGAGCATCTGTTCGCGTCTGGATTCTATCCAGGAGATTTCTTCTCCCAGGTCCTTGACTCTTCCGGCCTTGTCCGCAGCCAGGGCTTCGTCCCATTGGGAGAAACGCCAGCGTATGTTGTGGAATCCCTTGATGACTTCGCTCAGCGGCTCCTTGAAATCGCTAACGAGCAGGTGGAACTGGCCGAGTCCCAGACCGCCCTGGTAGGCAAGCTGCTCGGTATCTGCTCTGTCGTAGCTCCTGGAGCCTTCTATAAACAGGCATACTGCCCAGAAATTGCCCTCGTCATCCTTATAATAGAGTTTGCCGTCAAGGGTAGGGATGACGGTAAGGGTCTCGCGAAGAGGGTCCGAAACCTTGGCCTTGATATGCTCCGTGACCTTGTGTATGTTCTCCATCATTGCGGGAACGTCCGGGAATACAAGGTGGTTTTTCCTCTGAAGGATGTACTTCGGCTGCGGACAGCCCTCCACATAGACAAGCAGGGTGTCGTTGATAAAGCCCTCTCCGAGGGGTTCGATTCCGCAGACCTCGCCTTCAATGCGGAACTTGGATATGATTTCTCGTTTCATGGCAGTTGGTTATGACCTACGAATATAGGAATTCCTGCGCTAAATAAAAAGATTTTGTCACCTCGAAATTATTTGCTATCTTTGCGCTCCGCTGATGGGTCGAGGTGGCCCCGGCGCTGATTATTAACAATTAACAAATTTTTTGCACTATGGCTGAATACCTTATGCCAGAGAAGAAGCAAGAGATTTTCGCGAAGTACGGGAAGTCTAATAAGGACACCGGCTCTCCTGAGAGTCAAGTTGCATTATTTTCCTACCGTATCGCTCACCTTACCGAGCACGTGAAGAAGAACAAGAAGG
>CALYTI010000055.1 GCA_945487035.1 uncultured Bacteroidales bacterium
ATGACCGGACCTGGGCCGTGACGCTTCGTGATACAGATGAAGCGATAGGTTGCATAGGGTACTACATCCACGGTGAGAGCAACATCGCCATTGGGGAGAATGATGCTGAAATCGGCTACTGGATTGCCAAACCGTACTGGAACCGGGGAATTGCTACGGAAGCACTTAGGGCAATGGTTGATTACTGTTTCAATATCAAGGGCTTCCTCACTCTGTGGTCTGACTTCTTCATCGACAACCCGGCCTCAGGACGCGTCATGGAGAAATGCGGATTCAAAGACACCGGAGAAACCAATTGGTGCAGTCATCTCTATCACGGGGATGACAGACCGGTGCACATTATGAAATTGGAGTATGCGCTTGATTTTGGCGAGGAGTAGCATTAGGTGTCCCAAGAGTCGGAAGTAATGACCCTTGCCCTTGCGGAAGCTGGGCTCTCCCTGCCCTAGAAATCGTAGCCGATGCCCAGCTGCAGTTCGCTGATCCTGAAAGCCGTGCACGAATAGCTGAGGCTGAAGTTCACCCTGCCGAGATTGAAGATAGCTCCCGCTTCGAAAAGAAGCCCGCGGGGGCTGCGGTCCAGAACGCGCGCCCACCGGCCGCTGGTGTCCTCCCAAAGGGTAAGGGCAGTGCCGTAGCCGAGGCCGCCGTAGAGCCGGAGCCAATTGTTGAGGCGGTAGCACGGCCCCAGGCTCGCCTGGGCCGTGAAATATGACACCTCTCCGCTGGTCCATATCGTTCCGTACGAGGTAGTGCCGTCGGAAAGACAGTCATAGCCGAAGCTGCGGGAGGCGAAATTGCTGCTTGCCCGGGCATAGGCACCAAGGCGGGCATCTATCGGGTCAAGCGCAAGAAGAAGGCCGTAACTCGGCTTGGGATAAATACTTATGCAGACTATGCCGCTTAGGTAATTCTTTCTTCCAAGCAGCAGCGATTTGCTTGCGGGTTTCTTTTCCGGCAGAGGAACATCCAGTCCATCGCTATGCTCCCATACCAGCTGCTGCGGACCCGATACCGACTTTTGCGGCAGCTCTACAACATAGTCTTCTGGATTGATTGGGGGTGGTGGCATTTGCCGGGTGACAGGCCTTTGAAGCACAATAATCTGAGTTGGGGCAATGGCCGGGGCCTGAACTGCGGGAGCCGGAGGAACAGGAGCCTCTTCGCGCTTTTTGGAACCCTGAGCTTCAATGAAGCGGTCCCTGATGCTTGCAAAACGCTCGGCCTGCTCCACGCTCATCTGCCCTGAGGCCTCCTTGAGTTCACTTTTAAGGGTATTCAGTTCCCGGACCAGCTTGCTGAATTTGTGTTTCGGAATCTCCTGCCCCGAGTCTGCCTGCTGCTTGAGTTCAAGGCATTGCTGACAGAGAATCTCGTATCTGTCAAGCACTTTGTCCCAGTTTCTGGCCTTCGGGGAGGCGAAGGTCAGGCAGCTCACAAGCAGAAGAACAAAGCATAGCGCTGAACGGCAGGATTTCATAACAAATTGTAAATTTACGCATTATTTTGTAGTTTTGGCTTATGAATACCTCCTGCGTATCCGGATTTTTTGAAGAAAATGACTGCTCACTCACACCCCAGGGCGAGCTTGAGCTGCTGAGCCGTTCGCAAAACGGGGTGTTCATTCTGTACCGATGCCAGTCCGAGGGTAGGTATTATGTGCTTAAGGCACTGCAGCCTGATTACCGTGGTCAGCAAGTCTATGAAGAGATGCTACGCAAGGAATATGAAATCGGGGCTGCTCTCAAGCATCCCAATATCAGGGAATATTACGATCTTTTTGAGCATCCGCTGCTGGGCAATTGCATCCGAATGGAATGGGTGGACGGAAGCCCTCTTGCGGCAGATGCCGTCCTGCCTAAGTCGGTGCGAAGGCGCCTGCTGAGCCAATTGCTTGATGCCGTGGCCTATATGCATCTGCATCAGGTGATTCATAGAGACCTCAAGCCTGACAATATCCTTGTCACCCGCAACGGCCAGAATGTCAAGCTCATAGACTTCTCGCTAGCGGATTCGGATTCATATTCGATACTGAAGGCTTCTGCCGGGACACCGCTTTATGCCTCTCCCGAGCAGTTGGAAGGGCGTAAGGGGGATTGTCGGAGCGATATCTATTCGCTTGGCGTCATTCTTTCCGAATTTGCGGAAAACAAGAGGCAGAGAGCCGTAGTTGCCAAGTGCCTCAGGGCGCGCAGCGAGCAGCGTTACGGCTGCGTTGAGGAGCTGCGCAAGGCATATTTCCCTTCTGTCAAGAACCGCCTTCTGCTGATGCTGGCGGTGCTGGTGCTTATTCTGTCAGGAGTGGGGTTCATTCTGACAAGCAGGCTCCAGGAGGCGCAGAGCATCTATCAGTCCGAGACCATCGACAGCATATTCCAGCAGGCCACTGAGATGCTGGAGGAAGCGGGGGAGTCTTCCTACTGAAGCTTTTCGACCATATTGAGCCCGCCCTGGCGGCCGGCAATGTAGGAAGGGGTGTATTCGCCGTTACGGAGGATTCTGGATACATACATAGGATAGCCCGGCAGGAAATGGGCCTGAAAGAAGCGGTCGCCTGCGCAGAGCTGCGAATTGATGCTCTCGAGTACTTCATACTCTCCGTCTCCGAGATGGCGCAGCCTTACGATTCTGTCCGGCTCCCAGCCTATGCGCAGTTCGTCTCCTTTCTGGAGCTCGTCCGAATGCAGGGATGCGTTGCTGAAAAACTGGGAACTGAATTCGCTGTTGTTTTTGAGATTCTGCACGAAATCGCTGAAGCTTCTGAAGCCTATGTATCGGCACAGGATGTCGAGAGTGCTCTTGCGCGGGGTTGGTCTCATGCTGACATAGCCGTAAAGCCTTTTGAGAGTGGAGCAGGAGAGAAGTTCTCCCGTTTCCTTTTCTATTATGATGGAAAGGGCCTCGTAGTCGGCTGTGGTTGACAACTTCCGGCCTACTTTCTGTTCGACCTGTCTGAGCAGGCAGTTGAGTTCGGGTACTATGGTTTGTGACATCAGTCTTTGTATTTGAAATCTATTGAGTTGTCGGCGATTATGGTTTTGATTCTCTGGCCTCTGGAGAGGTAAACTGTCTTCAGGTTGTTGCAATCGCTCAGGTCAAGGTAGTTGAGCTTGAGGTTGCAGGAAAGGTCAAGGGTGGTGAAATTGTTGAGTCCGCAAGTGAGCTCCTCCAGGCTCGTGCACTTCGAGAGGTCTATGGTATCGAGATAGTTGCCGTAGCAGTCGAGTTTCCTGAGCTTGCCGCTGCCCTGGAGCTTGAGGGTTTCCAGTTTGTTGAAGCGGCAGATAAGGGTCTCAAGGCCGGATGGCAGATTCATATCTTCGATTTTGTTGTAGCTGCAGTCCAGATAGCTGAGGGCAGTGTTTTTGCTGAAATCTTCGCAGGTAAGGCTTCCTTTCCAAACACTTCCCCTGGCACTCAGGCTATTCAGATTGGTGAAGTACTGGATGCCGTCGAGGTAGATGATATTGTCAGTGCAGAAGTCCATTGATTTGACACTCTGGGCCTCTGCGGTGCTGATTGCTTTGTCGCCGTTAGCATCGCACAGACTCAGCAGATAAGCCTCGAAGTTGTCGTCTGTGATGACAATGCCCCCGCTTGGCGGCAACACCGGAGCCGGTTTGGGCTCGGGCTCGGGTTCCGGTTC
>CALYTI010000056.1 GCA_945487035.1 uncultured Bacteroidales bacterium
GAGGTTGACTACCGTGCATTCGACAATTGCCCTGAACTGAAGGAAGTGGTGGTGCCTAAGACGGTTTCATCTTTTCCTCCTATATTCGGGAGCCCTGAAGTTGAACGTGTGACAGTTGACGAGGAAAACCCGAAGTACCGCTCCTTGGATGGGGTCCTATACGCACGGGGGCGGTTCCGCAACGCAGATACGGATGGCTATACGGAATTGAAGTATTACCCGCCAGCCCATTCAGGGGAACGCTTTGTCTTCCCCGAATTCGTAGACTCCATTGCGGACGGAGCCTTTTCCGGTTGCGAGATGCTCAAGTCTGTCGTCCTGTCGGACAAAGTGACGCGTATACCTAATGGAACATTTGCAAACTGTATCAATCTTGAAAGCATTATCTGGGGAGCCGGTATTCGGGCTATCTGGGGTAAAGCCTTTGAAAATTGCACGGCGCTGAAAAGTATCGTGTTCCCTGATTCCATTGAAGGCGTATCCAGTGACGCCTTTCGCGGCTGTACCAACATCTCTTCCATCACCTTTGCAAAGGGGAAATACTTTGATCTCGATTCTCTTCCTAAAGAATTCTTCCCCTGGGGACAAAACGCATTTACCCTGGACGGGGTCCGATATGCCCCGCACAAGGATTTCGACAGGAAGGGGGCGGCCCTGCTTGTCGTTGTGGATCTTCCAAAGGACGCCGAAGACGAGACATCCTTCCCGGACATCACAACGCTGAAAATACCGGCAAGGGTTGAACAATATGGCTTCATATATGAAGTCAGCGAGTGCAGGTCGTCCTTCAAGCAGTTCCCTTCCCTGAAACGGCTTGAACTACCGTCTACCGTCATAAAGGTCGACATCGCAGAAATCGAGAATCTGCAGGAAGTGGTTGTGGATGAGGGTAATACTGAGTTCTCGACGGAGGATGGCGTACTTTTTAACAAGCAAAAAACCGTTTTGCTCTCCTTCCCTCGCAGGCGCGATGTCAAGGAGTATCTAATCCCCGACGGCGTACAGCAGATCGCGGAAAAAGCTTTCTATGACCAGCCTTTCATTGAAGAAATTGTCTTCCCGGACAGCACGGTCGCAATAGAGAAACGAGCTTTTGCCAATTGCCGTTCACTGCGTGAGGTACACCTTGGCAAGAACATCAAGAAGATCGGCATCGAATCTTTTGCTTATACAGCCATAGAGCGGTTCGTGCTTACTCCTAATGCGCGTTTTGTAAATCAGCATACGTGGGACGGCAAGACTCCTTTCTACGGGTCGAAGCTCAAGGCCTTCGAACTGGATGGCGAGAATGAGCTGTATGTAGTGATCAACGGCATTCTGTATATCAAGAACTCGTGGGGCCTCAGGCTGAAATTCTGCCCGCCCGCCTATGAAGGCCATCTCCAGATACCGGAGGAGGTAAAAGAAATTGGGTCGTGCTCCTGCTGGGGCTGTACGGGAATCACGTCTCTCTTTATTCCGGAGGGAGTTGAAACAATAGGTGATGATGCATTCTCCGGTTGCACCAAGTTGGAAAGTGTGGATATTGACGGCCATATCGACTCGTTGGGCAGTTGGTGTTTTGCAGGTTGTACTGCCCTCAAGGAAATAGACTGCATCGGCGTCAAGAATATTGCAGACACCGCTTTCGGGGGTGACAAAGGACTGAAACTGAACCTTCCTTTCGCCCTGGAAAAGAACCGTTCGAAGTACGAGCAATATATGAACAGATAACATGGCGACATACGAATACAAACATACGCCGAAGACAAAGACGGCGCTCATCGCTGCCATCCGCGAGGAGATCAAGCGCCAGGGCTCTCGTGCGGACCTGAATTGCATCGATACGTCCGCAATCAAGAATATGCGGGAACTTTTCAACAAGTTCAAGACATTCAACGGCGACATCAGCGAGTGGAATGTCAGCAATGTGACGGATATGGCGGACATGTTCAACGGCAGCGATTTCAACGGCGATATAAGCAAATGGGATGTCAGCAACGTGAAAGACATGACGGGCATGTTCGACAGCAGCAGATTCCGCGGGGATATCAGCGGCTGGAATGTGGACAATGTAGAGTATTTCTTCCCGATGTTCCGTTATTCTCATATGGACGATGATCACAAGCCTGTCAGGTTCCGGCGCAACCGCCCGGCTGATGCTCCCGTGCTGGAAGGAAAACTGAACTGGATGGATGTCTCGTTCTCGCTTTCGGCCGACGGCGTCTGTGTCGTTTCCGGCAATCTGAGTGATAATCATGATAGTTCCATCTGGGACGGGTGTGACTTAGCCAAGCTACCGGTAAAGCATCTTGTGATAGCGGAGGGCGTAACCGAAATTGGAGACTGGACCTTCAAAGAATGGAGCCCGATAGTGGAGTTGACTCTTCCTCATTCATTGATCAGGATCGGTAGCCGCGCGTTCGATTGGTGCAGAAACATCAAACAAATCCACTTTTCCGATGGTCTGCAAGAAATCGAAACCAGTGCTTTTGACTCTTGCCCTGTAGATAAGCTTGATTTGCCAAAGACCTTGACAAAGATAGGAGCGTATACGTTTTCAGGGTTTAAGCAGTTGGTCGAATTGGATTTGCCGGATTCCATCGTTTCAATCGGCACCCGTGCTTTTTATGATTGTTCCTCTCTGCACTCCGTAAAGCTGCCCGCCCGTCTGAAAGTCATTTCCGAATCCTTGTTCAGCCAGTGCAAGGCTTTGGAACAGGTACAGATGCCCGAAGACCTGGAGAGGATCGAAGCCTATGCCTTCGCGGATTGTCTGAACCTGAAATCAATAACGCTGCCGGGCGGCACAAAGTATATCGCCCATAACGCTTTTGAAAGCGAGGAGTTCGATGAGGGTGGTCTGCATTATAGCATAACCAATTATGTCACCAACATCAATGACTGCACGGTCAGTGCCAAAGAATGGGACGGCAGGCTGGATATCCCGTCTTCAATCAGTCACGGAGGGCGGGTCTTTATTGTAAACGGCCTTGATTTTTCCGGTTGCAAGGGGCTTACGGCTGTCCGCATACCGGACACGATTTCAACTATTCCGGAGTGCGCATTTTCCGGTTGCAAATCATTGCGTGAAGTAGAAATTCCTTCGTCGGTGACTACAATAGGTGCCGAGTCTTTCTATGGCTGTGAAGCGCTCAGGTCGATTGAGTTGCCCGATGCGGTGACCGAGATTACTGAGAATCTGTTCAAAGGGTGCTGGAGATTGAGGAAGGTGAAGTTAGGTCCCAACGTCACAACCATAGGTGAGAGCGCTTTCGAAGGTTGTGAGTTCCTCCAGCATCTGCCTCTTCCTGACTCGGTACGACGAATTGAGCGTTCCGCTTTCGAAAACTGCAAGAACCTGGTGGATCTCGGCCAGCCGGCATCCCTGGAATTCATTGGCCTTTACGCACTTGAGAGAACGGCATTGCTATTGATGCAGGATGGACCTGTGTATGTCGGCAATGCCTTGTGCGGTTTCTGCGGGAATATGCCGGATCATGCGTGCCTTGAAGTACGGGACGGTACAACGACGGTTGCCGAAGCGGCACTTCGCGGGCATAAAAGCCTGGAAAGTATCATCTTTCCCGAATCGCTCAAGAGCATTGAGTATGAAGCATTCAATGAGTGCCGGGACTTAAAGCATATCCATCTTCCCAAGTC
>CALYTI010000057.1 GCA_945487035.1 uncultured Bacteroidales bacterium
TGGACGAGAGCATTGAATGCAGCTCGTCGCACCGTTGGGAAGGAACCTATAGATAAGGAGCCTTCCCGGAAATTCAAGCTTATGTCTCTGATGGCAGAACACGCCCAAATCAAGTTGGTGGAGTATCGAATCTCTTTCACCAACTTGCGTCAGTGGGTAGGCGTTCACCTTCTCAGGCATCCGTTTGTCATCCCGATGGTCCACTCCCAGCGGGTTGACCGTAGAGAGGATATTGATGCTCTGGTGGAGCAGGTTATGTCCGTGATTGCCGATGACATCAAGAAGTCCGACGGCTTCAATAAGAGGGACTATCTGTTCCAAGGGGAAGTGAATGACCAGGACTTCTATGTGAACGCTCAGACCCTCATAAATATCTCGCGTAAGAGATTGTGCACCTGCGCCTCTCAGGAAACGAGATATGCCTGGCAGATTGTCAAGGACGCAATCGCGGAAATAGACCCTGAAATGGCTGCTGTGATGGTGCGTCAGTGCGTGTATAGGGGTAGATGTCCGGAGCGGACCAGGTGCGGCTATGACCTCACGGAAGCGCACCATAAGGAAGTTGACGAGTATTGGAAACTTATTGGAAGATAATATGAAAAAAGCAATCTATTTCGGAGCTACCTGGTGCGGTCAGTGCAAGGTGTTCAAACCAAAGTTCGAGGAGGAGTGCAAGAGACTCGGACTCGATTATGAAATTGCAGATGTAGAGGAGAAGGAGGAGCTCGCAGCTCAGTATTCTGTCCGAAACATCCCTTTTGTCGTAGCAATCAAAAACGAGCAGATACAAGTCAAGGGAATGGCAGCGGATGTCATCCCTCTGCTTGAGAAACTATGATGTGTTACGAGAAACGACCAAAAGATTTGACCGTAGGGGACCTTGAGGGAATGACCTTGGAGGAAATGTCCAAGACGATTGAATCCGTCAAGGTCCCGGACTACGAGAAGATATTCCAGAAGGCACGAGAGGCTGCGGAATCTATCTTTAATAAATTATGAAAAAGGGCGAGGCTATTTTTCCTCGTCCTTTTTTCCGTTCTTTTCTTCGAGAATATCCCCGATGAGGTCTCCGTGTTTCTCTCTTACCTTTCCTCGGATGAGCCTCACTATCTTGAGAAATATCGGATTGCCGGTGATTACGGCCATATTTTCCAGGATTGATATTATTTCCACTATTGCGATGAAACCGGCGATAAACTTGTAACTCCCTATCACGTGTTCCAGGCCCAACCTTATTTCAAACTGCCAGAAGATAAATACCGCACCGAAATAGCAGAAACATTTGATAACGCTGTTTTTTAATCGTGACGATGACCTTGGTATTTTGTGCTTGACACTTGCGCCGATTCCGGTAATGAAATCCATCACCACAACAATAACCATAAGGATATATGCGTCCTTTATGGGCTCGAAATAGAGCAGGAGAGATAACAGCCATCCTATGGGAGTCTTGGCAACCTCCCATATCTTGCTGAAAACCTCATTTATTGTTACAGTCACCTTATACGAATTTTGCATCGCAAATATAATAAAAAAGTCAATATCGGCAATGGTCGCAACTCATTTTACATACGATGTCGGAAAGTTCCAACGCGATGTCTCCGGTGAGATACGCCACGGGTTCACCCGATAGAGACAATCCCCAAATACGGGATATATCATCCACCAGGTGTCGCAACTCGTGACAGAAGCTATTCAGAAACTCTTTACCGCTACTTGAACGCCCTACAACAAGAACGCTCCGTCGCAATCGCATATTGGAGTATGTAAAGCCGGAATCCAGCTCATCCCGCAGCATCTTTTGGTGAATTTGACGGATAATAGAAGGTGGAGCATCCAAGCTGACAAGCTCGCGAACAATCTCCTTATTCCAGTAGGAGTTTACTGCGAAATAAAAGCTACAGGACCAGTTGCCGATATTGAGCCTTCTAAATAACATCTTCCCAAATTATAGCAATCCCTTTTGCTATCGTATCGGCATAGAACCTGTTGAACGCTACGGACTCATATCCGTCCGGGTCTCCAAGGTAATCGGAGACAAACTTCAAGACACTCATTTCATTCGGAAGCGAACTTCCAAAAAAGTCTGCCTTGGCCATAGCATAAACGTAAGGTCCGTCATAGCCCTGAAACTCAACATTTATACCATTGTTGGCAAGAAGGGTCTTGAACTCGTCTCGCTCCATTGTCTTGACGGGCTGCTTATTGCGGTCCTTCATCATAGATACGGCCCACTCATACATCTTCTTGGAGAAGTGATAGCCGTAATTTCTCAGATATGCCTCCATACCGGCAGGCTTTATATCAAAGTAGTCTAATCTATCCATTGCTATTAATTAAAAGCAGGGCGCACCGCGCCCTGCATCGTTCTACATATAACGACCACGGCTGTCGCGCCTGCGACGCTCGCCATACTCGTCATCGTCCTGGTAGATGCGATACCCACGGCGCATACCGACTGAGGAGCCGCCATCGCCTCTGCGATTGACATAACCACCTCTCTCGCCGTAATCATCGCCTTCCATTTCTTCGACTATCTCGCAGAGCATTTCAAGGTTCTCCTTGGTCTCGGCGAGAAGCTCTCTGACTTTGCCCATTCCCATTTCGGAATGACGCTCTCTGATTTCTGTCCAAGCCATAATTATTTTTCTTCTTTTTTTAAGCCATTATTCAAGGCTCGCGTGAGCATCGCCTTTATGTCAGACATACCCACCTGTAGTTCAGACATACCTTTCTTGAGCCTGGCAATCTCCTCTGCTTGTTCAGCCTCCTTCTTTAGTTGAGGATTGAGTTCGGTCAGAATAGTGGAACACTTCTCTACGATACGCTTGTGACTGTCTATGTCTTCCAGAATCTTGGCGCTCTGGTTACGGACAGTCTCGACCTCCTTGATGATGCCATCACGCGAATCGCTGATTATCGTGTTGTAATTCTGATACCCGAATACGCTTTGCTCTCCGGGCAGCTTGTTGAACTCATACTCCTTTCCCTCGATTACGGCCTTAACGTCGTAAGTGTACTTAGGAGGCATTATTGAGGTTGTATTGTAAACAGGCGATGGGTTTCCTATGAAACTCACTTCACCGATGCTGACTTTTGGCTCCTGCTTGAACAGGACATATATGGGCGAGCCCACGCTTAAACCTTGAAACATTTTTTTGGCTGTTTGTTGATAATTTATTCTCGTTGTTATACTACGGAGTTGAACGCCTGCAGCACACCGGTACGGTAATCATAGAAGAACCAGTAATATCCGGTGGTGAGAACATCAGCTGCCGTAAGAGGAGCACCGTCTGCCTTGGTGACAGCTACACGGGGATTGTTTCCTGTCTGGAAATAAACCGGAAGCGTGCCGGTAGTGCCAGCAGGTGCGGCGGTGGTGATGCGTACAATCAAAGCACCGTTATACGGAGCATTGGCATACGGATGGCCCTGGAACTTGAAGGTAACGTCAGTTGCTGTCACAACAGGTGTGCCCACTGACTCGACTCC
>CALYTI010000058.1 GCA_945487035.1 uncultured Bacteroidales bacterium
TGAACAAAGTAGAATCATAAAAACAAGAAAAATGATGAAAAGAACGACTTCCCTTATACTGAGTCTTGTCTTGAGCATTTCCCTATTTGCTCAAAGCAGAGGTATGACCTTTCAGGTGCATAACGAAACGCTTACTTCCGTGTTGAAGAAGATTGAAAAGGCGGGCGAGAAGAATATCCTCTTTGCCTATCAGGCTACCGACCAATATCGCGTTACTGCCAATATCCAGGCTAAGCGACAGAAGGAAGCCCTGGAGATGGTGCTGCAAGGGAAACCTTTCTCCTTCGTAGAGCACAACACCTATTTTGCCGTTCAATACACGGGCAAGACAACCCGGGTGGAACAGATCAAGGGCCGCGTAGTGGATGAGCACCAGAAGCCTCTGCCTTTCGCCAACGTGGTGTTGATTTCCTCCGTCAGCAAGGCTTATGTGGCCGGTTGTGTAACGGCAGAGGATGGAAGCTTCGTGCTTCCTTATGCCGATAAGGATGTGATGCTGAAGGTTTCGTTTGTGGGCTATAAGTCGCAGACCCTGGCCTGCAAGCCTACCATGCACATCGGTCTGCATCCCGACACCCAGCAGCTGAAGGCGGTAACCATCAAGAGTACCCGCCCCAATGTGGTGTACAAGGACGGTGCCTTCACCACCTTGGTATCAGGTACCATCCTGGGCGAACTGGGCTCTGCCGAAGATATGATCAGTCAGTTGCCCTTTGTTTCGGGTGAAGCAGGCAGTTGGGAAATCATCGGTCGTGGAGCGCCCGAGATTTATCTCAACGGCAGGAAACTGGAGAATCTGAACGAACTCAAGCGATTGAGCGCCAAGGATATTCTGAAGGCAGAAATCGTTACCGTTCCCGGAGCGCAGTATAGTTCCAAGACCAATGCCGTAATCCGTCTGCGTGCCGTTCGCAAGCGCGGACAGGGCTTGAGCGGAAGCCTTTATTCTGAATATATGCAGGGCCGTTATTCGCCTCATACTTTTGATGATGTGCAGTTGAACTATCGTACGGGCGGACTCGATATCTTCGGCGAAGTGGGAGTGGGATTGAATCGCTCGCACACCACCGCCCATTCCGAAACCCAGCTCCATACCACCAGCGACTGGGAATTCAACAGCCGCAGAACCACGAAAACCCTTGGTGGAGAGATTCTTATGAACGCAGGTTTCAACTATGAGATTTCCGAGAAGCAATCGCTGGGTATGCGCTATGAGACAACCAATATAATAGGTAACAACTACACCCACAGCTGGGGAGCAACCGATGTGTGGGAGGATGGCAAACTGACGGAAAGCATGGGCGTAGATCTGTTTTCGAAACGCAAGCCCCATTGGTCGCATAGCGTGAACGCCTATTATAATGGCGATTTCGGCAAATGGAACATCAATTTCAATGGCGACTTCTATAACAAGGTGAGTCAGAGGTCCCAGACGGCGATAAACGACGGACAGCTGGATGCGGAATCAGAGAGCAAGGTGAGGAGTAATCTCTATGCTGCCAAGCTGGTGGTGTCGGGACCATTGTGGAAGGGTAGGCTTTCCTTCGGAACGGAAGAGATGTTTACCAACCGCCACAACGACTTCACCCAGAGCGGCTTTTCTGCCGATGCCTTCAACCACATCCGCCAGTCTATCTATGCCGGATTCCTGGAGTATTATCTGAACATCGGACACATGAACTATGGAGCCGGTTTGCGATACGAATACCAGAAGACCGATTATTACGAGAAGGATGTGCTGCAGGCGGAACAGAGTCCCAGCTACAGGGATTGGATTCCATTTGCATCCATCGGCTACAGCAAGGATAATCTGAATCTTGCCTTCTCCTATCGTCTGAACAAGTACAGTCCTATCTACGTCATGCTTCAGAGCAGCATCGACTACGACAGCAAGTACGAGTACTATTCAGGTGACCCTCATCTCAAGCCTCAGAAGCAGCACAGTTTCAACCTGTCGGGCAATTACAAGTGGCTGTCGTTCATGGCTTACTACAACTATGTACTTGATATGTACATGACCTGGTACAAGCCTTACGACGAGGTGAACCATCCGAGTGTGCTTTTGGAGACGATGGCTTCGGTGCCTCATTCCTACTATTGTGGAGCCAATATCCGTGTGGCGCCTTCGTTTGGAATCTGGTATCCTAACCTCACGGCGAGTGTCTTCTACGGTCATGATAATGTAGATCATCTCAATATCCCCGAGTTTGGCAAAAACCAGCCTCAGTTTACATTCAGCATGAACAACAATCTGAGGCTTCCTCACCGGTGGTTCATGAATCTTTCGGGCAACATCAGCACGAAGGCAGAGATGGGAATCGGAAGGAGAAAATGTACGGGCAATATGCAGTTCCGGGTTTCCAAGAACTTCATGAAGAATGATGCCCTCAAGGTGATGTTTGTTGTGCAAGACCTCTTGCATACAGGATATTATTATTCCGAGGCAAACGGCACGCAGTCGCATCGCACGTTAACCCGATATGCAGATAATCAGAAAATTCTCATGAATGTGAGATACACATTCAACGCAACAAGAAATAAATATAAAGGTAGTGGCGCAGGACAGAGCGAAAGACAACGACTTTAAGCAGCTATTCCTGGAAATGTATCCTCGATTGGTGCGTTATGCCGTGTCCCTTTTGGGAGACGGCAACGAGGCCCGGGACGTTGTGGGAGATGTTTTCGAGAAGGCGTGGAACCAATTCTCCTCCTTGCAGATGGAAACAAGGAGGAGCTGGCTCTACGCATCGGTGAGAAATGCCTGCCTCAACTGGCTCAAGCACCAGCAGGTGGAACAGACCAACGTAGAGGCGCTGATAGAGGCCACCCGGTATGATATGAGTACCCGGTATGAGGAGCACGAGCGCCTGCTGCAACAGGCGGAGCAGATAGCGAGGGAGCTGAAGGAACCCACCTGCACGATTCTCCGCCTCTGCTATTTCGAGCATCTCACCTATCAGCAGGCAGCCGACAGGCTGGGCATCAGTCCCAACACCGTGAAGAAGCATATTTCCAAGGCACTCGCCACCTTGCGCGAGCGAATGAAGCATACAAACATAGAGAATTAGGAGGAAAAATCATGAATAAGAATCAAGATCAAGAACTGGATTATAGAATGGATTCTGTATCAGAAAATGTTTCTGAGAATGCTTCTGAGAAAGTTTCAGAAAATGTTTCTGATGCCCGGCTTTCCCAGATATTCGGGGAAGCCTTGGGCGATGAGCCTTCGAAGGAAGAAACGCTGGCGGCTTGGGAAGCTTTCGAGAAGAAGCATATTTCTTC
>CALYTI010000059.1 GCA_945487035.1 uncultured Bacteroidales bacterium
AAACCCCAACCTTTCGGGCTGGGGCGAACAATGAACAGAAACAGGTCGGGACACGTCCCTACTGCTTGTCGTCTTGGTTACTTGTAACTGTAGACTGGGCCGTAACCTTGGCCAATTCCATCTGCTGCTCGACTTCACGCTGCTTTGCCAGGCGTTGCATTTCCTGGGGATTGGTGTAGTCCGATTCCTCTGCAGCCGTCTCCTTGGACATAAATCCAGCTTGGACGCTGTACTGGAGAATCTGAGTGTCCTCAAGGTTGTTCTTTGGCAGGAACGGAGTGAGCATATAGCTGAGGCGAACGGAGTTGTACTCTGCAGGTTTGCCCTCGATGAGTCCGACAAGTTTGCGGAACACACGGAGAATCTTGACCATACACTTGTGGTATCTTGCGTAGAACAGCTTGGCCCACTGAATTTCCGGCCAGTATAGGTTTGCGATGTATGCACCTGAGTCATTCTGTCCCTTGAGGTCTTCCGGCTTAATGAAGACTGATTTGGAACCGTCACAGATGGCATTGTAGGTCTTTTTGAAGGCAATATCAAGTGTATTGGAGGCATCCGCAGGTTCAAGAATCTTTGCGTCTCCGTCAACCGTCTTGGAGCCGATGACCTTTCCTCCGAAGTTGGCATTCGGAAGGGAAACTGCGCCACCGCTCAGGAAAAGAATCTGGTATGCGTAATACTTCACGTTCTCGTTGCAGTCGGAAAGGAGTTTCTCCCAATCCTCAATATTGTGCTGAACAGGACCGGACGGGATGTCCTTCTCGCGGAAATAGCAGAACGGTGATTCGTCAAGACCGTGGGACTTCCGGCTGACAAGGTAGAAACCGTCTTCTGTCTTTTCGTAGGCACGGCCCACCTCGGTTCCTTCCTCATTAAGAAGAATCGCGGATGCAACTGCATTCGGGAATTTTTTCAGGAGCTCCTCATCCTTGTCAAACTTAACATAGAGGTCTATTGTGCTATCCCTGTAGAACTCCACGGCATCGCGCCCTTCGTAGTCGAAGTAACGGACACCCATTTCCTTCTCAGGATTCTCGTAGTCTGGAGCTATTGTACAGTTATCTCCGTCCTCGTAGGAGAAGCACTGCCAGGCAATCTCGTCACCGTCCCTGTAAAAGTACAGCGCACCGTCAGCGCATCCGAAGATGGCATAGAAGTGGCACATCAGAGCAGCCTGCAGATTGGCAGTGTCTATATGGGACTTAATTTTTGCCACGAGCTCCGCTGTTTCATCTCCCCCTTCGTTTCCAATCCAAGGAGCATTGCCGCCACAGGTAGAAGCTTTATTGCCTCGAATTGCTTCCTGCCAGGAAACAGCATTGCGGGATACATCCTCGAAGCCGTCGAACTTATTCTTCTGCTCCTTCTCATCCCATTTATACTTCGGTCTCATTGAGCGATAGTCGCAGTCAAAGATAATATGCCCTCCGGCGTGGATTTCATCCATAAACTTCTCCTGATTGAAGTAAAGGGATAGAGCGCCGGGCTTGACCATTGGCGACTTACCGGCAATTCCCTTGAAGGTTGAAGCCTTACCGCGCGACGCATTATGCACCCTTCGAGAGAACATTTGTTTTTGCAGATAGTCAGAAACTTTCATAGCACAATATATTAAAAGATGATTGTATCACAGTTGAATGCCTGGTAATAATCAGCCTCGGTCATTTCAACGACCTCGGCCTTCCTTGGACGTGCGTCAAGGTTAAATATCATTCTCAGCATAATGGCATCCATCCAGTCAGGCGAATATCCGAACTTGGACTTAAAAACCTGCTTGGTGACTGCCTTGATTTTATTGTTGAAGTCGGCCTTATCCTCCCAGGCAAATACCGCTCTTTCCTCGTCCAGAATCTCAAGAAGGGAAACGAGCTTCTTTGTTCTTGTGTGATGAAGTAACGCAGCCGGTGATATTTCGCAGGAGATTTCTCCCATCAGAAGCATTGCCTCTAATTTCGCGAGCAGCTGGGAACGCAGGTCGTAGTATTCTTTATGAGCCTCGGTCGGATTGCCATAAGAGTCAATTTCCTGTACGGGGCGCATATTGTTGACCACGTACCTTCCATCCTTGAACTCTTTCAGGAAGAATCCCATTCCTCCGCCGTCATACGCAAAATTCTTAATAGGGGCACCCCATTTGGCGAGCGTACTGCGGACCCAATTCCTTAAAACTACAGGGTCATCGGAATCAATAGTCTCGGCTCCAATGATTGTGTTGCCCCTCCAGATGAGCATAGGCGGAATATCGCCGCCTCCAGAAATATCGAGGGTTGCATACTTCTCCTCATCCAGACCGCTTCTCGGAGCCTCGAATATCTGCTCAATGATACGGCGGGTAATCTTACTCTCGTCATTTTTATTGGGCCCGAAATAGCCCCTGTGCATCTTCGCACCCTCGGTCTTACCTACAGCCGCAAGGTTTGCGATTGACTCACCTTTTGTGATGTTTGCAAGAATCTTGTTATCGACAGGTGAGCCCATATAGATAGTGAAGCTCTTTACCATATCCGTAGGCTTCATACCGAAAGCTGCCTCCTGGGGCGAGACTTCGAGGTGAGCCTTCGCCACAACCTCCTCTCGCGTGCGCCCGTGTATTACATCGGTAACGTCATCGCCCTCTCCGGAATAGAAGTACGTCACCACCCCATTCATATCCTCTTTCAGATACCAGTTGTCATCCAAATACCCAGCATCCTTGAGGAATCTTGTGGTCCAATGCTTGTGCTCCGGGTTAAACGAGACGATTGTCTTCGGCCTCATTGCCCCGGATGAGTCACGGTTACGGGAAAACATATAGGCGAACTTCTTCCATTCCTTTACACCAGTCACCTCATCGAAATAAAAAAATATGGCGGTATTTGCCTTACAGTGCTGTTTATATAGCTCCCATTCATTCGGATTCGCGATATTGAAGTTGACGTGAATGAACTTGATGGAGTTGTTCCACTGCGGCCATTCTGCTGTCAGACCTCCCGATGTTGTAAAGTTGCATCCGGCGAATCCTCCGAATACCTGTTCCGCGTCACGCTTCATTGACGTACCAAC
>CALYTI010000060.1 GCA_945487035.1 uncultured Bacteroidales bacterium
GTTGTCTCGATTTCTTCTGTGCGGAACACCTTGCACAGGTCTGTTACTTTGATCATGATAGTATAGTTATCTGTTTAATTATTACTCTGTCTTTATGCCTTCTGACGGGTTGCGGCGCACTGCGCCCACGGTCTGCCAAAGCACGGACATCACGGCAATCATCAGGGAGGCCACACAGCTTGAGATGAAAATCCATATTCCCGGCGAAATGTGGTAGCTGAAACTCTGGAGCCACCTGTCAGAGATATAATATGCCACCGGCACGGCTACTACGCATGATATCAGCAGCGGAGCGCAGAACCTGACGAGCATAAACAGGATGACATCCTTTACGCTGCCTCCCATTATCCTTCTGACTGCAATTTCGCTTCTGCGCTGGCGTATGAAGAAAAGCGACAAGCCTATGAATCCGAAGATTGAAATCAGGAGGGCTATTCCGGTAAACATCATCACTATACGCAGGACATTCCTCTCTTCTTCAAACTGAGATGCCACACCTTCTTCGAGATTCTGCACCACCCAGTCGTCCACATTCATGCTGTTGGTCATCACCTCGGCAACGGCAGACTTGATCGTCTTGTATGCCTCCGGGGAGCCGTCTGTCTTTACTACATAGTCAGGGTTCTGTATCTTTCCCGCCTCCCGGTAAAAAATTGCAAAATCAGAGACTCCATAGAGTATGTTGCCCTTGTGAAAATTATTGATTACCCCGGCAAGGCTCCATATCGAGCCGTTCTGCCACTGAATCTCACGGTCGGAATCCGACAGGCCGAGGTCCTCCTTCATCTTCTCATTGATGTAAACCGCACCGTCGGAAGCTCCGTAATCATTCAGGATTTCCAGTCCATAAATCTCAAAGGCCGCCTTGTCAAGATTCGCCAGCATTATCAGGTGTTGAGCGTCGTTATTGTCCCTCATCATACGCACGGATGTGGATCCTACCGAGAGGCAACTGCCGCTGCTCAGACCAATCTTCTGCACACAAGGAAGTTGCTCAAGAGCCGAGAGTATTGCATCGGAGTCGCCAGGCTCGTCAGGCGTGATGTAAACGACATCCTTGACATCGATTCCCAGAGGAGCCTTTACGAGTCCGTTGATCTGAAGTGCGACCACCAGCGACAGGGCGAGCATCACGACGGTGATGAGATTCTGGATCATTATGAACACGCGGCTGAATACCATTTTCGACTTGAAACGGAAGCTGCCCTTGACCACGTCTATAGGTTTGAAGGCGGAAATCTGAAGTCCGGGTATGATTCCGGCGAGAAGGCCGGTCAGCACGACAAAGCCTATGCAGACGCTGACGGTTCCCGGGGTGAAGTCGTTTTCCAGCATTATCCTGCCCCGGAACATCGAGGCCATCTCGTCCTGGAAAAGGAAGGCAAGCCCAAGGCCCAGAAGGAAGGATATCAGCACCATAAGAGTGGATTCTCCCACGAGTTTGCCTATTATCTCCCGGGAAGAACCGCCCAAGAGCCTTCTCGTGGCCATTTCCCTGGCTCTCATTCCGGTATTTGCCACCGTCAGGTTGATATAGTTGGTGACGGCAAAGAGAAGTATGGCAATTACGGCACTCAGAAGGATTACCAGAAGTACCTTGTTGCCTTTCTCCAGGCCCCTTCCGTCGTTCTGCGGATCAAACATCAATTTTCTCAGCGGAGTGATACGTGCAGACAATATGCCGCTTTCCGCAAAATCAAACTCCAGCATAGGGACATCAGCCTTGAGCATAGACCATATCTCTTCTCTCTTCGAGTCCAGGCTTGCTCCCTTGGCAAGGAGATAGAAGGTCTTGAAACAACCGTGTCCGGTGCTCACAAACACATCGGAAGTCATATTAAAGCCCAGAATCTGCGGATGTCTGTCAATTGAAACTATAATCTTCGTGTCATTCGGAAATACGGTCTTGTCGAAATCCCTGACCACTCCGCTGACAGTATATACCAGGGTGCTGTCGTAAGGATCACGACCACTGATGGTCACCGACCTTTGGCCTACTATCCTCAGAGCTTCTCCCATAGGGTCCACGTCCGGGAACAGCACATCTGCGAGGCTTTCGGTAATGACGCATTTGTCCGGGGAAGACAGAGCGTTCCCGGGATCACCCTCAACGAAATCGTATGAGAACATACTGAAGAAGGTCGAGTCCACAAGAAGCACAGGGTTCCCTTCCATATCCTTGAAACTTTCCTCGTCTGTCCTGATTGTGCCTCCCTGGCTCACCACGCAACAGGTATTCTCGATTTCGGGATACATCCTGCCGATTTTCCAGGACTCCTCCGGCCATGACATATAGTCGCTCGAGCGGCCCAGAAGCACTATCCTGTCCTTGTTCGGCTGGGAATGGTCCACACTGAACTGCCTCCAGGTATAGTCTCCGATAAGGATTACGAACATAAGAGCAACGGCCAATCCCAAGATGTTGATCACCGTATAAAATGGGTTGCGTTTCAAGAATCTGAAAAATGATTTCATTCCATTACAATTTTAAGTTTCGCAAGTAGGTAAAAAACGAAAA